>JAQVVM010000011.1:15328-89516 GCA_028698995.1 Bacteroidales bacterium
GCTGCCACAGAACCGGGAGTAAGGTTGCCATGAACTGTAACAGTAATCGAATTTGAAATTGCAGAACCGCATGAACCAGAAAAAGCTATTCTTCTGTAGCAGGTAGTCTGTGTCAGATTAGCTGCGATTGAATATGTTGAAGCAGTAGCAGTAGAAATATTTGACCAAGCACCCGAACAGCCTGGTTGTTGTTGCCATTGGTAGGTATAAGTACCATTGCCACCGCTGGGGGAGGTGATATTCGAAAATGCAGCAGGGCTTGTATTATAACAAATTGTTTGATCGTTTCCTACAGAACCGGCAGTAATATCGTTATAAACAGTAACATTAATAGAATTTGAAATTGCAGAACCGCATGAACCTGATGTCACAATCCTTCTGTAACAAGAATTTGAAGTGATGTTACCTGTTACATCATAGGTGGATGCTGTTGCTCCTGAGATGTCAGACCAGCCGCCTGTACAAGCGGGTTGTACTTGCCACTGATAAGTAAATGTTCCGTTTCCACCTGTTGGAGATGTGATGTTAGTAAATGCAGCAGGGCTTGTATTATAACAAATAGTTTGATTGCTACCAACACTACCGGCTGTAAGATCTGCATAAACAGTGACACTGAGGGTGTTAGAATTGGCTGAACCACAGGAACCCGAAGTAACAACCCTTCTGAAACAGGTATTTTGAGTCAATGTTGTTGTATGTGCATACATATCGCTATTTGCTCCTGTAATGTTCGACCATGCACCTGAGCAGTTAGCCTGAATCTGCCATTGATAGGAGAATGTACCTGTGCCACCTGTAGGAGAAGTTAAATTTGTAAAAGGAGCAGGAAGTGCATTGTAGCAAATGGTTTGGTTTGCTGCCACAGAACCGGGAGTAAGGTTGCCATGAACTGTAACAGTAATCGAATTTGAAATTGCAGAACCGCATGAACCAGAAAAAGCTATTCTTCTGTAGCAGGTAGTCTGTGTCAGATTAGCTGCGACTGAATAAGTTGAAGCAGTAGCAGTTGAAATATTTGACCATGCACCCGAACAACCTGGTTGTTGTTGCCATTGGTAGGTATATGTGCCATTGCCACCGCTGGGGGAGGTGATATTCGAAAATGCAGCAGGGCTTGTGTTATAACATATTGTTTGGTCAGCACTGATACTACCGGAAGTAAGGCTTTGATAAACACTTATTTCAATTGTATTTGAGGTTAATATTCCACAAGGATTACTTACTTGCCTTCTGAAGCAAGTCGTTTGTGTTAAGTTGCCGGAATAATTTAATGTTGAACTTGTTGCTCCGCTTATATTTGACCATGCTCCCGTGCAATTGGGTTGCTGCTGCCACTGATATGTATATGTACCTGTTCCTCCTGATGGGGAGCTTGTATTTGTAAATGCAGCTGGAGTACTATTATAGCAAATTGTTTGGTTATTGCCTACACTTCCCGGGAGAAATGGTGCATATACATTCGTAACTTGTGAGCTGAAATTTGAACAATTATATCCGTCGCTGTAAGTGTAAGTGATTGTGTGATTACCTTGTCCAGCAATAATTGGGTAAAATGTATTTCCACTGATCCCTATTCCACTAAAAACTCCTCCGGTTGGACTCCCTGTTAATAAAGTTCCTGATGCATCCTGACAATAATTAGTATTCAAACCACTAAAGGAAACAACAGGTAAATTATGTACATTGGTAGTTTGTTGGATAAAATTTGAACAACCGTTAACATCTAAATACGTATAAGTTATTGTATGGTTTCCGGGACCTGCATTTGTTGGATTGAATGTGTTACCTGAAATACCATTTCCTGTAAAAGTACCTCCTGCGGGAAATCCTGATAAAGAAACAGGGCTGGAATTAATACAATAGTGGGGGGCTAAACCGCTGAATGTTAATGCAGGTAAAGCAATAACTTGAGTTGTGTGTGATTTTGAGCTCGTACAACCATTAGCATCTGAATAGATATATGTTATTGTGTGAACTCCTGCACCAGCTAGTGAAGGAATGAAAGTATTACCGGAAATGCCGGGCCCGCTAAATGTACCTCCGGTAGGAAATCCTATTAAAGTTACAGGGGTACTTTGATTAACACAGTAGGTTGCAGCAAGTCCGGTAAAATTAACAATAGGTAACCCTATTACCGTTACATATTGGGATGTGCTGTTTGTACAAACGTTTCCATCTGTATAGGTATAAGTAATTAAATTACTTCCTACTGTTGCATAATATGGAATAAAATTATTGCCTGAAATACCATTGCCACTAAATGTTCCTCCTGGAGGGGACCCAACTAAAGGTACTGGTGATATCTGGTCAATACAATATGGACCGGCTAAACCTGAAAAACTTACGGTTGGTAAAGGATTAACTGTTATTGTTAATGTGTTTGAATTTAGGGTACCACAAACATTGCTCACTACTCTTCTGAAACAAGTGTTTTGTGTCAATGGGCTTGTGTATGAAAAGATATTGCTGTTTGCTCCTGGAATATCTTGCCATGCCCCTGAACATCCGGGTTGAATTTGCCATTGATAGGTATAGACACCGGATCCACCTGAAGCATTACTACTGCTTGAAAAGCCTGCTGGAACCTGATTGTAACATATCGTTTGACTTGCTGTTATTGTTCCAGCTGATAGGTTAGGGTAAACAGTTACAGTTATAGTATTAGAATTGGCAGAGCCACACGGACTTGAAGTAACAACCCTGTTGTAGCAAGTTGTTTGAGTTAGATTTCCTGTTACATCATATGTTGAAGCTGTTGCTCCTGAGATATTTGACCAAGCTCCTGAACAATTTGCTTGCTGTTGCCATTGATAAGTGTATGTTCCTGTACCACCCGAAGGACTTACAGAATTTGTAAATGCGGCAGGACTTGTATTGTAACAAATGGTTTGGTTTGTTGCAACAGTTCCAGCACTTAAATTACCATGAACTGTTACATTAATGATGTTAGAAAAAACAGAACCGCAAGTCCCGGATGTTTCAACTCTTCTGTAGCAAGTCGATTGGGTCAGATTTCCTGTATAATTGTAAGTAGATGCTGTAGCTCCCGAAATATTTGACCACCCACCTGAGCAACCGGGCTGAGTTTGCCATTGGTATGTGTAAGTACCTGTACCACCAGTTGGAAGAGATGTGCTTGTAAATGCAGCGGGACTTGTATTGTAACAGATTGTTTGATTCGCAGCCACTGAACCTGCAACAAGATTTGGATAAACTGTTATTGTCAGTGTGTTTGAATTTGCAGAACCGCAGCTTCCGGATGTAACAATACGAATAAAACATGTGTTTTGAGTAAGTGGTGTTGAATGGCTGTAAATGTCACTTGTTGCACCTGATATATTTGACCATGCTCCTGAACATCCGGGTTGAATTTGCCATTGATAAGTAAAAGTTCCTGTGCCACCTGAGGGGCTTGAGGTATTTGTAAAAGAGGCCGGTGTTGTGTTATAACAGATAGTTTGATTACTTCCGATACTTCCACCTGAAAGATTTGAATTAACAGTTACTGTTATGGTATTAGAATTGGTAGAGCCACACGGACTTGAAGTAACAACCCTGCTGTAGCAAGTTGTCTGAGTTAGATTTCCTGTTACATCATATGTTGAGGTTGTTGCTCCTGAGATATTTGACCAAGCTCCTGTACAATTTGCTTGCTGTTGCCATTGATAAGTGTATGTCCCTGTACCACCGGAAGGACTTACGGAATTTGTAAATGCGGCAGGACTTGTATTGTAACAAATGGTTTGGTTTGCCGCAACAGTTCCCGCACTTAAATTACCATGAACTGTTACATTAATGATGTTAGAAAAAACAGAACCGCAAGTCCCTGATGTTTCAACTCTTCTATAGCAAGTCGATTGGGTCAGATTACCTGTATAATTGTAAGTAGATGCCGTGGCTCCCGAAATATTTGACCACCCGCCTGAACAACCGGGCTGAGTTTGCCATTGATAGGTGTATGTACCTGTACCACCTGTTGGAAGAGAAGAGCTTGTAAATGCAGCGGGACTTGTATTGTAACAGATTGTCTGATTCGAAGCAACAGATCCTGCAACAAGATTAGAATAAACTGTTACTGTAATAGTATTTGAAATGGCACTTTGACCACCGGAAGTTGCTATCCTTAAGAAACATGTGTTTTGAGTAAGCGGGCTTGTATGTGTGTAAATATCACTTGTAGCACCGGAAATGTTTGACCATGCTCCTGAACAACTAGGTTGTATCTGCCATTGATAAGTATATGAGCCACTTCCTCCAGAGGGTGAAGTGATATTAATAAATGTTGCAGGTGTTGTGTTGTAACAGATAGTTTGGTTATTTCCTATCGTACCTCCTGTAACTGAACCAAAAACAGTGACAGTAACTGTATTTGAACTTGAATTCCCGCATGAATTAATGGCAATGCGTTTATAACAAGTATTCTGAGTCAGATTTCCTGTTTCATCGTAAGTAGATGACGTAGCTCCGGAAATATTTGACCATGCTCCTGAACAACCAGGTTGAATTTGCCACTGATATGTAAAAGGACCTGTACCTCCTGTTGGTGATGATATGCTTGTAAATGCTGCGGGGCTTGTATTGTAGAAAATAGTTTGGTCATTTCCTACTGCACCTCCTGAAAGACTTGGATAAACAGTAACCTGAATAGTATTAGAATAATCTATTCCACAGGTATTTGTTACTCTTCGTCTGAAGCATGTAGTTTGGATTAAATTACTTGAATAGTTATAAGTTGATGCTGTAGCTCCCGAAATATTTGACCAAGCACCGGTACATCCTGGTTGTAGTTGCCATTGTAAGTCTAATGCACCTGTTCCGCCTGATGGCATGGCAATATTTGTAAATGCAGCCGGACTTGTATTATAACAAATGGATTGATTTGATCCAACGATTCCTGGAGTAAGATTTCCGTGAACTGTAACGATTATTGTGTTAGAATAAACAGGTCCGCAACTACCCGACATCACACGCCTTCTGTAACAAGTTGTCTGTGTTAAATTGCCGGTATAGTTATAAGTAGTTGCTGTTGCGCCAGTGATGTCTGCCCAGCCTCCACTACACAAGGGTTGTTGTTGCCATTGGTAATTATAGGAACCCGTACCCCCTGATGGTAAAGTGGTGCTTGTAAATGCAGAAGGACTAGTGTTATAACATATTGATTGATTGGTAGCTACAGAACCTGGTGTAAGATCTGGATAAACCGTAACTGTAATGCTATTTGAATTTGTCCCCGGACAAACCCCAGATGATACCCATCTTCTGTAGCATGTAGTTTGTGTTAAATTGCCGGTATAATTATAAGTAATTGCTGTTGCTCCGGTAATGTTTGACCATGCACCAGAACATGCCGGTTGTTGCTGCCATTGATAGGCATAAGTCCCATTTCCACCACTGGCAGATGTTCCTGTAAATGTTGCTGGAGTCGTATTATAGCAAATGCTTTGGTTAGAAGCTACTGTTCCTCCATCTATAGTGGGTTCGACAGTTATAATAACCACATTGGATTCACTTGCTGGGCAAGGTCCGGATTGAATCCATCGCTTATATCTGGTAGTTGTGGTTAAGTTTATAGGAGAATAATTAATTCCTGTATTGGGTGCAGGGGCATCAACCCACGTAAATCCTCCGTCAGTACTTATTTGCCAACCATAATTGTAGGTGCCGGCACCAAGTCCTCCACTTGGCGAGGAGCCGATAAGTGTTGAGGGGGAATTCCCTGAGCAAATTGTTTGATTGGCACTTATACTGTTGTTTGAGATGCCTGGAAAAAATGTTGCTGTAACCCCAGGGCTTGCTGTACCCCAGCAACCACTTGCAGTGCGGGGACGAACATAATATGTCCCTGTAGTAGTTGCTGAATATGTTGAACCACTATTTACCGTGCTAGTCCCTGTTGCTGATGTTTGCCAATACCATGTTACTCCAACAGGTGGATTTCCCACAACCTCAAGTAAGACATTAGCTCCGGCACAATAGGTGCCACCGGGAGGATCTATTGTAGGTGCTGAGGGCTGTGGTGGCGGATTTTCGCGTACACGCAAAATCGCTGAGCCCACACCTGCTGACCAAGAGTAACAATTATACCGCGTAATCTGAATTTGAACCCACCCATTAAAAGGTGCCGTCCAATCTACCCACGAATCCAAATAACCACTTGCAAAGCCATTATCAGTACATGCATTGCTGCCGTCGTCATTATAATATACAACCGTGGATCCTCCCTGATAAGCTGTTATTTGGGTGTCGAAGGATGGAGTTGCATTTGTTCCGCATGTATTAATTGAGTAGGAAGAACCATAAAAAGCATAATGTAATTGGTGTTGTCCGGGACCAATTGTGTTTGTATAAGACCATGAACCACATGGAGCATAACCTGTCCCATTGACATTACTGTGATGATTCTGAAAATTGTTACACACTGTGGCATAATAAGTTACTTCAATATAGCGGTAATTTAAATAATTATATGTGGTATTACACCCGGAACCACCCCAAACACGAGATGCATAAAAAGTGAAATTAATATTACCTCCAGTTGATGAGCCGTTAGCTATTGTTGAATTTGTTGTGTATGTCTGAAGTCCTCCATATGTCCCTGTACCGTAGAAAATGCCCGTAGAACCACTTGGACCCGAAACATAGGAACGCTGGTCTTCTAACCAGCCAACCGTTGCATCAACTGCAATAAAATCCCATCTTAAATACGTATTAGTTATAATTCCGATAGGTACTGTTATAGACAAACTACTGCTTTGGTAGGTTGGATAAAAACAAGTGTTTATAATTGCAGATGAGCTTGTACTAACAGATGGATCAATTACCACAGGATATATTCTTGCTGGATCCAAAAGCCATGATGTGGGTATTACTACATATATGAGATATGTGTTTGGTCCTGTTTGTGTCAGCTTATATGCCCCTTCAATATTATTGGTTGCTCTGTCATTTCCTGAATCTGAAAAAACAGGTTGATTGATTCTTGCAGTTTCATTACCCAAAGAATTTTTAACAATAAGGTCTCCAAAAAAAACATCTGACCCTGATGACATGGCATCTGCATAGGTTAATTCAAAACCGTAAGGTATCTCAATTTCTTCACTGAAAACTACCCACTGTGATGCACTGTTTATGAGATTACTTGAACTTATGGTGTAATTGGTTTTTACCTGAGATGAATTAAAAGTAAAATTCATGTCAATACCGGGAAATATCTCATTTACTTCAGCTAGTGCATCAGCTTTGTTTACATTTGCAAGAAATGTATTTGATGTTCTTTCTGTAATTTTATTCCAGTTGCTGTCAAATTGTGTAAATGATCTTGATTTCCCGTATGAAATGCTTTGTCCTGTTTCATTTAATGACATGGTAATATAAGCTGTTCTGGCATCAAAAGAAATAGGTTGTGCTTGTTTCTTCATGTGAAACAGTTGTGGTTTAACATCATCCTCTTCAAATTCCTTTTCGATTGTACGCCACCAACCCTGGTCATCAATGTAGTGCATGGGTTGTCCGCTTTTTACAAGAGTAAAACCTCCATCTAAATTCTGAAATAAACGACTGTCAACAGTCCTTTCATGAATTAATTCGTAGCTGTCCTGATTGTCTGGATTTTCTAGCTTAGTCTTCCCATACTCTGGATGAAGTTTGTATCTTTCAGGTATTTCAATAAGCTCCTTATTCTTTAATTCATTTATTTCAGAATCATCTGCCGGTCGCTCATAAAAGGGATTGGTTTGAGATACTAAAATGCTTGAAAAAAAAATAAAAAAGTATAAAAGTATAGTTTGCTTATGAGGTGTGAAAATCTTAAATATACTCATGTTAAAAGCTTGTATGTAAAGGTTGCTAATAGGTAATTAATATTGAATAAAACAAATAGCAAAATTAAAATAAAAAAAATCATATACAAAATAAATATAACCTATTTGATTAAAAAAAAATAATGCAAATAATGTTACTAAAATAATATAAATTAATGTTTAATATTGATTGAAAAAAGTGGAAAAAATTTTTTTTAACGATATATTTTTTAGATTAAACTAAAATTATAAATATCGGCAAAACAAAGTGTTATTATTCCTAATTGAAAACAAGAATAATAAAGAGAAAAATTATAAAGGCATCTCTTTATTTTTCACGAATCAGTGTTACAGAGCCTTTTTTTATAATAATGTCGTTGTTAGAATCTGTAAACCGGATAATGTAAAAATAGGTGCCTTCAACAACAGATATATTGTTAAAAGTGCCGTCCCAACCATCAAAACCCTGATATAAGACTTGTTCCCATCTATTCATGATGGTTAAATCGTATCCAGCCATAAATCTGTCATTCTTACTGTCTCCATTTGGTGTAAATGCATTAGATATTGGTTTGATATTCAGATGTAAAAAGTAGGGCTCTCCAACACAATTATCATGCATGGGAATTACACTTATTAAAGTATCATTGAAAATAACATTGGTGGAGTATGTGTTCAGAAGACTAGATTGGACAAGCATATTGTTAATATAAAAATCATAATTGTCGTAAGTAGTCGGGTTCGCAATAAATGTAACATATTGTCCGAAATTCAATAGATTACTTTGTCCATCAATTGTTAGTTCTACCTCTGGAACGGGTGTTACAGTTATAATAACATCATCTGTTGCAGTACAGTTGTTGGAAGAATTATATACTGTAACAGTGTAGGTGGTTGTATAAGATGGACTGATGCTGATTTCAGGGGTAGTTTCAGTCGTTGACCAGATGTAAAAATCACCTCCTGTAGCACTTAAAGTCGTTTGGGTATTGGCACAAATATCTATATCTTCACCTGCATATGCTATAGGAGCTTGTGTAATTAATACATAAGCACTGTCATTATCAGTACAATTACTTGAGTTGGTATATGTGTATGTTATATAATGAAATCCAATGCCTGCGATACTGGGATTTAGTTCATTTCCGCTTACTCCCGGCCCCGAATAAGTACCTCCTGTCGGAGTACCTCCATTAAGTAAAATAACATTATTATCCGAACAGATTTCGTAAAATGGTAAAACAAGGTTTACATCAGGTGAAGGAATAACGTTTACATTTTGATTTGAATAATTTGAGCAATTATTGGCATTTGTATATGTGTAGGTTATTGTTTGATTGCCAATCCCTGTTATGGAGGGGTAGAATGTATTATTACTTACACCTGTTCCGGAAAATGTACCACCGGAAGGAATTCCTGTTAGAGAGATAGGGGCACTATTCTGACAGTATTCGGATTGTAAACCACTTATACTGACAATAGGAGAGGGATAGACTATAGTTTGTACACTTACAGTGTTTTGACACCCATAACCATTTATATAAGTATAAGATATGCTGTGGGTGCCAGTTCCGGCATTTTGAGGGTTGAAATTACTGCCTGTTACACCTGGCCCACTGAAAGAGCCTCCCGAAGGAAAGCCATTCAGAATTTCTGTTGTGTCATCAATACAGTAAGTGGGTGCAAGATTTGTTAATGTAATTAATGGAAGCCCCGATACATGGATTGATTGTGTTTCCTGATTGACACAACCGTTACCATCCTGATAGGCATAAGTTATTTGATGAAAACCTGCACCGGCTATTGATGGAACGAAATTATTCCCACTTATACCTGGTCCGGTATAAGTACCACCTGCTGGAAATCCATTTAATGAAACAGGGGTATTATCATCTTCACAATATGTTCCCGACAAACCTGTGAAATTTACAACTGGTAGTCCATTTACAAGTACTGTTTGTGACAAGCTGTTAGTACATGTATTAGCATCAGTATAAGTATATGTAATTACATTGCTGCCAACTGCTGCAAGATATGGATAAAAATCATTTCCTTGAATTCCACTGCCTGTAAAAGCTCCTCCTGTTGGTAAACCCACAATAGGCACAGCAGAGGTTTGGTCAATACAATAAGTATTTCCAAGCCCGGTAATTGAAAGCACAGGTAAAGGATTTACTGTAACTGTTATTGTATTTGAATTAATAGGTCCGCTGCATGTTTCTGTAACTTGACGCCTGAAGCAAGTAGTTTGGGGTAAAAGTCCTGTATGTGCATAAACATTACTGTTTGTCCCGGGAATGTTTGTCCATCCACTAGCACAACCCGCTACAGATGTCATTTGCCATTGATAAGTGTAATTGCCTGAGCCTCCGGCAGCATTAGTTATACTTGTAAATGGGTTAATTGTTTGTCCGGCACAAATTGTTTGATTTGACCCTATAGTTCCTGCTGATAAGTCAGGATAAACAGTTACGGTTACAGCAAAGGAATTTGCACTACCACAGGTATTTGTAGTAGATCGACGATAACATGTCGTTTGTGTTAGGTTACCTGTATAGTCATAAGTAGATGATGTAGCTCCTGAAATATTAGACCAAGTACCGGTGCATCCCGGTTGTTGTTGCCATTGGTATGTTATTGGCCCTGTTCCACCAGTTGGAACTTGTATGTTAGTAAAAGCAGCAGGGCTCGTATTATAACATATTGATTGGTTGATGCCAATAGTGCCGGGTATTTGTTCAGGGTAAACAGTTAATATAATTGTACTTGTATATACGGTGCCACAGGTATTAATAACCCTTCTTCTGAAACATGTGGTTTGGATTAAATTATTTGTATGGTGATATGTTGTACTTGTTGCTCCTGAAATATTTGTCCAGCTTCCTGTGCATCCGGGTTGTTGTTGCCACTGGTAGGTATATCCTCCATCTCCTCCTGATGCTAGGGCTGTATTTGTAAATGCACTTGGGGTGCTATTATAGCATATTGATTGATTGGCAGCAACACTTCCCGCTTGTAAATCTCCATAAACTGTAACAGTAATTGTATTAGAATATACTGGTCCACATGTTCCTGACTTTACTTGGCGTCTGTAACAGGTTGTTTGTGTCAGGTTACCTGTAAAATTATAGGTTGATGCAACAGCACTTGTAATGTCTGCCCAGCCTCCATTGCATAAAGGTTGCAGTTGCCATTGATAATTATATGAGCCTGTTCCGCCTGTTGGTAAGGCTGTGCTTGTAAATGCTGAAGGGCTTGTATTGTAACAAATTGATTGATTGGCAGCAACAGAACCGGGTGTTAAATCTGGATAAACTGTTACTGTTATTGTATTTGAATTAACGCCTGGACATACACCGGCTGTGACAAATCTTCTGTAACACGAATTTGATGTTAAATTACCTGTAAAGTTATAAGTTATGGCTGTTGCTCCCGAAATGTCTGACCATGCACCAGTACATCCGGCTTGATGCTGCCATTGATAGGTGTAAGTCCCGTTTCCTCCGCTTGCTGCTGTGCCTGTAAATGCTGCAGGAGAAGTGTTATAACAGATACTTTGGTTAGAAGCTATAGTTCCAGCTGTTATTACCGGTTGAACTGTTATTATAATGACATTTGATTCACTGGCTGGACAGGGGCCCGATTGCACCCATCGTTTATATCTCGTTGTTGTAGTAAGATTTATTGGTGAATAACTGATTCCGGTGTTAGGAGCAGGTGAATTTACCCATGTCAAACCTCCATCAGTGCTTTGTTGCCATCCATAATTATAGGTGCCGGCTCCAAGTCCGCCACTCGGTGTCGAACCAACTATAGTTGCAGGGGAAGTCCCTGAACAAATAGTTTGATTGGCACTTATACTGTTATTTGAAATACCGGGGTAAAATGTAACAGTTACCCCTGCACTTGCTGTGCCCCAGCATCCACTCCCTGTTCGGGGACGTAAATAATATGTTCCGGAATTAGTTACTGTAAATGAAGATCCACTGTTTGTAGTGCTAACTCCTGTTGATGATGTTTGCCAATACCAAGTAACACCCACCGGCGGATTTCCAACTGTTTCAAGTAAAACATTTGCACCGGCACAATAGGAACCCCCGGGAGGATTCAACGTTGGTGTTGAAGGCTGAGGAGGCGCATTTTCACGAATGCGTAAAATGGCCGATCCTACTCCTGCTGTCCATGGAAAACAATTATAACGTGTAACTTGTATCTGTACCCATCCATTAAAAGGAGCTGTCCAATCTATCCATGAATCTAAAGTATTTCCTGTCAGTCCATTGGAAGAACAACTGGTCCCTGCATCATCATTATAATAAACAACAGAAGAACCTCCCTGATAGGCTGTAATTTGACTGTCAAAAGTGGGATAAGTACCGCATGTATTTATTGAATAAGAAGATCCATAATAGGCATAATGTAACTGATGTTGTCCTGGCCCTATTGTACTTGTTGTGGCCCAGCTACCGCAGGGTGCATAGCCTGTACTGTTTACATTGCTGTGGAAATTTTGAAAATTATTGCATGTAGAAGTGTAATACGTAACAGAAATATATCGGTATTCTAAATAATTGTAGGTGTTATTACAACCGGAACCGCCCCAAACACGTGATGCATAAAAAGTAAAATTGATATTGCCACCAGGGTGTGCGTTGTTATTGGCTATGGTTGAATTGGTTGTGTAGATTTGAAGACCGGAATATGCTCCAGAGCCAATAAAAACACTGGTAGAGCCATTTGGACCTGATACGTAAGAGCGTTGATCTTCAAGCCAGCCTATTGTGGCGTCAACGGCTCTGAAATCCCACCTTAAATACGTATTTGTAATGGTTCCTGCTGGTACAGTTATAGCTAAATTACTACTTTGGTATGTCGGAAAGTAACAAGAATTTACTACTGATCCTGAATTTGTTGTAACAGCGGGGTCTATTACTACTGGATATACTCTGGCAGGGTTCAAAAGCCATGAACTTGGTATTACGATATATATGAGGTATGTGTTTGGACCTGTTTGTGTAAACTTATATGCACCTTCAATGTTATTTGTTGCCCTGTCATTTCCTGAATCTGAAAAAACGGGTTGATTGATTCTTGCTGTTTCTTCTCCCAATGTATTTTTAATTACAAGGTCTCCAAAAAAGATATCTGATCCTGAATTTACCACATCTGCATAAGATAATTCAAAACCGGCAGGAATTTCAATCTCTTCACTGAAAACTACCCATTGTGAAGCACTGTTGATAAGATTCGGGGAGCTGATGGTATAATTGGATTTTACACGGGACGAATGAAAACTTAAATTCAGGTCTATGCCGGGAAATACCTCATCAGCTTCAGCAAAAGCTTCTACTTTATTTACATTGGCTAAGAAAGAATTTGTTGCTCTTTCTGATATTTTGTTCCAATGGCTGTCAAATTGTATAAATGATCGCGTTTTTCCGTATGAAATGCTTTGCCCTGTCTCATTCAATGACATGGTAACACAAGCTGTTTTGGCATCAAAGGAAATGGGTTGGGCTTGCTTTCTCATGTGGAACAGATGCGGTTTAACATCGTCCTCTTCTAGTTCTCTTACAATTGTTCGCCACCAGCCGTTTTCATCTTTATAGTGCATAGGTTGTCCGCCTTTTTCAATAGTAAAGCCTCCGTCTAAGTTTTGAAATAAACGGCTGTCAACAGTTCTTTCGTGGATTAATTCATAACTATCCTGCATGTCAGGATTTTGAAGTTTAACCAACCCATATTCAGGATGCTGTTTGAAGCGTTCCGGAATTTCTTCCAGACCTTTGTCTTTTTCTTCTATAACAATATTGTTTTTTTCTCCTCTTTCGTAAAAGGGCTGAGCAGCAGTCTGTGAAATATTAACAGCTAAAATGAAAAATAAAATAATTATTAGCTGACTCTTAATAGTAGTAGGAGTATTTTTATTCATTATAAGATATTGTTTTTTAATGGATTGAACTTAGTTTATGCAATATCAAGGGGGAAAAATCAATTAACAAAATTAAAATAAAAAGAATATAAAACAAAAAAATAATTTATTTATTTGTTTTTTATGCTTAATATTATATATATTTAGGAAATTATTTTATGAAAGATACCTGAAAGGAAAATCTTTCTATTAGTATTAAATATATATTATTCTTTTTATTTAAATTTATTATTTATTTATTAAAATATTTACTTATGTTAAGTTTTTACACTACTATTGATAATAGAGCTACGAAATTAAATGATAGAAAATTAAAATATTGTGTTTATTTTAGGAATTGTATTTTATCCCTAATGTTTCTATTAACTAATTTTCTTCATGCCCAACAAATAATTGGTGTTTTTCCGGAAATGAATGGTAGTTTTTCACTGCAACCAGATACCTTAGCCAACATATCTGGGATAAGCGGACCTCAGATATACTGGACAACACAAGTTGCTGATAAGGGCATAGTGCGCGATACTGGAGGACGCTCTGATGATCATTATTTGGAGTTTGAGCATAATAGTACTACAAATATTAAACGGATGTATTCTTCCACAGTAGGAACAAAGTTTAAACGAAATACGACTTATACGATTCAGTTCTATATGAAGGGAGATATGGATGGCGATTTTTCTTTTGCTGACGCTCTTCGTGTAGGCATTTCTCCAAACGGGACAAACAATATTGTTTACAGCCAATGGCTCCAATATCCTGATTTTCCTCAATGGGAAATGATGGCTGTAACTTTAACAACGGCCGATGTTGCAGAGACTAATGGCGTTATTGTATTTGAGGCTGTAAATAACCGATTGTTTTATTTTGACGACTTTGTTGTTTATCCTGATACTTTTGATTATATCGCACCTTTACCGACTGATACAATGATTGTAAATAATACAACACTGAATTCAATTAACATATCCTGGACACCGCCACAATGGGGCCTTGATAGTGGGGGTTACATGTTGGTTCGTTTCAAAGACTTTAAACCCGATGATGATGATGACCCAAATGAAAGAGGAATTTACAATGTAGGAGATACAATTCAAGGGATATATGGCAATGGTGTAATTATTTACATGGGTACAGATACAAACTATTTTGATAACAACAACCTAAACCCTGCAACATCATACTGGTACAAACTGTATGTCGTTGACAAAGCTTTTAATTATTCAGAAGATTACAGTAAAAATGCCTATACCCTGAATACTTATCCTGAGATAGAAATAACCCAAAGTATCCAAGATTTTGGACTGGTACAGGTTGGTTCCTCATCTGTAGTTCAAAACTATACAGTTTCTTCAATAAATTTAATTGGTAATCTCCTGATTAGTGCACCTGATGGATTTCAGGTTTCAAATTATCCGGGCTCCGGCTTCTCATCAACATTGGAAATAAATCAAGTCGGAGGCATAGTCCCTGATACAACTGTTTACATTAGATTTACACCATTATTAACAGGTTATTATTCTCCTGTTGTTTCTCATACCACACCTGCAGGTTATGAAAGCTTTCAGGTTACTGGTATTGGCCATAAGAATGCTCCAACAGTTCAAGCTTCACTTGTTCATTGTATTGATGTCGGTTCGCGTTCAATGAATGTAAGATGGACAAAGGGCAATGGTGACACAAGAATGGTAAAAGTTAATTCTATTAACTCATTTACAAATCCCGTTGACAGTACTTCTTATGCTGCCAATCCCTTATACACTTCCCCCGGAGAACAGGTTGTCTATAAAGGGAGCGATTCTGTTTTTAATATTTATGGATTAAATCCCCAAACATCCTATTGGTTCAGGGTTTATGAATATAATAACATGGATACCTTGACCAAATATCTCAGTACTACTTATACCCTCAATCCTAATACTTGCCAAACCGGTGCAGAAGATCCATTTTTTGAGGATTTTGAACAAGGTGACCTTGTAGGATATTTTGCCGATACAACAGTTCAACTCGAAAGTGGAAAATGGCGTTTTGCAAAATCTACTATTGGAACCACGAGTGTAGATAAGAAACGAGGTGCTAAATCGGCTAGGATTCAATTGGGTGGTTATATTGTTATGGACTTCAATAAACCAAAAGGCATTGAGTCAATATCCTTATATCATGGAAACTATCGTAACGATCAGGGAGGACGTTTTGTATTACAGTACTCAACCAATAATGGACAAAGTTTCCATCCCATTGGCTTTCCTGTCAACTGCAACTCAAATGGGCAAATGCAGAAGATTACGTTCGATAGTGTAAATATTCAAGGACCAGTGCGGTTTTTGATTCAGGTGATTAATGGCAACAGGGTGAATATTGATGATATCTCAATTTCTGACTTTGTGTTAACAACATGGACGGGTTATGCAGATACTGTTTGGCATAATCACGACAACTGGAGCTATGGTATTCCCGATTCATCAAAAAGTGTTCTTATTCCTGCAGTTCCTCAGGGAAATCCAAATAACTTTCCGGTTGTTACTGCACCAAATGGAGTTTGTCTTAAACTTACCATAGAAAATGGGGGCAAGCTTACAATTAACCCAAATGCTTCTTTGACTGTTGAAGGCAAAATGATAACAAGGGATTCTCTTAAAATTTTATCTTCTGATGTTGGACATGGATCATTAATAACTTATGACACTATTATAGGTAATGCCAAAATTTATCAATACAACAAAGGTAGTAACAGATTTAATGCTGTTGGTGTTCCAATGGCCGGAGCAACAAGTATTGTGTATGATGCAGCATCAGGTAGCACAAAGCTTGAATACTTTACCCAGACAACCGGTGTGTGGACAGAAATCACAAATAACACAACGACTCTTACCCCATTAATGCGTGGTTATAATTATCGCACAACAACACCTAAAAATGTCCTTTTTAATGGAAAACCAAATAACTTCGGATACAATATTGAATTAAGCCGAAACCCGGTTTCTTCTAAGGCAGGGTTTAATTTTATTGCCAATCCATATCCTTCGGGTATCGATTTTAACAGTGATTCTTTGCAAACAGATTTCCTTGTTCATAAAACATACTGGATGCTACAAAATCAGACCTTCTCTGTTTATAATGGCAATGCTAAAATTGGAATACCCCGTCAGGTAAGCAATTTAATTCCTCCTATGCAAGGTTTCTTTGTTAAACTCGACACACCCTTTGTTTCTAAACAAATGGTTTTCAACAATTATGTGCGAAAACACCATACTGATGCTCCTGATACTTCTGTTTATAATCCCATGATTTTCAGAATTAAAACCAATCAGCAGGGTCAGTCTTTCTATGATGAAATTGCCATAGCCTTTTTTAACAGTGCATCTGACACTCTTGATGTGTATGATTCCCAAAAATTGTTTTCTATTGAGCCAAGTATGCCTCAGATTTATACGATGATAGAAAATGACAGCATCAGTATTAACTCAAATGCAGAATTACTTAACAATATTTCATTTCCTTTAGGTTTTAAAACCACGAACACCTCTAACTTCACTTTTGAAGCGATTTTTGATGATTATGACAAAAACTTCCCTGTTTTTCTTGAAGATAAAGTCCTATCAACAATGACAGATTTACGTGCTGATAGTTTATACAACTTTAGTAATAATCCTGTAAACGACACAAATCGTTTTGTTCTTCATTTTTTCCCTTGCTTTATTACCCCATTTGATTTTACTACTTCAGGAATATATTGTGAAAATTCGGGTGGTGTTGATATTCAACTGAATGGCTCTGAAATAAACGTAAATTATCAATTATATAAGAATGGTATTGCCGAAGGAAGCCCAATTTCAGGAACAGGTTTTCCTCTTACATGGAATAATATGACCCAAGCAAGTTATACTGTGGTTGCAAATAGTTCTATTATTCAAGGTTGTTATTTCAACTTTACAGATACTGCTGTTGTTGAAGAAATCCCTTTACCTGCTCCTTATATTCTTGAGCCTGTAACTCTTGATACTTATTGCGATGGTACTTCCGGTACAGAATTGAAAATAAGTAGTTCAGAAACAAATACTTTTTACCAATTATATAAAAATAATTCTGTTTATGGAAGTCCTGTTTCCGGTAACGGATCAGAACTTATATGGGACAGCTTGCAAGCAGGCTCTTACTATTTACTTGCTATAACAAATACATCACCCCAATGTCAGTTATATCTTTCAGATACTGTTAATGTGACTATGCTTGCAGCACCTACTGTATTTACTTTAACAGGCTCAGGAGATTTTTGTGAAGGAGACGGTGGTTGGCTGGAACTATCTGATTCTGAAATTGGTAAAAGTTATCAACTGAAAAAAGGACCAAATAATATTGGAAGTGCTTATACAGGTACAGGTAACCCATTAACTTGGAGCAATATTTATGTGGCAGGTGACTATTATGTTATTGCTTCTGATGACAATACACTCTGTACTGTTTCCATGTCCGATACTATCAGTATAAATGAAATACCATCCCCAACAGCATATAATCTTTTTGGAGGAGGAACATTCTGTGACGGACAAGGGGTATTAGGCCTTGAGAATTCACAGACTTTTGTTTACTATCAACTTATTCGAGATCTTTTTTATTATGAAGGTGCTCCGGTATTGGGAACAGGAGATACTATTTATTGGAATAACCTTGGTGCAGGACTCTATCAAGTAGAGGCTTACACAAATTCTACCCCTGCTTGTGAGGGTGATATGATGGGGTTAATTCAAATTGATGTAACACCTGCCCCAACAGTTTATAATGTTTCTTCAGGAGGTAGCTACTGTCCTGCAGACAACGGTGTTAGCGTATTTTTGAATGGTTCAGCAAATGGTTTTACTTATCAATTGTATAAAAATGGTGTTATTCATGGCAATGTTGTAAATGGAACAGGGCTACCTTTAGCATGGCATAATTTATTGGCAGGAACCTATACTGTAATTGCAACAGATATGTCATCTCCCTACTGTTGGTCAACAATGAATGGAACTGCAGTTGTAGAGCAAAGCCAAACTCCTGTTATATATCAACTTAGTGGCGGCGGCTCTTATTGTGCAGGTGGATCAGGTTCAAACGTTATTTTGAACAATTCTCAAACAGGTGTAACATACCAACTTTATTTAGGAGGTAACCCTGTGGGTAGTGCAGTAGCAGGCACAGGAAGTCAACTGGAATGGACTAATTTAATGGGAGGTACTTATATTGTTATGGCAACTATGGATGCTGCTCCAAATTGTGCAGAAACTATGACGGGTAGCATAACAATAACTGAAGTGAGTGCCCCAATTATTTATAATTTTATAGGTTCCGGAAGTTATTGTGTTGGTGCATCTGGTTTAACCGCAACTCTGGTAAATTCGCAATCAGGTGTTAATTATCAATTATATAAGGATGGTGTTGCACAAGGAACCCCGGTTACTGGAACAGGCAATGCACTCCCATGGAATAATCTATTGACTGGTGCTTATACCATTGTTGCTACGATTGGAGGCTCCCAATGTTCTTCTAATATGAATGGAAGTGTTGTTATTTCACAAGTTAATAATCCATCTGTATTTAATCTTAGTGGCGGTGGCTCGTATTGTTCAGGTAGCACTTTATTAAGTGTAACACTTTCAGGTTCTCAGACTGGAGTTAATTATCAATTATTCAAAGGTGGTTTTGCTGAGGGCAGTGCTAATCCTGGTACAGGAAATCAATTAGTGTGGAATAATCTTTCTGCTGGTACATATACTGTTGTTGCTACAATGAATAGTGCTCCTTATTGTACTTCAAATATGACCGGAAGTGTTTTAATTACCATGGTTAATAATCCAACAGTGTTTAACCTTAGTGGTGGTGGCTCGTATTGTTCAGGTGGTACATTATTAAGCGTTACACTCTCTGGCTCTCAGATTGGTGTTAACTATCAGTTATACAAAGGTGGTGTTGCAGAGGGTAGTGTTGTTCCGGGTACAGGAAATCAATTAATTTGGAATAATCTTGCTGCTGGTACTTATAATGTTATTGCTACAATGAATAGCACTCCATTTTGCACTTCAAATATGACCGGAAGTGTTTTAATTACTATGGTTAATAATCCAACAGTGTTTAACCTTAGTGGTGGTGGTTCATATTGCTCAGGTGGCTCATTGTTAAGTGTTACGCTTTCTGGTTCTCAAATTGGTGTTAACTATCAATTGTTTAAAAATGGTATTGCAGAGGGCAGTGTTGTTTCTGGCACAGGAAACCAATTAGTTTGGAGCAATCTATCTGCTGGAACTTATACTGTTGTGGCAACTATGACTACCTCTCCATTTTGTTCATCAAACATGATTGGTAGTATCGTAATTACTCAGGTCTCTAATCCTGCTATTTATAATTTAACCAGTGGAGGTAATTATTGTCAGGGAACACCGGGATCGAGCCTTACATTAAGTGATTCTGATACTGGAGTCAATTATCAATTATATAAAAACAGTTTGTCTTATGGTTCTACTATTCCCGGTACAGGAAATCAAATTACATGGAATTTCTTAACTGCAGGCACTTACACTGTTGTTGCCACAATGGCCAATGCGCCCTATTGTTCCTCAGATATGACTGGTAGTATTGTGATAGCTGAGGTAAGTAATCCGACAGTGTTTAATTTAAGTGGAGGTGGATCTTATTGTGCCGGTGGTACATTGTTAAGTGTAACTCTTTCAGGATCTCAGACCGGTGTAAATTATCAATTATTCAAAGATGGAATTGCTGAGGGTAGCGTTGTTCCGGGCACAGCAACTCAATTAATTTGGAATAATCTTGCTGCTGGTACTTATACTGTTGTGGCAACATTAAGTAGTTCTCCTTATTGCATTTCTAATATGTTAAATAGTATTGTGATTACAGAAATCACTAACCCCACAATATATACATTAAGCGGGAATGGCAATTATTGTCAGGGAACGTCAGGATCAACACTTACATTAAGTGATTCTGATACAGGGGTAAATTATCAATTATTTAAAAATAGTACAGCTTATGGTTCTTTTATTGCAGGAACAGGTAATCCCATTGTATGGAATAATCTGACGGCAGGCACTTATTCAGTTGTTGCAACCTTAGTTTCTTCCCCTTATTGCTCATCCAATATGTCAGGAAATATCGTTGTTGCCGAAACACCTCTGCAAAGTGTTAATGCGGGTATCGATCAGAATATTGTTTATGGTTCTTCCACAACAATTACCGCAATTGTATCAGGAGGCAGTGGCAATTTTACATATCAATGGCAACCTTCAATATCTGTAATCAGTCCGAATAGCGCATCTACATCAACTGCAACTTTATTAGTAAATACACAGTTTATTGTATATGTTACTGATGTAAATACTACATGCATCCAGTCTGATACTGTTTTAATTACTGTTTTTGGTGGTCCATTAACTGCCGGTGCTCAGGCTAATCCTACCCTCAATTGTGAAGGAGACACTGTGGCTTTATCTGCAATAGCTAATGGTGGAACTGGCTCTTATACTTATTCGTGGTCATCAATTCCTTCCGGTTTTTCATCTAATAGTCCAAGCCCAATAGCAATGCCCACTGTAAATACAACTTATACCGTCCTAATTAACGACGGTAACAGCGCAGAAACAGCAAGTGTTAGTGTCATGGTAACAAATAAACCGGATATCTACTTCTTATCTGGTGATGGTTCTTATTGTATTGGTGGAAGCGGTTTGTCTGTATTCTTAAGCAATTCACAAAGCAATGTATTTTATCAATTGTATCAAAATGGTGTCGCTTATGGACAGCCTATCCCTGGTGTAGATTCAACCCTGATTTGGACAGGTTTACCAAATGGTACCTATACAGTAAGTGGAAGCTTTGATTATTCCCCTTACTGCACTGCTCTCATGAGTGGCTCCGTTGTGATTACAACAACACCTAATCCTTCTGTGTTTAATTTAAGTGGTGGTGGTTCTTATTGTCAGGGTGGAACAGGTTTATCTGTTTCCTTAAACAGCTCGGTAACTGGAGTGAATTATCAATTATTTAGAAATGGTGTTGCATATGGTTCTGTTGTTTCCGGAACCGGAACCACTTTAACATGGAATAACCTCCCTGCTGGCAATTATACAGCAACAGCTTCTCTTTCTTCCTCGCCATTCTGCTCCTCAAATATGACAGGCACTGTAGTAATAACCGAAGTATCAGGACCTACAGTTTATCTGTTAAGTGGTGGCGGAGGTTATTGTGCCGGCACATCTGGACTAACCGTTATACTAAGTAACTCTCAGACATCTGCATCATATCAGTTGTTTAAAAATAGTGTAGCATTGGGAAGTGCCGTAAACGGAACAGGTAGCTCGCTCTCTTGGACAAACCTATTAGCTGGTACTTATACAGTAGTTGCAACATTAATAGCTTCACCAAATTGTACCTCTAATATGAATGGCAGTATTAATATTTATGAAAACCCGCTTCCAATAATTAATGCAGGTAATAATCAAAATATATTCTACGGTACTTCAACATCTCTTAATGTTACTGTAAGTGGAGGTGGTTCTTATACTTATGGATGGACACCGGCATCTTCAGTTGTAAACCCAACGGCACAGACAACAATGACTCAAATTCTTTACAACACTACTGAATTTATTGTATTGGTTACTAACACAAATACAGGATGTTCTCAAAAAGACACTGTAATAGTGTCAGTTTCAGGTACCGGACTGGCCGTTACACCTTCTGGTCAACCGTCTCTTATTTGTCCCGGAGATACTTTCTACTTGAATGCAGTTGCTACTGGTGGTAGCACCTCATACTCCTATGCTTGGTCATCAAACCCTGCTGGATTTACCTCTACATCCGCCTCTACTTATCACTTACCTTCAGTAAATACAACTTACACTGTTATTGTTAATGATGGGTATAATGTAGTGTCTGGACAAGTTTCAGTAAATGTTGGTGTTGTACCTCAAGTATTTAACCTCTCTTCCGGTGGCAATTATTGTCATAGTTCCTCTGGTGTCAGTATAACGCTTAACGGTTCCCAAACGGGTGTTAATTATCAACTGTATAAAAATGGTTCAGTACAAGGAATGTCTCTTGCTGGTACTGGATTTTCATTGACATGGGATAATCAACTTGCTGGTTCCTACTCAGTAACAGCTACTTCTGTAGCAGCACCATATTGTTCAATACAAATGTCTGGAACTGCTGTTATTAACCAATATCCACAAACCCCGGTGACCTTCAATCCGGTTGGTAATTTTTGTAATGATGATGATGAACAGCTTCTTAATGGCTCACCTTTGGGAGGTTCATTTTCCGGAACAGGCGTAAATGCAGGATATTTCTATCCGGTTAACACGACTCCTGGTGTTCATGTCCTGTCTTATACAATTACAGATGCCAACAGTTGTATAGAAAGCGCCCAACAAAGTGTTACAATTTATGGTTTACCTGTTGTAAATATTAGCACAATCAACGACATCTGTATATCTGAGTCTCCATTCCTATTAACTGGTGGTGTGCCTCTGGGTGGGTATTATCAAGGTAATGGTATTTTTAATGACACTCTCTATCCGGATTCTCTTGGAGCAGGATTGCATGATGTTACCTATTGGTATATGGATGCTCATTCGTGCAGTAATTCAGATACGGCTTCAATTCGTATTTACCCGTTCCCAGCTCCTTACACATTGACAACCAATGGGCAATACTGCCCGGGAACAAATGGTACAAGCCTTATCTTAAATTCTTCTGAAAATGGAGTGAGCTATCAGCTTTACAAAGATGGAGTTGCATTCGGAAACGCAGTTTCCGGAAGTGGTAATCCAATAACATGGGACAACTTGCTGAACGGACAATATTATATCTGGGGATTTTACCCCTCAGCAACAGATTGTGAAACATTCATGAACAACATTGTGATGATTAATGAGTCAACACCTCCTTCTGTTTATTTAGGAAGCGATACAACCTTATGTTTAAATCAAAATATTGAGCTTGCTGCTCACGTTGGTTATACATATTTCTGGATTAAATTACCAAGTGATACCCTTGATACAATTAATAACATATTGGTTGATTATGCGATGAACGGTTTAGGAACACAATCTTATGTGATTGTCCTGATTGACCAGAATAACTGTATCAGTACCGACACTATTAATATTACTTTTGATAATTGTGTAGGTATCCACGATTCTGAAAATGCTCTTTTTATGGTTTATCCCAATCCTTCCAGTAATAAGTTCACGGTTTCATATAAAGACCTGCTTCCTGACAATTATACAATATCAATTAGTAATATGTTAAGTCAGGTGATGATTGAAAAACAAGTTAGAGTTGATAATAAAGAGGGTACACTTGAAATAGATATCAGAGCTCTGTCAAAGGGTGTTTACAATTTGTCACTAAGAAATCAGAGTGTTTTACTGGGTAATATTAAGGTTATTGTGAATTAATTTTCAGAATTAATGATTATTATTGATAAGAGTTTGATTGATGTAGTCTCAGAAAAGGCTAAGATTGCATCACGTAAAAGAATGAATCATAATTTTCATGTTCAGGAAGATGATGTTATTCAAAGATTGCTTAATGCAATGGAACCTGATACTTATGTCAGACCACACAAACACGAAAACCCCGATAAAAGAGAAGTCTTTATTATCCTTAAAGGGATGATTGCCATTGTCATTTTTAATGACGTTGGAAAGGTAACAGAAAAGATTATTATGAACAGAAAAAGTGGTGTATATGGTGTTGAAATACCTGCACGTAAATGGCACACACTCGTTTCATTGGAAACAGGATCTGTTTTGTATGAAATTAAAGACGGACCCTATAATGCTATGAATGATAAAATTTTTGCTGACTGGGCTCCGGATGAAGGATCAGAAGATGCTAAGGCATTTCTTAAAAATATTATTGAAAAAATATAAAGGGAGCAATAATGAATTATAAAATTCAAATTATTTTATGTTTTTACTACCTAACGATAATCAATTATTTTAACTTCTTAAAAATTGCAAATGAATAATAATTTTATTAAGTTGATTAATTCAATTTTGATTGCTATATTTATTGGTATATTTTCATTCGTTTTAAAATCACAGGAACTTACAACAGATTTGTATTTTTTGAAATTTAGAAATGATTCTTCACAAGAAAAAAACGTTGAATCTCTAAGCCAAATAAGTGATATTTTGGTGTTAGAATTAGATGAAACCTTGACTGAAGATGGTTTTCAATTAATTCGTTTGCCAAACGCAAATTTGAAATCAGCAATAGTAAACCAATTACTTGCTAATGAGGATGTAATGTATTTATCTCCGGTGTATGTTCTTTCAGAAGACAAAGTGATTTCTCACACTAACGAGATATATGTTGCTTTCAAGGGGTTTCTAAATACAGCCTTAATCGATTATTTTGAAGAAAAATTTGATTTAACCAACGATAAATCCTTTAATTCATTACCCTATGTATATAAATTTCTTCTCAAAAAATCAGATGTTTTAGAGATTAAAGATATATGTATGAAAATTTCACTTGAAAATTCTGTAAGATATTGCCAGCCTAATTATATGTTTTCAATAGATGTACACAGCAACGATCCCTATTTTCCTAGGCAGTGGGCTTTGAAGAATGATGGTGTACCTTTACAGTACAATGGTACAGCAGGAGCTGATATGAAAGTGGTTGAAGCATGGGAAATCACCCGAGGTAACAGCAACATTAGGATGGCTGTTTTAGACTCGGGTGTTGATACTTTACATCCCGACCTCATAGATAATATCCTACCCGGTTTTGATGCAATAGGTGAGGGTACTAACGGATTTCCCAGTACAGATTATGATAGTGATGCCCATGGAACAGCGTGTGCCGGAATTCTTGGCGCCGTTGCTGATAACAATATTGGTATAGCTGGTGTGGCCCCTGAATGTAAAATTATTCCTGTAAGGCTTTTTCATTACATAAATTTTATGGGACAGATTATTCCATGGTCAACAAGTGATTGGATGGTTGATGGTATAACTTGGGCATGGCAGGTTGGAAAAGCTGATATTCTCAGTAATTCATGGGGTATTACCGACCAGTATTTAAGCATGTTTCCCGGTCAAGACTCTATTGTGAATGAAGCAATTTTTTTAGCTTTAGCTAATGGTAGAAATGGTAAAGGTGTTCCCATGCTTTTTTCAAGTGGTAACGATGGGGATGCGCCCATATGGCCAAGTCGTTTGCCTCAGGTTATTGCTGTAAATGCTTCAAGTATGTGTGATGAAAGAAAAAGTCCTACTTCCTGTGATAATGAAAATTTCTGGGAAGGTAATTGGGGTGAAGGCCTAGACATAACTGCTCCGGGTGTTAAAATATATACAACCGATATCACCGGCCCTTTTGGTTTTAGCAATGGGGCATATACTAATAATTTTAACGGCACTTCTTCTGCTTGCCCCAATGCAGCAGGTGTAATGGCTTTAATCCTTTCTGTTAATCCATACCTTACTCAACAACAAGCAAGATACGTGTTAGAATCTACTTGTGATAAGGTTGGAGGATATAATTATAGTTTTAATAAACCTTCCGGCACTTGGTCAAATGAAATGGGCTATGGCAGGGTTAATGCTAAGAGTGCTGTACTTAAAGCCATACAAATGATTCCCCCGAAAATCGAATCATCCTTTTTTGTATATCATTATACTGATGATGGCAAACATATTATTGCCTGTAATCTCGAAAATAGTGCAGAGGTTAATCTTGATGTTTTTAATGTTTTTGGTAATTGTATAGCCCGATACCCGTCCCAACAAATGGAAAAAGGATTAAACCTTTTCTATCTTAATAATGATTTAAGTCAGGGTTTATATTTTGCTCGAGTCAATATTAATGGAGCTAGTTCTGTAGTTAAGTTTTTTACTTTACGATAATTTAAACAAACATGAATAATTTAGTTTTTGAGTTTTTTAATAAAAATAACGTTTTTGCAGTTATTGGTGTTTCCCAAAATCCCAAGAAGTTTGGTCACATTGTATATGAAGCCTTAAAGAAGAAAGGATTTCAGGTTGTTCCTCTTAATCCATCTGCAAATCAAATTTGTTCTGATAAATGTTTTAATACAATTGACGATTTACCCGATAATGTTTCACATGCCATCATTTTAACAAAAGCTTCTGAAACAGATAATGTGTTGCGTAATCTTGCATCAAAAGGAATTTTTAATGTCTGGATTCAGCAAATGTCGGAAACTAAAGATAGCCCCTTAATTGCAGATGAATTAAAAATCAACGCAATTTTCGGAAAATGTGTTTTTATGTTTGCCGAACCTGTTTTAGGTATTCATGCTTTTCATAGGGCTTTATTAAGAATCTTTGGCAAAATTCCAAAAAAATAAAAATTTTAATTATGAAAAAATTTTTAATTCTATGTATAACTGTGATTTTTTTTGCAGCATGCAATCAAAGTAATGTATTTGAAAAACATCATGAACTCAAAGATAATAAATGGCTTAAAACAGAAATTATAACTTTTCAGGTAGAAATTGAAAATCCCGATAATTATGATATCATTATTGCCATCAGACATGCCTCTTTTTATCCTTTTGCCAATGTATTAATGGGTCTTACAATTGAAACTCCTGAAGGAGAGTCAAGGTTTATGCAGCATGATTTAATCATACGAAATACTGATGGATCTTTTAAGGGAGAGGGACTTGGTGACATTTGGGATATTGAACTCCCTGTTTTTGAAAATTTTCCTTTCAGCCAAAAAGGGAATTACACTTTTAAAATTGAAAACAAAATGCATCTCGTTGAGATTATTGGTCTTATGGAAATTGGTTTAATCATTAAAAAAATCAACTAATTACTTGATGAATGACTTTTTAAAGGATATCATTTCATCACTTCCCAACAATCCTGGCGTTTATCAATTCTTTGATAAAAATGACAAAATCATTTATATAGGCAAGGCTAAAAATCTAAAAAAACGCGTTCAATCTCATTTCCTTGTTCAAAAAAATGATAACGCAAAGAAGATTTTTATGCTTAACAGGATTGCAAATATTAAATTTGTTATCGTTGATACCGAATTTGATGCCCTTTTGCTTGAAAATTCCTTAATTAAGAAATGGCAACCTCGGTATAATGTACTTTTAAAAGATGATAAAACATTTCCATGGATTTGTATAAAAAATGAAAATTTTCCCAGGGTTTTTCATACAAGAAATGTTTATAAAGATGGTTCTGAATATTATGGGCCTTATGCTTTTGTAAAAACAATGTATGTTTTGCTCGATTTAATTCGGCAGCTTTTTAAATTACGCAATTGTAACTTAGTTCTATCTGAAGAAAATATTAAAAAAAATAAATTTAAAACCTGCCTTGAGTTTCATATTGGAAATTGCAAAGCACCTTGTGTTGGACTTGAGTCCCAAGATGAATATAACAGTACAATTAAACAAATCAGACAATTAATTAAAGGTCATATCTCTGCTGTTATTCAGGAAATGAAAATACTAATGAAGAGTTATGCCGATAATTTTGTATATGAAAAAGCTCAAATTCTTAAAGAGAAAATCAGCTTACTCGTAAATTATCAGAGTAAATCAACGGTTGTCAGTACAAAATTAAATAATGTTGATGTGTTTTCTATCTGTTCAAACAATGAATCCGCTTTTGTGAATTTTTTTAAGGTGGCAAACGGTTCTGTCATTCAGTCCCATACAGTTGAGTTGAAGAAAAAACTTGATGAAAGTGACCAAGAGTTGCTCGGTTATGCAATTCTTGATATTAGATTAAGACTGAACAGCAATTCCAAGGAAATCGTTGTGCCTTTTAAACCTGATATGAGTCTTCCGGATGTTAAATACACAATTCCCCAAATAGGTGATAAAAAACAATTGTTGGAGCTTTCTTTCCGAAATGTGAAATATTTTATGATGGAAAGCAAATCTAAAAAGTTTTTAAAAAATCCTGAATCTCCGGGTGAGCGATTGATGAAGGTTTTACAAAAAGACTTAAATTTAAATAATTTACCTGCTCATATTGAATGTTTTGATATTTCAAATATGCAGGGAACTGATGCTGTCGGTTCAATTTCTGTTTTTAAAGATGCAAAACCAAGTAAAAAAGATTATAGAATCTTCAACATTAAAACTGTTGAAGGCCCAAATGATTATGCCTCATTGGAAGAAGTAATTCATAGACGCTATAAGCGAATTTTAGATGAAAATTCATCTTTGCCTCAGTTAATAATAATTGATGGTGGAAAGGGACAGTTAGGTGCTGCTGTTAAAAGCCTTTCAAAACTTAATTTGATTGGTAAAATTGCTGTTATTGGGATAGCCAAAAAATTAGAAGAAATCTTTTTCCCTGGTGATAGCATCCCTCTTTATCTCGATAAACGTTCCGAATCATTAAGAATTATTCAGCATTTACGAAATGAAGCCCATAGATTTGGGATAAAACACCACCGGAATAAATCTGAAAAACGCATTGTAAATTCCGAAATCTTCAATGTTAAAGGCATTGGACAAAAAACAGCAGAAGCATTATTTCACAAGTTCAAGTCTGTTAAATCAATCAAGGAAGCTTCTCTACAGGATCTCCAAAATTGTATTGGAGTTGCCAAGGGGCAAAGTGTTTTTAATTATTTTTTGAAAAATAAGTAAAAAAAGGCTGCCTGTTAAAGACAGCCTTTTTACTGCGTTATCATTCTATTTATTTGCTTACAACTAACTTTCTTGTGAGCTTTTGATCTCCAAAGTTAAGTGTGTAGTAATAGATGCCATCAGCAAGCTTGTTTGCATCAATTTCAATAAAGTGATTACCGTTTGTTTGATCTTTTTCAATTTTGTAAATTGACTGACCTATAACATTGACTATTTCGAATACAACTCTTCCGGATTCTGGTATCGAATAAGACACCATTGTATTACCATTGGCTGGATTAGGTATGTTTTGCCCAAGATACAAAGCATTGTTGTTGACATTTTCTATGCCAACACTGCCATTTATGGTTTTACAAACTTTATCATTGCCTGTATTTAAATCATTTGCAAGCTGTGTTTTTACACATAATACATAATTACCGGATAATGATAAATAGGTATTTGTAAATGTGTAAACAACTTCAGCATTTGGTGCAAGTGTTCCTGTCCATGTTTCAACAGTTTGTGCGCCGGCATTCAAATCGTAAGCCACACTCATGCTTGTCAAAGTCTCCGTGCCAAAATTCTTTATTTTTGCACTGACTGTAACTTGCTGTCCGATTGTTGTTTGTGTTCCCGGTGCTGTTATTTCAACAACTCCGGCATCATATTGTGCAGCGGTTACAGTAATATTTTCACATATTGTGTCATTGTTGGTGTAAGTATCACCGTTAACACGTGTCCATGCACATAAATTAAAAGAAGTTGATTGTGAAACTGTTGCACTAAAAGTATAATTTACAGTTGCTCCAGGTTGTAAGTTTCCTGTCCATTGTTCCTGAACTGCTACACCATTATTTACTCTGTATCTCACTGGAATAGTAGTTAATGGGCTGGTACCAAAGTTTTTAATAGTTACTTCAACAGTGTTTGTTGAGCCGTTTACAACCGAACCCACAGGACTGACAATAGCTATTACTCCTGCATCCGTAGGAATCTGGGATTGGAAAATTTCAAAATCATCAATAGCCCAACCATTGTAATTGTTGTTTGAAACATTAGAATAGAAATTGAATCTGAACTGTACAGGAACTGGGAAGTTGTTAAACTGAGTAAGATCAAATTTTGAATAAACCCAGCCTGATGATAATCCTGTAAATGCCGGTGCTCCATTTATATTAGATGTGTTGTACCAATTAGTACCTAATGGATCACTTACAACTCCTAAAGTTTGCCAAGTTTGTCCATTATTAGTTGTGTATTGTAATCTGCCTCCATCAAAACCGCTTTCAGTGTTATACCAATGCCAGAATCCAATTACATTGTTTACTGAATTGCTGAAGTTAAATCTTGGAGAATAGAGGTTGTAATTGCTGCTGTTGCTATAATTACCTGAAAGATTTGTAGCCCATGAATTTACTGGACTATGAGCGGTATTGATAACACTGGCACTTGGAGTTCCCATTTGCCATTGACTTGTTGCTCCTGTAGTATAGAAATAAACGCCGCCTTCTAAATCATCTGTGAAAGGCAGGTTCATTAATGGAATTCCGAAAGTGGTTTTGCATGTTGTATCATTTCCATGATTTCCATCATTTGATAGTTGGGTCCATGCACAAATATCAAATTGACCTCCGGGCACTGTAAATGCAGTTGCAAAAGTATAGGTTACAGCTGAATCAGGTAATAAAGTGCCAATCCATGTCTCTGTTATGGCTGTTCCTCCATTCAGGCTGTATTTTACAGGGATGCTGGTCAGTGTATCAGAACCAAAGTTCTTAACTTTTGCCTGAAGATTAATTTGGTCTCCACCATTCATTAAATCAACAACATTTACAAGCTCAGTGATTCCTGCATCTCTTGGAGGAAGCAATCTGATATTGATATCATCAATGTAAAGAACATAGGTTGAAGCTGGACTTGTAGCATGCCAAGCAAAATTATAAACACCGTCTGTGCTTATACTTACAATGCCAGAAGCCATCTGATAAGTTGTGTTATTAATGCCTTGCATTTGTAATACCGTTGTTGTAAATGTAGATGTATTTGTTGCATCTGTACCAAGTTTCACAGCCAGATTATGTGAAGAAACCGTGGATGAGGAACGGTACCAGAATTCAACTTTGTACGATTTGCCTCCTTCAAGATCAAAACATTCTGAAATAAACCAGTCGTTCCCTATACTTGTTGATCCCTGATTAAATCTGGCACTGTTTGTTCCTGTGTGTGCAAAAGTAGCATTTATAAACGGATATTCCCAAATCCTACCATCGGTATTGCCGTCGTATTGTCTCCATCCGCTCATGTTTTCGTTCCCTTCAAATCCCATAGTGTAAGCTCCTGAATAAAAATCATGTTTGGGATACAAATAAACCGACATGGTGTCATTCATTGCATATTGATCTCCTGTGAGAATAACATGGAATTGAATATTAAATGCGGTATTGGTAGATAAGTTAGCCGGAGTAGCAAATGTGAAAGTATAAACGGAATCTGTAGCCAAAGAACCTGTGAAAGGTTCAGATACAGGTGTTCCTCCATTAATTGAGTATGACATTGAGAAACCTGTAATGGTATCCAAACCATTATTCTTAACTTTAACTATTAAGATTTCATTTGCACTTAAATCACAATTTGAAGTCGGAGACACAATTTCCATCAATGACAAATCAAGGTTAAGTGGGTCAAATTCAAAGCCTCCTATGTCAGGTGTATTTACATTTCTTAATGTTCCCTCAATATCATCAGTAACTGCCGGAATCGGTGCTCCTTCATTATTAATTGTAGTACTGAAAGTATGTAAATTGTTAATACCTATAAAATTAGGATTAACATTAATAGAATTTGTGTCTTTTAATGTGATGAGCCTCCAGTTTGAAAGTGTAAGAATATCTGAAGAAAAATATCCCAGAGTCCCGAAAGGCCCACTGACAAAATAATCATTATTATCGATTTTATTAAAAACAGTACCGGCTGTTGCATAAATTGAATATGATTTTGAACCGGTTAATCCTGTCATATTGTTGGCAAAAATATTATTTCTAACATCCAGACCTGTTGCCAGACTTGAGGTTACAATAAAGGCAGCCGACATACTCGGATTGGAGCCTGTTGTTGGTGCACCATGCATATTTACACTGTTGTGCCATATTTTATGGTTTGTACCTCCTGTAACTCTGATACCAAAAGGATTTTCCCATGTACTTGTGGCACTGTAACCTGAGCCAATTATATCGGAAAGAAAATTATTTGAAATCTCAATATTTGAAGTTCCTGTTCCTGAAGCAATATTGATACCATAGGCTCCGTAACCGCCTGTACTTGTAGAACGCAATCCTCGAATTCTGTTTTTACTGATTTTTGCATCAGTAACATCATTTCCTATTTCTATACCTGATACACTGACCGAAGTTGACAATTGCATGTTGATAATTTCATTGCCTTCAACTAAAGGTGCATTGGCTCCGGCAATGTCAACACCTCGGAACGTAACAAAATCTGATTGGGAATTTGAACCAATAAAATTTCGTGTTATTAAAAGATTATTGTTTTTAAGTGTAGAAGTAGATTTTACATAAACACCAAAATATGATTTCGTAAATTCATTATTATGAATTACAAGATAATTATTATTACCGGTGCCAGAGGTTGTAATTGTTGTTCCAGCGGCATAAATACCGAATGTTGAGGTGGCAACATTAGAACCAGCTGCTATTTTGCAATTTTTAACAGAAATACTATCTGATACTGAAGCAATCCATATAGCGGTAGTATTGGCATTAGTGGAGTTATTAATAATGCTGAAATCACGACTGTTTGTTCCGTTATTGGAACCATCAAAAATATAGAATTTAGCATTGCTAATTTTTACAACAAAAGTGTCAGCAACTGATAAGCTTACTGTAGCCCCTGCATCAGGCATAAATGTAACAGTATTTGTGGCTGAAGCACCATTATAAGCTCCTAATAATAGCTTTTCATTATATGTACCTGTTCTAACTTTAAAAGTAACAGGACCTGAAACACCATAATTGTTCAGCGCATTTATGGCTTGTGTGAAATTTATAAAATCAGGTGTAGTTCCTCCAATTGTATAAATACCATTAAGTGGGTCAAAAGCCATGATATTTGTTTGTGTTGTATCATTCAGATTAAATACGTCTGATACACCGTTTGGTTGGCTTGTCCATGCTTTTATAACATGATTTCCAAGTGTAAAATTGAAAGTACCAATGTTTACATTATTTATGCTTGTATTGTGTGCAAGATTGCCTCCCCAGTTGAATACTTGTTGAGGAACTCCGTTTACAGTCCAATTGATATTAACTGCTGTTAAAGGATTTAGTCCATAATTATGTAATGTAACATCTACATTCTGGGTCCCTAAATTTGTTGGCGAAATGGGCATGTCTATTGAAACAATACCAGCGTCAACATTAGGTGTGCCTGTTACTGTTACTGTTACAGGTGCTTTGGCACTTTCACAACCGGGAGCATCATGCACAAAGATTGTATTAGGCCTTGTTGTTGCACCATAACCTACACTAGATGGGAAGGTTACATCATCATAGTTGTACTTTACCAAATTAGATGGTACAGTGCTGGCTCCAAACGATGGATATCCAGAAATATAAGAACCATCATGATTTTCCCATTGTAACACCAGGGTGCTAGTCCCATTATAATTAAAAGGTGTGCTTAACGGTATTTTAACCCAACCAGGACTCCATGTTACTGTACCCTGATAAACTTGTGTTAATCCGGTTGTGCCAGGGTAACTGTAATCTGTAAATGCAGAATAAGCTGCATGTCCAAGATAAACCCTTTGGTCATTCATTGTATATGGTGAAATTGTATTGTTTACATAAAAAATAAGAGTGTCAATGTTGCCTGAGAAATTTAATTCTGCAGGTAGAAAAAGGGAAGTGCTCCATGAATAATCAAACCACCCGTAGCAGGGAACATACGATTGTGTTAATGTTCCTGTACCAATTTGGGTTTGAAATCCTCCTTGTGTTGAGGAGGATGAAACATAAAACGTTGTGTTTGAATATAGAATTGGTGTAGTATAAGTTGTACCTGTATCTACAGCTGAAGTTGCTGCAATATTATCATACCAATTGATAAAATAGGGGGAGCTTGCATTTAAAGTAGTTGATGTGGCATAGGGTATTGAAACGTTATTAGCTGTAGGAACCGGAGGGGTAAATGAAAATGTAGCACTGGTGTTTGTTGTGTCGTTTGCATTGTACCCATCTGCTGTTAATGTTGTATATGCTTTAATTTGAATGGTTGAATCTCCAACTGTAAGGTTAATATTAATTGGTACTGTGAAAGTAAATAATATGGTATCACCTACTGGTATTGAAACACCTACAGATTGTGTAACCGGCGAGCCGTTATTTACAACATAAGAGGCTGAAAGACCACTAGTAATATCATTTGCTCCGGAATTATAAAGAAGAACTTCAACTATTTCACTACCGTCTGTACATGCATCTATCGGTGAGACAATACTTGCAATACCTGCATCAAAAGGCTGTGGAATAATATTTACTGTCACAGGAACCCTGTTGCTTTTGCAGCCATTACCTCCTGTGCTTAATGAACCAGCTAACTGCGGGTTAAGAGATCCAATTGTTTGGGTTGTTGTACTTGAAGCAGCAATCCAATCAGCAGCAGTATTATTGTCTGATATAATTCTGATTACTCCTGCATTTGATGTGCTTAATAAATTGCTCCAATCATTTGAGGTAACACCTGAAGCTGTTTGAAAAGTATATCCATTAGTTGCAACCGCATCTAGAATATTATTAGTATTATTTCTTAAAGCATAACCTGAAATTGAAGTTGAAAAAATAGCATCTGTAGCTCCTCCGGTATTGTATAGATAGTTTGTAGGATTATTTGTGCCTGTTCCAATATGTAATAACAAAACTTGACCTGCCGGAAGGTTAATACTTGGGAATGTATATGTTCTTGCTCCTTCGCCATATACATCAAAAACATAACCTTGTAAATTGGCTGGTGCAGAACCAAGATTTGTAATTTCAGCAAAATCTTCACCAACAACCCATGAAGGATATACAGGGGTTTGTCCTGAGCCAAGTCTGTATTGTGTAATTTCTGTAATTTTAAGATTTGGCATGCCATTCATAGCTTCAACATAGTAAGTGGTGGTATCAAATAAAACAGGGGTTACAAATGGATTACCTGCAAATAATGGTGTAGTTGATGTCATCCCATTAAACCAATACAATGAATCATTTGATATGGCTGCTATCGTTGCACTCTGCCCATAATAAATATCCATATTTGAAACGATAGGATCGTTAGGGATAAAACTTGAAACTATTGTTTTTTCAATTGTGTCATTAAATTGTAACGGATCTCCTGCCAAATCTATCCATGCTTTTATATCAAAAATGGAATCAACATTGGCTGTTGATAAATCAATAAGTGTTGTAAACACGTATGAGATAGTTTGATTAGGTGCAAAATTGTTAAGACTGACAATTTCGCTTATTATGGTACTTCCATTTGCCTGATAAGACGCATTAAGAGTAGTGTTTAATGTGTCAGAACCTGTGTTTTTAATTACAATTTCTATGGTGTCAACTCCTAAACCGCAGCCAGATATTGGGGAAGTCATATCAATTATTGATGCTTCAATTGGAGGTATAATTTTAATGTTTATGTCATCAATGTATGCATATGTACTGGTTGGTGCACTGTAAGCCCTCCATCCAAAGTAATATACCCCTGTTGTTGGAACTGTAAAGGTTTTCGTGGCTTTAATATATGTAGTGTTCAGAATACCAGGTAGATTAACCAAAGAACTTGTCATTTGAACAGGGTCCTTTTGAGTACCTATTTTAAGCTCCAAATTGTTTCCTGTCGTTGTTGAGCCATTTCTGTAATAGAAAGAAATCTCATAAGTAGTACCGGCTAAAAAATCAAAACAGCGACTAAACAACCAATCCTCTCCAGTATTTGATGTGCCATTAAGAAATAGTGCACTATTGTCCCCTGTATTTGCATATGTTGTACTATTATAAGGAATTGTCCATGTTGTATTACTTCCTCCTGGATTAAAAACACTCCAGTCAGCAAAATATTGATTCGGTTCAAATCCCATTGTATAGGGGCCTGAATAGAAGTTGTGGCTATGATATAATTTGAAATTTAAAATGCTGTCATTCAGTTGATTATTGTCTCCCGATTTGGTAACCCAGAAATTAAAATTGTAAATCCCTATGGTTGTCAGATCAACTGTTGTACTAAAAGTAAGCGTGTCTATGCCATTCATTGGTATATTTACTGCAAATGTTTGAGTGACTGCTGTGCTTCCGTCAACCTTATAAGAAGCATTTACAGATGTCATTGTGGTAGTACCGTAATTTTTAATGATAATTTCTATAACTTCTGTTGATCCCAAATTACATTCTGATTGTGCTGGAGATAATATGGCTATCAGAGCGGCATCATCTGTTGCCGGTGTGTATTCTGCTGCACCTATACATGGAGTGACTGCATTTCTTGGATTATCGTCAATGTCGTTTGGAACAGTTAAAACCGGTGTGCCTCCCTGCCATAATTGTGTACCGGTTGGGTAAAGAATCATTGGTGTAGTGTAGTTGGGGTTTCCAACTTTGGAGTTAATATCGTTTCCTGCTGGTACATTAACTGCTTGTAGGGCTGCAAGGTTTGCTACTGCTGTACCGTAATAAACAAAATTAGTACTGTTCCCAGAAAAGTAATTATTATAATTATTTGTTGCTAAAGAGGTAGTGCTTTCATAATATGCAGCATGACCATTACCTGTTCCGTTAAACGCAAATGAGTTATTTAATACTTTTAAAATAGTGGCAGAAGTTGTAGTATGCAAGGCTCGACCAGAAACTCCATCCATGTTGACACTGTTGTAATAAATATTGATGTTTGCAGCACTGGTAAGGTAAATACCACTGGTTGTAGTTCCTGTATTTCTGAATCCGCCACCAATCATATTATTGGCAATGTGTGAAGGGCCTCCAAAAGTATTGGTTGCCCCGGAAAGATAGATGCCATATTGACCAATATCTCTTATTTTATTTGATGAGATAGTAAATGTACTATCAATATTTAGTACATAAATGTTACTGCTGAATGTGGTAGTGCTTGAGCCTGTGCTTCTTGTTTTTATGGTGTTTTTTGTAATAACAGGAGCTTTTATCTGATTTAAATACAAACCATAATAATGCACATCTTCAATAATGTTATTGGTAACAAGCAAATTTGAAACTTTATTTGCTGATTCACCCATAATTGTAATACCGTAATAACCACCTTTTATGGTATTATTACTTATCGTTAATTTCTTAACTGTATTCCCTGTTGTTGTAGCTGAAGAATACGAGTTCGATGCAACTATGCCTGCATAATTTGCTAAGGTAGAATTTGCCGGGACATTTATGTTACAGTTTCGAATTATGATATTCTCTGATTCATTTGTGATGAAAATTCCCCATCCAAAGGCTGCTGTATCTGGAATATTTATTGTCAGACTGTCTAGGATGATATGTTCGGAATTATTTAACAAGACAACATACCTTTCGTTTGAAGTAGTAAGGGCATAATTCAGAATAGTTCCTGCACCGTTGCCCTTAAATGTGACCGTATTTGTTACGGAAATACCCTGGATAACAGGAATGATTATTCGTTCCTGATAAGTTCCCGGGTTGATATTCATGGTTACTGGACCATTAATACCACATAGCTCCAGTGCTGTTAATGCAGCACCAATAGTAGGATAGTCTGCACCAGTTCCACCAACGGAATAATTCCCGCTAAGTATTGATGCACAAGCAAATACATTGACAGCAGTTGTGTCGTTCATGTTTCCCTGATCAGTTTGTCCATTAGGTAAAAAAGTCCATGCTTTTATAGTGTAGGGTCCATTAGCAAAAGTGAAATTATCAAGGAATATGGAGTTTGAGCTTTGATCTTGTGTAAGATTACCTGTCCATGGAACTGGGGCCTGAAGAATTCCATTAACGCTCCATCCTATTTGTGCAGATGTGAGTGCTTGTACACCAAAGTTCTTAATCCTTACATTAATTGGGGTTGCTACACCTGTTACAACAGTTCCGGTAGGATTGATGATCTGTGTCACACCTGCGTCATTGGTGTTATTGTTTGGTGGAACACCAATCTGCATGTTTGGGCGCTGCAAAGATGTGTTGATGTACTGTGGTGCACTGCATACAGATGTATTGTCCCCATAATAATATATTATTGAATTAAAAGATGTAGCTGTTTGATTAAAAACCGCATTGCCGTTTGATACATAAGAACTGTTATTAAAACAAGTTTCAACTACAATATTACTTGTACCGTCCCATACGAATGGTGTTGTAAAAACATGTGTGTTCCAACCTACAACATCAGAATAAGTGGGCACTGTATAAACAGTTGTCAACCCGGAAATCCATGTGCTAATAGATGTTTGGGTCGTGTGACCCATCATGATGGTAAAGTTCGTAAGGGGTAACCCTAATCCTGAAACTACATCAAATCCCAAGGATACAATAGGTCCTGCCGAAACACCCAAAGCTGATAATTCAGATGCTTTTATCAGTATTTGATGTTTGGCACCATAGTAAAAGTTTCCGTAGGGTGCCGGATAATCAGTACCTGAATTCTGTAATGTTCCTGTCCCAAGAGTTACAATATCTGGCCCTTTTTTAACGTAAAACCATTTGCTTAGTGATTGACCTGTATTTGCAGCTGGTGAATTGTCAATGGCAAAAACCTGATAATCAACATGTGTGTTATATGATTGACTCGGTATAAATCCACTGTAAATATTAGTACCTGTAAGGACCATTCCTATAGTATCATCAGTCCCTCCATTAATTGAATATACTATAAAAGCAGAATCGATACCTGAAATATCAGTTATTTGTGCATTTACTTCAAATGGGCCTGTTATGAGTAATGTATCCTGTAATACTGGAGCCTGAAGGGTTACTACAGGAGGTATAAGCTCTGATGCTGCTGTAATTACTTTTATGTCATCAACGAGCCATCCAAAGTTATTGAAGTGGCCGTTATTATTGCCGTCATATAATTTAAACCTTACTTTAACATTTGCCTGATTAGCTGCTAAAACTGAAATATCAAACGTTTCTATTTTCCACCAACTATTTGTAGGAATAGCAGCATCATTAGCGGCTGACCAATCTGTAGGGTAGGATGCTGCTGTAAATGAATTGCCAATACTTGTAAATTGTCCGGCTCCTAAGTATTCTGTTCCTGTTAATCTTGTATAAGATACACCCCCATTTGTTGATACTTCAATAGCTGCCCTGTCGAAAAATTCAAGTTTACAAATATGGGCAAACTCCAAAACAACATAAGTATTCCCAATTGTGCTGAACGAATTGGTTGTTAGATATGAAGTGTCTGCCTGCGCAACCCTGCTCGAATCTGAATAGGTTCCTGTTTTTGCATAATGTGAGGTTCTACTCCAACCTGGGGTGCCACTTGAAGTAACAGCTAATGGTAAAGTCTCAAACCCTTCTTGAAATACAGTTGTTTGGGAAAAACCAATAAAAGATAAACCAATAAAAAGTAATTGAAAAATAAACTTTTTCATAATCTAAATAATTAAAAAATTTATAGCTAAAGAATAATTTATAAAGTATGCATTAACAACATCAGGCAAATATAATATATTTTCTTTTATTTTGCTTTTTTTTTTAATTTTGTGAAAACTAAAGATCTGATAGAAGTTAGATTAATTCAGTGAAGGCAATTTTATATATTTCCCTTTTAGAATAAATCTTTTTATTAATTTTCTGTCTCTTTGCTTTAATGAAAATTTGAAAAATTAAATTTATTTTACTTCTGACTTACATATGTACATAATTAATGAGGATTTAGAAAAGAGAGAAATTCTTAAGAAATACAGGTCTTTACTTAAAGTATGCAGACCCAGCATTAAACAAGAGGATAAAAAAATGATCCGTAAAGCATTTAATCTTGCTGTTACGGCTCATGCGGGCGTCCGCAGAAAATCTGGAGAACCTTATGTGTATCATCCTATTGAAGTTGCTCATATTGCTGTAAGTGAAATTGGGTTAGGGGGAACATCTATTGTTTGTGCTTTATTACACGATGTAGTTGAAGATACTGAATATACCATCGCTGACATTAAGTTAATGTTCAATGATAAAGTAGCACAGATTGTTGATGGCTTAACAAAATTATCTGATATTTTTGATAAAAACTCCAGCGTTTCTATTCAAGCCGAGAATTTTAAAAAAATGCTTCTTACTTTATCTACTGATGTTCGCGTTATTCTTATTAAAATGGCTGACAGACTTCATAATATGAGAACTCTTGATGCTCTGCCGCACGAAAAACAGTTAAAAGTATCTTACGAAACAACATATTTATTTGCTCCCTTAGCTCATCGCCTCGGCCTTTATAATATTAAAAGCGAAATGGAAGATTTGGCTTTCAAATATACGGAACCCGAAGTTTATGAAGAAATTCAGAAAAAAATTGCTCTTACTGCCAAAATTCGTGAGTCTCTTATTTCTGAATTTATTGACAGTATAAAGCCCTATTTAGATGCTATAGGGATAGAATACCAGATCAGTTCTCGCCTTAAAACAACAAAATCCATTTGGGATAAGATGCAAAAAAAACAAATCCCTTTTGAAGAAGTTTATGACATTTTTGCAATAAGAATCATTATAAATTCAGCTATTTCTGATGAAAAATCCGATTGTTATCGTGTTTTAGCTATACTTTATGATCATTACATCCCAAATCCTGAAAGATACAGGGATTGGTTAGCAATTCCAAAAGCAAATGGATACGAATCTTTGCACACAACTCTTATGTATAAACAATTGGATACACATAAGGGAACATGGATTGAAGTTCAGATTCGTACAGTTCGTATGAATGAAGTTGCTGAAAAAGGATTTGCTGCGCATTGGAAATATAAATCGTCACCTGAGAAAACCAATTCATATTCCGGTCTAGATGAATGGCTCCTGCAAATCAGAAATATTCTTCACGACCAAAAGGAAGATACCGCCAAACTTCTCGATGACCTGCACCATAATCTTGAAAAGGATGAAATCTTTGTTTTTACACCTAAAGGGGATGTGAAAAATTTGCCTTACGATGCTTCTGTTCTGGACTTTGCTTATAATATTCATTCCGACATTGGTAACAAATGCATCAGTGCTAAAGTCAATAACAAACTTGTACCCATTTATCAGAAACTTAAAAATGCTGATCAGGTTGAAATTATTACCTCCAATAAACAGAAACCAAGAGAAGATTGGCTTAATCAGGTTGTAACATCAAAAGCCAAACAGGCCATTGCTTATGCCCTCAATGAAGAAAGGAGAAGACTTATTGAAGAAGGAAAAGAAATGCTGGAGCGCAAGCTTAAAAGCTTGAAATTAAAAGCCGATCAAAAAACCATCGACAAACTTGCTGCTTCTCATAAATTGAAAAACTCTCAGGAGCTGTTTGTGGCGATTTACAAACAAACAATTTCTAAAACAGATATAAGAGCTTTTGCTAAGAAAATGAACGATGCTTTATCTATCGGCAGAGGCATTTTTAAAAGAAAAAGTGATAATGATGAAGTAAACAGAAAAAAAACTTCTCCTATAAGCGAAGCAGTGCTGCTCTTTGGAAGCAAGATGGAGCCTATGGATTATTCTTTAGGCACTTGTTGTAACCCTATTCCCGGTGATAGGGTATTCGGCTTTATTAGTGTAAATCCTAAAGGCGTCAGGGTTCATCGGACAAATTGTCCAAATGCAAAGCACATGTTTTCTAAATACAATTACAGAATTATTAAAGCACGATGGTCCAATAATAAAGAAGGACAGTTCCTCTCTGGATTGGTAATTACAGGCTTTGATAAAGTTGGTATTGTCAATCAGGTTACTGAAGTGATTAGAGAATTAAACCTGAATATGCACTCCATAAGCTTTGAAACTTCACAGGGATCTTACGAAGGAACTATCATGTTATATGTCAATGACTCTGACCAACTCAAAGAACTTATGGATGTTCTGAAAAAAATTGACGGTATTACCAGCGTAAAAAGAATTTATTCTGATATCTCAAAAGTTGATTAATTGATTTTTGCAGCTATACCATAACTTACCATGCCATTATCACCCCATGTGAAAAATAACAAAGCTTCTCCTGGCAATACTATAAATGAGGTGTAAAAAATATCTCCATCCCAATCATCTTCTCCTAAAAAGGCATTATTAATAGCTGTTGATCTGCGGAAATTTGTCATGGTATCATTCCCTTCTGAAGCATAGGGATTGTTATAATATTTGTAAAAATAATCAGCTGTTGTGCCCGTAGCAGGTAAAGAAAAATTCCCTACACCAAGATAACCCTCAGGAGTGACATCCAGCCATTTGTAATCACCTGCTATGGATGCTTGTGTCAGTGGTGCATTCGGATATTTTATTCCAGCGGCAAAACCAAAACCCGGTCCATTGTCAATCATCATGTATTTACCGGGATAAACAGTTCCTGTGCTACTTACTCCTCCCTCGGTGAAAATTATTCTTGAAGGGTCTGTAGAAGACACAACCCATGTCCCTGAGCCTGCGCCTGCAAAATGCTGTGATTCGTTAAAATCATTATCATCTGCAGGTCCAAATTGCCATGTAAATGTACCATTGGGTAGTATTTCATAGCCCCCCCATAGAAAATCCTCTATGTCTTGGTATAAAAGCCAAATATACTTCCCTGCAATTTCTGATGAGCTATATTGTGTTGATAAATTGACTTCCGATGTAATACCAAAACATAGGGAGTTCAGTTGATTGCCTGATGGAAGTGATGTTGTAAACATCTTGTCCTGCTTTTCTATTCCAAAAAAAGTATTATTGCCCACTGTAATTTCATAAATTCCACCTAAGTTTGCCCCTGTCTTAATGACAAAAGTGCCACTGTCCGAAATACCTGTGGTTTCATTGGTATATTTAAACTTTTTGTTGGCCTTATCAATCTCATAATTTATAATATCACCATAACTGCCTGCCACTAAGTACTTATTATACACAGCCGGCTGTATATTATTATTGTTGTTATTATTGTTGTTATTATTGTCATCATCTTTTTTGCAAGAAAATGAAAATATCGATATCATCATCAATGGCAATAATAAATTTGAAAGAGTTTTTTTCATAATAGTTTTTTTTAATGATTAATAATACAAATATAATATTTTTTTTATATTAAAAAAACTTTTATTATTGTTTCTGACTTTGTGCATATCTAAGATTATTTCTTGCCAGTTGATAGTCGGGTTTGATACTGAGGGCCTTTTCACAGGCTTCAATACCCTTATCCCATTCTCCCATCGCATTATGTGCACTGCAAATATTATTATAGGCTTCAGCATAATTAGGCCTTAGATTCAGCGCACTATTGCAAGCTTCGATACATTCGTTGAATCGGCTGTGGTTATAATATATCAAACTTAAATTTAAATAGTTTTCTGGAGTTGGTTCGTTTAATGCCTGTTGTTCAGCCAATGCTATTTCTAAAGGTTGATCTGATTCTCCAATTTGTTTAAACTGCATTACATACGTGTCTTCAGGGTTAATTCTCAGACTCTCCTCTATAAGTGCATTCAACTTATCTTTTAAATTTAAAACTTTGTAAATATTCAATAAAAGATGCCGTGATGATACATGTGCAGGGGCTAATGATAAAGCTGTTTCTGCATAATGTTGTGCTTCAGTTATCCTGTTATTTGCATACAAAAAATTAGCGTAATAATAATTTGGTTCGCTGTAAGAGCCCCCATACTGAACAGCTAATTTAAAATGAGATTCTGCTTCTTCTTTTAAACCCAAGGAATTTTTCACTATACCCATATTGATATGCAGGTATGAATAACTTGGTGTTAAAACCAAAGCTTTATTATATACTTCCAATGCACCGTTTAAATCACCCTTACTCATTAATGCAAGTCCATAATTCATGAGTCCTCTGCCATTTCTGGGGCTTTTTATGCTTACATCATACCATAAACTTTCAGATGAACTCCACACTTTATTACGCTGTCTGACACCATAAGCATTAGCCATAATAATAATCAAACAAACACCTGTTATTATATAACGGGAAATGACATTTTTTGTCAGGAATTTTTCATCTTTCTTTATTAACCAATACCGAATTGTCCAAACAATTGATAATGTTAGTCCAACAAATGGGAAAAACATCCTGTGATCGTTAGTTACCTCTGCCAGTGGTATAAAACTGGATGTGGGAAGCAAAGCAAACAAAAACCATAAAATTCCCCACGAAACAGCTCTTGTTTCCTTGTTTTTTGAAGAACGAAATGCCCAGTATATAAGAAATGCAATGAAAGAAAAACCAACAATCACTCTTTCATCGAAAATATTGCTAATTGCATCCCAATCTGTGTCAGCTGATAAGTTGAAAGGAAGAAAAAAGCATATAAAGTATCTGAGATAAACCCATGGTTGTGTAATAAAATAATCAAATGCAGAAATACCCCCTGGTGAAAAGCTATCAGGTTGCATTCTTATAACAAACACACTCAATAAACCTAAAATAAATAAAGCAGGCATAGTGCGTATTATTGAATTTCTTAATAGGGGAAATTTTGATTTTACGAAGATATCTGAAAGAGGCATTTTATTCTCAAATAGTAAAATGTAGAAAAACAATATAGGTACAAACATGGCTGTTTGTTCTTTAATAAACATCCCTAGTATTACTGGTAAAAGATATGCAAAGCTTTTTCTTTTTAGTGGAAAGCTGATATACATATACATGCTTGCAACCACACACAAAGTCGATAATGAATCAGTACGTGATATTATATAGTTTAAAGTTTCTGCATTAGCTGTGTGTATCGCATACCATGCCACGGCAAATCCGACAAAATAAATATTGTATTTATGTGTACCGGTTAAATTTGCAAGCTTTGAAAACATTAGAAACATGATTATTATCTGAACAATAAACCAGAAAAACATGCTTAAATGAAAATAGAAAGGATCAAGACCTCCTCCTAAATAATAATCAAATGCATTTGATAGCGTAATGAGAGGTCTGTAGTTCTGGTTCATTGGATTAGAACTAATTGTAGAGGCATCTGAAAAGAATAGCGGGAAATTTTTCAGACTTTTAATATACATATTATTCTCTATAGTATGGGCATCATCAAAATGAAAAGGGTTGTTGAAGTGATTACTATAGGTTATAATAGTAAAAACAATAATAGCTGAAATAATAGTAATTTTTAATGGTAGATTTTGAGAACTATTCGGTTTCATGCCTTTTTAATTTATGATTTTTTCGATTTTTTGTGTAAGGGTTTCCCAATTGTAGTTATTCAATACATACTCATAGCCTTTTGAAGCTATTTTTTTGCTATAAGATTCATCGTTAAGAAGTTTAGTAATATGTTTAACATATTCTTCAGCATTATTTCCTATCAATATTTCTTTATCTGTTGTTGCATTAAGTGCCATATTGGCTAATGCTGAAGAAACACATGGCAATTTCATAGCCATGGCTTCTAAAAGTTTATTTTGTAAACCCGTCCCTATTTGCATCGGAGCTAGAAAAATACGTGATTGTGCATAGCTGTTTCGAATATCTCTTACCCAACCACTTACATGTACATTTTTCGATTGTAAACGCATGACGCTTTTTGAGGGATTCGCTCCTGAAATCAGTAGCTTAATGTTTGGGCTCTCCTTTATTAACAAGGGCATGATTTCATGTACAATGTACAATACTGCATTAATATTTGGAGGATAGGCCATGTTTCCGGTAAAAAGCAGTTCATATTTTTTTTCTACCTCCCTCGGTGAATAATAACCTGTGTCAACTCCATTTGGAATAATATGAATTTTTTCTTTTTCTTTATGGGGTATATAATCACGGTCTGGTTCTGAAATTATGATTTTGTTTGTAAACCTTTCAAACACATGACGTTCGTAATTTAGTAACCTTTTATATTCCATCTTAAAAATTGGTTTAAATATAAAAGGTATGATTTGCATCCGTCTTTCAACTCCTTTTGAAAAAACATCCTGATAATCTAGCGTCATCTCAATTTTTTTTACATCTTTTACGTATTCAGCAACACGTATGAGTTGACAGAAAATATGATCAGGTTGGCTCTGTTCTATTATTTTGTTAATTGATTTTTTTACCTTGGCATTATAAAAAAAACCTACCTGTAAAGGTAATCCTGTTAAAAATGCTTTTATCAAATTAATAAAAATCCCAATTCTGTTTAATTTAAAAATATGTACTTCTGTGCAATATTTTTTTAATTCGGGTAAAGCCTCTGGGTGTATCTTCTCACTCGTTAATGCACATAAAATAATTGTGTTTTCTTTGGACAATTCTCTAATATGATGAAAAGCCCTTAATTTATCCCCTTTGATAAGTGGATATGGTATTCGCGGCAAAATCATCAGTATCTTCATGAATACCTATTTGAGTTTTTTTGCAAACCTACATTTTTTTTGTAAAAATACAAAATTTCAAATCATATTCGTTTAATTTAAATAAGCAAGATTCAACCATAAATAAAAATGTTACAAATTTTGGCACAATCCTTGTTTTTGACCGCTCTCGTTGATTGGCCAATCAATTGCCTTATGTTATCCTGTTTTTAACAGATAGCTTATTTTATTTCATTATTCTTAATATTTTATTAAAAAAATAGTTGTTGCCTTTTGTATCACATTGTTTCTTTTTGAATTATAAATAAAAAAAATTATTTTTGCCAAATTAAATGATTCTAATTAAAAAAATCTAACACCATGAAAAAGTTATTAATAATAGGTATAATATTATCTGGAATATTGTGTTGCCAGAATCTTGAAGCCCAAAGCCGCAGAGAAAAAAGAAAAGCACGAAAATCTGAAAAAGAAGCATTACAACGTGCTAGGGAAAGTCAAAATCAGGAAGTTGTAACACCAATAAGACCCGAACAAGTAACAAGACCCTCAACAGAAACATCACCTCAGGTAGTACCTACCAACTCAACCCTTGAAGATAGAAACCCTCAAACAACAGCACGTCCCGTGACAAGTGCTGCCGGAAGAAATCCTGCATCTGTTACTCAAATTAATTTGACTGATATTATTGAAAACAGCAGGCCGGTTATTACTCAAACTCAGAACGGAACCCTTAATTGGTCAGAACAGTTCATTGAAGCTGTTGGTAGCTCTGTTATTGATACAGTCAGATTTAACAACATTTCTCAGGCTAAAGCCATGGCAACAAGAGGAGCTGTTGTTGTTGCTCAAAGAAACCTTCTCGAAACTATTCAAGGTGTTCGGGTAACAAGCGAAACAACTGTGAGAGAAATGGTAACTATGAATGATTTTATTTATACAAGAGTAGATGGCGTTGTTAAAGGGGCAGAAATGGTTGGTGAAGCTGTTGAAAAGAATGGGATGATGGAGGTGCGAATGCGTGTTCAAATGTACAAAAGAAATGGGTTGGCAGGAGCTCTTTACGAACATATTCCTGAACAACGATCTATTCATATTTCACAGGAAACACAAGATCAATTATCAACTGAAGTTCAAAATCAGCTACTTCATGCTTTAGCACTCAACCTTAATGGTCAACAGCTTGATCCCGCACTCTTCCCTGTTATCGTTGATGAAAACAATAACCTTGTGCTCGATTTCTCAAAATTATACAACCCTAATACAGGAACTTTCCCTCAAATTCTGAACTCTGCCGAACAGCTTTTTACGGACTTAGGCATAAGAGAAGGTGTTGAAGTTATTGACGTACTTAGAACTGAACCCGGAAAAATTGTACTCGATAATGAAAATATGAAAAAAATTAATTGGAGTAAAATAATTAACACTGCAACTTCTATTGGTAAGTTTCTGATGCTTTTTATCTGATAGTTTTAAATTATTACTGCTTTATTTTAAATAAAAAAATATAAAATGAAAAAGATTATAGTATTCTTTCTGATAACTTTGATGCTTTTTAGCGTTGATCAGTCTTTTGCTCAAAGAAGAAAAAAAAACAGGAGAACTCCGGTAAATCAAACAACAAGTCCAGTTATCCCAACACCAGAAACGCGACCAGCTGTTACTCAAACTCCTTCTCAAACTGTTATTTTATCCAATCAATTAAATCAAGACAGCGACATCAGTGAAGTTGAAGTTAAAGGCGTAGGTGTCAGAAGAGATGATGCACTGCAAGACGCCCTGAGAAATGCAGTTGGTCAAGCCATGGGGGTTTCTATATCATCACAGTCAACGGTGGAAAATTTTATCCTTTTAAAAGATGTCATTTCATCAAGAACCGAGGGATATGTTGCTTCTTACACCATTGTAAGCGAAGTCCCATTTCCGGATAGGTATGAAATCACTGTAAAAGCAAGGGTGAGCCTTTCTCCTTTAAGAGCTGATGCACAAACTCTTGCATTGGCAATTGGTGGAATAAGATTTTTAGTGATGTATGATAGCAGGTCTTTGGTTGTTGATTCACAGGAAAATTACGAGTTTGCCGTTGAACGTGTCAATGAATTTCTTGCCAATAAAAGGTATAGGTATATTGAAAAAAGAAGATTTGAAACACTTCAGAGGGAAGCTATTGGCATATATCAGGACAGTGAAACTAATGAGGAAAGTTATGTGCAGCGTATTGGTATGATGGCAGATGCTCAATTTATTGTTTTTATAAGCAAAATTAATGTCAGTTCCCGCAGTGAGGCCTTTGATACACGTACCTCAAAAAAAGTATCTGTTGAAATTAAAGCTTATGATAATTGTACTGCTGAAGGTCTTGGTACAGTGCTGCTTGAAAGCGACTGGATAAACGCCAGAGATGAGAGAAGTGCGTTGACTGAGGGCATAAAACTAGCTGTTAATAATAATTTTGATAAGCTTTTAAACCTATTCAATTCCTATATAGGTAATTGGGTTAATAATGGCACTCCCTATGAATTGAGGTTTTACTCTATTGGTTCTTTTAGAGATTTTAGAGACTTAAGAGCTAAAATGCTTGAAGACCCACGTTTTGGTGGTCAGCTCGAAATCCTTAGTTTTAATAACTACACCAAACTTAATTTGACTTTTAAAGATAAACCTGATGAACTGGCTTATAAAATTCTTGACTTTGCAGATGCTATCCCTGAATTTAAAGATAAGGTTCTTGATGTTAAACTTATTTATGGAAGACAAATCAACTTTGCACCCAGAAATGTTAATGTTCCTGATCTTCAGGTAGTTCCTCAATCACGATAATAAAAAATATATGTTTAATTTAAATTCTTTGAAAATGAAAAAAAATCTTTTAATCTTGTCTATCTTTCTTATTATTGCCCTTAATGGTTTTTCTCAGTCTGCTTCTTTAACAATTTTTAGTCAGGATGGAGAGAAATTCTGGGTTATTATGAATGGCATCCGTCAGAACCAAACACCAAGCACAAATGTTGTTGTAACAGGTTTAACCGAAAATAATTACAGAGTAAAAATTATTTTTGAAGACGAGGCAATTGCTGCTATTGACAAAAATATCAGCCCTGTAGGTGTAGATGGCTTGTATAGTCAAACACAGGTGATTCGTAAAGACAGGAAAGGAAAATATGTGCTGAAAATGAGTAGTTTTGAAGAAGTTTCTGCCGCTCAACCCGCCGGAAATTCTTCTCAGGTTTTTGTGCCTTATACAACACAAGAAAGACCGGTTGCAACCCAAACTGTTACAACTACCCAAACCAATGAAACAATACAGACAAGCGGTGTTGTTCAAACTAACATAAGTGCCGATGATGATAGGGCTAGCACAGGTGTTACAATTCGTGATCCTGAAACAGGTGAAGTAATTAATGTGGATGTTGATATGGGTGTTAATGGAATTGGTATGGATATGAAAACACCCGAAGGAGACGTTGGAGTTAATATGAATGTAGATATGAGAGATAATTCAGGTAGAGTTACAACAACAACTACCACTACTACCTCTGTAACAACATCTACTGCTGTTGATAGCAGAGATTGGGACGAAATGCCTCCTGTAAATCAACCTCCAACATATGTTCTTCCAGGATATAATGGCCCTGTGGGTTGTCCGATGCCTATGTCAGATGCAGATTTTAACATGGCGAAAAATACAATTTCCTCTAAAACATTTGAGGACAGCAAACTGACTATTGCAAAACAGATAACTTCCTCAAATTGCCTCTTGAGCCGACAGGTAAAAGAAATTATGTCACTATTCAGTTTTGAAGACTCAAAATTAACTTTTGCAAAACATGCTTATACTTATACTTTTGATATCGGCAATTACTATATTGTAAACGATGCTTTCACTTTCGAAATGACCATCGATGAATTAAATGAATTTATTTCCAATCAAAGGCGTTAGTCTGATTTTTCTTAACTCTTTAAAATGCCCGTAGAAAAATGTACGGGCATTTTTTTTAATTCTTCAAGTAAGAATATCAAATTTACCCATATATTGATTATAAGTATTTAGGGTCTGTTTATTATAAAAAGAAGTAAATTTTTCCCATTCATTTTTCCACATTTTCCTCCAAAGCTTTTACTTTTTTATCAAGAGATATGAGGATATTGTATATATTTGAAAAATAATCAAAAAGCTCTTAAATGATACTCGACAACAACCAAAAAAAAGATTAAAGTACACGAATGGAAAACTCAAAACATAACATCAGGGCATCAGATTGATCAAATACTAATAGGCAGTCCAAATAATGCAATTCAAAATAAGCTTTAATTAATTGTAATCCAAATTAACACTAAAAAATCAATAGGAGATGACACCACAACTTTAGAAAACTGATTGATGAGACTGCTTTCAACCTCCATAATTTGACTTATAAGGAAATAAAAGTGGTTTGACCAGAGTTTCGGTTGAGTGAGGAGGAGTATGAGAAGGTAAAAATTGAATAAATATATAGAACTGGTCACTTTAAATATCTATAATGAAGTTAATGAATGAAAAAATAAAAAATTTTGATTTTAATAATTATACAAGGGATGACTTAAGTTTATTCAATGATTTTGATAAAGTACCTGTAATATTATACAAACTACCGGTTGGAACAGAAATTTTTCGATGTAGAAAAAATTTAAATTATTCAGATGCATATTACTTTGAAAAGGAGATATCATATAGAACTGATTTAAAAAATATTAAAACAATAGGTCGTTGTAATTTACTTCATAATTCTTTGTTTTATGCTTCAATCTTTACACCTGAAATTGATAAACCTTACATTGTTTCTCTATTTGAAACCAGCAAAAATATAAGAGATGGTTTAAATGGACTAGAATTCTTTACTATTGGTAAATGGATTATTAAAAATGAAATCGAAGTTGCATCAATAATTCCTGACACAAATATTGATTTATCTTCAAATATTAATATTAATTTAATTGATGGACAAAAACAGTTTATGAAAGTAAATTCATTTACCTCAGATCAATATGAATTTTATAGGTTAATGGGAAAAGAATTTACTAAAGTTGTAAATAAAAAAATAGATTTTGAATATATTTTATCCGCTACATTTACTAAAATAATATTAACTCACCCAGAAATTACTGGATTACTCTATCCATCGGTTCAAACAAAATATAAAGGATATAATATAGTCTTTAAGCCAGCTTCAGTAGAAGATTCATTAAAACTTGATAGTGTTGTTTTTGGTGCTTTTTGCATATTTAATTCATTTTCTACTTTTTTCCCTTTATACTTTGCACTATTAAATGACGGTATTCCCTTTAAATGGAAAAAATATGAAGAACCATTTTATGATAATCAGAAAATAATTGATATAATTAATAAAAACGGTGTAGAAAATAGGACTATTATAGATATTTTAATGGAACAGATAAAAAGATTAAAATATGAATAATTATCATTATTTATGAACTACTACAACACTAACCTCGCCCCCGAATATTACGTCCTGTCCACGCTTTACTGGCTTATCTTTGATTTTCAAGTACAGGATTTTGATTTAAAGACGAAATGAAATAATAAAACAATACATAAAAAAACCTTTATATTTATGAAGCCTCAAAACATATTGCTATTCAATACGGACGATAAAAAGGTTCATATTGCCGTAACCTTCAAAGAAGGTACCTTCTGGCTAACGCAAAAAACTATGGCTGAGCTTTTTCAGGTAAAAATCCCTGCCATAAGCAAGCATTTGAGAAACATTTTTGAAACCGGCGAACTAGAAGAAAATGCAACTGTTTCCAAAATGGAAATAGTTCAAAAAGAAGGTAAACGTGATGTAGGGCGCATTGTTGATTTTTATCGTCTGGAGGTAGTTTTGGCTGTTGGATACAGAGTTAATTCTGCACAGGCCACACAATTCCGTAAATGGGCTACCCAAACTTTAAATGAGTTTATTATTAAAGGGTTTGTTATGGATGATGAGCGCCTTAAACACGGAAAGAACTACGGTCGGGATTATTTTGATGAATTACTGGAGCGTATCCGCGAAATTAGAGCCAGTGAAAGAAGATTTTATCAGAAAATAACAGATTTGTATGCTTTAAGTACCGATTACGATAAAGACAGCAAACAAACAAAAGACTTTTTTGCTACAGTACAAAATAAACTTCATTGGGCTATTTCAGGCAAAACAGCCGCTGAGATAATCTATTCCGAAGCCGATGCCACAAAGCTATTTATGGGCTTAAAGACATGGAAAGACGCTCCCGATGGTAAGATATTAAAAAGCGATGTTACTGTTGCCAAAAATTACCTGTCGCATCAACACATTAAAGAGCTAAACAGGATTGTGTCTGCATACCTCGATTTAGCCGAAAACAATGCCCAAAGAGGAGTAGCATTTTCGATGACCCAATGGGAAAAGTTCCTGATTGGTTTTCTTGAGCTTTCAAACTACCCCATTTTAAAAGATAAAGGAAAAGTTTCTATGATAGAAGCCAAAATTAAAGCCGAACAGGAATTTGACAAATTCAGGGTTATTCAGGATATTAATTACGAAAGCGATTTTGACAAAGAAATTAAAAAACTTAAGTAGTTGTAAATGAAATCCTTCAACACCAAGATCGACTCCAAATATTTCAGTAGATTCCAATTTAGCTTTTTCAGTTTATAAGCAATTACATCAACATACATATATTTAAATATATATAATACCTAAAAGTTCTTAAAATATTTAAAGAATTAAACATGTCTGATTTTAATGCGTAATTTTGTAAAAAAAATTATGAAATATCTAATACTAATTTTAATTCCCCTATACTTTCTTTTATTTTCTTCTTGTAAAAAAGAAACCCCACCGGTTGACGATAATGAGGATGATGATAACATAACCCAGCCCTTACCAACAAATGTAAACGATGGTGATTTTGAAAACTGGGAGGCTTTTACCTCCGGTAATAATACTTATGAGGAACCTAAGAGCGGATGGTGGGCAACACTTAATGTGCTGAGTAATTTAGGTGCTCCCAAAACTGCAATTAAAACATCAGATGCCCACACCGGAAAATATGCTGCTAAACTTGTTACAAGTCAATGGGGAGAACTTACGCTTCCGGGGATATTATTATCAGGTGTTTTCGATTTTAATGCGCCAAACATGATTATTGAAGGTAAACCTTTTACAGATAAACCCCTGACATTCAAGGGGTTTTATAAATATACTTCTGTTAATGGGGATTCAGGTGCCATTTATGCAAATATTACCAAATATGATTTCCAAGCAGTGAAAAGAGATACAATTGCTGAAGCACGCTTTCCTGTTTACAATACCATCAGCACATATACTCCTTTCGAAGTTGATTTGAATTATTTAATGACTGATGTTACTCCTGATTCTTTGAGTATTGTTTTTGCTTCAAGTGCTGATGGAGGCAATTTTAACGGCTCCATTGGAAGTACATTATTTATTGATGATGTTTCTCTAATACTTCAGAGTAAAAAAAAATTGAAACTACTATAAATGAGAAGAAATTTATTTAATTTTTTTGCAAAAATTTTTATTGCGCTTCTTGTTTTTAACATAATGAATTGTGTTGAAATATATTCTCAGAAAAAGGAAACAGCATTTTATTTGGGCACTGTTCTAGGAGGACCAACACCTAATCAAATAAGTGAAAATTCAAGTGCTTCTTTCAAAGCAGGTATTAATACAGCTTTTACACATACCTTTTTCAAGCACAATCAATTTTCTTTTGATGCTGAATTTGGTTTTGAATTTATTTCATTGGGATATGTTGACAAAATTAAAAAGGATACGACCGTAAATGTAGATATTCATCTTCAAAATGGCACAGTGATAACCACGCCTATCAATACCTATTATAAGACAGATGTTAATGGTGATATGAAATTAAATTTTTTTAAAGTGGCATGTTTTTTAAATTATGATATTAAAAAATTTACTTTAGGCATAGGACCAAATCTATTTTTCCATTCTGGAGGATACGATAAAGGCCAGGTACATGTTACTGTTGGTGAGGGTGGCATTGAAGGACTAGATCAGTTGGATTTGCAATATAATAATTCTTCTTCAATTAACAGATACAGCCTCATGTTGGCATTCAGGGTAGAACGTCAGGTTTATAAGAAATTATGCCTTTTCCTTCAGGTTAACAGGGCTCTGACTCCCTTTTATGAAAGGGATTTGGTTATTAATGGTTACAATGATAAGTTTTTCCTTACGACCGCAAGTTTTGCCTTAAAATACACCTTATAGCTTTTTGCTTCTGTTGATTATGAGATTTGTTATTGTATAAAATGCCATCAATAAGCTGAGAAAACTCAATATGCGACCAATGTAATCTCCGGCATAAGAATAAAAGGTTATTTTTTCATTGGCATTGATACTTTGTTTAATAACATCAGGTGTCCACCATTCGGTTTTTTGAAGCATATCTCCCCTCTGGTTAATAAATGCAGAAATCCCTGTATTTGCTGAACGTGCAACAGAACGGCGATTTTCAATGGCTCGGAGTCGTGCATATTCCAAATGTTGTTTATACCCTGGCGTATCTTCCCACCAGCCGTCATTGGTTAAAATGAAAATAAGTTGGGCTCCGTTCCTTACATAACCCGTTACAAAATCACCATAAATGGATTCATAACATATTACAGGACCTACTTTAATACCATTGTGGTTTTCAAAAACACTGCGCTCTTTTTGAGTGCCATGAGTGCCAACCATACCACCAAGGTTGATGGCAAATTTTTCAAGAAAACCAAAAATCTGAGGGTAAGGCATCTTTTCTACACCAGGCACCAATTTAGATTTATGATAATATGAAATCTTTTCTGTTGAATCAATAAAAACAGCAGAATTATAAATATCGTAATAGCCGTTATAATTATTAAGTTTTCGTGAGGTAACACTACGTTCATCATTCATTTCATACAATTCATACATACTGGCCCCTGTAACTACACTTAGCTGTGGATAGCGCTCAATAAGCTTCCTAAACCTTCTTATTGCAGGATTGGAATCAAACTCATCCATCCATAATCCACTTATTGAGGTTTCAGGTGTAATAACAAAATCAGTAGAATCATTCGTCTTTTGACTTGCTAGGCTAATCATAAGCTCAACTTGTTCAATACCCGACATGCCGTCAAATTTCTCATTGTATGGATCAATATTAGGTTGAACAGCTACCACTTGAACAGGATTTGGTGTTTCTTTGTAGTTATAATATGTTATTATTGAAAAAATAATTGGCGCAAAAATGATGAGTATTATTCCGGTTAGGTTAATAATTAACTTTCTCTTTGTTATTGTTCCTTCTAAAAATAATTTAATGAATTGGTATATAAGTATGTTCGTAAGTAAAATCCAGACTGAACCACCTAATACACCTGTATATTCATACCATTGAATAAACTTGTAATAATTTGCAAAACCATTACCAAGGTTCATCCACGACCACGTCAGATCCCAGTTCATGTGTAGAAATTCAAATGTAACCCAATAACTTATTAGTACAATATACCCGTAGTTTTTTTTGAAAAATAGTCCTTTATAAATATGTCTGCGTGTGATGTGAAAAAAATAAAAAAATATAGCCATAAAAAGGCTGTTAAATACGATGGCCATCACAGCACCAAAAAATGTGGAATAATATATCCAATAAGTTGTAAGTATATTCCAGATAAAAAAGTTTGAATAGGCAAAAATGAAAACACCTATAGGTCTTTTTCTGTTTCGATAATAATAATCCTCAATAAATAATAATGGAACTAACGCAAATAAAAGAATAAATGAGAACCCTCCTGATGGCCAGCCTATGCTTAACAATAATCCTGAGGCGATAGCGAAAAAAAATTTATGGTATAGCTTCATAAAACAAGAATTTGTTGATGACAAAACTACAATAATTTATAATAATGAAGCGCTTCAAGTGTTAGGGAAAATAATTCATCCCCTTACACCCAGTAAAGCTTTTGCTATAACGATGTCAGCAGGAGTTGTAATTTTAATATTCTCGTCATTACCTTCAATACAATGTATGTTGTATCCGGCAGCTTCAGCAATGGAAGCATCATCAGTCAGAGTTTCATTATAATCCGACTCGTATGCTTTAGCAATTATCTCATATCTGAAGCATTGAGGCGTTTGTACAATCCTGTAATTACTTCGCACAAGTGGTTTTGACTTTGGTCCATCAATTTTCCTGAGTGAATCTTTTATGGGCATAACAGGAACTGCTGCACCGTAATTTTCTGCAGCTTCGAGACAACGCAATATGGTGTGACTGCTCACTAATGGTCTCACTCCATCATGAATTGCAACAATACAATCTTTTTGAACACAGGAAAGACCGTTTTTTACCGATTGAAATCTTGTCTCACCTCCGCTAATAACCTGATGTGAAATATTAAATTTGAAATTACGACAAAGATTATCCCACAAGTCATTATATTCTTTTGGCAATACCAAAGTAATAGGTGTGTTTGCAAGCGTGTTCTTGAATATTTTTAATGTGTGCATAAGCATTGGAGTACCGTTTATTTCTATAAACTGCTTGGGAATATCTGTGTGCATCCTTTCCCCTTTGCCTCCTGCAACAATGATAATATGGGCTTTCAAGTTTATAAAATTAACATGGCATCACCATAGGTGAAAAAACCGTACTTTTGTGCAATTGCCTCTTTATAGGCCTTGTGCAAGAACTCCTCACCTGCAAATGCTGCTGTGGCTATCATCATTGATGATTGAGGTAAATGAAAGTTGGTAACAAGTGCATTGGCCAACCTGAAATCATAGGGACTAAAGATAAATTTGTTCGTCCATCCACTATAACTTTTCAAATGCCCTGAAATAGTAACACAAGATTCTAATGTTTTTAATGAAGTTGTCCCTATGGCACATATCTTTTTCTTGTTGTTTTTAGCTTCGTTAACAATTTCAACGGTGCTTTCATCAACATTAATTTCCTCAGAGTCGGTCTTATGTTTGCTTAAGTCCTCAACTTCGATGGCCCGAAAATTACCCAAACCTGTATGTAATGTAATTTCACTAAAATTAATACCTTTGATTTTCATAAGCTTCATAAGCTCAATACTGAAATGTAAACCTGCAGTAGGAGTTGCTACACCACCTTCTTTTTTTGCAAAGATTGTCTGATACCTGTCCGCATCTTCCGGCTCGACCGGCCTTTTTATGAGCTTTGGAAGCGGTGTTTCTCCTTGCCCGTAAATTATATTTTTGAATTCTTGATGTGGTCCGTCATATAAAAACCTAAGGGTTCTTCCACGAGAGGTTGTATTGTCAATAACTTCGGCAACAAGCTGATCATTATCACCAAAATACAATTTATTGCCTATTCTTATTTTTCTCGCTGGATCAACTAAAACATCCCACAGTTTGGTTTCTTTATTGAGTTCTCTTAATAAAAAGACCTCAATTTTTGCTCCTGTCTTTTCTTTTGTGCCATAAATACGTGCAGGAAAAATTTTTGTGTTATTCACAACCATGACATCGCCATCATCAAAGTAATCAATGATATCCTTAAAAAGTTTATGTTCGATTGTTTGGGTTTTTCTGTGTAAAACCATAAGTTTTGCTTCATCTCGTTTTTTTGCCGGATATTGAGAAATTAAATCCGGAGTTAAACTAAATCTGAAATCTGATAATTTCATAGAGTATATTATATAAATTTATATTATTGGGTTTGCAAAATTAATACATCAGAATACCGAAGTCAATAGTTTTTCAATATTTTTTTGATATTTAACTAAATTTAGCCAAAATTATTTTTCCTTAAAGGAAAAAGACTTTCAAAATCACTAAGGTTGATGGCATCCTTTAATTCAAAATTACCAATGCGCGTACGACAGAGCTCTGCTAAATAAGCTCCACTGTTAAGTGACTTACCAAAATCACGTGCGAGGGAACGTATATAGGTTCCTTTACTACAAACTACCCTGAAAGAAATATAGGGCAATTCAATGTTGGTTATTTCAAAAACTGAAATTGTTACGGTATTTGCAGGTAGCGTAATTTCTTTCCCACTTCTAGCAAACTCATAAGCACGTTCTCCTCCTATCTTTTTAGCTGAAAAAATGGGTGGTACCTGCATTATTTCTCCCGTAAATTGAGATGTTGATTTTTTTATAAAATCCTCATTTAAATGAGAAGTAGGAAATTCAAAGTCAACTTCTGTCTCCAAATCAAATGAGGGTGTTGTCGCACCAAGAAAAAATTTCCCGGTATATTCTTTTTCTTGAGCTTGATAACTTTCTATCTTCTTTGTGTAAGCACCACTGCACAATATTAATAATCCACTTGCCAGTGGGTCCAAAGTCCCTGCATGTCCTATCTTTATTTTTTTAATCCCCAGATTATATTTTATAAGACAACGTATTTTGTTAATAACATCAAAAGATGTCCACTTATAGGGCTTGTTTATCAGTAAAACTTCGCCCTCTAAAAAATTAAATTCTTCTATGTTCATAGTTAAGATATCGACAAATCAACGCCCAGAAAGTAAAGCAGCAAAATCAATAAACCAACAAATATTCTGTAATAGCCAAAAAATCTAAAACCATATTTGTTCAAAAAACTGATAAAGAACTTAATAGCAAGCATGGCAATTATAAAAGCTACAACATTGCCAAAAAGAAGTAAACCTAAATTGTCACCCGTAAATACATGATAGTTCTTTACCAACTTATAACCAGAAGCAGCAAACATGGTAGGTACAGCTAAAAAAAATGAAAATTCAGCAGCAGTTTTACGTGTAAGTTTTTGAGTCATACCACCTATGATGGTTGCCGCCGAACGCGAAACACCAGGTATCATGGCAATAACTTGAAAAAATCCTATAACAAGAGCTTTGCGATAGGTAACATCTTGATTTTCGGATACTTTATTAAACCATCTATCAACGAAAATTAACACAATGCCACCTAACACAAGCATTATGGCAACAACATAAACATTTTCAAGTAAAGCATCAATATAATCACCTAAAAGCAAACCAAAAAAGGCTGCAGGCAAAAAGGCTATAAATAGTTTGTAATAAAAACTGAGCGTCTGGAAAAACCTTTTCCAATATAAAACAACGACTGATAAAATGGCACCAAACTGAATATTTACTATAAAGGCTTGAACAAACTCATCGCTTTTCATGCCCATAATGCCTTCTGCCAAAATCATATGACCAGTTGACGAAACTGGTAGAAATTCTGTAATACCCTCAACAATGGCTAAAATTAATGCTTCTAATACTGTCATTAATTCTTACTCTTCTGTTTCGCTTTGTTTTACCTTTTTGGGCAACTTCATAATAGCATATATTTCAAGCCCATAACCAAGTAAAACAATTATTGGAGCCAATGTTATTCTTCTGAAACTAAACAATTCATTACTGAATTCATTAGGGTTGTCAGTGCCACCTCCAATCATCAGCATAAAACCAATGAAAATAAGTCCCAGTCCAATCAACATTAATATATATTTCTCACGATTAAAAACAAAATCAACTTTACTTTTTGAATCCTTAAGTTTCTTAACTTGTGATACATCTTGTTTCAAAGTTACACCTTCTGGTACAGTTTTTTTTGCCATAGTTTGTTTTAATAAAAATATAAATAATCTGTTTTTATACGAAGATATTTTCTTACTGCAAAAAAAGTAGAAACCCACGTTATAATGAATCCCAAAATAATCACAAATCCAAATAATATGAGAAACATATCAATGTCTTGTAAATCAACAAGTTCTGGAAGTTCATTTTGAGCCCAATAGAGACTGGCTGCAAGAAAACCAATTGTTAAAAAGGATGATACAATTCCTTGTGTGACACCTTTTATAATAAAAGGCTTTCTAATAAATGACTGTGTCGCTCCCACAAGTTGCATACTCTTGATTATGAATCGTTTAGAATATACTGCCAGTCTTATTGTATTGTTGATAAGTGCAATAGCTATAAATAAAAACAAAGCACTGATGGCTAATAAAAGGGCACTTACTTTTCTGATGTTTTCGTTTACAAGATGAACAAGTGATTTTTGATATAAAACCTCCTTGATATTTTCGTCTTCAAGTAATCTTTGCTCAATTACCATCAAGCTGTCGTTATTTGCATAAAGTGCATTAAGTTTTACTTCTATTGACGGCAATAAAGGATTGTATCCAAGAAATGAAATAAAGTCTTCTCCAAGATCATTTTGCAAGTCTTCAGCAGCTTGTTCCTTGGTAATATATTCTGTGAGTTTTACAAATTCTGCAGCATCTAAACTTTTTTGCAACTGCAAAATGTCTGCTTCTTTAACATCATCTTTCATAATGATTGAAAAGCCAATATTTTCTTTTACATAATCAGATATCTTTTGAGCATGTAAAATAATTAAACCAAGCAACCCCATCATGTATAAAACCAATGTAATGCCTATTATGGTAGATAAATAGGAGGTTTGCAATCTTCGTTTATTGTATCTGGGTTCTTTACTCATTACTAAAAATTTTCAAACTGCTAAGGTAAAAATATTTTTAGTATCTCATCTGTATTATTTTTAAAATTGAAAAATATTTTGAACCAACTCTTTCAATATACTCATTATTCAATCTGAAATATTTGAAATAATTACTATAATAGCTGCAAACGTTTTCAAAAATAGTTTTGGAATCAAGTCCGAAAGTTAGATGATTATGATTATTTTTGCACCATAAAAATTGAATTTGAGAAATGGAATACAACTTTAAAGAGATAGAGAAAAAATGGCAAAGGTTCTGGGAAGTACAAAAAATTTACAAAACAGATATTGACACAGAAAAGCCAAAGTTTTACGTGTTGGATATGTTCCCATACCCATCTGGCGCCGGATTACATGTTGGTCATCCCTTGGGATATATTGCATCAGATATTTATTCCCGTTACATGCGTCTTAAAGGTTATAATGTACTACACCCTATGGGGTTTGATGCCTATGGCTTACCTGCCGAGCAATACGCCATTGAAACGGGGCAACATCCAGCCGTTACAACTGAAAAAAATATTAAAACCTATAAAGAACAACTCAATAAATTAGGCTTTTCATATGATTGGGACAGAGAAGTTCAAACCTGTGATCCAAAATACTACAAATGGACACAGTGGGCTTTTATTAAAATGTTCGGTTCATGGTACAATAAAAAATCTGATAAGGCAGAGCCTATTGAGAACCTTATTAAAATTTTCGAAAAAGAAGGCAATCTTAATATAGAAGCAGCATGCACACAAACATCAATTTTTACTGCAGCACAATGGCTCAACATGAATGAGGCAGAAAAGAACCTCCTCCTTATGAATTACCGTATTGCTTATCTTGCTGATACCATGGTTAATTGGTGCCCTAAACTAGGAACTGTATTAGCCAATGATGAGGTTAAAGAAGGGCTTTCAGCTCGAGGAGGTCATCCTGTAGAGAAAAAACTCATGAAACAATGGATGTTGAGAATCACAGCTTATGCTCAACGATTATTAGATCCTTTGGATAACTTAGACTGGCCCGATGCCTTGAAAGATATGCAGAAGTATTGGATTGGACGTTCCCAGGGATGTTTGATTGATTTTAAAATTCATAATTCTGAGCTTATTCTAAAAGCTTTCACAACACGTCCTGATACAATTTTCGGGGCCACATTTATGGTTGTTGCTCCCGAACACGAACTTATCCAAAACATTGTTACTGACGATCAAAAACAAAAGGTTTTAGATTATATTCATAAAACCAAAAATAAAAGCGAAAGAGAACGCCTTGCTGATGTGAAAAATATCAGTGGTGTTTTTACAGGATTTTATGTAGTACATCCTTTTTCTGGAAAATTAGTACCAATCTGGGTATCTGATTATGTCTTAGCGGGTTATGGGACTGGTGCTATTATGGCTGTTCCTGCTCATGATTCAAGAGACTATGCCTTTGCGAAACATTTTAATATCCCCATTATTGAAGTTGTTTCGGGCGGAAATATTGCTGAAGAATCTTATGATGCCAAGGAGGGTACTCTGATTAATTCAGATTTTATTAATGGTATGCAGGTTAAAGAAGCCATGAATGAAGTTATTGACAGAGTTGAAAAAAATAAAATTGGTGAAAAACAAATCAATTTTCGATTACGTGATGCAATTTTCAGCCGCCAACGCTTTTGGGGAGAACCTTTCCCTGTTTATTATAAAAATGGTGTTCCTCATGTCCTAAACGTAAACGAACTCCCCTTAGAACTTCCGGAAGTAGATGCTTTCCTTCCTACTGAATCCGGTGAGCCCCCGCTTGCAAGAGCCAAAAATTGGAAAACAAAAGAGGGTCATCCGTATGAATGTAATACCATGCCGGGATTTGCAGGTTCCAGCGCTTATTATCTTAGGTATATGGATCCAAAGAACGATTCAGCTTTGGTAAGCAAAGAGGCTAATAACTACTGGCGTAGTGTCGATCTATATATCGGAGGTGCTGAACATGCAACTGGACACCTTATCTATTCAAGATTCTGGAATAAATTTTTGTTCGACTTAGGCTTTGTTTGTGAGCAGGAGCCTTTTAAAAAACTTATCAATCAAGGCATGATTCAAGGTCGATCAAATATTGTTTACCGTATTAAAGGACAAAATACTTTTGTTTCCTATAACCTGAAAAATGATTACGAAACAACTCCATTGCATGTTGATGTTAATATTGTAGATAATGACTCCCTTGATATCAATGCTTTCAAAAATTGGCGTGAAGAGTATGCTGATGCAAATTTTATTTTGGAAAATGATAGATACATTTGTGGCTACGAAGTAGAAAAAATGTCTAAATCTTTTTACAACGTTGTCAATCCTGATGTGCTTGTACAAAAATATGGTGCCGATACCCTTAGGCTTTATGAAATGTTTCTCGGACCTCTCGAACAATCAAAACCGTGGGATACAAATGGCATAGAAGGGGTTTTCAGATTTATAAAAAAATTGTGGAGATTGTATCATGACAATAATAATATACCCAATATCTCCTTGGAAGCTCCTGTTGAAAATGAATTGAAGATTTTACATAAAACAATTAAAAAAGTTAGAGAAGACATTGAACGATTTTCTTTTAACACCGTTGTGAGTACTTTAATGATTTGTGTAAACGAACTTATGGATGCTAAATGCAACAAAAAAGCAATTTTGGAACCTTTGACAATTCTCATGTCTCCTTATATTCCTCATATTTCAGAAGAACTTTGGAGTCTGCTTGGTAATAATTATTCTGTTACATCCGCCACTATTCCAGATTTTAATGAAAGCTTTCTTGTTGAATCTTCTTTCTCATACCCTGTGTCATTTAATGGAAAAACACGTTTCAAGATTGATTTACCTGCCGACGCAACCATTCAACAAGTTGAAAAAGCTATTATGGTTTATTCTGAAACTACTAAATGGTTGGATGGGAAAATACCTAAAAAAATTATTATTGTACCTAATAGAATTATTAATATTGTCCTTTAAATTTGGAATACAATTTGAATTGTCTTGCTCTACAATTAAACTTAAAACCATGAAAAGAATTCTTATATCGGTTGCCATGTTGATAATCTTATCTGGCAATGTCCATTCTCAGGAATTGAGAGTTTGGAAAAATGAAGCTTTTGGAAAAGGAGAGAAAATTACTTATAGAGCATATTATGACTCATTCCTTACAGGAAATGTTAATGCAGGGGAAGCATCCCTTGAAATTCAAAGGGAAAGCAAAGTTGTTGCCGGCCGAAATACTATGCATGTGGTTGGGTTGGGTAAAACAAAAGGATTGTTTAATCTGTTCTTTAAAGTTGTAAACCGTTATGAGACTTTTATTGATGAGCGCGCCATTGTTCCACTTCTTTTTATTCGAAGAACAGATGAAGGTGGTTATAAAATCAGTCAGGATGTAACATTTAATCAGTACACTCATAAAGCTATTAGTAATACAGCTACTGTAAATGTTGTCGAAAATGTTCAAGATATTATCTCTGCATTTTATTATGCCCGAACCATGGATGCATCTCATCTAAGTGTTGGAGATGAAATCCCTATTAACTTCTTCCTCGATGACTCCGTTTATGTTACTAAGATAATATATGAAGGTGTTGAAAATGTTAATATCAGATTGGGTACCTTCCGATGCCTCAGGTTCAAACCAATGGTTCTTACAGGTACAGTATTCAAACAACCCTATCCCATGACTTTGTGGATTTCAGATGATAAAAATAAAATACCTGTGCTTGCCCAATCTGGTATTCTGGTAGGCTCAGTTAAATTAGAACTAATGAAATATTCTGGTCTAAGAAATCCCCTTACTTCAAAAATCAGATAATTTTTTCTCAAGATTGAAAACTGTATCTCAAATTGAAATTATGTCTCCTGTTGGCTCTTATGAGTCATTGATGGCTGCAATTCAGGGTGGCGCTGATGCCGTGTATTTTGGAGTGGGTAAATTGAATATGCGTTCTCGGTCTTCGCAGAATTTTACGTTGGAAGATTTAAAAACAATTTCTGATATTTGTAAAAATCATAAGATTAAGTCATATATTACTCTAAATACCGTTGTGTATGACGAAGAAATTTCCGAAGTCAGATCTGTTATTGACGCTGCAAAGGAATGTGGTATTGATGCCATAATTGCTTCGGACAGGGCCGTCATTAATTATGCAATCTCTCAAAATGTTCCTGTTCATGCTTCTACACAATGCAATATTTCCAATATTGAAGCCGTAAAATATTATGCTGGTTTTTGTGATGTCATTGTATTGGCAAGAGAATTGAGTTTAAGGCAGATTGAGGAAGTCTGTCAAACTATAAATACTGAACATATTAAAGGCAAATCAGGAAAATTACTACGCATTGAAGTATTTGCACATGGAGCATTATGTATGTCTGTCTCAGGGAAATGTTATCTGAGCCTCGACAACCTGAATCATTCAGCAAACAGGGGTGCTTGTCTGCAACAGTGCCGACGTGCATATAAGGTAACTGATTTGGAAGATGAACATGAGCTTCTCATTGATGGTCCATATATCATGTCCCCAAAAGATTTATGCACAATTGGATTCCTTGATAAATTGATAAATGCAGGTGTTTCTGTCCTTAAAATTGAAGGTAGGGGACGCTCTCCTGAATATGTTAAAACTGTTACTAAATGTTATAAAGAAGCTTCAGATGCCGTGTTAAAGGGGAATTATTCAAAAGACAGTATTGATGCGTGGCAAATTGCTTTAAGCAATGTCTATAACAGGGGATTTTGGGGTGGCTATTATTTGGGCAAAAAAATCGGGGAGTGGACTGATAAATACGGTTCTCAAGCCACAACAAAAAAGGAATACATTGGAAAGGTAAATAACTATTTTTCTAAACTTAAAGTAGCTGAAATTAAGGTTGAAAGCAGCCACATTAATGTTGGGGATGAGTTGTTATTTATCGGCCCAACAACTGGGGTTGTTGAAAATATAGTGTCAGAAATAAGGGTTAATTTATCTCCCGTTCAAATTGCTGAAAAAGGACAAACTTGTTCCATCCCTGTTAGTCTGGTAAGAAGAGGTGATGCAGTTTATAAAGTAATTACACTCAAGTAATTACTATTCTAACACAAAACTATATTTAGCAGCAAACTTTTCCTGTGCTAAAGCAAATTTATTAAATTCTTCATCGATGCTGTTGTCAATATTTAATAGCTTTTGGTCAAGTTCGGAGTTTAGATCAGCACTTTCAGAATTTGCAAAATAAAATGGCATAAAGTTTATAAGTTCTACGATTTCATCTTTTGCAATTCTTTCATAAAGATTAAAAATGTTGATGGTAGCATCGTAAAAATCAGAGTAACCATTAAAAGCACCTAAGTTTTCAACATTTTTTTTTGATTCATTTATTTGTCCAATGAAAATGTTATAATCAGAATCTATTTTGGCAGTATCATTATTCAAAATCGAATTTAATAAATCTTTCTCTTTTAGTGATATTGCTGAGTAGGCTTCTACTATAACTTCATTATAAGTAATAGCCTTTTCAATGGAGTCTGAACATGAACTCAGAATAGATAATAAAATAATTATTATTAAAGAAAGTTTTGAAACATTATTCATCTACCTATTATTTAAATTGTTTAATGCTTCATCAACAGCCTTTAGCATTGGTTGATTGGATAATTCTGCATGTACAGCTTCCAGCATCCATGCTTGTGGGACAATGCTTCCTGTAACTAACATCCTTTGCATTTCAGTAGCAAAATTAGCATTGTTATTTTTGATATATTCTTCAATTTGGAATTGGATGAGATGTCCCAATGGATAGGCAGAAAGGTAAAGGGGATATGCAATCATGTGCGAATAGATACCGAGAATTGGCGAATCACTAACGCCAAATACGGGAGCATAGTATTTATTCCATATTTCTTTTGAAATGATGACAACTTGATTCTTAAGCTGTTCAGGTGTAGCTTCCGGGTTCTCGTAGAGCCATTTCCAAACACTCATATCAACAAGTGATACACCCATGATTTCATAAAGGCCCCAAAAGATGTCAAGATTTTGATAATATTTCTCATCAGGATTGGTATTTCGTATGCCCATTAATTCTAAATCCCTAGTTTGGAACATGAAGGCCATAGCTTCTGTATATGCAGTATTGGGAACACCTTTTAACATGTAATAATCAACATCATGTAATGTTATTGTTTGTTCAACATTGTGTCCTAATTCATGCATGGCTATATTATACCCTTTATAATCCATACCAGCCGCTGCCATACGTGTACGCAAGTGTGCTTTTTCGCTTTTCATTTCAGCGCCCCATGCATGGCCTGCTCCTCTGGCCCCTTCTACAACTATTTTAGATGCAATTTCATTTGCTTTTTCATTTGTGAAACCAAGTTTTACCAAAAGACTTGAAATGTCTCTTTCATAAGCCTGAACATTGGGGTATTTTGCTTGAAGTTTTCTGGTAAGATCATCTTCATTAATTGAGCTTCTCATTTTAAAACCATCGTACCAGATATCAAATGGCTGTAATGGACGACCTAATCTTTGACTGATGAATTGCCCTGTTTTTTTTGCTTGTTCTGATGATACAAGTTCTATAAATAAACTTTCAACAAACTCCTGACGTAATTCCAAATCTTCTTCAAAAGCACGTTTTATATACGTTGGATAATAGGGTGAAAATTCGTCAATTTCTTTAAGAACCCTGAAATTGTTTAACAGATGTTCATAGCGAGTATCCGGTTCTCTTTCACATGTAATTTCCTCATCACCTCTGAAAACCTTGTTTGTATATGGATTCCAGATTAATTCTTCATTGTTAATAACGTCTTTCGGGATGTTTTGCGTTACAATATTTTTCATAACCTCATAAATGAGTTCTTGCCTTTTTAAGCCTGTATCACCCTTACTGTAATTTGATTTTAGTTCATCCCTCAAACCCCAGTGTGATATTAGTTTAAGATCATTTTCAAACAATTTATTACCTTCTTTATCTCTGAGATTTTGCATCACAATATTATATTCTGCAATATAATTATCAGTAAGAGTTGAAATTTCGGAGCTTTTTAATAAAATTGAAGCAGGTGTACGTGATGTAAAAGCATCTCCCATTCTTGCATAAGCCCATTGTTCTCGTGTCCAGTCTTTCCCAAGTTCTTCTTTTTCTTCTAATGTATAGAATGGGAAGTTTAATATAATATTATGAGCAATTTTGTTACTGAATAAATCATCATTAAGGTGTGATGCCGGATTATAACTGCCAAACATTAAGTCAATCTGTGATATTTCTCCCATTTCCAAATGCAATACCCTTTTTAACTCAATATTCATTTTGCTGAAGTTGCCAAAAAGTATCTCAAAGTAATAGGATGTTTTTTCAAAAAGCTCTTTAAGTTTAGAAGTGTCAGACACGAAATTTTCTGTGCAGAAAGTCATAAAATCCTCATCAGTTCCGTCTTCAGCTTTCCAAAATCGTGCAACTTGATTAACACCTTTTTCAACGCGAATCCTATTAATATCGCCAACCCCTGAGACTATTTTTTCTATTGTACCTGTAATTGTTGTGTCATTGATAATGTTCATAGCATCTGTATTAATTTGTGTTTCTTCTTTCTTGTTTTTACATGTTGCAAATAATATCACAACTGCAAAAAGAATCATTGTTAATTTTTTCATGTTATTTGATTTAAAAATTATATATAATTATTATTTAGTAATGCTTCTATTGGTTCCATGCTCATAGGAGAGCCCTCTTGAATAGCTTTAAGCACAGCCCCACCTCCGGTAAAAATATAATATTTTGGGCTGTCAAGGGCAATGATATATAATCCAGGTAAAAGTCTTTTTAATTCTTGCATAGTGTCTCCTCCGCCATATAATTTAATGGCTTCATTGTTATCGTCAATAAGTTCATCAAGTGCAATAGTTCCATCATTAAAATGTGGTGTAAAACCCATGACTGCATTTACAAAAATTGTTCTCGCTTTGTGGAAAATATCAAAAACAACTTTCTCTTCAAACGATTTCTTTGCAATGTCACAAATATAATCCAAATTATCACCTGATTTGCATTTACGGACATCAACAACCTTATAATGACCTTCAATTTTTCCTTCTAACGTGTCAGAAGAAATGACATATGGTAGTTCAACCACTTTACCTGGGTGTTTTTTTGTGTAATCAACAAATTCTTTTGCTAACTGCAGATCATCATCTGAAATGCCATTAATTTTAAACCCATATTTTGCGGCAAGATATGCATTGTAAATAACCCCACCCAATACAAGATGGTCGGCTAGATCTAATAGCGCATAAAGTGAATCAATTTTAGTGTCAAATTTTGCACCTGCTACTACTGCAATGAAAGGTTTAACAGGTTTGTAAATTCTGTCTAGGTTAGATATCTCCTTTTGCATCAAAAAACCGGCATAGGAAGGCAAATATTTTGTAACACCTACAGTTGATGCATGAGCCTGCCATGATCCAAAAGCGTCATTTACAAAAATGTCTGCTAAACCGGCTAATTGATAAGCAAACCTGTCTCCATTTTCATCTTTGGCTTCTTCTCCCGAAAACCATCTGGTATTGGGAAGGTAAATGGCATCTATCTTGTTTTCTTTAAGCTCTTTGATGAGATGGTTTACAGATGTTTCGATTCCTTGATATCCTTTATCCTCCAAAACATGAAAAGAAGGTGTTTTGATGTTGATATGTAGTTTGTTTTCTAAATAACTAACGATTGGCTCAATTGATGTATCTTCGTTAATTGCTATTGTTCCTGCCTTCTTGTTTTTAGGGCGGCCTACATGTGTCATTAGAATTATCTTTCCTCCCTTTGCATTAATATAGTATAATGTTCCTATGGTTGCATCAATGCGGTATGGATCATGAATAATTCCCTTTTTTACAACATTATGGTCAACTCTTACTAAGACGATTTTTCCTTTTAAGTCAGCATCCTGTAAAAGGTTAAATCCTATGTTCTTTTCCATATTTATTTTCTTAAATTATTTCAAAGCAACAAATGTAATGATTTTTAATATATTGAAAAAAATTAACAAAAAAATAAACCCCTGGATTATTTCTGTTTGTCCTAAGAATTTTACATTGTGTGAGCAATTTGTTTTGAATGATTTATTATCATTTTTTTTAACTTGTAATTAGTCTTTCTTTGTTGTATTTTTGCTTAGATTTTTTAATGCATTTGTTATTCTTTATGCATTTTTAGAAAAGCAACTTAATACAATCCCAACGTCTGAAATAGTGTGTTTTGTTGCAATAAAGTAATAGATCAAAAGTGGATAAAATAAAGTTACTCATATATTTAAGAAATAGTTTTTTATTTCTTCTTTTATTTATCTTCCAGAATAAACTGATTTCTCAGAATATTTCTGGAATTATTAATTCTTATTATCCGGTTTATCAGATTGATTATTGTGCAAATTCAGCTTTTGTTTCTAATGCTGCTGGTTTGAATGTTGGAGATAAAGTTTTAATCATCCAGATGCAGGGAGCAGAAATTGATACAACCAATACCATTTCAAGTGGTACAATCCTTAATATTGCAGATGCAGGAAATTATGAATATGCGATTATTGATGACATTATTGGAAATGAAGTGGTATTCCGAGATTCATTACTTAACTCATACACCCCATGGGCAATTGATACTTTAGTTATACCTCCAGATACATTATGGTCAAATGCTGTTCAAATTGTATCTGTTCCTATTTATGCAAATGCAACTGTTACTGATACTTTAAAATGTGCTCCATGGAACGGAGCTTCAGGAGGAATACTTGTTTTTGAGGTGACCGGCACATTAACACTCAATGCGCCAATTAACGTAAGCGACAGAGGATTCAGAGGGGGTGAAAAAATAGTCCTTAGCGGCCTCTGTAATACTGTTGAACCAGATTATGTTAGGGGATCTATGAACCTGCGTCATAAAGGAGAGGGTATTGCAAATCTAAGAAATGAGCATTGGGGAGGAAGAGGATGTGTTGCGAATGGAGGTGGTGCTTGTGGTGGTCAGAAAGTGATGGCAGGACAGACTGATGCATGGTACATGGGCGGTGGCGGCGGTGGTAATGGTGGTGTTGGTGGGAGAGGGGGGAAGTCCTCTACATTTTGTGCAATAAGGTGGGATGGCGGATTAGGTGGCAAAAGTATTGGAGGTTATATGCCCACACTTAATAAAATTTTTATGGGTGGTGGCGGTGGTGTTGGTCATCATAGATATACAACTACAGGTCCTGAATTTGGAACAAACGGTGGAGGAATAGTGATTATTAAAGCCAATACTCTGGTTGGAAATAATCAGAATATATTTGCTTATGCAAACGATAAAACCGGTTTATATACAAACGTAGGAAGAAGTGGTGGCGGAGCAGGAGGAACTGTTTTACTTCATATTCAGAGTTATTCCGGTAATGTTAATGTGAACCTTAAAGGTGGTAAAGGTGGAGATAACTCAGGGGGAAGTTTAGTGGGGCCGGGCGGTGGCGGTGGTGGTGGTGTTTTATGGGTTAGTAATGCAGTAATACCCGCCAATATTATTTATGACCTAAGTGGTGGTTTGAATGGTGTTCAATTATCTTATACTGACCCATGGGGAGCTGAGCCAGGATCAACCGGAATGGCTTTTACAAATTTGGTTTTAAAACAAGGCAACGCCGAATTTGTTCCGGTTAATTTAGTAACAAATGCTTCTGGAAATTCTCCTTTATGTGTTGGCGATTCTATATTTCTACAAGGAGGATTTATTCCTGGTAATACTTCCTATTTGTGGACAGGACCAAATGGCTTTATTGATAGCACTCAAAATCCTGTTGTTCCCAATGTAACAACTGCTAATTCAGGAGCGTATGGTCTCAGTGTTATAGTTGGTGGCTGTCCAGGTCCACCACAAACTGTTAATATTTTAGTTCATCCAGTGCCAATAAGTCCTACTGTTCTTGATACTTTTATTTGTTTCGGAGATAATGTCCCAACTTTGGTTGATACCTCTAATTCTTCAGGTATTGTTACATGGTATGATGATCCATCTCTTACTACACCTATTCATACGGGTCTATCATTTACTCCAACTGTTCCTGGCCCTGGTACTTATACTTTTTACATAACTCATTCTCAAAATAATTGTCCCAGTTTTCCCGATACCGCAATTTTAATAGTACATCCAATACCATCTGCTCCTGTTTCAGGGGGTAATCAATCTGTTTGTTTTGGCTCTCCTGTACCTAGCCTTTCTGTTTCGGGTACAGGTTTATTACAGTGGTACAGTGACCCTGGTTTAGACACATTGGTTTACACAGGGAGTACCTATTCAACAGGTCTTGCAGCTGTCGGTGTCTATACTTTCTATGTTACTCAGACTGTCAATAATTGCAAAAGTTTAGCAACTGAAATTACTTTGACAATAAAATCAATTCCTTCTGTTCAGGCTATTTCTAATATTTCGGTTTGTTCTGGAACAACTATTAATATTCCTCCTTTTGTAAGTGTTCCGCCAGGAGGAACATTCACTTGGGCTAATTCAAACACAGCAATAGGAATTGGAATCAGTGGTACTGGAAATATTTCTTCTTGGACTGCACCTGCAACAGCAGGTGCTAGTATAATTGGTACCATTACTGTTACTCCAACATTAAATGGTTGCTCAGGCACACCAACAAGTTTTACTGTGACAATCAAACCCACACCTGCTGTAAATGCAGTATCCAATATTTCGGTCTGCCCCGGAGATCTGATAAGTATCCCTGCATTTGTAAGTGTTCCATCAGGAGCAACCTTTGGCTGGGGCAATACAAATACTGCCATAGGTCTTGGAGTCAGTGGAACAGGAAATATTTCTTCATGGACTGCACCGGCAACAAGTATTGGTATAACAGGAACAATAACTGTAACACCTACATTAAACAGTTGCCCGGGTACACCAACAAGTTTTACTGTGACAATCAAACCCACACCATCAGTAAATGCAATATCCAATATTTCGGTCTGCCCCGGAGATCAGATAAGCATACCAGCATTTGTAAGTGTTCCGTCAGGAGCAACCTTTGGCTGGGGCAATACAAATACTGCCATAGGTCTTGGAGTCAGTGGTACAGGAAATATTTCTTCATGGACTGCCCCGGCAACAAGTACGGGTATAACAGGAACAATAACTGTAACACCCACATTAAACAGTTGCCCTGGTACTCCAACAAGTTTTACTGTGACAATCAAACCTACACCATCAGTAAATGCAGTATCCAATATTTCTGTCTGCCCCGGAGATCTGATAAGCATACCAGCATTTGTAAGTGTTCCGTCAGGAGCAACCTTTGACTGGGGCAATTCAAATGCAGCCATAGGTCTTGGAGTCAGTGGAACAGGAAATATTTCTTCATGGACAGCACCGGCAACAAGTACGGTTATAACAGGAACAATAACTGTAACACCCACACTAAACAGTTGTCAGGGTACACCAACAAGTTTTACTGTTACAATCAAACCCACGCCATCAGTAAATGCAGTATCCAATATTTCAGTTTGTCCTGGAGATTTGATAAGTATCCCTGCATTTGTAAGTGTTCCGTCAGGAGCAACCTTTGACTGGGGCAATTCAAATGCAGCCATAGGTCTTGGAGTCAGTGGAATAGGAAATATCTCTTCATGGACTGCACCGGCAACAAGTACTGGTATAACAGGAACAATAACTGTAACACCCACATTAAACAGTTGCCCTGGTACACCAACAAGTTTTACTGTGACAATCAAACCCACACCATCAGTAAATGCAGTATCCAATATTTCAGTCTGCCCCG
>JAQVVM010000060.1 GCA_028698995.1 Bacteroidales bacterium
CAGTTCTTGATTTGAGATAGAGAATCCTGTAAGCCTGTAAACCTTCTTCTGTACGCATTGGGACAGGATTTGAAATTTCACCCAGAATCATTTTATCAACTACAAAAAACACAGACGGTTCCAGATCAGAAGTTTCAAATTTTGAAGAAAGTGAATTGGGATTCACAATGATGCCTGCATTATTTTTACTGGGATCATCCGAATACTGAATCACAGCTTCCTCAAAAGTCAGACTGCCTGCAGTAATAGCATCGTAAACGGAATCAAGTGTATTTTTAGCTTTGGCAATATCTTCTACAGAGGGTCTTGGTTGTAAAAGGATATGTCGGGTATTGATGCGTTCTCCTCTTCTTTCAATGAGCTGAATGATATGAAATCCTGCTTTGGTTTCAACAATCGGGGATATTTCTCCTGCAGCCAATCCAAAAGCAACCGTCTCATATTCGGGATACAATTCTCCCCGATTAAAAAATCCCAGCTCTCCACCTTTTCTGGCAGAACCAGGATCGTCGGAATACATTACAGCTAAGGCTGTAAAATCAGCACCATTAACTATGCGCTCCCTGTATGTATTAAGGCGTTGGCGGGTTTCATCTTTGATGGCTTGTGATATTTCGGGGATTTTTACAATATGACCGATTTCAACTTCGGAACTGATCAACGGAAGGCTATCTGGAGGAAGTGCATTGAAAAACCTACGCACTTCTGAAGGGGTTATCTTTATATTGTCAATAATTTTTGATTGAACTTGCTGAACCAACATTTGTTCTTGAATCAATGGTTTAAAATCAGCTTTTATCTCATTTATGGATTTGTTATAATAGGCCTCGAGCTTTTCCTGTGAACCTATCTGACTGATAAAATATCGCAGCCTTCTGTCCATTTCTGATTCTATCTGACTTTCCGATATTTCAATGCTGTCAACATAAGCTTGCTGTAACAATAATTTCTGAGTTAAAAGCTCTTCAAAAATATCGCAATTTAATCCTGCATCCTGAATCCCTTGTGCCCTATATTGAAGAAATTGTGATTCAATGTCAGATTTTAAAATGATGTCTTTCCCTACAACAGCAATTATTCTGTCAATGACCTGAGCCTGAGAAGCTGTGTAAGAAAACAAAGTGATAATTAGGGATAAAACAGGGAAGCAAATTTTATTATTTTTCATTTTTATGATCTTTAATCCATGAAAATTTCAAATGACCCTTTCTCTAAAGCATCTTTAAAAATCTCTGAATGTGTTTTTTTAATGAGTTCAATTTTGCGTTTATTGATGATTATGTTGCGGATATTTTCAATCTCCAGACTTAACGGAGATATGCTTTCTTTTATTTTATACCCTTTAATATTAAGAAAATAATTATACAATGAATCCTGCATCGTAATGTGTTGATTACTTCTAAGAAAAACTTCTTCATTGTAAGTCTTTATGGGGATTTCCCGCAATAAATCGCTAAAAACAAGCCAAGCATCTTCCATGAAATAATTAACGGCTTCTCTTTCACAAATATCCCTTAAACTTACCAAATCTTCTTCATCATCCGATACATACAGAGATTTAATCTTATTTAAGTTAGGAGTTCTTAAAGGGGTTTTTACATAAATCACTTTAACAATATTATCCTTTAATAAAAAATTCTGACTGTTTTCTTCGTAATATTTTGAAATATCTTCCTCGCTTACAATTGTATCAAGCTTTTGCCGCACCAACTCGTTCTCATATGTATATATAATGAGTGAGTTCCTGTAATCAGTGAGTTGTTTCTCAAAATCTTTTTGTTCCGGCTTGAGATTCGATTCTGCCGTATTAAGAATGAGCTTGTTTTGTACCCAGTTGTTAACATAATTTTTTACAAACGAGATACTGTCCTGAGGATCCATATTAAAAGGGACAATGTCTTTAATGTCAGATAGATAGAGGTATTCGTTTTGTACTTTTGCTAATGGTTTTTCATCGGTTTTATCATTAAAAAAACCACACTGAGTCAAAAACAATAACAATAACAGGACAATAAATCCCTTAAGTATATTCAAAGTTTTTTTTTTAAGTAAATTAAATTACCTGATATTTGAAAATACTTCTGTATTAACAATTACAGGATATTTTTCTCTTAGTTCATTGATCCATTGTGATTCAAGATAGTTCTGATATTCGGCGATTATTAATCCCCTGACATTATGCAGTTCTTTAGGCATAGGCTGTAGAACTTCGTTGACAACTACAAAGACAATATCATTTCCGACATTGATATTATTGCTGATGCCTTCAACCCATTCTATACCATCAATAATTTCACTGTCGCCTCTAGAGTAAAAGTTACTTTCGACTTTCACGGCATCGGCATTCTTAAGATTGATCTTATCAACTACATCCTGAAAGGAAATGCCACGTCTTTGTGCCTTTAAAGCCATCTTGCGTGCAGTTTTTGCGACTTTTAGATCCCTGCATATAAATATGGATGCATTCAAACGTACGGGCCACATGTAATTCTGTTTTACTGTTTCGTAAAAAGCTTCTAGACCTGTGCTGTCTTTAATGGCTTTTGACCAAACTTTTTGATCCGTCAGTTCAAACAATAATATGCCATCACGGTATTCCTTCATGAGTGCTTTGAACTCAGGGTTTTTTTCTTCAAGTCTGCTGTCTTCATAAGCTGTGCATTTGTCGTCCACGAAGTTTTTATACAAACTGTTGATGTATCCTTCTATGTTTTCTTTTGTACGTGGGCTTTGTCCAGATACTATATATTCAGCGAAATCCTGTTGCGAAAAAACAGTAGATCCAATCTTAAACAACTCTTTTCTTAAACCGGAGGCTGCTCGAATGTCCCATTTACCAAAAAAGACACTGTCGTCCACAACGCTATAAAATTCTGATAATGCTGCTCTGTTTTCAGTAAAGCCATATTCGCTTTTAACTCTGGCAATAAAAACTTCTTTGCTCAGGTTGGCTCTTGGGTCTCTTGAAACCCTGCTTTTTAGTTCAGGATAAAGAGCATCAAAAGTGTCAACTTCTTTTTTGTCCAATAATTTAATGATGTGAAATCCATAAAGTGTTCTTATAGGGCCGGAGACATCGCCTATGTTTCTTAAATCTGAAATGGCAACAATAAATTCAGGCACCATTCTGTTAACACCAAACCATGGCAAAACACCACCTTTGGCACCGGAGCCCTTGTCGTCAGAATATAATTTAGCCAAATCCTCAAATGATTCACCATTTAGTAATTTCTGATAAATTTCTTCAGCAGATCTTCTTTTTTCAGCTATCATAGTTTCGTCCGCATTTTGAGGCATGCTGATGAGGATATGTGCTACCTGGGCTCTTCCCATTGCTTTTCTTTTGTCTGTCACTTTAATCAGATGGTATCCAAAATTGGTTCGGATAGGCATTGAGATCTGTCCTACGGGAGTACTGTAAGCTCCTGTTTCGAAGGGATATACCATATCGAGGGCAGAGAAATAACCCAAGTCTCCTTTATTGCCCTTCATGGCCGGACGCCTGTCGGTTGCTTCGGAATCACGTGCAGATAAGTCGTCTGAGGCTTCCATTGCAACACTTTCAAAGCTTTCTCCTCTGAGAATTCGTGTACGAAGGTTCAAAATTTTATTGTAGGCGGCTAATGTATCTGAAGGGGGGGCATTTTGGTCAACCCGGATAAGAATATGTGAGGCCCTGATATCTTCTCCCATTCTATCGTATGCTTCCCTTACAAGATTTTCAACAACATCTTTGTCGGTCAATAATGTTTGAGCCAATTGTCGGCGGTAACCCAGCAATTCATTTCTGAACTCCTGAACAGTGTCAAGTCCCATCGATTCTGCTTCTTTTACTTTGAGTTTGAAGTTGATAAAAAGATTGAGATATTCTTCCAAGGTGCTTTTGTCGATAGGTTCTCCTTTGATGTTGTTTTTGTAATAAACACTTAAAAAATCCTCAACTGTTATCGCGTTACCCCCGATAGTCATTAATACTTCAGTATTCTGTGATTTCATTGATGGCAATTGAAAAAGAAACAATACAGCCATTAAAGCTAAACACTTGATTGATAAACTTGAACCTTTCATTTTCTTATTTTTAATATATTAATAATTTAGTTGATTATCTGCTGTAATTAGGTGCTTCCCTTGTTATCTGAACATCGTGTGGATGACTTTCGACAACGCCGGCACTCGTTATTTTTATAAACTTGGCATTTTGTAATGCTGCAATATCTTTTGATCCACTATATCCCATACCGGCTCTTAAGCCTCCAATCATCTGATGAACCACTTCAGATAAAGATCCTTTATAGGGTACTCTTCCGACAATACCTTCAGGAACTAATTTTTTTAAGTCATCTTCAGCATCCTGAAAATACCTGTCTTTTGATCCTTTTTGCATAGCCTCAATAGAGCCCATACCGCGGTATGTTTTATATTTCCTGCCTTCATAAATAATGGTCTCTCCCGGAGATTCATCAACTCCGGCAAAAAGGGATCCTGCCATGATGGTATGTGCGCCTGCCACTATTGCCTTGACAATATCACCCGTATATCTGATGCCTCCATCTGCAATAATTGGAATACCTGTGCCTTTAAGTGCTTGAGCTACATTATAAATAGCTGAAAGTTGAGGAACACCGATTCCTGCAATAATTCTTGTTGTACATATTGAGCCCGGACCTATGCCAACCTTTACAGCATCTGCTCCTGCTTTTACAAGTTCCATTGCTGCATCTGCCGTAGCTATGTTTCCTACAACAAGTTGAATGTCATTGTATTGAGAACGGACTTTTCTTGTCATATCAATAACACCCTTTGAATGTCCATGGGCTGTATCTATAACAATGGCATCCACTCCTGCTTTAATAAGTTCTTTGATACGCTCTTCTGAATCACTCGATGTACCGACTGCTGCTGCTACTCTTAATCGGCCTCTCTGATCTTTACAGGCGTTTGGTCGTGCTTTTATCTTTATAATGTCTTTATAAGTTATCAGTCCGACTAATTTTTTGTTGCTGTCAATAACAGGAAGTTTCTCAATTTTATACTCCTGTAAAATGTCAGCAGCTTTTTCAAAATCAGTACCTTCTGTTGTTGTTATTAAATTTTCGGTGGTCATAACCTCCGAAATAGGTCTTGACAGACGTTTTTCAAAACGAAGATCCCTGTTGGTGACTATTCCCACAAGGTAATTATCTTTATCAATGACGGGAATGCCGCCAATTTTATATTCTTTCATCAATGCCAGAGCATCAGCAATAAGTGCATTTTTGTCTAATGTTATTGGATCCAGAATCATCCCGTTTTCAGCCCTTTTTACTTTTCTCACTTGGGTGGCCTGCTCTTCAATGGTCATGTTCTTATGAATCACACCAATACCACCTTCTTGTGCTATGGCTATAGCCATGGCTGCTTCTGTTACAGTGTCCATTGCAGCACTTATAATAGGTATTTTGAGACTGATATTTTTTGTGAAAAATGTACTTAAATCAACTTCGCGTGGTAAAACTTCAGAATATGCCGGTATAACCAGAACATCGTCATATGTCAAACCTTCGCCTGCAAATTTATATTTGTCGCTTTGCATAATATGATAAAATTTTTGCAAAGGTAAAAAAAAATGGCAACTATATAATGTATTATTAAACTGATTTTTTTATTGTCTTATCTGATGGAATATGAAAGTAAAAAACAGCTTCATAATCCTCTTTTAATACATCAACCCAACCTGCCACGGCGCACTTTATTAGTCCCTCTGTGTAAAGGGATTGTAAATAATTTTGAATAAATGCAGGGTCAAATTCTTTAGAAATAAAAAAATAATTTTCCCCCGAAATTTGATGTTTAATGGCAATTTCTCCTACAGTTATGTTGGGTAAAGTATAAACAAAAAGAGATGGACTTGGAAAATAATTATCTGAATCTTTTATAGTGTTGTTGTAAAGGATGTCTGTATCAAGGGATGAAGATGCATTAGACAAAACAATACCTATTTCTTCTGATTTATATGTTTTAAACAATTCTTCTCTGCTTATAAGTATATCAGCACACAGGAATGCCAATTTACTCAACTTATCCATTTTAAAGAATTTAGGATGGTTGATGTTGAAATATTTGTAAATATTCCTGAGAAAATCCTGTAAACTTATATTTTTATCATCTGAAAAAAGAAGCTCATCATTCAACCAGACTTCATGATTGGCGATTTTGCATGAACTTTTTATATTAAAGCTATTATCCATTATCTTTATGTAATAAAATGTCTGCATTGCACCCACCAAAACCTGAAGCCAGTTTTAAACAGGTATCAACTTTTGTATAGGTAGGTTTATCAATTATATTAATTTTTTGTACGGTTCCATGGGCTTCAAAACCTGCAGTTTTAAATAAAATATTATCTCTCATCGAGTAAATACTTGCAATAGTTTCAATAATACCTGCTGCTCCAAGTGTGTGTCCCCAATATCCTTTGAAGCTGTTTGTGGGTATGTGTGCCAGTTCGGAACGGGCTATGGCCGTTGATTCCATATCATCATTGTAAAGAGTTGCAGTACCATGAGCTGAAATAAAATCAATACCAGATTCAAAAAATTGAGGTTCTGCTTTTTTTATTTTGGAAATCACTTGATACAAGCCCTCTCCGGTACGCGAGGGAGCTGAAATATGATTGGCATCATTGCTCGAAAATCCACTGCCTAATAGGATGTTTTCGGAATTTATTGAAGGCTTTTCAACAGACAGAATAACAGTGCCACAACCCTCTCCCAAATTTAGTCCGGATCTGTTTAAATCAAATGGTTTACAAAAGGTTTCACTTAATGCTTTGAACGATTGAAATCCGGAAACAACAAAGTTTGTTATAATATCAGCACCGCAAACAATGATGTTGTCATAGACTCCTTCTTTAAGTAAACGGCGGGCTGTTATTAAAGCTAAAACACCTGAAATACAGGCATTTGAAATAACGATGGGTGTGTTCTGATTGCCAAAAAAACGGCTGATAATGTCTGCCGATTTCCATAGAAATAATCTTTCTCTGTCAAAATCTCCACTTGTTTCAGGGTCTAATACATCAATACTGCCCTTGGTGGTGGAAATAATAAATAAAGTACGTGGGTTTTCAGTATCAATGTTGGTTTGATTTATAGCATCAAAAACCGAGAGTATTGCAAGTTGTTCAAACTTGGTGTAATCCTCCGGTCCGGCTAACTCCGAAAATTTCTTTCTAAGTTGGTCCCATCTGATAAGAGAAGCGTAAAAATCAACAGGGGAATAACGATTGTCGTTAATTTTCCTTATGCCAGAAATGCCTTCTTTTAATGCCGTAATATTCTCTTTGGATGTTAACCCAAGGGGAGAGATAATATTATCAGCAGCAATGTATATGTTCTTTTTGGGGGACATCTTTTTTTAATTGGGATTACTGAATTATTTTGGTTTCTAAATTAGGTCCCATTTCTTTTTCCATTCAGAATAATAGGGAGGACAACATAACAAGAGTTCCCCATTCATATCAAGAAATACCTGAATACTGCGTCCTGTTGCAACAACTTCATGGGAAGGTAATTGATAAATGGTAAAGTCAAAAATTATTTTTGCAGCTTTGTTTTCAACAAAACGTGTTTCAATCAATGCCGATTCACCATATTTTAAAGGTTTCTTATAATCAACTTCTGAACGAATAAGGGGTACCATGATGCCTAAGTCATAGAAATCCATGTAGCTGACTCCATATTGTTTCCCAAAGGCTTCCCGACCATCTTCCATGTATTTCAGATAATGGCCATGCCACACCACTTTCATCGAATCTATCTCATTGAAACGAACTTTGATTTCTGTTCTGTTTATCAATTCTGTTTTGCCCATTAAATACGTTTTATGATTTTAAGTTTGCAAAGGTAAGAAAAATTGAAAGAAAACATTTTATCTCCCAATTGAATTCATTCCGAATCTTTGGTGAATAAAAGAGAAATGACAGGATTTTCCCCAGAGGGCCTGCCAGCCGCAGGAAAAAAAATGTTAATAGTCACTTTTCCCATTGTATAGAGTGTCGCCTGTGAAATGGTGTTTTAATTTTTTATCTTTTTAGGGGGGAGAATTGAATTTTGTATTTTCTTATTCAACCACCATCCTCTTACTCCCCTTTACCCACCCATCTATAACTATACTATAAAAATAAACCCCTGCTTTATAGCTCGCCATTGAGATTTCCAAGCTGTTATGTCCTTGTTGCAGTTCGTATTCGTTTATGAGTTCCCCATTGGTATTATGGATTTGCAATAAACCGATACTTCCATAAGGCACATAATATGGAATACTTGTGCTGTTACTAAACGGATTAGGTATATTCTGTCCCAGATATTCAATGGTATCTTTACCACTTTCTTCTACTGCCGTATTATCAATAATGGTAATGGTTTTACTTACACTAAGCGTACAGACCTGAGAGGACAGGTTGTGTGGGTGTATGACCTCCAGCGTAACATTATAAGTACCCGGCGCGGCGTAGGTATGGTCAGGCTCACGTGTATTAGCTGTACCGCCATCCCCGAAATCCCAGCTCCAGTTGCTTGCGTATTTATTGTTGGTGTAAAACTGTATATGGTAGGGTGCTGTGGTGTAAATGGTATCTGCCGCTTCCTTAGTGCCAAAGGGCATGGCATGGATAAGGGGTTGGATAAAGAGGCAGCTTGTGGTATCGGGTGGGGCGTGGTAGCGGGCTATGCCGATCATTGTGTCATTACCTACTTTCTTAAAACCACCTCCTACGTAAAGATCATTATTATATACACATAAAGCAAAAACTACATTGTTGGGGCCGGTTAAAGTATCCCAAAAATTCCAGTTAATACCGTTCCACTTTGCTAATGCATGATTATAATTTGTATAGCCCGAAAGGCACTTTCCTGCGTATAATTCATTGTTGTAAAGGCTAAGTGCCAGCACATCACAATAGTTTAAACCACCACCTACTTCATGCCAGATATAGCCATCCCACATCGTGATACCATAGGCATTTATACCATCGTCACCCCCTGCAGAAGAGAAGCCTCCCCCAACATAAAGGAAATTATTAATTGAATCAACAGTTAATGCTTCTACTACGGCAGAAACACCTGTATCGAGAGCTTCCCATTCTAACCCATCCCAGGAAGCAACATTAAATGCAGTGATGTTGCCGGCTTTACTGAACTCGCCGCCCACTATAAGTTCGTCATTAAACACACACATAACTTTTACTTTTGGCATCCAACCGGTAACACCACCTGCCAGACCGGAATAATCTGAACCATCCCAACCTGCTATGCTGTTCATCTGTACATTGTTAAGCCTTATATCACTGCCTCCAAGGAATAATTTGTTTATAAAGCTAAGGGCATACACATTACTTGTAGTCAAGCCACTTCCAACTAAGTTCCAATCTGCCCCGTCAAAACTTAAAAAGGCACTTGAACCTCCTGCATAAATGGTGTTTTGAAATTTTTCAAAACATTTCGCTGAACCATACGGGCCCATACCGTTACCTATAGGTTGCCAAAAAGCACCATTCCAAATAGCTGTGCCATTTACTCTTATAATACCGGTATATTTGAATGCCCCCCCCACATACAACAAACTGTCAATATGTCTTAAAACATATACAGTTCCGCTTGGTGTAACAGAATCGTACATAAGTCTTTGGGTGCTGTCGCCCACGGCACTCCATGTTTGTGCACGAGAATTAAGGAGGGCAACTGCAACAAATAATAAAATTATATATATGTGTTTCATTTTCCTTGATTATTTAATAATAACCATGCGTTTTGTTTGTATGGGTTTGTTGTCAATAATCAGCGAATATAGGTAAATTCCTGCTTTAAAGTTATCAAGTGTTAAACTTATTGTTCCCTTATCGTTTTGAAGTACCGTTTCGTAAATTTTCTTTCCGGAAATATCATAAACACAGATGGCAGCATGGGAAGTGTTTTCAGGCAAGTAATAGGGTATTAAGGTAGTATTTGAAAAAGGATTGGGGATGTTTTGACCGAGGTAGCATGTTTCAGCCTTTTGTTTACTTGCAGGCCACAAAACAGATGCTTTTCTTTCCTGAAAAGCTGCCGGACATTCAGGAAATTCTTCTTCGTACAGCAATCGCAGTATAGCCTGTGCATTCACTGATGCCGGAGAACAGGTATTGTCCTCCGCCAATGCCCTTACAAAGGCTTCCTGTGTAGAGTCCATATCAAAAACCGTCAGACTGTCGGTTGCCAGTTCGTAAAGAAGGCTTAATAAATCTTTCCAGTCTTCTTCTTCGTCCGTGAGTGGCTCAAAATTTTCGAGACGTGAGGCAACCTCAGTGTAATTGCTGTCAGCTAAATAAGTGCTTAATACCAGCCTTTTTGCATCATTATTATCTAATGAGTCAAGTATGGTAATGGCTTCTGAAAGTGAATCGTTATCGAGCAGGTATTCTATAAAACTGTTAAGCTGAAGCTGGTAAGAATTTTCGAGTACAAGCATATCACAATCAAGAGAGCTTAGTGTTGAATAGTTTGGGTTATGTGCTTGTACATCAAGTATGCGACTTTGCATTTCAGAAGGTAGGGTATCAATGATTATATCCAAATAATATCTGCCTACATCAGACAGGGGTGAATTGGGAATAAGCAAATCATCAATATTGTTTGTACTTAAGGGTCTGTTAAGTGCGGCAGCTATAACCGTATCACTCAAAGGGCTGTGTGCCAGAAGCAAAACCAGCAGACTGTCTTCATTCATACTGCCATTTATGGAATCGAGCAAGAGTTGTGTGGCATTACTGTCGAGATAGCTGAAAACCGTATCATAAACAGCCACCAAAGAGTCATAGTCAGCTTCTTTATCCTGCAGTACACTCCTGTAGCTGCCTGTTGATGTACTACAAGGCAAACATGAGGTTTGTGCATTATAGGCAAAAGAGTATGGGTTGATATTATATTGAAGCGATTGTGAAGAAGGGATTCTATTGGGGGATGACAAACCACCATGTCTGTAATAAGTATAGTAAACAGGTAGAGTATTTGGATAAGGAATTTGTAATATTTCAAAATTGTTGTTGATAATTCTCATCGTTTCATTTGTATATGGATTAAATGCATTACCTGCCGGGAGGCGTGCCTCAACCGAATAATCCAACTGCCCCTGATGGGTAAAGTAACCATAATTTTCCCAGTTGCTTCCATTGTAAAATCCAGTAACATAATTATCTGAGGTGTTACAATGCAACTGTAATCTTTGGTTATACCCCTTGGTTTCAATATCGAGGGGGCATTCCACAAAATCGTTGCCTTCAGCTCTGTTCAAAGAGGCTATACGGCCACCGCCAAAGCCATTCGTGATACCCTTACTGAAACCATGACTTGAATTAATGACTTCGACACCTCTGTTAATTTTATTAAAAACATTGTCCTGCACCCTGAAATTCATGCTGTTTTTTAAGAATATGCCCGATGTGCTCCATGGATAATCAGCATTTTCATCTCCTATAGAATTATTTATTATCTGTGTAAAACGGGCGCCTTCAATTTGAATAGGATATTCATTAATATTAAAAAAGCCATTATTTGATACATTAGGAACAAAAAAATTATCAAAAATCTTATTAGCTCCTACAGTAGAATTAGAATTAAAAATTTTAATGCCGTAGTCGAGATTTTGAAACAGTGAGGTGCTTACATTGTAGGGGGAGTCGTAGGATTTGATGCCTTCAATTAAATCAGGATTTGCAGTACCGAAAGTATTTCCTGTGAGGGTGACGTATCTGACACTCCACATATAAATGCCGGTAATGGCATGCTGGGTTGCGTTGGCGTTGGCAAAAGTGGGGTTATTGTTGTTGGGGTATTGATATGTTGTATTAGAGGTAGAATAGCCGGGGTCAAACAATGTACCACCCTCAAAGGTACATTTTGTAATTTTACTTGCATTGTAATTAACATATCCAGTGCCTGTAGCAGGTTTAAAGGGTAGAAATTTGACACCAACGGCATTCCTCTCAAATATGGCACTATCGGCTTCAATAATACCCCCGCTGTAATTAAGTAAATAAGGGAGGTTGTGACAAACCTGTGTAGGATCATGCATGCTTGAAATACATATGTTAGAGCGACCAATCAAAACACCTATATGCGCGTCGCGAATCATAGCATCATTCAGCATAACTAGTTTCCCCTGTTTGCTTTGTCCGGTAACATCAGCTACTGGAGGCGATGGTGGCACACTAACTACTGGTAAAAAATGCCTGTAACCCGCATCACCCCAAACCTCTATGCCTTGCCACATGGTATGACAATGTGCTAATCCTTGGAAAATAGTACTGTCAAGTGTTAGTTTTCCTTCCCTTTCAACAATTACCCTGCTGTTGGGGTCAAATTCAAAAGTCATATCTTCAATTGTAATTTCAATTCCTGCTGGTATCCATATAGTGCCTCTTACTTTTATAGGGCTGCTTGCATTGCCAAAGGGGTTATTCCCATCAGTCCATGTTGCATTTGTTGAAGCAGGAAAGTCACCATCTTGGGTATATGTTACGTCATTGTTTGAGCAGCAATTAGCATTATAGCCATTTGTTATTGAAGGAATAACCTGAATGAGTTGAGAAGTTATTGCAGGACATATATTATTATAAGATACTTGTAACGTAACTAAATAATACCCCGGCATTGTATAATTATGTGAAACTGTTGGTGAATTATCTGTGACAAAGTTACCGTTATTTTCAAAATCCCACATATATGTAAGATTGGGGTCATAAGAATTGCTTTGAAAAGTAACGTTTGTTTGGCAAAGGTTGGTAACAGTAAAACTGGCATCAAGTTGTTGAATAACACTTACCACAACATCATCAGTTGCTGAGCAATTGTTGGCATCGGTAACGGTTACTGTGTATGTTGTTGTTAATGTCGGGCTGGCTATGGGATTTTCAATGTCATAATAGTCTAAACTGCCTGTTGGCGACCATAAATAAGAAGTGCCACCTGATGCGTTTAGTTGGGTGTAGTCTCCAATGCATATAACAACATTACTTCCTGCATCGGTTGTGGGTAAAGGATTTACAGTAACCACAACAGCATCGGTGGTGTCATTAGTGGTTCCAAATAAATAAAATGTCTTTGACACCAATGCTTTGTTGTTAATTTTAAAAGTATCCTCAATGAAAACAGAATCATTGAGTGAAGTTGACAACGTAGGCATAATTACAGATGAAACGGAAAAAACCAATATTTGATCGGGATTTAAAGCTTGAATACTTCCTTGAGATTGGGGGTAAGTATAAAAACTAAGCAGTGTGAACGTTAAAACAAATAAAAATAGTTTTGTTTTTATGTTACAATAATTTTTATATTAATGGATTTGACAAATATAAACATTAAGTATTTATAAGTCAAGAAAATAATTAAAAAAACACCAATAAAAGTTAATAAATAATTGACTGAATAGATATTTTGTGTGTTTATGCTGTATTCGGCCTATACGATTTATGTGTGATGACAAGAAAAATGTTTAAATTCCAATTTATCATCTGTCAGGTAGAGATTACACGGCTTGTGCGTAACTACATATTTTCAGTACTTAATAAAAAGAAAATGCTAGTTTCCCTCTTTATCAATCAAAGTACTGAATTTTTTTGTCCGAAAATAGACCATCTTTTTGTAAAATGCTTTTCTTATTGATGGAATTCTGAGCAAAAGCAATAAAAAGAAATTTCTGATGTGAATGGTAAATGATTTTCCAAAGCTTTTTAAGTCAAAGGGTTTTTTATAGTATGTTTTGTCAGCGTAAAAGATGGGCTTAAGATCAAGGTTCACATAAGAACTGACAATATGCTTTACTGTAATTGACTCACTTGAAGGGGGGCTGATATAGTTGTTTTTTATGTGTGTGTCAATTTTTGATAACAGTGAGCTTAAGTCGCTTTCAAAGTGATTTTTAGATAGTTCTTTTATAACCGTTCCGCATAATGTTGCCCCATGTGCTTTGCACCAGAGTTCAAGGTAAGGAACGACGATGCTGTAATCGGGCATGGTGCCTGTGATTATAATACCTGCCCTTTTGTTCTGAAACATGGGTATGTGTCCGTTAAAGAAAATTCGGTCAATAAAAATCTTCCATTTGTGAGAAATTATCAGATCACGAGCTTCAATAATAAAAATAAGAGGGTCTGCATGTGTTGTGTAGGTTTTAAAAAAAATATCAAACCCGTCATTTCTGCTGCATTTGTTATCGTAGCCACACTGAAGACAGCCAGTGCAAAATCCGAATTTTTCTTCAGAAAAGTTTATATAATGCCCTTTAACACTATGTTGTTTTAATAAATAGAGTGATTCATGGGTTTCACTATTGTAAAAGTCATTGGTATATAGAACCAAAGCATTATTAAGTCCCTGAAACAAGTTTTCGGATGCTTTTTTGGGAGCATCATATAAAGGGGGCATTGCTTTCTGGACATAGCTGAACGAAGGATGAATCTGTTTTTTCGACAGTGCAAAATCAGTAAACGTTAAAGCATATTGCTTCAGCCTTTCCCTTTCTTTTTTATTAAAAATGTCGTTTATTTCAGCAGAAAATCCATCAAAAAACAACAGGCCCATTTGTTCTGAAATTGCATGAATGTATTTGTGGGCCATTGAATCGTATAATTTTATCGAAGTGCTTACAGCGCTTGCATATTTTCCCTTGAAATATGTGTCAAGTCCATTATCAAATATCTGCTCAATGATAAATTTCAGTTGGGCAGGTATGCTGAAAAAATAGACAGGGAAGGACCAAATGATGGCATCAGCTTTTATGATTTTATCTTTAATGCATTCAAAATTGGGTTTGTCAAAATCAGAAATGTGTAAAAAAGTAAAATCGTGTTGGTTTAGAAATTTTTTAATAAATAATACATAATGCAGTGTGACACTTTTTTCTTTCTGAGGGCTCCCATTAATAACAAGAATATTCATCTCTGTATTTATTTTTCAATGAGAGGCAAACACATCATGTCTTTTGTTTTAAAAACCGCAGAACCAAAAGACAGTCCTGCTCCAAATCCACATAGTAATAAAGTTTTGGAATTTTGGTTTAAAATCTCTCCCAGGCTTTTAACAATGGTTAAGGGTATGGATGCAGAAATGGTATTGCCATAATGGTATAGTGTTTCCGGCATTTTATCGGGATTGATTTTTAGTATTTTCCCTATATTGTTGTTAATCATTTTATTTGCCTGATGTAAAACAAAATAGTCAACCATATCCATTTCCAAATTGGCAAATTCAAGTGTTTTTCTTATGTTGGATGGCACCCGTGACAGAGAAAATTTTAATATTTCTACGCCATCAAGAAAAATCTGATTGCGTTTACGATAAATACCTTCACCATATTTTTTGAGAACAATGGAGCTTTTACTAATGGGGTTTCGTGAACCTCCGTCAGGTACATACAGAGCTTTATAGCCTTTGCCTGATGTTTGTAAATTAAAAAATATTTCAGCCGAAATGGGGTTGTATTGCAGAGCCGTTGCTGTACCAGCATCACCAAACAAAGGGAATGCACTTTTGTCTTTATAAGATGTGTGGAGTGAACCGGTATCGCCTACCAGCAACAAAGCTCTTTGATTATCTTTTGACAACATTTTCGATACAACCGATAAGCCATAAGGATATCCCGAACAGGCCATGTTAATGTCAAAGGCCATACAATCATCAGATAATCCCAATCTGTCCTGAATTAAGCACGCAGTAGCCGGTGCATCATAATCGGGACTGCTGGAAACAAAAACCAAAAGAGATATGTCATTCAATTCCCATTTTAATGCTGATATAAGTTTTTGAGCTGCCTCAATACATAAATCCGATGCAGTTGTACCTTTTGCAACTGTGCGTCTTTGCGAAATGCCTGTATTTTCAATGAGAGATTGACGTTTTTTTTCACTGATCCAACGGTAAGAATCATTTTTATAAGTATTCTGTGGAACACAGGCCGAAATACCTGCTATCTGTACATGAGCTACTGAAAATAAAGCCATTATTTCTTTGCTTTTGTTTGAACCAGTTCAAAAAGCTCTTTTACTGTTTTAACTTTTTCTATCTCCTCGGTTTCAATATCTACATCATATTCTGTTTTAGCAAAGGCAATGAATAACACAACATTCAACGAATCCCACAAATCAGGATAATCTGAGAATCGTGTATCGGGTTGAAGTTTACCTTTCGGTAAATCCGAAATCTCTTGTTCCAACTTTAAAATAAAATCTCCAATTTCCATAAATTAAATATGCCTGAATATGATAAACAAAATTAAGAAATAATGTATTACCAGTCCGAAAATTTCTTAGATTCTCTTTTTTGTTTTTCTTTTTTAAATTACTTTTGTCTTTGTTATGGAAGAAAATCATAAAGAAATACATCCCGAGAAATATTTGTTTTTAACCCGCTCCGACAAAGAAAAACTTATCGGTCAGAAATCTAAAGCCCTGTGGCTTACAGGATTGTCAGGTGCAGGCAAAACTACCATTGCTGTAGGGCTTGAGAAAAAACTTCAGGAAAATGGTTTTATTTCCAAAGTTTTCGACGGTGACATTGTGCGCTCCTACATCCATAAAAATCTTGATTTTTCTTTAGAAGGAAGGCGCAACAACATTGAAAAAATTGCTGAACTGAATAAAGAATTTATTGAGTGCGGAATTATCGTTATCAATTCTTTTATCAGTCCGGGAATAGAGATGAGGGAACGCGCCCGAGAAATTATAGGCAAAGATGATTTTATAGAAATTTATTTAAACTGTCCTTTATCTATCTGTGAAAACAGAGATATCAAGGGCCTTTATAAAAAAGCCAGAAAAGGTGAAATTAAACATTTCACCGGTGTTGACAGCCCCTATGAAGCTCCTCTGAACCCTCACGTTGAAATTGATACCAGTAAATGTTCTAAAGATGTTGCTGTTGATCGAATTTTTGGATTCATTTTACCCCTAATCAAACTTAACGGATGAATACATACCGCATGTTGCATATTGATGAGCTTGAATCTGAAGCCATATTTGTTATAAGAGAAGTGGCTTCTCTTTTTGAAAACCCTGTACTATTGTTTTCGGGTGGCAAAGACTCTTTAGTTATGCTTCATCTTGCTATGAAAGCATTTGCACCGGCAAAATTACCTTTCCCCATTCTGCATATAGACACGGGGCATAATTTCCCTGAAACTCTTTTGTTTAGAGATGCCCTGGTGTCAGAATATAAGCTGAATTTAATTGTTGGCAGTGTTCAAAAATCAATAGATGATGGTCGTGTGAGTGAAGAGAACGGGGTTTATGCCAGCCGAAACAACTTGCAAACTGTCACTTTACTTGACACTCTGGCTGCTTACAAATTTGATGCTGCCATGGGTGGTGGTCGAAGGGATGAAGAGAAGGCAAGGGCTAAAGAACGCTTCTTTTCGCACAGGGATGAATTTGGCCAGTGGGATCCTAAAAACCAAAGACCCGAACTGTGGCACCTTTTTAACCATAAAAAAACCTTAGGAGAACATTTCAGGGTTTTTCCGCTGAGCAACTGGACTGAACTTGATATTTGGGAGTATATTAAAATTAAAAACATCATTGTTCCAAGTCTTTATTTTTCGCATCAGAGAATCTGTTTTAAAAGGGATGGGGTTTTGCTCGCCAAATCTGAATTTGTACCTCTTAAACCCGGTGAAATTCCACAACTTATGCAAATTCGATTCAGAACAATAGGTGATATGACCTGCACAGGCGCAATTGTTTCTCAAGCTCATTCCGTTGATGACGTTATTAATGAGATTTTGTCCATGAAAGTTACAGAAAGAGGCACCCGCTTTGATGATAAACGCTCTGATTCGGCTATGGAAGACAGAAAAAAAGAAGGCTATTTTTAAAGATCAAATATAAATATGTGTAATAGCAACGAACATAACGACATTGAATTGCTTCGCTTTACCACTGCGGGTAGTGTTGATGATGGTAAAAGCACACTGATAGGACGTCTGTTGTACGACAGTAAACTCATTTTTGAAGATCAGTTTGAAAGTATCAAAAGAGCCAGTCTAAAAAGAGGCGAGCACGAAGTTAATCTGGCTTTGCTCACCGATGGGCTTCGCGCTGAAAGAGAACAGGGTATTACAATTGACGTGGCTTATCGCTATTTTTCAACACCTAACAGAAAATTTATTATTGCCGATACCCCCGGGCATATACAATACACCAGAAACATGGTTACAGGGGCTTCAACGGCTAATCTGGCAATAGTGCTGGTTGATGCCCGTAAGGGCATTTTGGAACAAACAAAAAGACACGCATTTATTGCTTCTTTGCTTAAAATTCCACACCTTATTCTGTGCATTAATAAAATGGACCTTGTTGATTACAGTCAAGCTATTTTTAAGCAAATTAAAAATGACTTTACGGATTTCTCTGCCAAACTTGAAATTCATGACATCCGATTTATTCCGGTCAGTGCACTGCATGGTGATAATGTGGTGGATGCTTCAACCCTCATGCCTTGGTACAAAGGCCCTACACTTTTGTATTTACTGGAAAATATTCACATTGGCAGTGATCATAATCTTATAGATTGTCGGTTCCCTATCCAATATGTCATCCGACCCGAAAGTCATGAACATCACGATTACAGAGGCTATGCCGGTATGGTGGCAGGTGGTGTGTTTAAAACTGGAGATGAAGTGATGATACTCCCTTCAAAATTGAAAACCACTATCAAAACCATGGAGAAAGCCGGAGAAAAAGTTGAAAAAGCCTTTCCTCCCATGTCTGTTTCTATTACCTTGAGTGATGACATTGATATCAGCAGGGGTGACATGATTGTCAGGGAGAATAATAGTCCTGATATTTCTCAGAATATTGAGGTCATGTTGTGCTGGATGAACGAAAAGCTTCTTAAGAATGGAGGTACATATATCATTAAGCACACCACTAAAGAGGTTAAATGCATCGTAAAAGAAATCCGCTATAAAATTGATATCAACACACTCCACAGAATAGAGTCCGATAAAAATATTGGATTGAATGAATTTGCCAGAATTTTCATTAAAACAGCTAAACCCCTTTTCTTCGACAAATACAAACTCAACAGAATCACAGGCAGTCTCATTTTTATAGATCCTTCAACTAATGAAACTTTAGGTGCTGGAATGATTATTTAAATAGCAGTTACACTGATTTATTTCTTTTTATCTTTATCACACCACACTTTTCAGTAAATATTTTTTATTATTTACAAAACCATTGAAAATTTAATATTATCAAAATAAATCGCTAAATTTGTAGAAAGATTTTTTTCTTAAGTTTTTAATACTATTGTGGTATGTTTCCCCAAAAATTTATTAAGATAAGCCGCATTCAACTTGTTTGCACCATTGTCTTTATATTATTCTTTATAAACTCACATTTGCTGATGTCACAACCCGGATGCCCAAATGTGAATGCAGGAAATAACCAGAATATAAATTGCAATGCTAACTGTACCAATTTAACTGCTACTTTTTTACAAACAGGACAGACTTCTGCATACACAGTTTCCAGTGTTGCTTATGCCCCTCCTTATGCTTATAATACTGGAACGGCCATCATGGTTAATATTGATGACAGGTGGAGTAGTGTGATTAGCCTTCCTTTTAATTTTTGCTTTTTCGGTAACAATTACAACCAGATTGTAGTAGGCTCTAACGGAGTTATAACATTCGATGCAAGCGTGACCGGTGGTTTTTGTCCATGGTCATTTACTGCTACTTGTCCAAGTTCATCCCTACCGACAAATTCTATCTTTGGTGCTTATCATGATATTGACCCTTCTATCAGCGGTAATTTATATTATGCAATTTTGGGTGCTGCTCCATGCAGAACTTTCGTGATAAATTTCTATCAGGTTGCCATGTACAGCTGTACAAGCCTCAAGGCAACACATCAGATTGTTCTTTATGAAAGCACGAATGTTATTGAAGTTTATATTCAGAACAAACCACTGTGCAGCTCATGGAACAGTGGCAACGCCTTAATAGGCATTCAGAATGCTGCAGGAAATTTAGGTTTTACACCTCCCGGAAGAAATACTTCTCAATGGACAGCATCCAATGAAGCCTGGCGTTTTACCCCAAGTGGTCCTGCTAATTATACACTATCATGGTTACAAGGAGGTACCCAGATTGGTACAACTCCTACCATAAATGTGTGTCCAACACAAAATACAACTTATACCGCTCAGGTAACCTATACCAATTGTAATGGCTCTCAAGTTGTTGTTACGGATGATATTACCGTTTCTTTAACAAACCCTCCGGCAACCAACGTTTCGCCTACAAATTCAAGCGTATGTTTAGGACAATCACAGACCTTGGTGGCTTCAGGGGCAAGTACTTATACATGGAGTCCGTCTGCAGGACTTTCAGCAACAACAGGGTCTTCTGTTACAGCAACCCCAACAGCAAGCACAACTTATACTGTTACCGGAACCATGAATGGTTGCACTTCCTCAGCTTCGGCTGTTGTTAATATTTCCGGTGGTCCTGTTGTTAATTTCCCTGTTATACCTTCTGTTTGTATTACCAATGCACCAATTCAACTGAATGCAACTCCTACAGGGGGAACTTATTCGGGCACAGGTGTTAGCAATGGTGTCTTTAATCCTGCAGTTGCTGGTGCCGGTACGCACACAATTACCTATACTTATACCAACCCACAGAACTGTACCGGTATAGCAACACAAACGATTACAGTTTTTGCATTGCCTCAGCCTAATGCCGGCAATGATCAGGTTGTTTGTGCAGGACAAGCTGTTACTTTCTCTGCTTCGGGTGGAGCTACCTACCTTTGGAGTAATGGTGATAATTCACAGAGTATTAATGTAACTCCTACGAATTCAATAACTTATACTGTTACTGTAACCGATGTCAACAATTGTTCTGCTACTGATGATGTGGCTGTTACAGTTAACCCTGTTCCTATTGCAGTTGCTGGTAATGATGCAGCTTATTGTATAGGCAACAGCACCCAACTTAATGCCAGCGGAGGAACTGATTATTCTTGGTCTCCTGCTACAGGACTGGATAATCCCCTGATTGCAAATCCTATTGCCAATCCGACGACATCTACTACATATATTGTTACTGTTACAGGAACAGGTGGGTGCTCCTCAACAGATGATGTAATTGTAACTGTGAACAATTTACCTGTTGCTCAAGCCGGTAATGATGCTCAAATTTGTGAAGGAAGTAATACCAATCTGAATGCCACCGGTGGTGTCAGTTATTTATGGAACCCCTCAACTGGATTAAGTTCAAACACAATTTTCAATCCTGTTGCAAGTCCTGTAACACCTGTAACTTATACCGTTCTGGTTACAGATGCTAATGGATGTACAGCAACAGATGATATATTTGTAAATATTTTTCCTAATCCGATTGTATCTTTCACATCTGATAAAGTAAACGGTTGTCAACCTTTACATGTTCAATTTACAGATAATTCGGGAGTGGGTGCTCTGAGTTGGCAATGGAATTTTGGCGATCCAAACTCTGGTATCAATAATACATCTTCTCTACAGAACCCCTCGCATACATTCAACAGCAGTGGTTCTTACAGTATATCTCTCACTGTTGTAACCCCCAATAGTTGTTCCGGATCATTCACTGCTGCTAATATGATTCAGGTCTTTCCCAACCCTGTTGCAAGCTTCTCTACCCATCCTATTGTAGCTGATATTAATAATTCTCTAATAACCTTTCATAGTCTTTCTTTTCAGGCTGCTTCTTGGTATTGGAATTTTGATGACCCTAATTCAGGAAGCAACAATTTTAGCAATACAGAATCAACCTCGCATAACTATGAATCTGATGGTACGTATCATGTAACACTATTAGTCGAAAGTGCTCAGGGGTGCACTGACAGTACTTCGCGACAGGTTACAATACAATCGTCTTTCACGTTTTATGTCCCTAACACATTTACTCCTGATGGTGATGGATGGAATGATTATTTTCAGGGTTTTGGAGAGAATATTTCTGCATACAACCTTGTCATTTTTAACCGCTGGGGTGCACTGGTTTTTGAAAGTGATGATTATAACAAACCTTGGGATGGAAGAAAGAATGGAATAGGAGAGATTTTGCAACAAGATGTTTATGTGTATAGATTTCTAATTAAAGATCATAATGGCAAGACCCATAAATATTATGGTCATGTTACCTTGTTGAAATAGAACCCAAATTAATCAAAGTTAAGTTTCATTTGTTTATTGACCTTGAAAGTAAGTCTGTGGTAGGGTGTATGACCACGTTTTTCGAGGATTTCAATATGTTTGGCAGTGGGGTAACCTTTATTTTTATGCCATTCAAATTCTGGATACTCAGTTCCTATTTCAACCATATATTCATCTCTGTATGTTTTTGCTAATATTGATGCTGCAGCTATCGACATAAAACGGGCATCTCCTTTGACAAGACACTGATAAGGAATGTCCTCGTACGGTTTAAAACGATTCCCATCAATTAAGAGTAGCTGCGGTTGTAATGAAAGTTTTTTTACAGCCTCATGCATGGCTGCTATTGAAGCGTTCAGAATGTTTTTTCTGTCTATATAATGGTTGTCCAGTGAAGCCACAGCCCATGCAAGAGCATCCTTCTGAATAATATCTCTTAATTTAAACCTGATGGACTCAGATAATTTTTTAGAATCGTTTAAAATGACATTCTTATAATCCTTTGGTAGAATGACGGCTGCAGCAAATACAGGCCCCGCTAAGCAACCTCTTCCGGCTTCATCACATCCGGCTTCTGTCAAATCTGGAGTCAAGGAAGACTGAAGCATAGTATATGGTTAATAGAAAAATTGAAATAGATTTTTTTTTGAAATAATAAATAGTCTTAAAACAAAGTTATTAAAAAAAACTTCTTTCATAAGGGTAAACATATATTTTTGTGTATTACATTTGAAGCCTACTAAAAATTTATTATTTATGGAGAGAAATTACATTGAGCAAAGTATTATTCATCCTAAAAACTCAAAAGCCATGAAAACAAACAAAGTAACTTACAAAAGAACAGGGCTGTTTTTTTTGCTTATGTTCTTATTTGCAGGCTTCACATCCTCTGCACAAAGAAATTCAAACAAAGATAAAACAATGTATGGGCTGGGTGTTTTTTACAATTTTCAAACTGAAAGTATTGGGCTTGACATAAGAGCCAGAGTGCCTTTGAGAAAACACCTGTATGTTGTACCGCGCTTTTCATATTTCCCTGCTATGAACAAAGTTCACGAATTTTATCTGGGAGCAGATGTTAATTATACATTTGCACGGCTAAGAAAATTTAATTTTTATGCACTACTGGGGGCCTCTTATGATAATTGGATTAACAGCTCAGAAAGGAACAGCCCCAAAGCAAAACAACATAATTTTGTGGTTGAACCCGGTTGTGGTGTTTTATGGAACAGGGGCTGTCTGAACCCCTTTCTCGAATACCGCTATGACACAAAATGGCTCGAAGGTTCCCTTGGGTTGGGCGTGCTCTTTAATTTTGGTGATTGTTTCAGCAGAAATAAAAAAGTTAAATGTCCGGCATTCAATTAAATATTATAAAACTATTGTTAAACCATTAAAAAATATAAAGCCATGAAAACAACAATCAAAATCTCAACATTGTTGATAATATTTTCAGCAATGTTTCTCTGGACTTCCTGCTCAAAAGACAGAATTGAAGACCCAGAAGAAAAACAGATACAAACAGATTATGCATCCTTAGACGATTTTTACGATTTGAATGAATTGCCAGAACAGGAATTTGTTATTGATTCTACCGGCGGGGATACCATCATCGGTATGGATAGTACTATAATATGGGGTGTACCAAAAGAAATATTTATGATAAAAAGCACACAACAGGACATCTCTTATCCCTACACCCTGAAACTAATTGAAGCCTACAGCATTAAAAACATGATATTATCGAGGCTGCCCGGATTAGCACAAGGAGATGTTTTAAAATCTGCCGGTAATGTAAAAATTACTGCCTTCAAAAATGCAGATGAACTCGCATTGAAAAATAATTGCGGCCTTAATTTCTGGTCTCCCTCACAAAATCCTGTATCAAATATGGATATATTTTATGGGTTTACAAATGGCACAACGAATGATTTCAATAATGATGTGCTCCTAACAGACTATTTATTTGCAGCTGATAACGTTACTTCTGTTAATATTTACAGCAGTGGTTATCATTCATTAACAGCAAAACTTGGATGGATGAATGTAGGTCAAAAACTTACACCCGGTGGTCTGACTACAATTACATTTACTGCTACCGGAAATAATACAAATTATATTGATGTGTACGTCGTGTTCAATGACCGTCATAATTTTGTCAAAGTGAGCAATTTGAGTGCACCGAATATGCCTGTTGGAGAAAATATAACAGTGTTTGCTATTGCTAAAGATGCCTCAGCAGTCATGTATTACTTTAAAGAAGATTATGTTATCACAAGCGGTTTAAATGTTGATCTGAATATGATTACGTCAACTGAAGCACAGGTATTAAGCATGATGGATGCATTATAAGCATTAATTTAAAAATTTAAAAGATTAATTTATAAGGGTATAGGGAAACTTATACCCTTATTTTAATGCTATCCCTGCTAATTTTTAAAACTATTTTTTTCAAAAAAAATATCTTTGAAATTGACAAGCCACACTTTGTCGGTTGCCCTTGTGAGAGCAGTATAAAGCCATCTCACAAAGGAAATATCAACCGTTTCATCCTGAAGAAATCCATGGTCAATAAAAACAGTATGCCACTGACCACCCTGAGCCTTATGCACAGTAATAGCATAGGCAAATTTTACTTGAAGTGCATTCAGATGTGGGTTTTGTCTTATTTCTATCATCTTTTTTTGCTCAGACTTGATTTCTTCATAATCTTTTGACACTTCATCAAAGAGTCTTCTACTGTCTTCAATACTCAAAGCAGGGCCATCGGTATCAATTGTATTTAATAACAAGCTTGTATCAAAAACGTCCTCGTCAGGATAATCTGTAAGACGTACCGTTACATCAGCAAAGTCGAATCCATAGAGGTTGTAGGATTTGTTTATGCGCAAAATTTCGATGATGTCGCCATTGGCAATAAAACCGGCACCATGTGTTTTTGGCAACCAGAAATAGTTATTTTTAACCACCATCATGATGTCCCCTGCAGAAATAACGTTTTCTCTGAATAGGATAACATTGCGGATGTGCTTGTTGTATAAATTTGCTCTTTTATTACTACGACATAGAATGATTACATTTTGAATTTCCTGACGAGAATAACTGTCATCAAGTAAATCCCTGAAATCTCCTCCCTGAATTTTCTCAATATCCTTATAGGGATGAATATCAAAAAACGGAAAACTTATTTCTTTCCTGTTAAGAATCATACGAAGTGCCGTTGCATTGGATAGTATTCCCGATTCTTGCTGTTGTCTTACAACGGTTGTGAATGACACATGAAAAACATTAAATCCAAACTGTGAATTAAGGTATTTGGGCATTAATGCAGGGGATTGTTCCGATCCAACCGGAGGCAGCTGGGCTTCATCTCCTACGAGTATCAGCCTGCAATTATCGCCACTTCGCATATAGCTTACCAAATCATCTAATAAATTCCCTTCGTTTTTATGTCCGTTGTTATTAATCATTGAAGCTTCATCAACAATGATGATGGTTTTTCTATGAAAATTGGGCTGTAATTTCAAGTTGAAAAACCCCATATCATTCTTCTGTAAACTATAAATTCTCTTATGGATAGTAAAAGCTTTTTTTTGTGTGTATGTTGTTACCACTTTTGCTGCACGTCCAGTGGGAGCTAATAGAAGTGTAGCTTTCCCAATTTCCGAAAACAGAGAAACCAATACACTGATAAATGTGGTTTTTCCGGTTCCTGCATATCCTGTTAGTAGAAAAATATTATTGTTTCCTTCTGCATTTAAAAATAAGGACATTTCGTTTATTCCTTTTTGCTGACAAGTAGTGGGAGGATAAGGGAATAAGTCTTTGAATCGTGTCCTGATGTCCATTTTTTACTAAGTTTAATGCTTTGCAAAGGTGTCATTTTTTACTGAATCATTCAAATAAATATTCCTAACTTTGCAAAACACATTAATATGAATTAAATGAAGAAAATAAAAAATATTATCATTTCTTTAGTATGTATGTTTTTTTATAATGCACTTATGTCGCAAGATACTGTAACTACATCAGCTGCTATAAACTGGATGAGTATAGAAGAAGCTGTAAGGCTTCAGCAAAATGAACCACGAAAAATTTTTATGGATATATACACCGATTGGTGTGGCTGGTGCAGACGTATGGATGCTCAAACATTCTCCCATCCCGTTATTGCTAAGTATCTAAATGAGAAATATTACGCAGTTAAGTTCAATGCAGAACAAAAAGATTCTGTTGTTTTTCAGGGTGTTACTTTTTTTAATCAAAATCCCGAGGGAAACAGGTCTTCTCACGATCTGGCCGTGGCATTACTGCAAGGGAGAATGGGTTATCCCTCTGTTGTTTTTATAGACGAGGAAAGTAAGGTAATTACCAATATTCCTGGTTATAAAACACCAAATGACCTTGAACCAATTTTAAACTTTATCTTGAATAATTTATATATTTCAGGAAACTGGGAGGAATTTATTGCCAATTTCCAAAGCGAAATAGAATAGCCCTCTTAAATAGTCGCTCCTTAAAAACATTCTAAATTACTGAATATCAATAAAATAACTCACTTTTTCTTTGTTTATATTTGCAAGAAAATGTATCTTTGTTGTATAAAACCTTGCAAAAATGATAGGAA
>JAQVVM010000061.1 GCA_028698995.1 Bacteroidales bacterium
CACTCGTTGGTTGCTTTAATTACCTAAAAAATTGATTTTTATGTTGTGTAATGAAATCCTCAATTTTAACGCAAATTTTTAAAAGGCCGTTTTCGCGCTTCGTAATCAATAGTGCTAAATGATTCATTTTTCCTTTTTTTTGATGTGCTAAAAAAGAGGAGGTCTCAAAAGCATTGTTTTTTGTCATATTGAACTCAGTGAAAAATCCCAACATATTGATATTCAGATTCTTCGTTTCACTCAGAATGACAAGGTTTTCACTTTTGACATCCATTCATATGTGTCGCCACAGGTGAAGCAAAGCGTAACGCGTGGTATAAAGAAAAGAGATGATTGGTTTTGGCGTGCAATTATTACAGTGATGAAACCAAAGTTCCCCAGAGGGGAACAATGTTAATAGCCACGGGTTTCAACCCGTGGCAAAAAGAAAAGAAGAAAATGGTTTTGGCGTGTGAATTTGCTGCGAAGCAAAGCAAATTCCATGACAAAACCGTTGTTATAGTCAAAAGTAACGCGCCTCTATAGATAGTTGTCATAAAAATACAGCTTATTGTTTTTAATAATTGACCGTTACTCTTCTTTACATACAAAACAAAAATAATGATTAACAAAGTGGCACTTTTTAATTGCGAAAAATTGGTACTTTTTTATTTGCTAATTACAGCTTGCTGCGGAGTCCAGAAAGATATGAGGTCGAACAAAGGAATATAAATTCTTGTAAATGAGGTAATTCTTTGCTTACGACGAATCAATAGGGCAAAACAATATATACATGCAAGATGAAATAATACAAATTGCTTGTCGCACTATATCGGACAAGTCGGGAAAAATATAAATAAATAGATTTGAAGCTTTAATTTATTGAAAAAAAGTTACTAACAATTTAGGAAAAATCCACCTCTGTTTCCTACAAATTCCAGTAAACACCTAGTGTTGCAAATGCTAAACCATAAGCAAATTCAGCCAAAATGCCGTAATTGTTTTTGGACTGATACTTGGCTCCTCCAAAAACATAGATTAAAGGAAAAACACCATTGTAATTGGTAGGGTAAAAAGAAGAGCTGGAAAAAGAGTTATCTGTAAAGGTAATGGCATTAAAACCGCCAAAGAAACCTGCATAAGGAATTATCTTTAAGTTATTGAAATAGTTTAAATAGAATTTTCCTGTAGCACCCACCAAAACATTATGCCAATAGGCATCTCCTAAGGGATTTCTGTTCTGTAAATATTTATAAGTACCACGCATCCCAACTGCAATACAGCCCACATTTCCAATATTAAAAAACCCTCTTTCCACCTCTGCACTTAATGAGGGCAGAGACCATCTGTTTTTATAAAGCGCGTTGTCGAACGAATAACTCCATCCAATACCAACAGACAGATTCATGTGCATGGTATCTTTTGAAAATAACTGGGCATGTGAAAATGAAATGCAAAAAAATAAAAGCAACAAAATAATTACTCTATTCATACTTTTAGATTTAATATTAGTTGTAAATATACAACAATTTTATATATGAATAACTGGTTCTTAAAACAAACCATCAAGTTCTTTAAAATTGTCAAAAATAATATCTGCGCCAGAAATGTCATTATTGGTTTCGGCAATTTTATAAAAGAGTGTAAATAAACCTGCTGATTTTGCAGCATTTATGTCTTTAACCAAATCATTACCACACATGGCAACGGCATTACTTTCATAACCGATTGATTGCAAAATTGTCGTAAAAAAGCGTGGGTCAGGTTTGGCATAAGCCATATCGGTAGAAGCAAAAAAACCGTTGAAATATTTTGCTATACCTCCTCTTTCCAAAGCTTTAACCATCATCTCAGTATTTGATTCGCCTGAATTAGATCCTACAAAAAGCTTATATTTTTCGGAAATCTTTTCAAGAAATTCAGGAATACCCTGAACTACTTCGATCCTGTCCCACAAATACATTGGTCCGGGTTTTTCTCTGAAATCGTGCATAAGTGTGTCTCCCCAATCAAATATAACAGCCTTTAAATCAGGGGGTAAAGAATTACGGATTAGAAGCATAAATTAGAAATTAATTATACAAAGGCAAAAAGCTATAGTTCTTTCCATAATACATCATTTGTTCAAGAAAATCGGTAGGGTATTCAATTCTGACATCTATGATATTATCACCATCATATACAGGAACCAGTACCGGATTAATAAAGGCTGCATAAGGCGCAATATTCAAACCTTCCCATCTTTCCAAAACTTCTCTATGAAGCTCCGGGTCAATTCTTATAGCATAGGTTTCGATGAGCAACTTACCGGCTTCAAAATCGCCTTCAGACTTAATTCTCTGAACCTCTCTCAACATCTGCCCAAAAATGGTTCTTAACTTATCATGGTCGTTAATCACAAAATAAGTTTTACCATCTTTGACTTTCTTTTCAATGACATTTTCAGGTTTTCCTTTTTCAAAAGCCCATTCAGCAATAAGTTTTCGGGCGCGCATGTGAGCCTGTTCAACATTGCTGCCAAGTTTTATACGTACAAGTTGTGTTAGCATTCCATTACGGATATAACTGTTATATTGGGATTTACCGACATTGAGATTAGACATCAGGCCAAGCTCGACAAGTTTAGGGTCTGTGAGGAAATACAAGCCTACAAGTTCGGCACGGGCTTCTTCAAGCGCAGAAGCATAATTCTTAAGCGTTGCAGAGGGGTCACCAACACCTTCCTTAAGTTTTCCGGAGCCATGTCCGATAATCTCGTGTAAGTCGGTGTGCAGGTTGCTCGAAATAGAACCATATTCTTTTGCCCAATCAATTTCCTGTTGAGAATAAGCAAATTCCTCCAAAGCACCAGATGTTTTAGACGATTCGTTATAGGCATTAACAAGGTTTGAAATAGTAACACTTTTAGAACCATGCTCAGCACGTATCCAGTCGGCATTAGGAAGATTCACACCAATAGGCGGGGTTGGAGAATTGTCCCCTGAAATAGCCACCACATGTATTGCTTTGGCATTAATCCCTTTTGCCTCTGTTTTTTTATAGGCCTCATCGTAGGGCAAATTGTCTTCAAACCACTGAGCATTGTCAGCTATTAAACGTGTGCGTTTAGAGGCTTCAATATCTCTCACAGAGACCATCGACTGAAAAGCACCCCTTTTTCCTATAGGATCGCCATACACTTCAATAAAACCATTGACCACATCAACAATTGAGGCAGTATCTTTAAGCCACAAAATTGAATAGTCATCAAATGTCCTGAGATTGCCTGTGGTGTAAAAGTCAACAAGTTTTAACAAAGCGGCTTTCTGAGCTCTGTTTTCTGATACTTCTGAAGCTTTTCTGAGCCAAAAAACAATTTTTTCAATAGCCTGTCCATACATACCCCCAATTTTCCATACTTTTTCAATGGCCCTGCCATTTTCAGTGGTCATTTTTGAATTTAATCCATAGGAAACAGGACAAGTGTCATTAGGATCAATGAGTCTTCGGTAGTATTCTTCGACCATACGTTGGGTAATATTCTCATAAAAATTGGTAGCTGAAGAAGCGATAATGTCCTTGTTGTCATCAAGAACTATTCTTTTACTGTCCAACTCAGGATTAAAAATAATCGGAATAATGGAACGGGTAAAATCGCTGAGGCTTTCACCTTCAGAACAAGGGAAACTCGCTCCAGGAGAATTATTAATCAGCTCAACAAAGAACTCTTCACTGAATTCAGGAATGAACTTATCTGTTGAATAATGGTGATGAATCCCATTGGCCACAAACATACATTTGGCATATTCAATAAATTTTTTAAACTCATCAGTCTCTCTGTCGCCCTGATAAAACTCAATAATTCTTTCAATGGTTTTACGAATTATTAAATTATGCTTGTAATTCTGATCCCAAATTATATCCCTTCCTGACAAAGCTGCTTCATACAGATAATAAACAAGCAACTTCCGTTTAATATCCAATTTTTCAAAATCGGGGACATTATACCTAAGTATGCGCACATCGGCAAACTGTTCTGTTTGATACTTAAATGTATCTAAAGGGGCATCTGTACTATTATCTTCAGTTTGGGTTATAGAACCGCATGAAAACATGATACTGCTTAAAGTCAACATGATGATGTAAATTGATTTGTTCATAATATTTAATTTTTTATTGAATACTTTCTTCGGGATTTGGTCTTCCTTTAGGTGTCCCTGAACGGAAAAGCCTGTCTAATTCTCTGTCTTCTTCTTTCAGTTGTTCTGAAATTTCTTTATCAAACAATCTTTGCAGATCGGGTTGGCCTGCATCAACCCATGCGGTGTACCAGAAACTGCCAACGGCATCAATAGATTTCATCATCTGGCGTTCAACCATATTATTCAGCCTTTCATTAAAGATTGCTGAATATTCTTCCGAATATTGACGTGCCATAGTCTGACCTGCCATCTCAAAAGTGTACATTTTATCTTCGGAAAAAATCTCTTTTAATTGATCAAGCACCATATATATGGTATCAACAGCCGCGTTACTTTCTCTCACCAATTGCCATACAAACTGCTGTGGCTCTTCAATATAGCTAACTCTGCCAACAAAAAAATCAAATTCTTCGGCATAAAGCAATGGCAATCGGGTTTCCCAAAATGCATGAATACCTCTTTCTACAGGTATTCTGCCATTGTAAAATTTGGTATTATGCAAAGGTGTATTGGCATCAGCAATATAATGACCGATATTGGCAGCATTAAATAAAATTCTGTCCAATGACTCCTCTTCAAAAGCTTTTCTGAGTCTAAAATACATCACATAAATATTATATGGTAATAAACCGTGTGTATTTAGGGTATCTTCAGTGTACTTATCAACAGCCTGTTGCCAGTAAACCGGAATATTCATGATATTATCCTCATAAGCCTCAATATCCATATAATGCTTGGGAGCTTCACCTTCAACAGCATGTGCCCTCTTGTCAGGATCAATAGAATGTTCTGTAATATATTCTATATGCCTTTTGAATAGACCTATCATTGAAGGAGGTAGTGTAAAGACTGCCATGCGGTTAATCTTGCGGTGGGCAAAAAAGCCCCATGAAAAGACAGGTGAACTGATTGCAAATACTAAAGAAAGTATAAGAAAAAATATAAGGGAATGTTTTAAAATGTCATTGCGCATGCTGTACTTTCTTTAATGTTCAAGCAACCTAATGAAATACAACAGACGGGTTAACCCGCCTGTTGTGTCAAATATACAATTTATCCTTTATAAAAAGGCATCTTTACGACTTTAGCTTTAAGCAGTTTTTCTCTGACTTTAACATAGATAACTGTATCAATCTTAGAAAATTCTGTTTTTACCTGAGCTGTTCCAATGGGAATTTTAAGAGATGGAGCCATGGTACCGGAGCATACAACACCAATCTTATTTCCTGCTTCATCACAAACTTCATAGTCCTGACGCGGAATACCTTTGTCAATCAGTTCAAATCCAATCACTTTTTTACTCACACCATTATTTTTTTGGTTGAGCAGGTATTCTTTATCAATAAAATTCTTATAATCGGTAAATTTGGTAATCCATCCCAAACCAGCTTCGATAGGCGATGTTTCGTCGTTGATCTCGTGCCCATAAAGGCAAAAACCCATCTCAAGACGTAAAGTGTCGCGTGCTGCAAGTCCAATAGGTTTGATGCCAAATTCCTTACCGGCTTCAAAGACGGCGTTCCAAATAGTGTCAGCATCTTCATTTTTGAAATAGATTTCACATCCACCAGAACCGGTATAACCGGTTGTTGAAAGGAGCACATCCTTTATGCCTGCAAAAGTAAGGTACTTAAAGGTATAATATTCCATGTCTGTGATGGTGGTCTCTGTGAGTTTTTGCATGGCTTTCATAGCAAGCGGGCCTTGTATTGCAAGCTGTGAAGTTTCGTCAGATGCATTATACAGAGTAACACCAAACTTGTTCTGGCTGTTGAGCCAAGCCCAGTCTTTATCGATATTGGAAGCATTTACCACCAAGAGGTATGTTTCGGCATTGATTCTGTAAGTTAGAAAATCATCAACAATACCACCTTTACCATTAGGAAAGCAGCAGTACTGTACCTTTCCATCCACTAACTTAGAAGTGTCGTTTGAGCTTACCCACTGTACAAAATCAAGTGCTTTTGGGCCTTTAACCCAAATCTCTCCCATATGAGATACATCAAAGACGCCTACGCCCCTGCGTACTGTTTCGTGTTCGGCAATAACACCTTCAAACTGAACCGGCATGTTGAAGCCTGCAAATGGAACTATCTTGCCTCCAAAGGCCTCGTGAAATTTTAAGAAAGCTGTATTTTTCATGATAGAATGTAATATATTGATTAATAAGTTTATTGTATGTTGTCATTATTTTGATGACTAACTTCAACAAAAATATAAAAATATGTTGTTGATGTTTATAAAATAATTAAAATTTTAATTGGTTTTTCTTCTTCGGTTATTCCGGATGCCTTAGGTAAAGGAACTTTCAATACAGACAATCGATCTGTTCAAAATTCAGTAGAATACACAAAATGTCATGTTTATATTTGTAATTGCAGTGATAGTTTGCAATACAATTAATCTTCTTTTTTAATGCTTCCTGCACCGGAAATTTCCTGATTGATTGAAGGGCTTCCTTTATATAACACTGAGCCAGCTCCTGAAATATCAACATCAAGCTGCTTGCTGACAGAGATTTTGGCTTCTGATGCCCCACTGCTGGATATTGAGAAAGTATCTGTAAGAAGTTCATAGGCTTCTATCTCCGAAGCACCCGATACATCTAAATTTACATTGGCAGCATTTCCCGATAAAGATAAATCAACTGAACCGGAGCAGTCCATATTCAGATTTTGAACTGATAAATCTAATTCTATCTCACAAGCACCACTTAAGTCTAAACTTAGGTTTGAAACTGAAATTTTATTAACAGATTTCACATCTACTGCCCCAGAAAGGTCTATCTTCTCAAAATTGGGAGAGCTGATATGCAGTATAATGTCTTTAGAACCACAAATTGGTTTATCATTGGAAATGAATAAATTATTATTCTCAACTTTTGTGATAATATATGCATGCAGGTTTTCATCAGCTTCAATACTTACTGATGTGATGCTGTCCTGAGTTAATACCACATTAAAAGCACCGGAAACATCAATGCTACTGAATGTGGCAGTTTCCCTTTCGTTTTTTACAACATTGCCATTGCCTTGAATACAGGCAATATTACAAGCTGCAAAGCCAATAAGGATAATGATAACGCTGATTGAAAAAGTTATTATTAATGAATATTTTGAATTTTTCTTCATGGCTTATTTAATTTATGTGTCAAAGTTAGAAGAAAAAACTAATACGTAATAGGGGAATCAACGAAAAATAAATATGAATATAATATAAACTCAAACTGTTAACCCCTCAATACTCAAACTCAAATGCTTTATATTTTCTACTTTTGCCACCTTTGTATGTTTGCAGGTATATATACGCCTGCAAACTTGCAAACATTTATTGGTGTGTTTAGCAGAATAAAGTAAAATAATATTAATTAAGCATAATTTTCAACTCAAATATGGTAAATATTTTTACTTTTGAATGGGCATTAATTTTTAAAAAAATGTCAGTTTATTTATAAATTCATTTTTAAAACGCGGCACACAATCAGCATTTATAAGATTATCGCAATCAAAATATAAATTAAAAAAAACAAAAAAAATATTAATAAAAGAAATAAATGGCCATAAAGAAATCCGAATTATACAGCTCCCTTTGGGCGAGCTGCGACGAACTTAGAGGGGGGATGGACCCAAGCCAATACAAAGATTACGTATTGGTTTTATTATTTATAAAATATGTCTCCGACAAATACGCCAACGATCCCAATGCTATTATTGAAATCCCCAAAGGTGGTGGTTTTAAAGACATGTTATTGTTGAAAGGTCAGAAAAATATTGGTGAGAATATAAACATTATTATTGGCGAATTGGCTAAAGCTAACGACTTGGTTGGCGTTATTGATGTGGCTGATTTTGATGATGACGACAAGCTGGGCAAGGGCAAAGAGATGGTGGACAGGTTAACCAACCTTTTAGCAATCTTTGAAAAGCCTGCCCTCGATTTTAGTAAAAACCGTGCTGGTGGTGATGATATTTTGGGTGATGCTTTCGAGTACCTGATGAAAAAATTCGCTACTGAAAGTGGTAAAAGCAAAGGACAATTCTATACCCCAAGTGAGGTAAGCAAAGTTATTGCAAAAGTATTGAGTATTAAAAACGCCACCAACAAAACCACTTTCTATGACCCCACCTGTGGTTCAGGGTCTTTGTTGCTTAAAGCTGTTGACGAAGCCGATGGCAAGGGAACCATTTACGGTCAGGAAAAAGATGTTGCAACTGCCGCTTTGGCTCGCATGAACATGATTTTGCACGGACAAGAAGCCATTGAAATTCACAGAGGGCAAAGCACCCTTTCAGACCCCTTTTTTAAAGACAGTAATGGCTATCTTAAAACTTTCGATTTTGTGGTAGCCAATCCGCCGTTTTCTTCTAAAAACTGGACCAATGGGTTTAATCCGCAAGACGACCTTTACCAACGCTTTGAGCGTGATGATGAAGAAAGTCTTCATACAGGCAAGACGGTTTATAAAATACCTCCCGACAAAAACGGCGATTATGCTTTTCTTTTACATATTGTCAAATCATTAAAAAGCACAGGTAAAGGCGCTTGTATTTTGCCTCATGGTGTTTTGTTCAGAGGAAATGCCGAAGCCAAGATTCGTAAAAGCTTAATCACAAGAGGCTACATCAAAGGTATTATTGGGTTGCCTGCCAACTTGTTTTATGGCACCGGTATTCCTGCCTGTATTATTGTTTTGGACAAAGAAGGTGCCGACGACCGAAAGAGCATTTTTATGTTGGATGCCAGTAAGGGTTATATCAAAGATGGGAACAAAAACCGTTTGCAAGAACAGGACATTCATAAAATTGTGGACGTGTTCAACAAACAAACTGAAGTGCCAAAATACAGTCGTATGGTAAGCATAGAAGAAATCAGTGACCCCAAAAACGATTACAATCTAAACATTCCCAGGTACATTGACAATCAGGAAACAGAAGATATTCAGGACATCGAGGCGCATCTCTTAGGGGGTATTCCCAATGCTGATATTGAAGCCTTAAACGAATACTGGAAAGTTTATCCTTCCTTAAAAAATGAACTCTTTAAGCCAGGTACAAGGAATAATTTCAGTGACCTGAAAATTGTAAAAGAATCTATCAAGCAAACCATTTTCAGCCATCCCGAATTTGTGCAATTCAGCAAGGAGATGGACGATTTATTTAACGACTGGAAAACACGAAATACAAAAACATTAAAAGCCCTTACTGTGGGTATTAAACCCAAACAAACTATTTTCCGCATTTCGGAAGATGTGCTGGCAAACTATACCGACAAAGCCCTGATGGACAAATACGATGTGTACCAACACTTAATGAACTATTGGAATGATGTGATGCAGGACGATTGCTATATTATTTCTGTTGATGGCTGGAAAGCTGAACTGAGTATAACAAAACAAACCAAAACCGCTACTGTGTGGGATTGCGAATTGGTACCCAAAACATTGGTTATCGACCGCTATTTTCTAAAAGAGAAAAAATCTATTGAACAATTAGAAGCAGACAAAGAAGCCATTGCTGCCCAATTAGCTGAATTGGAAGAAGAGAACAGCTCGGAAGATGGTTATTTTACCGACTTTGATAAAGTGAATAAAGCAAGTGTACAAGCACGATTGAAGTTACTTAACACCTCCTTAACAAAAGATATTTTTAAAGTAGAAACTTTGGCAATGGCTGCCGAAAAGGAAATGGCTTATGGTGAAAAAGCGGTTTTAGAGCATTACCTAAAGCTGTTAGACAAACAAACCGAACTCAATAAAAAAATAAAAGATTTTACTTATGCGCTCGATATAAAAGTAATTGAGCGTTATAAAACACTAACCGAGGACGAAATTAAACAATTGGTGGTGGACGATAAATGGATGGCAAGCATTGAAAGAAGCGTAAAGACCGAAATGGAACGCATAAGCCAACGCTTGACACAACGCATTAAAGAACTGGCTGAACGCTACGAAACACCGTTACCCGATCTAAACAAGGTGGTTGAGGCTCTCGAAACCACCGTTAATGCTCACCTTCAAAAAATGGGTTTTGTATGGAATTAGTGCAACGCATCGCTGCACAATTTGTAATTTCAAAATAAAATAAATATGACAAAGCAAAGTAAAATATTAAAGGTCGAAAATTTTGAGATAGTTCTTTACACACATCACAGTGAAGATTTTATTTCGCTGACTGATATGGCAAAATACCGTGATGTAGAAAGAACCAATTATATTATTCAAAACTGGCTTCGTACCCGAAATGCCATAGAGTTTTGCGGTTTATGGGAACTGATTAATAATCCGGATTTTAAACGCATCGAATTCGATGCGTTTAAAAATGAATCAGGGTCTAATAGTTTTTCTCTGACACCGCAAAAATGGATTGAAGCAACAAATGCCATTGGCATCATTTCTAAATCAGGCAGATATGGAGGCACTTTTGCACACCGCGATATTGCTTTTGAGTTTGCATCGTGGCTTAGCCCACATTTTAAACTCTACCTGATTACGGAATTCCAAAGATTAAAAAATGATGAAAACGACCGGCTAAAATTAACATGGAACCTGCACCGCACCCTTAGTAAAATAAATTACCGCATCCATACCGATGCCATCAAAGAACATATTATACCAATGAGCATCACAAGGGAGCAAGCCAATTGGGTATATGCCAACGAAGCCGATGTGCTCAATATGGCACTGTTTGGCAAAACCGCAAGGCAATGGCGAGACGAAAACCCAGGCACCGATGGCAATATAAGAGACCAAGCCGGTATTGAACAGTTGTTGGTACTGGCAAATATGGAAAGCATGAACGCCGAATTTATAAAGATGAACCTGCCCCAAAGCGAACGCTTACTGAAACTCAACCTAATAGCCATTAGCCAAATGAAAAGCATTGTAGGCAATGCTCAAATGAAAAAACTGAAGTAATGGAAATAAAAGCGGGTTATAAAAATACTGAGGTGGGCGTGATTCCGAGTGATTGGGAGGTGAAAACCTTAATACACGTTTTGAACGAAATTGCTGATGTGGATCATTACATGCCTCAATCAAGTAATATAGGTGTTCCATATATTATGACAGGTGACTTAAAAGAATTGCTTAGTGATATTGACTTTGATAACTGCAAAAAAATAAGCAAAGAAGACTTTCAAAAGCTTTCAAAAAAAATAAAGAGTTCAATTGGAGATGTTATTTTAGCACGATATGCAACAATTGGAACAGTTTCATATGTTGATATCAATTATGATTTTGTGATATCATATTCATGCGTAACAGTTAAAGTAAACACGTCTAAAATATTGGGAATCTTTTTGTTTTATTACTTTAAATCCAACATATTTAAAATAGAAGCAAGAAATATAATAAATGCAAATATTCAAGGCAATTTAGGAATAGGAGATTTAAAAACAATTAAAATTGCACTTCCCTCCCTAACCGAGCAAACCGCCATCGCCACCGTCCTTTCCGACACCGATACCTTAATAAGTAGTATAGAAAAACTCATTGCCAAAAAACGCAACATAAAACAAGGGACAATGAAAAAACTGCTTCAACCTAAGAAGGGGTGGGAAGTGAAGAAGCTGTGGGATTTTTTAGATTACGAACAGCCAACAGAATATTTGGTTAGTGATACAGAATATAACGACAATAATCAAATTCCTGTTCTTACTGCAGGTAAGACTTTTATTCTTGGGTATACAAGTGAGGAGCAAGGTATTTTCAAAAACCTTCCTGTAATTATTTTTGATGACTTTACTACAGCTGTAAAATATGTTGATTTCCCATTTAAGGTAAAATCTTCAGCTATGAAGATGCTTTTGCCTAAAGATAAAACCGTTAATCTTAGATTTATTTTTGAGATAATGCTTCAAATTAAATATCAGGTTGCAGATCATAAACGACATTGGATTGGTGAATACAGTAAATTAGATATTGTAGTTCCCAAAACATCAGAAGAGCAAAATGCAATAGCCACTATCCTCGCCGATATGGATACAGAGATAGCTGCCTTAGAAACCAAATTGGAGAAATACAAAAAACTAAAACTGGGAATGATGCAGAATTTATTAACGGGAAAAATTAGGTTGATATGAGAGATATAATTCCACTAATAAATAGAGAAATCACATCTTATTTTGAAAACAATAAAGGCGTAAACATAATACCTGCAAAAGACATGATGCCTTATTTTATTAAAGCTGGCATTTTCGTCAAAGATGAAAAGAACGGTTTACCTATAAGAAAGCTTTTAAGGCAATTGGATAAAGAAAATAAATTACACCTAATCCCATACGTTATTGCCGAACGCAAAGCAGTTAATACAAACTGGTTTTTTGGTAAGAATCTTCAAGTAAAGATTAAACCTTTTGAAAAGTCAATTGTTCAGAAACCAACTATTACAGAAACAAAAGCAACAGGAAAGAGAAAAGACAGCGATGAGCATTATATCATCGACATTTGCGATATACTTCTGGGTATGAAGGGAAGCCGTCAGCACCGCTTTAGCTTCATACTTGGAGATACAGGGACAAAACTACCTGTTGATGTATATTATGATGTACTGAATCTGGTTATAGAATTTAACGAACAACAGCACACCAAAGCTGTAAAGCATTTTGATAAACCCGGAAAGCTAACTGTAAGTGGCGTGCATCGTGGTGAACAACGAAAAATTTACGACCAAAGAAAAAGAACGCTGTTGCTTCAACACAGAATTAAAGTTATTAACATATCATACGATCAATTTAATTGCAATAGCAAAGGGAAAATTATTAGAAATAAAGACATTGATATGGAAATAGTGAAAAAATATTTAAGAGATTATTTGAAAAGTAAAGTAAAATACAGAATTAATTAACGGGAATAATAATGTTGGTATGAGTGTAAAACTTGAAAATATGGTGATAAATTTTAATTCCGAATGGTTTCAATCTGGCTACTATGTATATGTTTTAACCATTGTCCATATTGCAAAAGGTACTTATTATTATGTAGGTCAAACTGGTGATAGAAATCATACATCAGCTCGCTCTCCTTTTTATAGGTTAATGGGGCATTTTAATACTTATAATCTGCGATCAGGAACAGATGCTCAACTTGTGAGTGGCTTGATAAAAAATGACTTAATTGAAAAACCTTCAGAAAATAAAAAAGCTAGAAAATGCGTAGAAGAAGCGATTGTAAATAAAACCATAATTATTACTGCAAATTACTTTAGTATTTCAGATTTTAATTCCATAGAACACTCCTCAAAAAGAAAGACAGTTGAAGAAATTGAATTATCACTCATTAATAATTTCAGATTAGCTAAATTAAATTTGTTTAATGATTTAAATAAAATTGGTGATAATAAAACATCAACAAATCTAGAAGCAATCAGAAAAGCAAAAAATATTTTCGAAAGTATAAATTCAATAATGAATTTTAAAAAATAATGAAAAAGGATTATTCTAAAGCAATAGAAGCAGAACAAATACCAAAAGTGCCTGAAGGGGAAACAATTTCATATTACTTACCTGGTTCTTTAACTAAAAGCCAGGAGTTACTATATATACATCTAATAAAGTGGAAAAAAAGATTTATTTCGGAAGAACCGGGTATCTATTATAGAACGGTAAATAAAATTCTATATAAATATAAATACGATGCCATTTTACCAAAGTCAGTACATAAGAATTTCCCTATAGTTTACCCAACTATTTTGCCGGATTTAAAAGCTCTTAGGGTAAAATATTATTTTAAATTTCATCAGCATTTCAACCACATGGCAAGTTCGCAGGCTGCCAATGTCAATTTGTTTTTACCCTTACTTTTACATCCACAAGTAAACGATATTTTTAAGCTGTTAAAAAATGACTTTAAAAGTTTAGCAACTGACGAATTATACAAAGGTTTTCGTATAGAATTTTGGGATGGAAATTCAAATGAAGAACGTGGATTATTAAAAGACCATTCTTCACTTTCGGGCACCGATTCGGATATTGCAGTTGCATACTATAATCATAAAGATGAATTATGCCTTTGGCTGATTGAGCACAAACTTACCGAAAAGGAGTTTACCGAATGTGGTGGATTCAATAGCAAAGACAGGGATAAATCTATACATCTGTGCGATAAATCATTTTCCGAAATTCTTAAAAACAAAAATTGCTGTTTTCATCACAACTTCAAAGGCAGAGAATATTGGAATTTGACGGATGAAAACAAATCATTTTTTGTTAATCACTCTAAACACAATTCCTGTCCGTTCAAAGGAGGCATGAACCAACTATGGCGCAATCAGTTAATGGGATTTGCCCTCGAAAAGGCAGGCTTGTTTAAGGAAGTATATTTCTCTGTTGTTAAACACCCAGATAATTTACCACAGAAAAGATCAAAAAAATCTCTTGATGCTACCATAAATCAATATAAAGAATTGATAAATAACAATATTAGGTTTTCGGTGTTTGATTCGAAGTCAGTAATTGATAAAGTCGCAACAATAAATGATTCAGACTTGAATGACTGGATTAGGTGGTATATGGAATTATATAAATTAATAAATTAATAAGTAATATATATGAAATTTAAAAACACAGGTGATTTAGTTAATCAGGTAAATACTTCTTTGGGCGAGTTCTGCAATGAATTTGGCTTAAAGCGTAAAGAACTCGCTGGTTTAGGCAAAGCACCTAAAAGAGGTATTCTTTTTACTTATGATACTGTAAAAGAAAACGATTGGGCAATAAACGAAGGAGGAGGAACTGAATTGCAATACCATATTGCCTTTTATGGCGATGATTTAGAAGTCAGATATGGTTTAGGCTTCAATACGCAATATGTTCCCTTTGCCAATAAAATGAGTCCCGTTGATTATATGCAACCTTATATTTATGGTTTTTTGAAAAACGAAAAAAAAATAAAAGAACTTTTACCAGATTATGGATATGTTTATGGTAATATCGAACAACTCAAAAAACCACAGAATAATCAATATACCCTATTTGGAAAAAGTGTTAGTGTGGAGAAAATCTCCGATGAATATATCATTGAAGACAATATCTATAATAACATTATCACAGACCTAAAAAAACAATTTCAGCCATACCAAATAATATTTTCAGATAAAAACAACTTTAGTAAAGTAGCTATGAATAATCAAAACATAATTGATGCCTTAATGTATAAAGGTCAAATCGTTTTACAAGGCCCTCCGGGAACGGGGAAAACATATACTGCAAAAGATATTGCAGAACAAATACTCTTTTCAAAAGTATCAGAAGACAAAAAACAACAAAAGGATCTTCTTGAAAGCACTGCCCAATTTAAGTTAATTCAATTTCATCCGGCATATTCCTATGAGGATTTTGTGAGAGGAATTGTGGCTGAAAGCAAAGGCGACTCAATTGAATATAAAACTAAGAATAAAATACTTGCAGATTTTTCTAAGACAGCATATACCAATTTTATCAATAGCAGTAAAGCTCCAACAGTTTATTCAAAAGAAAAATGGATTGAAACACAGTTTTCTCTTTTTGTTGATGATATTGAAGAAAAACTCGAATCGGAAGAAAAAATAGAATTGACAAAAAAAGTTTCAATTTTCGATACAGATACCGATGCTTTCCGTTATAAGGGGCAAGAAGGTTGGGTAAAAAATGGCAACAGAATGTTGTTCTCAGATATTATCAAAGCATATTTTGACGAAAACGAAAGCAGACAAGACATAAAAAAGAACACAAATTTATCAGGTTTAGCGCATCATCACGCTAGTTATTACATCAAAGTATTAGATTTTTTTAAAGATTTTCTGAAATACAAGAACCTAGTTTATACTGAAACTCAAAGTCATAACGAAGTCCTTAAATCTTTTGTTCTTATTGTTGATGAAATTAATCGGGCCAATCTCCCTGCAGTTTTGGGTGAGTTAATTTATGCCTTGGAATACAGAGGAGAGAAAGTAGAAAGCATGTATGCAACAATAGAAGAAGGCAATACTTTAATTTTACCTCCCAATCTTTATATTATTGGCACAATGAACACATCCGACCGCAGTGTAGGGCATATAGATTATGCCATCCGCAGAAGGTTTGCATTTATTGAAATTTTGCCAAAAGTATTGGAAGGCGAAAATTTTGAATTGGAATTATTCAAACAAGTTTCAGCTCTTTTTATTCAAAACTTTGATGAATATGTTTTAGACAATACTGTTGAATTAAAACTTTCCGAGCATTTGTCAGAAGAGTTCAGACCCGAAGATGTTTGGTTAGGACATAGCTACTTTATTAAAGGTGAGGGTGATTTTTTATTAAGAAAAAAATATGAAATCATTCCTATTTTGAAAGAGTATGTAAAAGATGGTATTCTTAAACAAAGTGCAGAATCAATCATCAACGCATTATAATAATGATAATAATAAGCGAACAATATGGTTATAGAAATCCACGTTCAATTGAAAATATTGAAAGCTTTGCTACTGCATTAAAAAAACAGAGTTATAACAAATCTATTCAGCGAGGTGACAATAGAGCTTACTGCTATAACATACTTCATACCTCTGATGAAATAAATCCTTATCTTTTTGAAACCTCTTATTTTGTAGGTGTTGATTGGGTTATAGAAAACGAATTGCCAATTTATGTATATCCTAAATTGGATAAGAATGATTCCGAAGTGAATTACATAAAAATGCTTTTCGATATTTTAAAAGAACCTGAAAACTACAATCATTTAGACCAACTATGTGAAATATATTTTGAAAAGCCAAGCATAGTGATTGAACAAAAACAGGATTTGTTAACGCCTTTGCTGCTTATACAATACATAAATATCTTGAAAAAGATTGTTCAGAAAGGACTAAAAAAATCGTATTATCCTGTCACTAAAAATCTTAATGCAAAAGTCAAGGGCAAAATCTTGATTAATGAAACCATCAAGAAAAATCACTTTAATAACAAAATGCTTTATAGCTATTGCCAATACTCCGAGTTTGGCATCAATAGTATTGAGAATAAAGTACTAAAAAAAGCCTTGTTGTTTTCAATTGCTGCAATGCAAAACATTAGAGGAATTGACATTGCTCCATTAAACGGTTTAGTTAATTACATACAACCTGCATTTATAAATGTTGAAAATGAAGTGAATGTTGCAGACCTGCGAAGTATCAAACCCAATAAACTTTACAAAGAATACGAGCAAGCTTTAAAATTTGCGAAGCATATTTTAAAACGATACGGATATAATATTTCATCGGCCAATTCAGCAGTAATTAATACACCACCCTTTTGGATAGATATGAGTAAACTGTTTGAATTGTATGTGTTTTCAAAACTAAAAGAACGATTTACAAACCACAAAGAAGTTACATATCATAAAACTTTCAATTTTCTGGAACCTGATTTTATTATAAAAACTAATAATAGTGAAATCAAAATGGTGGTGGATGCCAAGTACAAACCGCAATATAAGGATGGAAAAATAAGTGTTGTAGACATTAGACAAATTAGTGGTTATGCAAGACTTAAAAAAGTATATGATTTTTTAAATTTTGAGGATGATAAGATCATTGATTGTCTTGTGATTTATTCGAATCAAAATGCTAATAGAAAAGATTTCAAAGGCGATAATTTCAAACTTGAAGATGAAAAAGAATATAACAGATTTTTCAAAATTGGAATTGAATTGCCAATAAAAAAATTATAATATGAGTACAGTCGGACAAATTGAACGTGCCACCCAAAACCGCATAGTGCAATTATTTCAGCATCAATTGAAATACCGCTATCTGGGTAATTTAGAAAAAGAAGAAGACAACACCAATATTGATGAAGCTTTACTTACAACTTTTCTTACCAAAAAAGGCTACACTTCTGTGCTTATTTCAAAAGCCCTGGGTGTTTTAAAAAAAGCAACTACCATCAATACCAGCGACGACCTTTATCAGGCAAACAAGGCCGTTTATTCTTTGTTACGCTACGGCATACAGGTAAAAGAGGAAGCCGGTCAAAATAAAGAAACCGTTTATTTAGTTGATTGGAAAAATCCCTTAGAAAATGATTTCGCCATTGCCGAAGAGGTTACCATCAAAGGTGTTCACAATAAACGTCCCGACATTGTTATTTACATTAATGGAATAGCTGTGTGTGTTTTGGAACTTAAACGAAGCACTGTTTCCGTTTCTGAAGGTATTCGCCAGAACAACGACAATCAGAAACATATTTTTATAAAACCTTTTTACACTACAATTCAATTGATTATGGCTGGGCAGGATATTGAAGGTTTAAGGTATGCAGCCATTGACACGCCTGAAAAATATTATTTGAAATGGAAAGAAGTAAGCTCAGCATTTAATCCAAACGACCATTATCTTTTAGAGCTAACCAAACCACTAAGAGAGCAGGCTGCTAAAACCGAAAATCTTTTAGATAAGAACATCATTGAATTACTCAATAAAGAACGCTTAGTTGAGATTTTACACGATTTCATTGTATATGACCGAGGTCAAAAGAAGATTTGTCGTCCCAATCAATACTTTGGTTTAAAAGCAGCACAAGAAAGCATTCGAAATAAAGAAGGTGGTATTATCTGGCACACTCAGGGCAGCGGAAAAAGTTTGGTTATGGTTTGGCTTACAAAATGGATTCGTGAATACAATCCAAATGCAAGAGTGCTTATTATTACCGATCGTGATGAGTTAGACAAACAAATTGAAAAGGTTTTCAAGGGTGTCGAAGAACAAATTGTAAGAACTAAAAGCGGGGCAGATTTAATCGAAAAACTGAATGATACTACCCCTTGGCTGTTGTGTTCCCTCATACATAAGTTTGGCAACAAAGAAGAAGCCGACTACGATTCTTATCTGGCAGAACTAAGGAATAGCTTGCCTAAAGATTTCAAGCCAAAAGGCGATTTTTATGTTTTTGTGGACGAATGTCATCGCACCCAAAGTGGCGATTTAAACAAAGCAATGCGTCAGCTTTTAGGTGAAAAAGCACTGTTTATTGGCTTCACCGGCACTCCTTTGATGCATAGTGATAAAAAGAAAAGCATTGAAATTTTTGGTAAGTTCATACACACTTACAAATTCGATGAAGCTGTAAAGGATGGAGTAGTATTGGATTTGCGTTACGAAGCCCGTGATATTGAGCAAAAAATTACTTCAATTGACAAAATTGACAATTGGTTCGACAGCAAAACAAAAGGTCTTACCGACTTTGCCAAAACAGAACTCAAGCAAAAATGGGGCACCATGAAAAAAGTGTTCAGCTCTGTCGGTCGCTTGCAAAAAATTGTTGCCGATATTTTGCTTGATATGGAAACCAAGGAACGTTTACAAAACGGCAGAGGCAATGCCTTATTGGTTTCAGGTAGCATTTACAATGCTTGTCGTTATTATCAATTATTCCAGGAAGCAGGTTTTAAAAAATGTGCTATTGTAACTTCGTTCGCTCCCACCCATGCTGATATTAAAGGAGAAGAAACAGGCGAAGGATATACAGAAAAGTTGATGCAATATGAGATTTATCAAAAAATGCTTAATGGTAAATCCTCCGAAGATTTTGAAGATGAAGCAAAAAAACGTTTCATTGATGAACCTGCTCAAATGAAATTATTAATAGTGGTGGACAAACTGCTAACCGGCTTCGATGCCCCAAGTGCCACTTATTTATATATTGATAAGAGCATGAGAGACCATGGACTATTTCAGGCTATCTGTCGTGTAAACCGTTTGGATGGTGATGATAAAGAATACGGTTACATTATTGATTACAAAGATTTGTTTGGCAGATTAGAAAGTGCATACAATGATTTTACTTCAAATGCCTTTGATAAATACGACAAAGAGGATGTGGAAGGTCTTTTGAATGACCGCTTAAAAAAAGGGAAAGAACGATTGGATGATGCTTTGGAAACTATCAAAGCATTGTGTGAACCGGTAGTGCCGCCTAAAGGAACAAAAGAGTATATTGCTTATTTCTGTGGCAATACCCAAATGCCCGAAGATTTAAAAGACAGTGAACCTAAAAGAATGGCTCTCTACAAAGCTGTTATTTCTCTCATTCGTGCTTATGCCGCTATAGCAGATGAAATGTCAGAGGCAGGCTACAGACCAACCGAAATTGAATCCATTAAAAACGATATCAAACATTTTGAAAGTGTTCGCAAAGAAATTCAGTTAGCCAGTGGCGATTGGGTTGATTTGAAACAATACGAACCTGCCATGAGGCATTTAATTGACAGCTATATCGGAGCTGAAGAAAGTAAAAAGGTTTCTGCTTTCGACGATTTCAGCTTAATTGAATTAATGGTTAGAGACGGGAAAGGTGCATTGGATAAGTTGCCTGACAACATAAAAAAGGATAAAAAGGCAATGGCTGAAACTATTGAAAACAATATGCGAAAAGTTATCATTGAAGAAAGCCCAACCAACCCGATATACTACGAAAAAATGAGTGCATTGCTTGATGAGTTAATCAAGATGAGAAACTTAGAAGCTGAACAATATGAAGAATACTTGAAAAAAATTGTAGAATTAGCCATTAAAATTAAAAAGCCGGAAACAAGCAATGAATATCCATCCTCCATTAACACACAAGCCAAAAGAGCCTTGTACGACAATTTAGATAAAGACGAACCACTTTCTATTGTAATGGACTCAGCAATCATTTATGGCAAATACGACAACTGGGAAGGTCACCCCCAAAAAGAAAAGCATTTAAAAATTCAGGTCGTGAAACCCGTACTGGAAGAATACCATAAACCCGAGAAATTAGATCCGATTTTTGAAGTCATCAAGCAGCAAAAGGAATATAAGTAAAATGGAAGAAACAAAAGTTTTACATATTAATTCTAATCTATCAGTTGTTGTTGTAAGAAAAGACATCAAAAACATGCATTTGGCAGTATATCCCCCTACTGGCAGGGTGCGTATTGCAGTGCCTCTATCTGTAAATGATGAAGCAGTAAAACTTTTTGCTATTTCAAAAATAGCTTGGATAAGAAAACACCAGCGCAATTTTGTTACTCAAGACCGTATGCCTCCCCGCCAATATAAACAACGAGAGAGTCATTATTTTCAGGGCAGACGTTATTTACTACGTATATTCGAGCATGATTATCCACCCAAAGTTGAGTTAAAAACAAAAACTTATATCGATTTGTATGTTCGTCCAAACAGCACCATAGAGCAACGAGAAACTATTATCAGCGAGTGGTATCGGTCAGAATTAAAAAATCTTATACAACCAATCATTGACAAATGGTCCTTAAAAATGGGCATACAGATTTTAGACTGGCAGGTAAAACAAATGAAAACAAGGTGGGGTACTTGTAATATTGATAAAAAGAGAATTTGGTTAAACCTCGAACTGGCAAAGAAACCTGTAAATTGCCTTGAATACATCATTGTTCATGAAATGATACACATGCTTGAACGATGTCACAACGACACTTTTCGCAACTACCTTGATACTTTTTTACCACATTGGGAAAAACTCAGGGACGAACTTAACCAACTTCCGGCCAGTCATGCAAGCTGGGAGTACTAAAAAAATAAATATGTCTGACAACAAAATGTCTTTTAAAAACTTAACACCAAGGGAAGAACGTCACTACTGTGCACATCTGTTTGCTTGGTTACTTTATTCGGAAGGTGCTATTGATAAATATTTTAAGTGGCATTTTAATATGCCTTTAGAAATTGATTATACAAACGCACAAATATTTTACGAGTTTACTGCTCTGAGAGAATATCTTTATTCAATTAGAAACAATTCATCTTTATATCTAAATGAAATAAAAAGATTAAACAAAATAGTCTTTGGAGATGGCAAAGGTGATATTCAGAAAAAGAAACCCGATTTGGCTTTTTATTTTCCTCAGAATAAAACATTGCTCATCACAGAAGTTAAGTTTGAAAAGGATTTTGACAAAAAACAAGTTAATGAATCTGCGAAATATGGCATTGTGCTGAGAGAGCTCTTTCCTGATGAGATTAAAACTGTCATTATTACATATCTTGGTCTGAAATACTACATACAAAAATTAAAAGATATTGAAAGTAAAACATATCTTACTTGGGAATATTTTTTTAAAATCTCCTTTTTCTTCAATAATAAACATAAACAGGAAAATAAATCAAAAATTGATTTTCAGACACTATGCTACCGGGAATAGAAGATTATTTTTTTTTCTTAGCCTTTTATTTCCTCAGGTTTGCAACGGGTGTTCCTTTTAAACCTTCATTTACAAGGTATGCAATAAAGCTTGCAAAATCTTTTATATTGAGTTCTGTACTTGCTTTTTCAAGGGCATCCATATAAGTTGCCCATTCCTCTACTGGAATGACAGTCCATGGGTATCCACCCGATGCCAGCATGACATTCATCAGAAAACGCCCCATACGTCCATTGCCATCCATGTAAGGATGTATATGTACAAATATAAAATGCCCAAGTACGGCCCTTACCCCTGCATCCGGTTCTTCTTTTAGCAATTCAAAAAGAATAGGCATGGTATCTCTAACGGCACTCACATTTAAAGGTACATGTCTCGACTGTCCTATGTAAATCGGGCTGTTCCTGTAGCCGGCTAGTTCCGATGGCTTGAGTAAATTAGCTGTTACACTGGGGGCAAACAATTCTCTGTACCATTCTCCATGTTCTTTTTCGGCGACTATCCCTGAATTTTCATTATTCAGTATTTTTTTAATACTTTTAATTACTTGTTGGGTGGCTTGCCAGTAGCTTCTTGCTGCCATGGCGTCTTTTTGTTTTTTATCTTCAGGATGCTTGTCAATATCCCATGAACCATTACGAGCTCTTTCTATGAGCTCAGGAGAGACCCTGTATCTTTCTATTGATAACGAGTGGTAAGCATCTGTTACATATATTTCATCAATAAGCTTTAAATACTTTTCTTTGTCTTGAGGTAATCCCGGTGCTTGCGGAAACTGTTCAATAACAACCTGTCTCATTTGACTCCACATGAGTTTTATCCTGTTCACGCAGGGTGAAACGGCCCTTGTATCTATTGTTACGACTGAAGGATTTTCAAACGGATCTGTTTCTCTGACATCATAACCGGCCTTTTGCATGGTTTTAATAATATCATCTGCAATTTTTTCCTGCTTGTTGTTTCTGAATGCACCTGCCAAACGTCCTGCCTTAGTACTTTTCCCTCCATCAAGCAGCAAGCCCAGTATTTCCGATGCATCTCTTATCATACTCAGTGCTGTTCTGGCATCTGTAGGGTACCTGTTAAACATACCCGGCGAACTGTGAATTAAAGATGAGGCAAGTGTAAGCATACGCACCCCTTCGATGGTCGTTAATTCAGCAGCATCGGGCAATGGAGATTTCATTGTAAATAATGAAGTGTTATAAGGCAGCATTGTTATGCCGTTGGGTCCTTCAAGTGATTTTATTGTAAGTTGTGTAGGCACACTCCAGTTGCCTGAATGAATTTGTAACGATTGTTCTGCTGAAATACAATACGAACTGCCGTACCTGTCATTCAGGTATTGGGCACAAAAAGACCAGTAAGAGGTGTACCAGGATGTACTGTCGCCTTGTGTTTCATCCGATGGTACAGCAATATACCATCCTTTAGTGACTTCTTTTATAAAGTTGTTTTGTAATAGCCTTTCTCTATGTACACGACTAAACATTGATGTATTGATGGCGATAATACCGCTATCCTGCAACTTTTTCAATTGCTCTAACGATTCTGCAAGTTTTTCTCCAGGTGATGCCATTATGAGCTCCTTTCTTTATAAAAGATATTTTATTCTTTTTCGTGCTATATCTCTATTATCTTGCTGTGCTATTTCTCTATTATTCTGTTGTGTTGTTTTTCTATTATCATGCAAAATTAATATATTTTTTTGATTTTCAATACTTTCATTTAAGCATTATTTTTTCATTTTAGAGAATAGCTACTAAACATTCTCAATAATTATTAATAATTGTCTAGGCGTAGATAAATATTACCAAATTTAATAAACCAACTTATATAAAATTGAAATATCAAATAGTCCAAGGTTGCTGATCTTATACAATTTCCGAAGCACTTTTTTATACATTTCTTACAGTCCTTTTGCACAATGATTACACAAAATCATTTTTTACCTTTTTAAGTTTTTTATTGAATAGGGAATTATTCACTGCGAAACTTTTTCAAAGTTTCTTGCTCATTATCCATATGGGGTGGCTTAACCTTCTCAAAATCAGTCTTGTTACGCAAAACACAGTTTATTTCTCACCGATTGTACCCTATTCCCCTCATTACTCAAACTCAAACTCAAACTCAAACTTTTTTTGGGATTATAGTAATACACATTGCGATAATACAAATATAAAATTTATGAGATATGGCAAACTGTATTATTTAAAACGGATTAATTTAGATGCCAGAAATTAATTCGGATATTAAAAAATTGCATTTTTCTTACTTAATATTTAAAAATTTTTATAAACCTTTTCTTTTTTTGTTAATTTTACTCACATAATTATGTTTTTTGGCGGTATTCGTTTATGCTTCGCATAAGTGTTAAGACAAGGGTAAAAGCATTAAATTAAATTTTTAGGATGCTAAGATTATGTAATATAGAAAAATCTGTCGTTGGCAGGCTCCTTCTGTGTTTTATATCAGTTTGCTTTATTTGCAATTTAAAAGCACAGTGGCATTACCACAGCAGTTTGAGTACGGCTGTTCCTAATATTGGCTCAGGTATTTTCAGGGATGTTGATTTCATTTCGGAAAGCACCGGCATGTACTGTTTTGAAAAAGGATTATCTCCAAGTTCAGGCACAAGGGTAATTGTTAAAGGTACTACAGATAACGGTATATCTTGGCTTGATGTATTTTTAACTCAGGGTGGTGGTTATAGCACATATACCATCAAAGCTGTCAAGAACAGAAATACATTTTTTCATATCAGAAATAATGGAGGGTTTTATATTATAGATAAATTTGTTCAAGGGGGTAATAGTTATCAAGCCATGATTCAACGTGATGGTTTTTTCAGAGATATTTCAGTTGTTGACACCTCTGTTTTTTACATTCTTAAAACTGTATATTTAAACAATCATGTTTTTATTGATAAATATGCTTATGGCCAATTGTATTCAAGAATAGATTCTTTCCTAACTATTTTGCCTCATCGTATTTTTTTTACAAATGAAAATACGGGTTATATGACAGCCGGGCATTTACAAAACACTGCAAAACACCATATTTATAAATCTGAAACAGGTGGAGATAACTGGTTTGAGGTGTTTTCCGACAGTACGCTGAATTTGAATCATTTATTTTTCTCTTCGTTAGAAACAGGATATGCAGCAGGTGATTCGGGGAAAATAATCAAAACAGATAATGCAGGCCAAACATGGCAGCATTTAAACAGCCAAACTCTTGTCAATTTAAACGGCTTGTATTTTATCAATGACTCTGTGGGTTATGTTACAGGCGATTCAGGTGTGATTCTAAAAACATTAAATGGTGGCATTAGCTGGCATGAACAAAAAACCGACACAACTCTAAATTTTAGTAAGATTTTCTTTGTGAATGATAGTGTCGGCTTTGCATTGTCAGGCAATACCCTTTACAAAACAATTCAACATCCACGATTTATAACATCAAATATGAAATTGGATACAAAAAGCATATCAATATTTCCAAATCCTTCGTCCGGTTTGATAAATATTCAAGGCATTGATGAAAAATCGGATATGTTGATAATAAATCTTTTGGGAGAAGTCGTTAATTCTTATAAAGGTATAACAGGAGATATTATGATTGATCTTAGCCACCATTCTAAGGGTATTTACATTATTTTTATCCTTCAAGAAAAAAATATTAAAAGCACTTCAAAAATTGCAATTATCCAATAGAATGTAATCTTGTTCTAAATGATAGTTTTATAAATGGTAAATTAAACCCGCAATATTGCTAATATTTTTTAGATTCTTCCTTCATTTTTTTGTGCTATTTTTTGGGGATTTTTTTATTTCAGCAAAAAAGACAATAAAAAAACACTTTATAAAGCATCTTAGTACTTTTTCAGATCGGGTTTTCAAATGTAAAAACTTAACGCAACCGACATTACAGTAATACATGAACATTATTTATTTTTGAACTTTTCCGATTGTACCCTATTCCCCTCATTACTCAAACTCAAACTCTTGCTGTATAGGGGATTATTCGTCCCGACTTAAATGTCGGG
>JAQVVM010000012.1 GCA_028698995.1 Bacteroidales bacterium
CCAACGAGTGAGGGTGTTGTATTTAAATTCGTCAAAGAATCCATCCCCGAACGGCTTTGGTTGCGCCGGTAATGAAATCCGATTATTTTAGCAAATTTTTAAGCAGCCTTGACTTTTGCGTTACTTTACTCACTAAACTTTTATTTTATAGGTGTTCGTGAAAGCTAAGCTTTAGTGTCAAGACAAAGTAACAAGAAATTAAAAATCTTTTTTTCTCAATTATTTCCGGAATCGTTTTAGGGGCAGGCTTAAAGCCACGGTTTTGTCATGGAATTTGCATGGCTTCGCAGCAAATTCACACGCCAAAACCATTCTTTCCAATCCTTTTTGCCACGGGTTAAAAACCCGTGGCTATTAAGATTGTTCCCCTCTGGGGAACTTTGGTTTCATCACTGTAATAATTGCACGCCAAAACCAATTATCTCTTTTCTTTATACCACGCGTTACGCTTTGCTTCACCCGTGGCAATACATATGGCAGTCCTCCGGACTGCCTTTTAGCACACTACAAATCTAAAAAGATAGAAAGAATCATTTGGCATTCACGTTTACGAAGCGCGAAAACGGCCTTTTAAAAATTTGCGTTAAAATTGAGGATTTCATTACACAACATAAAAATCAATTTTTTAGGTAATTAAAGCAACCAACGAGTGAGGGTGTTGTATTTAAATTCGTCAAAGAATCCATCCCCGAACGGCTTTGGTTGCGCCGGTAATGAAATCCGATTATTTTAGCAAATTTTTAAGCAGCCTTGACTTTTGCGTTACTTTGTGTCAAGACAAAGTAACAAGAAATTAAAAATCTTTTTTTCTCAATTATTTCCGGAATCGTTTTAGGGGCAGGCTTAAAGCCACGGTTTTGTCATGGAATTTGCATGGCTTCGCAGCAAATTCACACGCCAAAACCAATTTCTTCTTTTCTTTTTGCCACGGGTTGAAACCCGTGGCTATTAACATTGTTCCCCTCTGGGGAACTTTGGGTTAATCACTGTAATATTTGTATGCTAAACCAATCATTTCTTTTCTTTTTGCCACGGGTTGAAACCAGCGGCAACAAACATGGCAGTCCTAGGACTGCTTTTTAGCGCAATAAATCTTATAAAAGGTAAAAGAAGAATTGTAGCACTATTGTTAACGAAGACCGAAAACGGCCTTTTAAAAATTTGCGTTAAAATTGAGGATTTCATTACACAACATAAAAATCAATTTTTTAGGTAATTAAAGCAACCAACGAGTGAGGGTGTTGTATTTAAATTCGTCAAAGAATCCATCCCCGAACGGCTTTGGTTGCGCCGGTAATGAAATCCGATTATTTTAGCAAATTTTTAAGCAGCCTTGATCTTTTGGTCCTTTTGGATCAAACCAAAAGGACAAGAAAGACATAAAACAGCTTTTTATGTTCGTTTGCGGCAGAATTAATTTTTTATAAAATTAAAATGTTGATAATAAGCAAATTAATAAAATATTTAAATTTAGGGTGGACAAGTCAGGAGCATCATTAGCCACTCTTTTGTATTATATCTGGATTTTTATGGGTAGAAGGAACTAAATCTGATTCATCAATATTTCCTTTTTTTCGCAAAAGGAGTGTTCATTCATAAAAACTTAGGTCTAAAATTTTATTTTGCTTAGTTATCAAGGATTTTGTATTTTGTTTGCTAAACGTTTTTAAAATTGATTAAAGATTATTAGCTTTGCATATAAACAATTCCTTTTATGAGCCATATTTTAGATACACCGATAAATTTTCTTAAAGGTGTTGGTGAGCAGAAAGCAGAACTGCTTAAAAAGGAATTGGGTATTTTTTATTTCCGCGACCTTTTGCATCATTATCCTTTTCGCTATGTAGATAAATCACAGTTTTATAAGGTAAATGAAATCAAGGATGAAAATTTTTACTATCAGCTTAAAGGATACATAAGAGATTTTCAAACAATAGGTCATAAACAATCTCAGCGTATCACAGCTGTTTTTTACGATGAAACCGGTGAAGTTGAATTGCTATGGTTTAAAGGTCTTAAATGGATTAAAGAATTTGTAAAATCCGGACAGGTTTACACAATTTATGGAAAACCCAAAAGCTTCAGGGGCGTATTCAGTTTTGTTCATCCTGAACTTGAAATTTATGAGCCTCAAAAGACCACCAATATGATTCAGTTTGAGTCTGTTTACAACTCTACTGAAAAACTTAAAGCCAATTTTCTTGACAGCAAAGGCTTAAGAAAGCTTTGTTATCAGTTGTTTGAAAAAATTGACGGTCGTATTGAAGAGAATTTATCAGCAGAGGTGTTGGCTTTAACAAAATTTCCTTCAAAAGCCGAAGCACTCAGAATGATACATTTTCCTCAGAACCAAAATGATTTCTTAAAAGCAAGACAGAGATTGGTTTTTGAAGAATTTTTCTTTTTTGGGTTGAAACTGCTCTTATCACGCAATTTGAGGGATAAAAATGTCAAAGGTTTTGTATTTGAGAGTGTTGGCGATTACCTGACAACTTTTTATAAAAATAACCTTCCCTTTGAACTCACTAATGCCCAGAAGAGAGTAATTAAGGAAATGCGAAAGGATATGGCCACAGGCCGGCAGATGAACAGGTTGTTACAAGGGGATGTGGGAAGTGGAAAAACCCTCGTAGCTCTTATGCTCATGCTCATTGCTGCTGATAATGGCTTTCAATCATGTCTGATGGCCCCGACTGAAATACTTGCCCAACAACATTTTAACAGTTTTCAAAAATTTCTTGCTAATCTAGGTATTCAAATTAATTTGCTTACAGGCTCTACTAAAGCTAAGGAAAGAAGAGAAATTCATGACAGCCTTCTAACCGGAAAAACCCATATCTTAATTGGTACCCATGCGCTTATTGAGTCTGCTGTTCAGTTTAATAACCTGGGATTTGTTGTAATTGATGAACAACATCGTTTTGGTGTAGCTCAAAGAGCCAAATTATGGCAAAAAAATTCAATACCACCACATGTTTTGGTTATGACAGCCACACCTATTCCACGGACACTTGCTATGACCGTTTACGGAGACCTTGATGTATCCCAGCTTGATGAATTACCACCAGGTAGAAAACCTATTAAAACCCACCATGTTTATGAATCATCCAGACTCAGGGTTTTTGAATTTATACGAAAAACTGTCAAAAGAGGAAAACAAGTCTATGTCGTCTATCCGCTTATTGAGGAATCTGAAACCCTCGACCTGAATTTCCTTATGGATGGTTTTGAAAGTATTTCCCGCTCATTTCCATTACCTGAATATGCCGTTAGTATTGTCCATGGTAAAATGAAAGCTGCTGATAAAGAATATGAAATGATGCGCTTTGCTAAAGGCGAAACTGATATCATGGTTGCCACTACAGTGATTGAAGTAGGAGTGGATGTCCCTAATGCATCAGTCATGGTTATTGAAAATGCCGAACGTTTTGGCCTGGCGCAACTCCACCAACTCAGAGGTAGAGTGGGGAGGGGAGATGATGAGTCAAATTGTATCCTTATTACTTCCGATAAAATTTCAGCCGATGGATTGAAAAGAGTTAAAGCCATGACTGATACTAATGACGGCTTTAGAATAGCCGAACTTGATTTGACCCTCAGAGGAGGAGGTGATATTCAGGGGCTCAGGCAAAGTGGTATGCCCGAGTTTAAAATTGCCGATATTTTTAGGGATGAAAAAATGCTCAAATATGCCAAAAGTGTAGCAGAAAGTGTGCTTGCCAAAGATAATCTGTTATCCCTTCCACATAACGCAATGTTGCTTAACTATCTTAAGCAAACATCATATGGCAATAAGCAATGGAGCAGAATAAGTTAGTAAATTTTATTACTGGTTAAATTTTGTTAATATTTAAAATCATTCTAAATAGCAATTGGCTTATTTATTAATTTTGCAACTCACATTTTAATAGTTTAAATTATGAAAAAATATATATTATTTTCAGTTTTATTAATAATGCAAGTTTCTTTTGAGAACATGGTCTTCAGTCAGAATGGAACCATTAAAGGCAGGGTATTTAATGTTTCCAATAATGAAGGAATTCCTTTCGCCAATATTGTGATTTTTGGAACCAATATTGGCTCAACCTCAGATTTTGATGGCAATTTCATTTTTGCAGGTATTGAACCGGGCTTTCTCCGACTAGCAGTGTCATCTATAGGTTATGAACAATACGTTACTGAAGAGTTCATGGTAACAAATCAAAGAACCTTTGAAATTGATATACCCCTAAAAGAAACCCAGATAAGTTTAGAAGAAGTTGTTATCAAGGCTTCACCATTTGCAAGGAGTGATGAAAGTCCTGTTTCAATGCGTCGTATAGGTATTCAGGAGATTGAAAAAAATCCGGGAGGAAACAGGGACATTTCAAAGGTTATACAATCTTTACCCGGTGTGGCTGCCACTGTATCTTTTCGTAATGATGTCATTATCAGAGGGGGAGGTGCCAATGAAAATCGTTTTTACTTAGATGGTATTGAAATTCCTAATATCAATCACTTCGCAACACAGGGTGCATCTGGTGGACCAGTAGGAATAATCAATGTTGATTTTTTAAGAGAAGTTGAAATGTACACAGGCGCTTTCCCTGCCAATAGAGGTAATGCTGTAAGTTCAATATTTGAATTTAAACTTTTAGATGGTTCTACTGAACAGCGTAATGTAAGGGCAACAGTAGGTGCTTCTGACTTGGCACTGACATACAATGGCCCTGTTTTACCAAAAACGACTCTTATAGCATCAGTCAGGCGCTCATACCTGCAGTTTCTTTTTTCTGCCATTGGCTTACCTTTTCTACCTGCATATAATGATTTTCAGTTCAAAACCAAAACTAAATTTGATAATAAAAGAGAACTGACCCTTCTGGGTATCGGTGCCATTGACCAGTTCAAGCTTAATCTTAATGCAAATGAAACAGAGGAACAACGCTACATACTTTCATACCTGCCTGTAAGTGAGCAGTGGAATTATACCGTTGGTGCAAACTATAAAGTTTTTAAAGGCAATGGCTTTCATACTTTTGTTTTAAGCAGAAATATGCTCAGAAATTTTTCTTATAAATACCCCGATAACAATGAGTCTCTACCTAGAACATATGATTATGTTTCTGATGAAATCGAAAATAAACTGAGATATGAAAATTATTCATTGTTTGGGGATATCAAGCTTGTTTATGGTCTCGGAGGTGAATATGTTAAGTACAATAACAAAACTTTTCAGAAAATTTTTACCAATGAAGTAACATTTAAGAACTATGCTACTGAAATTGATTTTTTTAAATGGCAGGCTTTTGCACAGGCAAGTAAACCTTTTTTGAATAATAAACTTATACTGTCATTGGGTCTCAGAGCCGATGCTAATAACTTTGACAAGAGTATGTCAAACCTACTTGATCAGATTTCTCCTCGTATTTCGGCATCTTATGCTTTAAAAGAAAATCTTTTTGTCAGTTTTAACACTGGCAGGTATTTTCAGACACCATCTTATACAACACTTGGTTTTCGTAATAATATGAATGTTCTTGTAAACAAGGAAAATAACATAAAATATATTCAGGCTGATCATATCGTTGCCGGTTTAGAGTACTTTCCATCTACATCTTCAAAAATTTCTGTTGAAGGCTTTTATAAGAATTATAGCCATTATCCCTTTTCCGTAAAGGATTCTGTGCCCCTGGGAAGTAAGTCTGCTGATTTTGGAATTTTTGGTGATGAAGAAGTACTTTCTATAACAAAAGGCAGGGCTTATGGAGCTGAGTTCTTTTACAGAGAGACCATGTTTAAGGGATTTAACATTATTTTATCATATACTTTTGTAAGAAGTGAATTTAAAAAATTAGATGGCCAGTATATTCCTTCTGCATGGGATAGCAGACATATTTTAAACCTGACTGCATTAAAATCGTTACCCCGAAATTGGGATATTGGTGCCAAGTTTAAATTTTCCGGAGGTGCACCTTATACACCCTATGATATGGAGCTGTCAAGTAATAAGTTAGCATGGGATTTACAAAGAATGGGCTATTTAGATTATGACAATTTTAACAGCAAGCGTCTTTCCCCATTTCATCAACTTGATTTGCGTATAGACAAGAAATATTTTTTTAATAAATGGTCTCTAATGTTGTATTTTGATGTGCAAAATGTCTATAATTTTACATCCCAACTGGCACCCAATGTTTTATTAGATACAGATAGCAATGGTCAGCCAATTATTGAGAATCCCAATGCCCCTGTTGAAGAACAAAAATACCGTTTAAAGACAGTGAACAACGATGTAGGAACAGTGCTCCCAACTTTAGGAATAATGATTGAATTTTAAAAACTTTATAAAAATGAAAAAAATAGTATTTTTTACAATAATTCTTTTGTTTTTGTTTGCATGTGCTTATGAATCAAGAAAGACTTCACAAGAGGGAACACCTGAAATTTTAACGACTAATTTCGAGAGTAATGGATATGAAATTCAATTGGAATTTACAAAAGGGAAGGAACACAATTACCCTTTAATGGCCATTTGGCTTGAAGATATGGATGGAAATTATGTTCAAACATTATATGTTGCAAAATCTGTTGCAAAAGCATATTTCAGGCATGGAGACAGAAGTAGTGGAAGGTGGATGCCCGGTCCTATAAGACGTCCTGCTGCTTTACCCTACTGGGCTCATAAAAGAGGTGTTCAGGAGTCAGATGGGCTCTTTGTACCTACTCAGGAAACTGCAATACCCGATGCTCTTACCGGTGCTACTCCCCAAGGGAATTTTGTTCTTAAAACAAAAACAGATGATAAGGATTTAAGTTCGTTTAAAATTTTATTTGAAATTAATCAATCATGGGATTGGAATAGATACTGGAACAATAGTAAATATCCTTTCGACAATGATTATAAATCTTCAAGTCAACCGGCATTGGTATATGAAGCCATAATAAATTCTGAAAATCCTAATCAGGAAATTGAATTGAAGCTCATTGGACATAGCCACTATGCAGGAAGAACAGGTGAACTTTTTACCGATGTGAGTACCATTACTTCAGCTTTAGATATCACAAAAAGGATCAGTGTAAAGTTAATTAACTAACTGTTAATTCCGTATCTTTTCTAATGATTCTTTTGTGCGGATAAAAATTTGTTTGTATCCCAATTCTAAGAGTTCTGTTTGTTTCACAGCTGCTTCTTCTCGGGTGTAAACATCAGGCAATACAAAGCGTTTAATGCCATCCTTGCAATTGACAACTACAATATCCGGAACCTTTTCAAAATAGCGCATACTCATATTGCCAGCGCCAAGTTGAATCACATACTGATTTGTAGTTTCGGTACTTTGTTGTATGACAGTTACCCTATTATCATGGACAATAACATTTTCAGTTTGTGTTGTTGTTGCTGTTGTTTCTGTTGTTGTTTCATGAGTTTCCTGGGTTTCCTGAGAAACCTGTACCGGTGCAGGAATAATATTCTGAGAGGTTGCATTTGAAACAGTATTTCTTGATACTTCAACTTCAAAACCCAATAATCTGTATGACTCTACAACTTTTTGAACAGATAATTCTCTTACGCTTTCTGATAAAATTGCAAATGAATCTGCTTGGGCTATAAATGAGTAAGCTGTGGTATAGTAGCTTTCAAGTTTGCTTAAATTCTGACTAAAATTTGTATTAGGATTGTTTTGAATGTAATTACTTATAGAGCGGGCACTGTCAAGGTATTTTACACCTTCATTATGCATAAATGCTGCCTGATTCAGATAAATAGTTGATTTTTCTTCAAGAATTTTTGACTCATCCATAAGTCTTTCCGGTTGTGTAATTTGGGAATAAACACAACAATAGAAAACACAAAAAAGAAATATTAAAATTCCTTTATTCATTGAAATTTACAGTAAATAATACTATATATATAAATTAAGCCGGTAATGTGAATTACCGACTTAATTAAAAAAAATATTACAAATTTATACCAAATGAGTTGGTTTAATTATCTCCATTCCTTTACGGATGGCTTGTTCATTCAAGGGAATCAATCTATGGTATCTTTCCGGAAGAACCTTCGATAGTCCTTTGAGAATGTTTTCAAGTTCAATAATCGGTTTTATTTTAAGAAAACCACCCAAAACAATCATGTTCATGATTTTGGTGTTGTTCATTTTTATGGCTTCTTCAGATGCTTCCATCATATAGACATTGATATCTTTTCTAATGGGGTGTCTTGTAATTCCATTACTATCGTAAATAAGCAAACCACCTGGTTTTACCTTTGATTCAAATTTATCCATCGAAGGTTGATTAAGAACAATGGCAGTATCATACACATTGACAATGGGTGAGCTTATTTTATCATCGCTGATAATAGCTGTACAATTGGCAGTGCCGCCTCTCATTTCAGGACCGTATGATGGAAACCATGTTACTTCTTTGTTCTGCATAACTCCGGAATAGCAAAGAATCTGTCCCATTGACAAAACACCTTGTCCACCAAAACCTGCTATAATAATTTCTTCTGTCATAATTATTAATTTTTATTGTTGTGGTACTTTAATATCTCCAAGTGGATAAAACGGGAACATATTCTCTTCCATCCATTTGTTTGACTCAACCGGGGTCATTTTCCAATTTGAAGGACAGTTTGAAACAATCTCGACAAAACAGGTGCCTTTATTGAGTTTTTGGTATTCGAGTGCTTTTTTTAGAGCTCTCTTCGCTTTTCTTGCATTGGCCGGTGTATGAACCGACTGGCGTGTAACATAATACGTTCCGGCTAATTGGGCAACCAGTTCTGTTATTTTTAGCGGATTACCCATGGTTTTTGTGTCCCTGCCAAATGGTGATGTTGAGCTTTTCATTCCTGAAAGCGTTGTTGGTGCCATTTGCCCCCCTGTCATGCCGTAAATACCATTGTTTATAAATACGATAAGTATGTTTTCTCCCCTGTTACAGCAATGTATGGTTTCTCCTGTACCTATGGCAGCGAGATCCCCATCTCCCTGATATGTAAATACATATTTCTCAGGCATTACCCTTTTGATTCCTGTTGCTACTGCTGTAGCACGTCCATGTGCAGCCTCTTGCATGTCAAGATCAAAATAGTAATAAGCCAATACCGAGCAACCTACCGGGGCTACACCTATTGTTTCATACTGAATATCCAATTCATCTATGGCTTCTGCCAACATCTTGTGTGCAGTTCCATGACCACATCCGGGGCAGTAGTGCATCACTTTATCCGTTAAAACCTTTGTCTTTTGGTAAACTATATTTTCAGGTTTAATTATTTCTGACATATTTTATCCTCCTATTAATTTGGTTTCTAATGCATTGAGTATTTCATCGGGTGCAGGAATCATGCCTCCGAATCTTCCGTAGAACTCAACTTTTGTTTTTCCATTTACTGCCAGCTTAACATCTTCGACCATCTGACCGGCATTCATCTCCACTGTTAATATTCCTTTAACTTTTGAAGCTAGTTTATTGATAGCCTCGTATGGATAAGGATAAAGGGTTTGAGGACGAAATAAACCTACTTTAATACCTTTTGCTCTTGCAAGTTCCATGGCTTTCTGGGAAATTCTGGCACATGATCCGAACGCAACCATCAGATAATCTATCTCTTCGTCACAATTATAGGTTACATATCTGATCTCGTTTTTTTCTACTTCTCTGTATTTTGCCTGTAAACGAAGGTTGACTTTCTCCTGCTCTTCTGATTGAAGCATAAGTGAAGTAACAATGACATGATCTTTGCCTCTTACTTTCCCTTTTGTTGCCCAATCGAATTGTTCTGTTATTCTTGGTTGTTGTTCAAACAATTCTACCTTCTCCATCATCTGACCAATGATGCCATCTGTCAGAATCATAACTGGATTTCTGTATTTGAAAGCAAGTTCAAAGCCTAATTTTACATAGTCAACGCTTTCCTGTACAGTTGCAGGAGCTAATGTTATGAGTTTATAATCACCATGTCCGCCACCTTTTACTGATTGAAAATAATCAGATTGTGATGGTTGTATTGTTCCTAAACCAGGGCCTCCTCTGACTACATTTGCGAGAACACAGGGAAGTTCTGCACCTGCAATATAAGAAATCGCTTCCTGCATTAGACTGATGCCGGGACTTGAAGAAGTGGTTAGCACTCTCTTTCCGCAAGCTGCTGCTCCATATACCATGTTAATAGCTGAAACTTCACTTTCTGCCTGTAACACAACCATGCCCGTAATTTTCTCAGGCTGCTTAAACATCAGATATTCAATAACTTCCGACTGGGGTGTTATAGGATAGCCGAAATAAGCATCTGCACCGGCTCTGATGGATGCCTCAGCCAATGCTTCATTACCTTTCATTAATTTTAATTCTTTCATCTTAAAAGTATTTAATTTTTAAAACCCTAATTTTTACTTTTCCCTGTAAACTGTAATAACAGCATCAGGACAAACAACTGCGCAGTTAGCACACCCAATGCACTCAGCATTGACTTTAATTGTAAAATGATAACCTTTGGCATTAACCTCATTTGATAAAGCCAAAACACTTCTTGGGCAGGAAACTATACAGACTTCACACCCTTTACATTTTTCAATATCTATTACTACTTCTCCTTTTTTAGCCATTTTTTATACTCCTTTCAAATTTTATATATTTAGCTACTCACAAAACTATAATTTTATTTTATTTAATTCAAAAAAAACTTATCTTTTTATTTTTGAAAAATCAATAAAATATACAAAATGCAAATAAAATATTGTTTAAATCAGACAAATATGTGTTTTTCTTATTAAGATATTTGTCCTAATTAAATCAAAATGAAACCAATAAATAAAGTATTATTTATTTAATAACTCCCCGATTGTACTTGCTGTGCTTTCAGTAAAAATTCCTGAGCTTTGCTTTCATTGCCCATCATCTTGTATGTTTGGGATACATTCATATACAATTCCGCTTTTTCGGGGTTGAGTTCCATGGCCTTTTCAAAGAAATTTAGGGACTGCTCAAAATTCTGTTTGAGACCATAGGCTATTCCAAGATTTTCAATATTGGAAGCATCTGTAGTATCCAACTCATAAGCCCTGAGCAAATGCTCCAGTGACTTGTCAATGTTGTTATAGTATTTGCCATACATCTCACCTAACTTGCTATGCGAGCTTTGGTGTTCAGGATTGTTTTTGATAATGCTAAGCAACATCTGCATGGCTGTATCAATAGAATTTTTTCCCTCATACGCCCTTGCTTTCTGAAATTGGTAATCAAAACTCAAAGGTTCATATTGGTTAAGAACATTGTAGGCTTTTATTGAAAAATCAAACAAATTTTTTGTTTGCGTAACCTGAGCCAGATGTGCCATATTATTCAACGCATCTTTATTCTGTGGTGCTATTTTTAATGCATTTTCATAACAAACCAGAGCTTCTTCATACAGCTCAAGATAAAGAAAAACATTGCCATAGAGTACCCACCCTGCCACATACATGGGATGTATTTCAGTACCTTTTTTCAGATATTCCCGAGCTTGTTGAAGATAACTTTCTTTTAAAGCCTTATCTTCTGTTTTCTGTGATTCTTCTATAAGTACACCCCCTGCTGAAACATTGCATTTGGCACTGTTTACTGAAACCTTAACGTCTGTAGTAAAAAGAGTGAAATCGTTTTTCCATGCAGGGTTTCGACTGATAGTTTTGAATGAGTACAAGACTAGAATAATTAATGCAACTGTAAATAAATAGGAATTATGTTTGTTTTGCAGGTTTTTAAGTTTGCGCACAAAAAATATGATGAAATATGCCATAACAATGCAAAAACCCAGGAGGGGAACAAACATAAACCTTTCGTTCATAAAAGTGCCTATGTTAAAAACAAGATTGGAAGCTATTGAAAATGTTATCAGATAAATTGCTACACCTAAGGCAGGCAGTTGTTTTTTTATCATACCCCAAACAGCGTAGAAACCTAATATTAGATAAATGACTAGGGGTAACAATGCTTTTAATGATGTCCATGTTACAAGTTCTATGTGGAAGGGATAATAGTCATGGGTAAGGGGGTGGGGCAGAAGCAGTAGCTTCAGGTAAATGCCCATGGTGTAAAAAATTGTTGCATACTTTTCATTTGTAGTTGCATTTACAAAAGGGTTATTAAGAAGTTCTTTTTCAACACCGATATTTAACTCAAATCCAAGAACAGCAAATCTTAGCAGTATAAAAAGAAATGCCGTAAGTCCAATCAGAAGCATGGGCAGTATATAATCCCTAAATCGAAGTTTGAAAAAGAAAAACATTATAACAGGAATTACGCCTAGAAATGTGATGCTGTTTTCTTTTGACATGAGAGCAAGAAAATAAAACACTGCTGCGATGGCCAAATAATAAAATTTTTTGCTGTCAAGATACTGGATAATAGCTTGTAAAGTTAAAAGTGAAAGTAAAAAAGTCAGGATATCATCCCTTCCTTTAATATTCGCTACAATCTCTGTATGAAGCGGGTGGGCTGTGAAAAATAAAACAACAAGATAGGGCATATAAGCCAGCAGCCCTTTATAATTTAGAAACAAAAGTTTGAGTACCTTTAGTAGAACCACACATGACAAAGCGTAAAACAATATATTCAGTAAGTGTCCTATGAAGGGATTAGGTCCGAAAAGTCCATATTCTACAGCAAACATGATGTGTGATAAGGGCCTGTAACGACCACCGGTTAAAAGATTTTTCTTTTCACCGAAGAAACCAACAAAGGAATCATTGATTAAAATATCTTTTATACCTCCAAAACCACTTTTGGTGAAAGTATTCTCAGTTATCATTAACCTGTCGTCGAGTGCATAATCAAGGGTGAGGGTATTACCATATAAAATAAATACAAAAATTGTCAGGATTATATATTGCCATTTACTATTTTCAAAAACAGCTTTTATGAAAGGTTTTCTTTTTGGAACAGGTGCTGTATGCTCAAACTCTTTAACTTCAGAGAAGGCTTGTTTGTAGTATTTCTTTTTTTTCGACATAACCAAAAACAAATTTTCAGTAAATATATATTTTTTTTGTCATTGTATAATAGGTGTCTCTAACAGATACAATATAAAAGCCTTTTTCTAAAAAAGATAAATTCAAAAAATGCTGACTGCTTTCAATTACCTTTTTACCCGTGATGTCATAAATTTGAGTTATTGGGGAATTACAATTTGACAAAATGAGGTTTTTGTTTTCAAAATCATAGAAAAAAGCAGTTTCCTTATCAAGTTCTTCATTTGCTGTAAGAACCTGAAACAACCATGTGTAAGCATCAGCAAATTCACGTTTCCAGAACCACTCGCTGTGTTGTCCATCAGATTTAACGACGAGATTCATCTCAGAATTAGAGAAGCCATTATTTGTCAACAAGGTCATTGCATTTTGAATATCAGTTACCATTGAGCTGCTTTCGTTCTGCCCTGCTACAAAATACAAACGCATGGGATGGCTGTGTACAATATTGGTCAAATATGTTTGGAGTGAGTCTGAAAACCATAATGAAGGTGAAAAAATTCCTGCTTTGCTAAATACCGCAGGGTATTTAAGTGCCCCATAAAGGCCTATCAAACCACCCATTGAACTGCCCATTATGGCTGTATAATTTCTTTGCGGGAATGTTCGAAAGTTCGAATCTATAAAAGGTTTAAGTGTATAAACAATGAAATCAATATAAGCATCACCCTGCCCGCCTCCGTAAGTTGTATTTACCCATGGGGAATATTCATTAATCCTGTCTGTTCCTCCATTGTCAATCCCAACAATAATGGCAGAGGGAGAAAACTGTGAAAAAAGTGCTTCCATTGTGCTGTCCACATCCCACTCTCCAAATGGAGCATATACAGCATCAAAGAGATTCTGTCCATCGTGCATATAAACCACGGGGTAATAATTGTTTGTGGTGAAATAGTCTTGGGGAAAATAAATCCAGATTCTTCTAAGCCTGTTCAGTTGCGGTATTTGAAAGTCCAAATCAAGGATAAATGTATGGCCGGTTGATGTATGCCAGCCTAGCATATCTTCCCAGTTCTCAACCTGGCAATTGATGGTTTGCCCTGCCACATAGGTAAATATCCTGTCTGCTAAATAGTTGCCGTTCAATTGGGTTTCAACATTATCCCATGACCCCCGTGTAAATTTAAACTTTACTGAATCACCAGCTGTACCTGATATATTGATCTGATAAGTGCCATCACTCTGTCTTTGCATGATATAAGCAGGACTGTTCGGGCTCCAGTTGTTGATATTGCCGGATAAAAAAATAGTATCTTGTAAAGGGGTGTAATAACGGGGTACATCTGTGATTTTAATGGTCACTTGTGCAGTTGAAACCGTGAGCAGAAAAAGAAAAGCCAAGATTGATAATAAATATTTACCCATAATGTGATTTTTTTATTAATAAAGCAAAGATATTGTTTTTTGGTCAAAATAATCAATGGAAAATTGGTTTTGGTATATGAATTTGCAACCACATGAGCTTTTCGTATATTATGCATGCATTTTAAATTTCAAGCATAAATGGCACCATCGAACTATGAAATAAAAAAAATACCTTTAATTCAAGGTAAAGCATTTTCTAAGTACTAGAGAAAATTAAAAGCGGATATTATAATTTTGGACAGTTTTTGGGGAAATGCTATAGTGGGGCAGGAATTATTAAGAAGAATAAAAAAATCACCCATTCAGATTTATAAAAGATTGACAATCTATCACTTCTTATAGCTTGAATATTTATTAAGTTTTAATGGTTCTTTTTTGCTAAAAACCGTATAATTATTAAGTAAATAAAATTGCTAACAATTGCTACTACAAAAAGTGTTGACAAGATAACTGCAAATGTTTTCATGGCTGTAAGTTTATAATGTTTGAATTTCTGTATAAATTTACAACATTTTTTGAGCAAAAGCAAATATAAATAAGGGATAAGCATCAGTTTACAAGTAAAGAGCACTAATTAAAAAGGGTAAGGTTTAGTTGAAACTAATATTGGTAATTAAAAATAAAGAGAAAACAATGTTTAAAGGCCTAAAGCGCTTGCAAGGATCTCGGCTACATCGTAATTGGCCACTTCTGTTTCTTTGTTTTTGTATTTAATACCATCGGTCATCATTGTCATGCAGAAAGGACATGATGTGACAATCATTTGAGCTTTTGTTTCAAGGGCTTCTTCAGTTCTTTCAATGAAAACTTCCTTATCTCCTGTTTCGGCTTCTTTAAACATCTGCGCACCCCCTGCACCACAGCAAAGTGCAAAACTTTTATGTCGTTTCATTTCAATGCTTTTACCACCTGTTTTAGCAAGAATTTCTCTTGCACTTTCATACTCATTGTTGGCTCTGCCTAGATAGCAGGGGTCGTGGTAGGTAAAAGTTTTGCCTTCAAATGCCATCTGTGAAGGGTTTATTTTCCCCTGATCACACATTTCTCTAAGAAACTGGGTATGATGTACTACTTCATATTTCCCTCCGAGATCGGGGTATTCATTTTTAAAAACATTGTAGCAGTGGGGGCAGATGGTAATTATTTTCTTTATCTGATAGGCATTCAGAACTTCAATGTTCATCATGGCCATCATCTGAAAAAGCATCTCATTGCCAGCTCTGCGAGCAGGATCGCCTGTACATCTTTCCTCGTTGCCAAGAACTGCAAAATCAATATTTAAGTGTAAGAGAATTTTGGCAAATGCCCTTGTAACCTTTTTATACCTGTCGTCGTAAGCTCCTGCACAACCAACCCAAAAGAGATATTCGGGAGTTTTTCCTTGAGAAAAAACCTCTGCCATGACAGGTATTTTAAATTCGTTATTGCTCATTTCCAATGGTTTATTAATTTGTTTGACTTTTATTTAAATCCTCAGTCCACAATAATCTGTCTTCTGCTGAATATTGCCATGGTGCACCATTATTTTCAATATTTGAAAACATATTATTAATCAAAGTGGGGGCTTTGCTTTCTTCCATCACCAGGTAACGGCGTAGATCAATAATGAGGGTAGGATGATTGATATTTACGGGACACTCTTTAGCACAGGCGTTACAAGTAGTACATGCCCAGATTTCTTCTTCGCTGATATAATCTCTGATAAGAGATTTATTATCTGTAAAATCTTTTCCGTTTTTAATGATGAGGGTGCCTAATTCTTTCATGCGGCTTCTGTAGTCAATAAAAATTTTTCGGGGTGATAGTTTTTTCCCTGTTAAGTTTGCAGGGCATACCGCAGTACATCTACCGCATTGGGTACAGGTAAGTGCATCTAAATAATTTTTCCAGCTGGCATCTGTAACATCTTTAACACCAAAACGTGAGGCCGGTTCAATAGAGTTTTCGATAACGGCATTGGGATTGAGCATGATTTTAACTTCTCGTAAAACACTTTCCATGGTGTCTAATTTCCCAAGGGGTTCCAACCGTGATAGAAAGACATTTGGAAGTGACATAAAAACATGAAAATGCTTGGAATAGGGGAGATAATTAGCAAAGAAAAAGATAAGCAAAATATGCAACCACCAGTTCAACTCATGCAAAAAATATGCGGTATCATAAGAAATACCATCAAATAAGGGAGCCAGATACTTACTGATAGGGAAAACACCACTGTAATTGTTGGGATTTAGGACTATATAAAAAATATTGGTAAAAAACAAGGAAATCATCAATGTAAGGATGAGTAATAAGGAAATGTTGGCATCCCTGTGCGATTTTGCTTTCATTTCCTCTCCTTCAAATCGGTTAACTTTTATGATAATGCGTCTGATAAGAAATGCGATGATGCAAAAGAATATGATGTATGCAAAAAAATCTCCCAGTCCTATTATAATATTATATACCGGTCCCAAAAAAGCAAAAAACCTTTCAGAACCAAGTATGCCATCAAAAACAACTTCAATACTGCCAAACAAAATGACCATAAAACCCCAGAAAACAAGTGCGTGCATAAATCCAACAACAGGTTTGCGCAAAATGGTTGTTTGACCAAAAGCTACTTTGAAAAGCACGAGAAAACGCTTGCCAAAATCCTTTATAGGATATGGTTTCGTGAGCTTAAAAAAACGGTAAATTTTAAAGGTGGTGAAGAAAAAAGTAGAAAAAGTAATGATTAGAAAACCTATAAACACGATTTGTTTGATGGTAAATAATGTCATATTATAAATAATTTAAAATTATGTATAGACTAAAATTCATTTGCAAAAATAATTTTTTTTGTATTAATGCAATTTTTTTCTTAAATATTTGCCTGTATAAGATTCTTTGCAATTCACTAAATCTTCAGGAGTACCCTCAAAGACTACATAGCCACCACTTTCCCCGCCTTCTTTGCCAAGGTCAATAACCCAGTCTGCACATTTGATTAAGTCAAGGTTATGCTCGACTACAATAATTGAATGTCCATAATCAATTAACTCATTGAATGCGGCATAAAGTTTATTGATGTCATGAAAGTGGAGACCCGTTGTTGGCTCATCAAAAATGAAAAGATATGGCTCTTTGGCAGAGCCCATGGTTAGGAAATAGGCTAATTTAATTCTTTGTGCTTCACCACCGCTTAAAGAGTTTGAAGATTGTCCCAGTTTGACATAACCAAGACCCACATTAGAAAGTACTTGTAAGGAATTAACGATTTTGTTGTGTTTTTTTATATCGGATTTGAAAAATCCCAAAGCCTCATCCACAGTTAAATCAAGAATTTCGGAAACGTTAAGGTTGTTGTACTTGACATCCAGAATTTCACTTTTGAAGCGCTTTCCCCCACAGCTTTCACACTTGAGTTTTACGTCGGCCATAAATTGCATGCCTATGGTTACTTCACCTTCACCTTCGCACTCTTCACACCTTCCACCGGGAACATTAAAAGAGAAAAAATTTGGTTTGTAGCCCCTTATAATTGAAAGTTTTTGTTCGGAAAACAAACTTCTGATGTTGTCAAATATTTTAAGATAAGTAGCCGGGTTTGAACGTGATGATTTACCTATCGGGTTTTGGTCTACCATTTCAACATTAGTTATTAGATGTTTGTCAAAGACCAAAGTGTCATATTTGCCCGCTTTATCTGATAACCCTGAAATTTCTCTTTTTAAAGCGTTATATAAAATTTTTTTTATCAATGTCGTTTTGCCGGAACCACTTACTCCTGTGATAGCACAAATGACCCCAAGTGGGAATTTAATATCAATATTTTTCAGGTTGTTTTCACGGGCACCATTTAACTGAACAAACTCTTTCCAGTGTCTTCTGATTGAAGGAACAGCTATTTCCATATTCCCTTTGATATATGCTGCCGTGAGTGATTCTTTGGCAAGGAGTTCATCAAAAGTACCCTGAAAGGTAATTTCTCCTCCATTCTGTCCTGCGAGCGGACCTATATCAATAATATTTTCTGCAGCTTCAATGACATCCTGATCATGTTCAACAACAACTACTGTGTTGCCTATACTTTTAAGTCTCTTCAAAATATTAATAAGTCGGAAGGTGTCACGAGGATGCAGGCCTATACTTGGCTCATCAAGAATATACATGGCTCCTACAAGATTGCTGCCTAAAGAAGTGGCTAGATTAATGCGTTGCGACTCTCCTCCTGAAAGGGTGTTTGAAGGTCTGTTCAGGGTAAGATAGGGTAAGCCTACATCAATGAGATATTTTAACCGCGAATTTATTTCTGTAAGCAATCTTCGGGAAACTTCAAAGTCGTAAGCATTGAGTTTAATTGTTGTGAAGAAATCATAAAGTTCAGAAATGGGCATTAGCAGAAGATCAATCAGGGATTTCCCTGAAATTTTTACATAAGCAGAGTCTTTTCGCAATCTTGTTCCTTTACATTCATCACACGTTGTTTTACCTCTGTATTTTGCCATGATTATCCTGTACTGTATTTTATAGGCTTGTGTTTCCACAAACTTAAAAAAATCAAAAATGCCAAAAAGTTCTCCTTGACCTTCCCAAAGCAGTTGTTTTTCTTCTTTATTTAAGTCTTTATAGGGCTTATGAATTGGGAAATTGTGTTTGTAGGCTTTCAAAATAAAATCATTTTTATACTCGGACAATTTGTCTCCAATCCAACAAGCTACAGCACCTTCATAAATCGATAAAGAGCGGTTAGGGATTACCAAATCTTCGTCGATTCCTAATACAGAGCCAAATCCCTCACATTTGGAACAAGCCCCGTAGGGGTTATTAAAGCTGAAGAAATTTGGTGATGGTTTAACAAAACTGATACCATCAAGTTCAAATCTGTTTGAAAAGGTTTCTGTTTGCCAATGGTCCTTCTCTTTCTCAAAAAAAATATGACATTCACCATGCCCTTCATAGAAAGCTGACTGAACTGAATCTGCAACACGTGAATTAAAATCTGCATCGCAATTTTTTACTATTAAACGATCCACAATAATGCCCTTAACCTCCTTATCCAACAAATCTGGTTTTTCATTTACTTCATTCAACGAAACAATGTTATTTCCTATTAACAATCGTGAGAAACCTTGTTTTACTAATAACTCGATGTATTTTAGAGCAGCAGCTTTATCTGTTGTTGAGAACGGAAATAAGATAAGAATTTTACAGTCCTCGGGAAGTTTACATACAAAATCCACCACATGCTTAACTGTGTGTCGTTTTACTTCATTTCCTGAAATAGGAGAGTATGTTTTACCAATGCGCGCAAACAACAACTTGAGAAATTCATAAATTTCTGTTGAGGTACCAACCGTAGAGCGTGGGTTGCGTGACTTAACTTTTTGTTCAATGGCAATTGCAGGCGATAAGCCCTTTATGTATTCAACATCGGGTTTATCCATACGTTGTAGAAACTGACGGGCATAGGAACTCAGGCTTTCAACATAACGTCTTTGCCCTTCTGCATAAAGGGTATCAAATGCCAGAGATGATTTTCCTGAGCCGGACAATCCTGTTATAACGACCATTTTATATCTTGGAATGGCCAATGAAACATTTTTTAGATTATGTACATTTGCGCCCTTAATGATTATAAAATCCTTAGGATTGAACTTGTCTAGTTCGCTGTTGCTGCCCATTATTTATCCGCTTCTAAAAAAGATTATTAAACAAAAGTTCAAAGGTATAAAATAAGTTTTTCTTATTTTTACAAAAAAATCATTTTTATGAAGAGGCTTATTCTGATTTGTTTAATGTCATTTGTTTTTTACTTTGTTTATGCCGGTAAAGGTAGAATCGTTTTTGTTGAAACGGATGTGGATTTGCACACTGATGGATCAGCTGTTGTAATGTACACTATTCAGTATGAAGTTATTCAGCCTGATTTACATGCTTTTATTTTCAGCGGTAACGACAGGCTGATAATTGAGTCATTTTCTGATCTTTGCCATGCTGTGGATGATAAGGGCAATGTCTATAAGCTTGATATTAAGAAGATTGACAGCGATCGTTACGATATTGCATTAGCAGATAATCAGGGAATTTCCTCAGGGAAGGTCACTTTTGTGTTTTACTTTGAAACTAATTTTGCAACTGCTCAATACGTTAACAAAACCACTAGTGATGATGGAAAGGAGCTGGTGTATTTCAATTGGGCACCTGTTCAATGGGATGAAGCTGAGACTCAGGAGCATTACACATTGCGTGTACTGTTTCCGGATACAACTGATTACGGCCTGAATATAAGGGAGCGTATATACCATGACAGTATCATAATGACAGAACCTTGGGTTAACGAAAATTATAAGATAGATTTTATTAAAGGACCGGCAAATCGCTTACAAGCTATATTTCATAAAGAAAATCCGGGTAACATGTACCACATGAGGGTGCAGTTTTATATGCCTGCTTCGTGGTTTGATGTAAGTCTGTTTTTTATAAAAACCTCTGTTGATGAAGAATATGACTATGCATCGGAAACGGATTATTATTTTTACGATACTGAGCTTGTTGCAGCTGATAAAAAGAACCTTATTATTGGTTTTGTTATTCTTGCTTTTGGATTTTTAGTTATTTTTTTATTAAAGCAGAAATCTTTATTAAAAGCAAAAGAAACATTAGACGAAATCAGATGGGATAAGTTAGATTGGACACCACCACAGCTTGAACTTTCAACTTTTCAGAAGGAGGGAAAAATCTGTACAGATTTGATGCCCTTAGAAGTTGCATTTTATCTTGCCATTCCAATCAAACGCATCATCAGTGCTATGGTAAAAACCTTTGTTAATGAGGGGTATATAAAAATAATCAACAATGAGCCTTTAAAAGTCGAAAAAATCTCCGATCCCGATTTGACACAATTGAATGTGTACGAAAAAATGTTATTCGGTGCTCTTACTGATGATGGCGAGCTATCGCAAGATGAATTGGAAAGTCTTATGAATACTGCTGTTCAGAATATCAGAACAAAAGCCTGGGACGCTGATGTGGAAGCCACAAAACAATACTATAAGAATGCCATGAACGAGTTGGCAAAAAGTAAGAATATTGATGCAGATATTACTGAAGAAGAAGACGAGCAACAGAAAGACCTCAATACAGAAAGAATGTGGTATTACTGGTATCGTTACCGTACACTCTATTTCCATAATGATATTATTGATGAGCAGCCTTTTAATCTGGCAACCTCCATCCCTTTAAACACCGACCATATAGTCATCTCACATATTCAAACAGATTTAGCATTAAACCTCAATGTCTGTCATAATGCCTGCCATAATGCATGTCATTCAGCCTGTCATTCTGCTTGCCATTCAGCTTGTCATTCAGCCTGCCACTCTGCTTGTCATTCAGCATGTGTAAGTGGAGGCTCCAGATAAACAATTTTTAATTAAAAATTATGAAAACTGACTTTTCTTGGGTTGATGAGTATTTTCAGAACATAAAGCCTTACATATTTGTGAGAACTGAGGATAATATGCTTATTAAGAGACCCAATGAAGTACAGAAACTTAATAAAACAGGCACTTTAATTCTTAAGGAACTGCTAAATGGGGTAAAGATTCAAAGCATTTTAAAGAAGCTGAATAAGGATCCTGAAAAAATACTTCAGGTTCATTATTTTTTAAATGCCATACGTGAATCAGTTGATGGACACACAAGTATTTATTCGGAAAATCCTGCGGTTCATAAAAAACCTTTTGATTTGCAGTTTTCCCTGTTCCCAATTTTGTCTGAATTGGCTGTTACATATCGTTGTAATCTCAAATGTGGCTTTTGTTATGCAGGTTGTAATCTTACCCATAACCCTATCAACAGTGATAAAGAGTTAACAACAATGGAACTTAAACTGATTATTCATAAAATATGGAATCAGGCCAAAGTACCTTCTATAAGTTTTACCGGTGGAGAACCATTACTAAGGGGTGATTTGCCTGAGTTGATAAAGTTTGCTAAAGAATGTGATATGAGGGTTAATCTTATTACCAATGGCACACTGATAACACCTGAGAAAGTACGATCTTTGGTTGATGCAGGACTTGATTCTGCCCAAATCAGTCTGGAAGGTGTGGATGCTGAAACCCATGATTCTTTGGTAGGTAAGAAAGGTGCTTTTCAACTTACACTCAATGCTGTGAAACTTCTGAAAACAACAGGTATTCATGTGCATACCAATACCACATTAAACAGACATAATATTGAACAGGCATTCTATTTCCCCGCTTTTATTAAGCATGAATTTGGCCTCAAAAAGTTTAGCATGAACATGATGATTCCTTCAGGAAGTGCTGATAAAAACAATGACCTTACTTTAAAGTACTCAGAAATAGGACATTATATTGATGGGGTAATTGCTCAAAGTAAGAATTTTGGGGTGGAATTTATGTGGTATTCTCCTTTGCCATTGTGTATTTATAACACGATAACACATGGCTTAGGCAATAAAGGATGCAGTGCTTGTGATGGTCTTATTTCAGTGGCACCAAACGGTGATATCCTGCCATGTGCTTCCTTTGATAAGCCGGTTGGTAACCTCCTTGAAAAGAATTTTGATGATATATGGCAGGATACTGATGCTTGTTTTTTCAGGAAAAAGGATTTTGCACCAGAATATTGTCGTCAATGTGAACATTTTAAACTGTGCAATGGTGCATGTCCACTTTACTGGCGCAGCATTGGATTCGATGAACTTAACTGTATTATTAACCAAAATATTTTCTGATATGGCATTATTTTTTAAAAAATCTGAACAAGATACTATTGTATTTTTAATATTTCCTGCAATCAAATACTTTTGGCGATTAATGATAAGCTTTCTGCTTATCGGTGTCGGTTTCTTTCTGCAGTTTTATTCATTTATGCTCTTTCCAGGTGTTTTTCTTGTTTTTGCCGGCAATTTGTTGTTGCTCATTAAAGGTTATGATAACCGGCTTAAAATGGGGAGCTACACCCATGATTCAAAATGGGAATTTATCAGCAATGAACAGGTAAACAAGCTTCTGAATTTACACAAAAGAATAATATCATGGGACAGAAGTGCTTTTGATATCACCAATTCTCTGGGTGTATTAATTTTTATTGTCATGTTAATTGTAGTTATAATCTTAATCGCCAACAGTTCAAATTACAATAAGTCGTACATAATTCTTTCTGTCAATATTGTGTTTTTATTTTTTCCACATTGGGTTACAGGTGTTAAGAAAATATTGACAATGCCTGTTCTTATTCTTAAAATAAATCTGCTTTTAAAAATGCTTTCAGATGCAGGTGATAAGATTAAGGATTTTAAAATTCAGTATCAGATACTTTTGAAAGGAGATAAAAAGAAATCAAATGTGTTGCCTCAGGATATTAAAATCAAAGTCTCAAGCGGGAATGATGAAGAAGGTTTTTTAGGTCTGTATGGTCAGATAACTACAAATGATATCAGTGGAACCATGTATCCCTATTTTTATGTCGTTCTTGTAGCCAAGCAGAATTTTCAGTTAAAAGAAAGAACCAAAAACTATAATCCTCCCTCCGGTCTCATTAAAGAATACACCACACAAAGCGAAGTGGATGTGTTGATTCTTAGACAGTTTACTACCCGTACATCAGGTTACCATACCAAAGCAAAAGTTGTAAATCAAATTTTTATTGAAGGATTAGCCCTTTTAAAAAATGTGAATGCTGTTTGACTTTTAGAATGTTAGTAATTTGTTTTGGAAAATTATTTTTGAAGATACAAGCTCTTTATTCTTTCTATTTAACTATATAAAACCTATTAAATATTTACACATTACTACTGAAAATTTGCCCGTATGGGCATTAATATTAATAAAATAACATCAAAACTTTATATATTCCCCGTCAGGTGATGCGGTGAGCCTGCCGACCCGGAATTAACATTGGGAACTATAGTCTTGCTTTTGTTAATGAGGCTGTATCAAAAGCTAAAAACATGTCATACTGAGTGAAGCGAAGTATCTGATTATCAAATTTATAAGATTTTTCACTGCGTTCAAAATGACAAATATGAATGCTTTTGAGACAGCCTCAATAAAAAAAATGAACTTACATTTTTTATTAATATTAAAGTCCTACGGACTATAAAAAAACGGATTGAATAATGTGTAAATAAATATTATACTTAATATAATAATGTAAATTTTATCCTGGTATATTACCTTGATTAATATAAAAATTAAAATAATTCGCTGTAATTGGAGAATTTATAGTTTGAGTAATTTTAAAAGTGTTAGAGACTTTACCAAAAACTTACTTCTTCTGTGTTTGATATAAGGAACTGAATTTTTTTTGTTATGTTTCTTTTACTTTTCTAATATTTAACAAAATTATTGCCCTAAGTATCTCAATTTTATATAATTTTGCAATCCTTTTCATAAATTTTTAAGCAAATAAACCAAGAACACATAGTATAAATCTAAATTTAAAAAAATGAAAAAAAACTTACTCACGGGTATTGTAAAGACATTAGCTGTATTTTTTGCGGTTACTGTTTTTGCCGTTACAATGAAAGCCCAAACAACCATTACATTGGGAACCGGAACCGGTCAGAGTGGTGCCTATGAAGCGTCTCCTGCCAATGTTTATTGGGAAAGCAGACATTTACAGTTCGTATATACCAAAGCAGAAATAAACACTGCCGGTATTACAGGAACACATTTATTGAAAGCCATTGCTTTCAATGTATCAGAAGCTGCTGGTAATGCACATACCAATTACAAAATCAGAATTGGACACACTACTTCAACCAATGCTGCATCTCACATCAGCACAACCCTTACTGAAGTTTATACGGCAGCAACTGTAAACTTTAACACAACCGGTTGGAAAACACTTACATTTACAACTCCTTTTTCATGGAATGGTGTTGACAATATTTTAGTTGATATTTGTTGGGGAGTTAACACTGCTTATTCCTCTACCGGACAGGTTTATGTTTATACACCTGATGTTACTAACGGTATCAGAACAAAAAATTCAATTTCAACTGTAACCTGTAGTGAAACCACAGATACACCTGCCAACAAAAAGCCTCAGGCAAAACTTACGTTTGATCCTCCTACACCAGCTAATGACAACTGTTCTGGTGCCACTACATTAACTGTTTATGGAAATACTTGTGGTGCAACCGTTATAGGTGATATTGCAGGTGCGACCAGTTCTAGCGTTACCGGATGTCCAGGAACTCCTAATAATGATGTTTGGTATAAATTTGTTGCTCTTTCTACAGCACATAACATCACTGTTGTTGGCTCAACAGGATTTGATGCTGTTATTGATTTACGTTCAGGTGCTTGTAATGGTACAAGTATTGGATGTGCTGATGCTACATTAAGTAGTGGTACAGAAGTTATCAACGCAACAGGTCTAACTGTTGGAAGTACTTATTATGTGAGAGTTTACGATTATTACAGCACTACACCTTCAAATACCACATTTACAATTTGTGTTACAACTCCTACCCCTGCAAACAACAATTGCTCAAGTGCTACAACATTAACTGTTAATTCAGGTAGTACATGTGCAAATGCAACAACAGGAAATGTAGCAGGTGCCACTTCTTCAGGTACAACACTCACTTGTGGTGGATTATCAGGCACAGCTGATGTTTGGTATAAATTTACTGCCACTCAAACAAGTCATATAATAACAGTTGTGGGTTCTGCAAGTTTTGATGCAGTAGTTGACCTACGTTCAGGTTCGTGTTCCGGAACTAACATTGCTTGTGCTGATGCTACATTTGGTGGAGGTACAGAAGTAATTAATGCCACAGGATTAACAGTTGGTTCTACTTATTATGTAAGAGTTTATAACTGGAACTCAACCATGCCCGCTACTACTTCTTTTACCATTTGCGTTACAACACCTGCCAGTGGTTGTACTACACCTGGTGCTCCTACCAATCTTTCTGTAGTTCCGACACAAACAGGTGCTTCTTTCACTTGGGCTGCTCCTAACAACCCAGCCGGAAGTCCAACAATTGTATATTACTGGATGATTTCTACTTCAGCCACTCCCAATTGGAGCTCTTACATTGCACGTTGTGGTGATGCAGGTGGTTTTGCTGCAAATACTGCAGGAACAGGATCTTGTGTTGCTCCTGCCGGTTTGCCAGCTACTTTAACACCTAATACACAGTATTATTTACACATGTATGCACGTACTTCTTGTGACTGGACTCAATCACCGTGGGCTACCCAGGCTTTCACTACTTTAAGTACCGGTCCAGCTAATGATGAGTGTGCAGGAGCTATAAACCTCACTGTTCATGGTGGTACATGTACCAATGCAACAAACGGAGACGTGGCCAATGCAACACAATCAAAACCGGCTTTCTGTGGTGGTACGGCAAATAATGACGTATGGTATAAATTTACAGCAACATCTGTAGAACATATTATTACTGTAGTTGGTTCTTCAAGCTTTGATGCTGTTGTTGAACTTATGTCCGGTGCTTGTCCTGGAACTAACGTTGCTTGTGCTGATGCTACCTATGGTGGTGGAACAGAAGTAATTAATGCCACAGGTTTAACAATCGGAAATGTTTATTATGTCAGGGTTTATGATTATTATGCATCAAATCCTACTACTACCACTTTTACCATTTGTGTTACCACACCTCAGTCAGGAGTTGCTCCGGTTGCTAATTTTACTGCTGATGTGACTACAATAACTGTTGGAGGTACGGTCAACTTCACCGATTTATCAAGTAATTCTCCTACCACATGGGCTTGGCAGTTTGCTGTTGGTGCACCTGCAGGAACTTGCACACCTGCAACTTCATCACTTCAAAATAAACCTGTAGTTTATAATACTGCCGGTACTTATACTGTCAAATTAACTGCTACAAACCAATTTGGCAGTGATATTGAAGAGAAAATTGCTTATATTATTGTTAACCCTGCTACAACAACTTTGACTGCTACTGCAACTGCACAACCTACAACCGTATGTCAAGGTACACAGACACAACTCAATGCCGTTCCAAATGGTGGATCAGGTACTTATACTTATGCTTGGACATCTAATCCTGCAGGGTTTACTTCAACTTCTCAGAATCCAAGCGTGACACCGAATGCAACAACTGTTTACACAGTTACTGTTAATGATGGATCTCAAACAGCTTCAACTTCTGTTACTGTAACTGTTAATCCGTTGCCAAATACTCCAGGAACAATAAATGGTACAGCTACTGTTTGTAAAGGAAGTACTAATGTTTCTTATTTTGTTTCTACCGTTGGTAATGCCACCGGTTATCTGTGGACTATTCCTACAGGGGCTTCTATTGTATCAGGACAAAATACAAACAGCATTGTTGTTGATTATGCAGCTAATGCCGTTTCTGGTAATATTACCGTAGCCGGAACAAATGCTTGTGGCTCAGGTACAGCTTCTACACTAGCTATTACTGTTCATAATGCGCCGATTGCTAATGCCGGAACTTCTCAAACTATTTCTAGCGGTGCTACAGCTAATCTTAGTGGTTCAGCTACAGGTGGTACTGGTAGTTACACTTATTCTTGGACTCCTGCTAACTTGTTGCAAAATGCCAATGTTCAAAATCCTACTACACTTGCTTTGACAAGCTCACAGGTATTCACTCTTACTGTACTTGATAATACTACAGGATGTTCGGGTGTTGCTAATGTTCAGATTATTGTATCCGGTGGTTCATTATCGCTGTCTGCAACAGCTAATCCAACAACTGTTTGTCAGGGAGCCCAAGTTAGTTTACAAGCATTACCTTCAGGAGGATCAGGAGCATATACATACAATTGGTCTTCTAATCCATTAGGTTTTTCATCATCATTGCAGAATCCTACAGTTTCTCCATCTGTCTCAACACAATACATTGTTGTTGTATCCAGTGGCGCTTCTTCAGCTACTGCTTCTGTTGCTGTTACTGTTAATCCTTTACCCGATGCACCCGGTAATATCACCGGAACACCTACAGTATGTCAAGGTGCAGCAGGTATTTCTTATTCTATTCCTCATGTTAATAATGCAACCGGTTATACATGGACATTACCTATGGGAGCTGCAATTTCTGCCGGAGCCAATACCAATTCAATTTTGGTGAACTTCGGAAGCACTTCAATTTCCGGTAATATCAGTGTTGTAGCTACAAATGCTTGTGGCAGCAGTACTGCTTCGCCAAACTATAATGTGGCTGTAAATGCATTGCCAACATCTGCAGGTAATATCTCAGGACCATCTGTAGTTAGTCAAGGACAAACAGGCGTTTCTTATTTTGTTCCAATTATTAATAATGCTACTAATTATATCTGGTCTTTACCTCAGGGTATTAATATTGTATCAGGTCAAAATACAAATTCAATTGTTGTAAATGTGACTGCATCAGCCATTACAGGTGTAATAACTGTGTATGGCAGTAACAATTGTGGTGATGGCTCAAGCTCACCTGCATTTCCAGTTACAATTCTTACTGATATAAATGAAGTGGATGCTTTAAACATCAATGTATATCCTAATCCATCAGACGGTAAGTTTTATATTGAAATGAATACCCGCACTGGTGAGAAATTCAATGTTAAAATATTTAATACAGTTGGAGCCATTGTGTTTGATGAACAACTGAATGATGAATTATTACATCCTTTCGATTTAGGTCATCTTTCAAATGGTCTTTATTATGTTCAAATTTCTAGTAATTCTATAAACAAAATGGAAAAACTGATAATTCAGAAATAATATTTGAACTTTTAAGTATAAAAGGGTTGTAACTTATGTTACAGCCCTTTTTTTTTGAATTGGATATCTTGTTAATAAATAAAATTATAAAAAAGAATTTAACAAAAAAATGTGCTAAATCAAATAACAATATATTTATTTTGTTTATAATTTTCCTATTTTTGTTGTAAATTAATAAAAATATTATGAATAAGTTATTACCATTGAGCAAAATGCTTCTTGTCCTTTTCTTTTGCAGTACATTTCTTAATGCACAAGTTGTTGATTTGAATGGCAACAGTTTGATTATCAGTGCTGACACTATGCTTGGAGGGAAATTTATTAATGTTGCAACTTTCAGCATATTACAGGGAGTAACTGTAACTGTTGACAGCACGAAATTTTTTTTGGAGATTGAGGCTGACAAAATATTTTTAAGCGGTACTATAAATGGAAGTGGGAGGGGAGCTATTGGTGGCAGTGGTGGTAATGGTGGATCTTATTCCAATGGCAGTGGTAATCCGGGTAGAGGTGGGCTTGGTGGCTTTAGCGGTTCCGGCCTTGGCGGTGGGCAACCAGGTTTTGCAGGTGGCGATGGAGGCTTTATCACTCAGATTTGTGGAGGGTTTTTATGTTCGGGCAATAGGGATGGGCTTAATGGCGGTGGTGGCGGAGCAGGAGGTGGTAGTGGAGGCTCTTACGGTGGTTCCGGAGGTTCAGGCGGTTGGGGTGCTTATGGAACAGGTTTTACCGGTGCATCAGGTGGTGTATATGGAGGTGGAGGACTTGTGAGTGCTGTATATGGAAATAATACTGATTTTGATATAAATTTTGGTAGCGGTGGTGCTGGAGCCGGTGGTGGCGGAGGTGGCTGGTCTGCAGGAGGCTTTGGTGGAAAAGGTGGAAATGGTGGTGCTATGGTCAGTTTATATGCTTCAGATACCATTATTATATATGCCAGTGGAAAAATACTTTGTAATGCTACTAATGGAGGAGTAGGAGGTACAGGTGCTGGAGAATCAACAGGAAATACTTATACCTGTTCATCTTCAGCTTATAGTTCTTGTACGCTATGTTCTGAAAGCGTATTTGATGGTCCTGGTGGTGCTGCCGGAGGAGCCGGTGGTGGTTCAGGAGGTGGTATTAGGATTCATTCGCCAGGCACCATGAAACTTTTTTCAGGCTCACAATTAAGTGTCAACGGTGGTAATGGTGGCAGTAATGGTTACCCCAACTCATCTGTCGGTACTTGCTTTGATAACGCTGCTAATGGCGGCGGCGGCGGCGGAGGTAGAATTAAAGTGATTACAAATTGCCATCCTGATAATCTGTATGATATGACTTTTACTACAAATGGTGGTGTCGGTTTTCAAAGTGGAAATTCCGGAACATTTGATCTTTTACCACTTATGCCGGAAAACGCAGGTATCATTTATGGAGATACAGTGGTTTGTGAAGGTTCTGTAATTAGTTACAGTATTGATGATGTGGATCTCGCTTCATCCTATACCTGGAATATTCCTTCAGGGGCTGCTATTTTATCAGGCGCAGGCACGGATAGTATTACAGTTCAATTTAATACAGTGAATTCCGGATTAATAAGTGTTACACCCGTAAATTTTTGTGGAAATGGTGATTCATCTATCCTCAATGTACAGGTTAATCCCTTACCTGTTTTATCTCTTATTACCAGCGTTGAGTTGCATCTGTGTTATGGTGACAGCGTTACTTTGTTGGCCAATTCTGATACATCATTAACTTACCAGTGGCAGATTGATTCTTTATGTAATAACACATGGGCGGATATACCTGGAGCTACAACACCTTCTCATTATATTTCAAATGCTACCCAGACCTATTGTTACAAATTGGCTGTTAGCAATAGTTGTGGAACTGTAGTTTCGGCTGTTATTCAAGCTGTTGTAAACCCTGCCCCTTCTACACCTTCTGTTTACTTTAATAATTCAACACTTTATTCCAGTGCTTCAACAGGGAATCAGTGGTATAACTCTCAAGGGATTATTGCAGGCCAACAAGGACAAACATATCTAAATCCTCCTGATGAAAATTATTATGTAATTGTTACAGATGCATGGGGTTGTAGTTCCCTTCCTTCAAACATTGTAACAGTAAACACTGTAGGAATTGACGATATTTCTGATTATGGCTTAAATTTCTATCCCAATCCGAATAATGGTTCTTTTAATATCTCTGTACCTGAGGGTTTATATACACTTATAATATCAGATTTGTTAGGTCGTGTGATTTATGAAAAGGAAATTAAAAGTGATGGTTCGCTTTATGAAATTACTATTCCTGATATAAATAAGGGTGTTTACCTAATACAAATGAATAGCCCTGTATCACGTTTTACATCAAAACTTGTAGTCAGTTAAACTCTGGATTTGATTCATACACTATTGACAATATCTGTCAATTTCCCTCTGAGCATCACGAAAGTCAAGCTCTAGAGCTTTTTGGAAATCTGCACATGCACCTGTTTTGTCATTAGATAAATACTTGGCAATCCCTCTGTTATAATAGGCATCAGCATAATGAGGTAAAAGTTCTATGGCTTTATTATAGTCCTGAATCGCTTGTCGGTAATTGCCTAACTCAACATTACACAAAGCCCTGTTATTGTAAGCTAGAGACATACGTGGGCTTAGTTCAATGACTTTTGTAAAATCTCTATAAGCGCCAAAAAAATTTTTTAATTCCATCTTTGCATTCCCTCTGTTATAGTAAGCTGCTGCATAAGCAGGTTCTAATTCAATGGCCTTATCGTAATCACGTATTGCTTCTTGAAAACGACTTTGTATCCTCTTAGCTAGTCCCCTGTTGTAATAGGCTTCAGCAAAATCAGGTTTGAGTTGTATTGCTAAAGTAAAATCAGCCTCAGCTCCTGCAAAATTTTTAAATGAGGCTTTATTTTTTCCTCTTTCATTATATTCTTGCGCTGTTTGGGAAAGGCCTGCTGTTGTTAAACTAATAAGTAATAATACTGATAATATGCTGGTTTTCATTTTAAAATTTAAGTATGTAATATTTATTAAAAGGTTTTATCTTATTCACTTATTATTTTAATCTCTGTCCTTCTGTTTTGTGCCCGTCCTTCTTCCGTTTCATTGTCAGCAACCGGTCTTGAAAAACCATAACCTTTAGCAATCAATCTGTTGCCATCAATTCCCTTTCTTATAAGGTAATTTCTAACTGCATTGGCCCTGTCTTCCGATAATTGAAGGTTAAGTTCTTCACCACCTATATTGTCAGTATGCCCGGCAATTTCAATTACCAATGTCTCTTTATAAAAAAGTACTTCATAAAAGTCGTTTAAAGCCCTGTTAGATTCAGACTTTAATGTGGCTTTCCCTGTGTCAAAAAAAACATTGTTAAGTACATAAGTTTTTGGTAATTCCAATTTAATGGTTATTTGAGAAACGGTTCTGCCTGCAGATTCAGGAATCTCAATCTGAGCATAATCTTCATTGTTAGTATATTCCCTATATTTAATATGATACGTATCACCTTTTGGAACAATAAGTGAGAATTTTCCGTTTATATCTGAAACACCTGTAAAAACCAATTGATTATTCATGCCCTCAAAAAGAATTATATCTCCTTTCCTCGGATTATTATTGAAATCGGTTACGGTAACATTAAGCAGTGCTTCATTTTCAGCAAAGTTAACAGATTGGCTGAGAGAATAATAATAACAAAACGTTAGACACAAAAGAACACCATATTTCATCATAAAAAGATATTATTTTTGTAAAATAAAATTGTTTACAAATGATGTATAAAATTAAGAAATTTCTATTAATCTGTATAATATTTTTTATCTCAACATATATAACATCAGCCCAAAGTCAAATTAGTATTGAGGAATATATAAATACTTATAGTTCTGTTGCTCTTGAGCACATGTACAGATATCACATACCTGCCAGCATTAAATTAGCACAAGCCATTATTGAGTCTTCTTTCGGAAACAGTGACCTTGCTCGAAATGCCAACAATCATTTTGGTGTAAAATGTCATAATTGGGAAGGAGAGAGTTACTTTAAGGACGATGATGCTAAAAACGAATGTTTCAGGAAATACAATGACCCAATAAGTTCTTTTATAGATCACTCTCTATTTCTAACTACAAAACAACGTTATGCTTTTTTGTTTGAATTGGATATAACAGACTACAGGGCCTGGGCAGAAGGTCTTAAACAAGCAGGTTACGCTACTAATCCCAGGTATCCTGAATTACTTATTGGTGTTATTGAAAGGAATAATCTTCATCTTTTAGATAAAGGTGTATTGCTTGATAGTTCATTTGTTTTACATGTGGAACAGAGCGAAAATGACTCTCTTTCATCTTTAGGGAGTTTAGTACCCACCCAGAGAAATAGGATCATAAAACTTAACAACAGGGTTAAGTATATCAATGCATTATCAGGCGATACACCGGAACGTATTGCTGAAGACCTAGATATGGGAGTTTGGCAGATTTACAGGTACAATGATTTGCGCAGGGGTGAGGTAATCAGAGAAAATACACGCATTTATTTGCAACCTAAAAGGAGACGATCCTATGAATATGAGAAACATATTGTTGTAAGAGGAGAGACCTTAAAGAGTATTTCTGATAAGTATGCAGTTAAGGTAAGTCATCTCTTTCGACTTAATCCGGATATGCACCCCGATGGTCTTATATCAGAAGGGCAGGTCATTTTTCTTAAGAGGAAAGTGCGTTTAAATAGGCTTAACCTTTAATTGAAAGCATAAAATTTGCTTCTTCAAGTGCTTTCTGAGCATCAATATCATTAGGGGTAATTTTCAATATCTCACGACTGTAATGTGCTGCGCTCTCATAATCTTTTTTCATAAATGAAGCTCTGGTAAGATTGATTAGAATATTTTTATTTCCCGGTCTCAGTCTGAGGTGCCTCAAGTTAACAGCAATCACGCTGTCAGCATTGTTTTCTGAAAAATAAATATAGCTGAGGTTGCCATAAACATTGTCAATATCATTTTTTCGTTCCAATGCTTTGTAATAATAGGGCAATGCTTCTTCTATACTGTCCTGCTGATGATAAATAAAAGCGATTTGAAGGTATGGATCAAAAAAATCGGGGCGTAACTCTGTACTTCTTTTAAAATAGATTAAAGCACTATCAGTCATATTCAATTTCTGGTAAGTGCGACTCAGGTCATAGTTGGCATTTATAAAATCCGGATAAACTAGAATTGCCTTTTTATAGTATTTGATGGCCTCTAGTTGCATTTCTCGTGCTTTTTCTACGTTTCTTTCTTCTTGGGCATATATAACAAGATTTGTTGCCAGAAGGTTGTTTGCTTGAGCCGATTTATCTAAATGTTGTATGTCGGCACGGAATAAAGTGAGGTGATCTTTCCAGTCAAAATTGCGTGAAAATGCACGCACTGCAAAAAGCATTGAAATTGTCAGAAGAACAGCCCATTGTATTTTAATTAAATGCTGATTTCTTCTGCTTTTTAAACCATACACAATAGCTGTACCTAAAAGAATTGAAAATCCTAAGGAGGGAATGTACATAAACCTTTCTGCCATTAAGCCTGGCAAAGGTGTTATTATGTTTGCAAAAACAGAAATGCTGATAAGGTAAAAAATAATACCAAAACTAAAAAACTTATGTTTTTTGAACAAAATTAATGAAAGAATAAAGAGGGAGATGTGAAAAATTAGGGAAAATAGCGATTGAAAATTGGCAATACCAACCGGCTCAATAAAACTGTATCCATAATAGAACCCTAATTGGTATGGAAATAAAAGCAATTTGACATATTCGGCAAGGACAAATGCACCAGTTCCAATTTTTATATTTAAAGAAGCATCCGATCTCAAAGGCATTTCAACCATATCAAGCACTCTGCCGCCGGCTGGAAGATATTCAGTTCCTACATTAATGATGCTAGCCGGATTCGCATATTTTTCAATAATAATGGAGTAAGAACCTGTCATACCAGACATCTGTACAGCCAAAGCAACAGGTATAATAAAAGAAAACAATAATAATACATATTGCAATTGTTTAAACCTATTGTGAATAAACAAACCGACAGATAAGACAATAAATGAATATAGATGTACACTACTAAATATTGAAATTCCTCTGAGAAAAGAAACCAAGGGCGAACTGATAAAGAAAACAAATAATAACAAGAAACTTAACTTTCTGAACTTTTCATGGGTGTAAACCCAAAGGATGAACCCCATATATATAAACCACAAAAAACCTTCAATCCCTTGATTGATAGCCCACGGAACAAAAAGAAAAATCAGTGAAAGAATAATGTAGGGCTTCCATTTTTTATGTTCAACAAAAAAGAAAACAAAAAAAGTAAAAATCAAACAAAAAGCGATACTGTGGGGTTGTTTGTAATTAATTGAAATAAATGCAACAATAAAATTAATTAGAAGAAAATAAAGTTGCTTGTTCCTGGAAGTACTTGATAGATATAGAAAAATTGTGGCAATGATGCTTAAATAAAATAGTGGTCGTTGATTATAAATGACACCGATTACACTTATTATAAGTAAAGCAGAAATTATAAAATAAGTTATTGTATGGGATAAATTATAAACCCTTTTTACAGGAGCATTGGGGTCATTTTTTAAAAAAAAATTAAAAATGCTTTGAATATTAATTTTTCGATGAATACTATTGATGAAAATAAAAAAAGTCAGATTCGTGAGAAACAAACCTACAGCAAAAAGAACTTTATAAGAGAAGTTGTGAAAAGGTGCAAAAAAAGCAGTTATAAGTGCCAGAAAAAGGGATAACAGTATCACTTGTTTGTGGTTTGTGTTTTTGAAGGTTATTAATGCCAAAGGAATTATAAGGGTAAAAGACAAAACACTCATTTTTGATAAAAGGCCTGCTGTAAAAAGCAACAGGCTTATTACTAAAAGTTTAATGTTAAATTTTTCAATATAAGATATGGCTGTTTTAAGTGATAAAAGCCCAAAAAGAAGTGCCAGAATTTCATCTCTGTTTTTAATTCCTGCTACCACTTCTGTATGAATAGGATGCGTAGCAAATAAGAGACTGACAGCAAATGCCAGAAATACATTCTCCGAATTGAAGAGTTTTTTTAATAGTTTAAAAAGAATCAAGATTGTTAGAGTATATAAAAGGACATTGAAAAAATGGCTTATTTGCGGATTTTCGCCAAAGAATTGATGTTCAATGGCAAATGACATTAATGTTACTGGGCGGTATTCGTAAGCATTACCCATATTATCTGCAAAATACGGACTGGAAAAAATAGCAGGAAGGGCTTTCATCCCTTGAGATGTCAGTTTGTGATTACGAGTAACAAGTTCATCATCAAGATTATAATTATTAGGGATGCTGTTAAGATAAATTAAAAAAGTTGCAATAATAAGAATGTATGTATATACTTTCTCTATTTGTGGAGGTTTCGAAACAAAAGTTGATGTGCTTCCTTTTTCTTTTCGCTTTTGCATGTTTAAAAATTATCCTGTAATCTTTTTCAACATCATCAGAAACATGTATTTCCAGAGGTAAAAGGTGTATTTTGCAAAAGGGAATTTACTTCTCCTTAAGATTTTAGAATATTTTACAACGAACTGTGCATGACCAAAGTGAACAGGTAATGGCTTTGATTTAAGATTACTTATCAGTGAAAAATTAAGGTCACATCCTTTGATGTTAAAAGCTATGTTATTTACCAATGGATTCATAGAATCATTAAAACATAAAATGCGCTTTTTCGTTTCTTTGGAGCTTAAGGCATAAAGAAGTTTGACGTTACTTAAATCTTTAACTCCCTGGATATCCATTTCAAAAGAATAGTGTTTCAAAAATGGACATATCTTTTTGAAAGCTTCCGGCAGCATTTCAAAATACATATCGTAAATACTAATATTGTTTTCAATATCAGCAAATATATACGATTTTGGTTGGAGTTGTAAAGGTACTTGATAAATATCCAATGAAACAGGTGTGTTTCTTCCTTTATCTGCAAAGTTTGTTGTGAGTGATAAACGTGGATACACAAAATATTTGTCGTATTTGAGAAGGTATCTGATAAAAAATCGTTTCCATGAATGTTTGGGCCATTGCTTTACAAAATAAGGATCATTTTTCAGGAGTTCAAGTTCTTTATTTTCAAGAGCATTAATAAATTTATTGCATTGATTATGATTCATGCAAAAACCCCAGGAAGCAGGATATTGCATAAAATATACATCACTTCCATTATCCACAGGGGTAAAAGTAAGAAGGCTGCTCTCAGAAATGCTGTAACCATAAAGAGAAATACCGGCAATTTTTTCCGATTTTTTAAAATATTTTAAAGCCTCGCAAGCGTAAAGATAAAAATAGGGTGAAACAACCAAATCATCTTCCAGAACAATAATTTCTTCGTATTTTTTACTCAACTCCAGAACTGATAAAACATGCTTTATGAGACCTAAGTGCTCTTTATGACTGATTATCTCCTTAACACCATGTTCCCAGTTAAATTTTTTTGCAGTTTCAAGGATACATGCGTTATTACTTTTGTCAATACTTATGACAAGGTTTACCTTTTTAGTTTCATATTCAGCAGATTTTAGGGAACATAGAAGTCTCTGAAGACTTTTAGGTCTGTTGTAGGCAACGACTATGATGGTTGGATCTTTCACAATATAAGCTTATAACTGTTTAAGAAACTTTGTAAGAGCAACAACAGCTTTACCTCTGTGACTTATCTGATTTTTTTCTTCAAGAGTCATTTCAGCAAAGGTTTTATCATATCCATCTGGTCTGAAAACGGGGTCATATCCAAATCCAACATGCCCAATTTCATGATGAGTGATTTCTCCATTTACAATACCTTCAAAGTAATAAGTTTTATTTTGGATAATTAATACAATGACAGTTCGGAAAATAGCAGCCCTGTCATTGGCTTCTTTAAGAAGCATTAGCAGCTTTTTAGTGTTATCTGAGTAAGTGGCATTTTTTCCTGCAAAACGTGCAGACAAAAAACCTGGTTTGCCATCTAAAGCTTTCACTTCAAGACCTGTATCATCTGCAAAACAATCAAAACCATAAGTGTCATATACATATTTAGCTTTTTGCAAAGCATTTCCTTCTATTGATCTTTTTGTTTCCTTCAATTCTTCGGTGCAGCCAATATCCGACAAACTTTTTATTATAAATTCAGAAGCTAACATCTGTCTTATTTCTTCTAATTTGTATTTGTTGTTTGTTGCAAAAACCAAAGTTTTCATATCATTATCTGTTTTCGATGAAATCCCCTGCCAAATCAAAATACAATTCAGCGAATTGTCTGTATCCTTGTCTTTTTAATTTTACTTCATACACCATCCCATAACCTTCTTTTTCATTAAAAACGGCTGACTCGAAACGGTATTCAGCATAATGTTGCTCAATATACTGGGTAATTTTTGGAGGTAACTCTCTTCTGTTTATTGGTTCACCAATAGAAACAGCATCCTCTAAGTCATCATATTCCATGTCGTCATTTTCAGTGCTGTTAATTCCGGTACCATCATTTCCCATGGCTACTTCGGGAGGGCGGATTGTACGGGTAAGATTCCCATAATAGTCGAAAAATAACTTTGTAATCGGTTGGTTAACACCAGGACGGCTGATTTCAATATAATAAGAAATCTGACCCTGTGCATCTTCTGACATCATGGATGTATTAATGACATGTTCACTGTATTCTCCCCTGATGTAGTTTGATATCAAACCGGGCATTTCCCTCGAAGCAATTTCTGAACTTGAGGATAAGAAGGTACCTGAATTATTGAATGAAGTCAGTGTTTTCTTTCTGCTAAAAACAAAACGGGCTTCAATAACACTGTCATTAATTTTATACCATTCAACAGTATTAACGTCCGGGAATTTGGCAATAAATGCTTCCTTTACAACCCGTGGAACATTTCTTTCCAGTATCTGTTCCTGTGCTTTAACATAAAATACTGAAACTGATAACAGACACATGATTATTAACTTTTTCATAAAATTGAATTTAATAGGTTTAATAATGTTTCGACAACAAAAACAAGCTAAAGTTTAATAATTTGATTGTTTATCCATAAAAATTGTTTGTAATCTGTCTGGCCCAACGGAAACAACTACTATTGGTATTTTAAGATAAGACTCAATAAAAAGTATGTATTGTTTAAGCTTTTCAGGTAATGTATCCCCGTCTGTACTTAAAGTAAGATCTTCGTTCCAGCCTTCCATTGTATGATAAACAGGCTCAACAGCTTCAAACGACATATCAAAGGGGAAATAGTCAATAATTTCACCTTTATATTTATAGTGTGTCGCTATTTTAATATTTTTCAATCCTGAAAGCACATCAGTTTTAGTCATAATAAGGGCTGTAGTGCCATTAAGCATACAAGCGTATTTAAGAGCCGGCAAGTCGAGCCAGCCGCAACGTCTTGGCCTTCCGGTAGTTGAGCCAAATTCGGCACCTTGTTCTCTTAGGTAAGTTCCGGTATCATCATTTAATTCGGTAGGAAATGGTCCACTGCCTACTCTTGTGCAATATGCTTTAAAAACACCATAGACTTCTCCAATTCTTTTGGGAGCCACACCAAGACCTGAACAAACACCTGAACTTGTTGTATTAGAAGATGTTACAAATGGATAAGTGCCGAAATCTATATCAAGGAGTGTCCCTTGTGCACCTTCAGCAAGAATCTTATGACCTTTATCAAGAGCTTGATTTGTCATAAATTCAGTTTCAACAATATTGAATTTTTTTAAACTATATGCAGCTTCCATCCACAATTTTTCATAATTTTCAAAACTGAGTCCATCAATCTGGTGATTTTTATAATCAAATTCGAGATTACGGGCTAAAAGAAGATGCTGGTTTTTAAGTTTTAGATACCTTTCTCCGAAATCGCTTCTTTGCACATCTCCAACTCTTAAGCCACATCTGGCAATTTTATCAGTATAGGTGGGTCCGATGCCTTTAAGTGTGGAACCGATTTTTTCTTTTCCTTTATAGGCTTCATATGCTGCATCCAATAAACGGTGTGATGGCAGTATCAAGTGGGCTTTACAGGAAATAAAAAGCTTGCTGTACAAATCAGGAATACGATTTTCAATTTTTAATATCTCATTCTGAAAAATTAAAGGTTCCAAAACTACACCATTACCAATAATATTTTTTGAATTTTCGTGGAAAATCCCTGAAGGAATAGTATGTAGAATATATTTCTGATTATCAAAAATAATGGTGTGCCCTGCATTGGGCCCTCCCTGAAATCGTGCTATTACATCATAACGTTGGGTGAAAACATCTACAATTTTTCCTTTGCCTTCATCTCCCCACTGCATTCCTAAGAGTATATCTAACTTCATATATTGTCAATTCTTTTATTTAATGTTCTTTATACTAAGATTATTCTTCTTTCTTTTTTGCATCCATTTGTTCACATTTCCCCTCTTTCAACTTTTTGCATTTACCATGAATGATTAAAGAATGGTTAAGTATTTCAAAACCAAATTGTTGTTCTATGTCTTTCAGTATTTCATTAATACGTACATCGCAAAATTCAAAAACGTGTGAACAATCCAAACAGATTAAATGGTCGTGTTGTTTAAATCTAAAAGACCTTTCAAACTGGGCTACATTCTTTCCAAACTGATGTTTAACAATAAGATTGGCTTCTAATAAAAGTTCAATTGTGTTATATAAAGTTGCCCTGCTGACTCTGTATTTGTTATTTTTCATGCGAATGTACAATGACTCCACATCGAAATGACCATCTGTGAGATAAATCTCTTTCAGAATTGTAAAACGTTCGGGAGTTTTTCTATATCCATGACTTTCAAGATAAACTCTGAAAACACGAATTATTTCTTCCAATTTTTCATCTTCTGTGTATTTCATTATATTTTTATTTTGTGTGTAAATATTGTTTCTTTTTACAAAAATAATAAAAACTAATTATTATTTGGAATAAATAAAAAAAATGACCTTTAAAAAATCTAATTTGTTCGTATTTGTAAAAATTCCATTTTGTGAACTTGAAGTTTGTTTTAAAATTGGATTATAGGATTTTTTATTTTTTTTGCAAAAGTGTTTTTTTTTATTTTTGTAAACTTTCATTTAACCATGATAATTATAAAAGTGATAAAAATATTTTTTTTTAGTGCGTTTATTTCTTTATGTATAGTCCAAACTGCATTTGCTCAAACTGAGCTTGATGAGAGAGCCTATGTGAGTTTTAAGAAAGGTCTTGGGTTCCTGGCAGCTGATAGTAGTGTGGGCATAAACTTAAAATTTCGTATGCAAAATCTTTTTGGTGTTTCAACAGTTTCGGGTCAGGATCTGAACATCTCACAGGTTGAAGCACGTGTTAAGCGTTTGAGACTACGTTTCGACGGCTTTATTAAAAATAAAAATATTGCTTACTATATGCAGTTGTCATTTTCAAGAAATGATATTGACTGGGATAATACCCAAATACCTAATATTATCAGGGATGCTATGATTTATTATCATTTTAATGAAAATTTTTATATTGGATTTGGACAAAGTAAATTACCCGGAAACCGACAAAGGGTTATTTCATCTGGTTCTCAACAATTTGTTGATCGTTCTTTTGTAAATGCCAATTTTACACTCGACCGAGACTTTGGCATTTTTGCATATTATTCAAATAAACTTGGATCTTTGAATTATAATTTAAAAGGAGCTGTTTCTGATGGTGAAGGACGCACCGGTATTTATTCTGATGATGGTTTGTGTTATACGGGACGTATTGAGTTGTTGCCCTTGGGTGCATTTACAAAAAACGGAGACTATTTTGAAGGTGATTTAGCACGTGAAAAATCGCCAAAGATATCACTGGCTGGAGGTTATTCAATCAACCAGAGTGCAACGAAATCTTTGGGACAACGAGGAATTGAGCTTTACCAAAAGCGTAATCTTGAAAACTTATTATTTGATGCACTTTTTAAATATTCCGGATGGGCACTTTCTTCTGAATACTTAAGCCGCTATACTCAAAATCCTTTTACTGTAAACACGAACAATGACACAGCGATGGTATATACCGGATATGGGGTCAATACACAACTGAGCTATCTTTTTAAAAATAATTTTGAGTTAGCATTCAGATATGCTTTTCTAAGACCATCTCAAAAAATCAAATACGAAACCCCTGTTAATGATATTTATACTTTTGGTATCACAAAATATGTTAAAGAACATTTGCTAAAGCTACAAACAAATGTGTCATACAACTCTCTTAATACATACTTCCCAAATACTCCTATCCCCAAGCAGGATGATAAATGGATGCTGCAATTTCAGATAGAGTTAGGTATTTAAATTTATTGCGTTTTTTTTGATTTAGATATTTTAATTAAATATTCAACTTAATATAATTTGTTAAATAAAAATAAATACATTTGTTTTCTTTTTAGGTAACGGAATATTAATCATAAAACAAACAAAAAATGACACAAATTAAAAATGCTCTTAGTGAGTCCAAAACCGCACGTTGGTTAGCTCTTGCTATTGTTTCTTTCACTATGTTATGCGGTTATTATCTGGCTGATGTAATGGCTCCTTTAAAGGGCCTACTCGAACAACAACTTTCTTGGAATAGTGAAGAATATGGTTTCTTTACAAGCGCTTATGGGTGGTTTAATGTATTCTTATTTTTCCTCATTTTTGGTGGAATTATCTTAGACAAAATGGGCGTCAGATTTACCGGACTGATGGCTACTTTTACAATGGTTCTAGGTATTGGTATCAAATACTGGGCAGTCACAACACACAGTTTAGATGGTCAGGTATGGGATTTGATAATTTTTTCTTCCAAAGCTCAAGTTCTTGTTGCTGGTATCGGATTTGCAATTTTTGGTGTTGGTGTTGAAGTTGCCGGTATTACTGTTTCTAAGATTATTGTTAAATGGTTTAAGGGAAAAGAAATGGCTCTTGCAATGGGCCTTGAAATGGCTACAGCCCGTATTGGAACCGGACTTGCTATCGGAACTTCTCTCCCTATAGCAAAGTTGTTTGGGGATGTTTCTATGCCTTTGCTTTTTGGACTTATTATGGCTTGCATAGGCTTCATCTCATTTTTTATATACACTTTTCAGGATAAAAAACTTGATGCTTCTCAAGCTGCTGTTAATCTTCAAAATAACACAGTGCCGGATGATGCAGATTCTTTCAGAATTAAGGATATTCTCCTTATCATTACAAATAAAGCTTGGTGGTATATAGCCTTACTTTGCGTACTTTTCTATTCTGCTGTTTTCCCATTTTTGAAATATGCTACAGATCTTATGATTAATAAATTTGGTGTTGAAGAATATTGGGCAGGACTTATTCCTGCAATGCTTCCTTTCGGAACGATTCTTTTAACACCCTTTTTTGGAAATCTATACGACCGTAAGGGAAAAGGTGCAACAATTATGATTATCGGTTCTATATTGATAATTTTAGTCCATGCACTTTTCTCAGTTCCATTCTTAAATCATTGGATAATTGCTATCATTTTAACTATTATACTTGGTATAGGATTTTCTTTAGTACCATCTGCTATGTGGCCATCTATTCCTAAAATAATTCCTGATAAACAATTAGGGTCAGCTTATGCACTTATTTTCTGGGTTCAAAATTGGGGTTTGATGGGCGTTCCTGCACTAATAGGCTGGGTTCTTGGCAAATATTGCATTATTGGAACCCGTGTTGTTGATGGTCAAACTATTAACAGTTACGATTATACTCTGCCTATGATGATTTTTACAGGCTTTGGATTATTGGCTCTTATTTTGGCATTTTTGCTTAAAGCTGAAGACAAGAAAAAAGGATATGGTCTAGAATTACCTAACATTAAAAAATAAATTTCCTTTTACATATTTTGTTTTTTTTGAAAGCCCGGATTTTTCGGGCTTTCTTAGTTCATGCAGGGCTGAAAATCATTTGTAATAATTGTTTAATTTTGCATAAAGGAAATAATGTACTTTTTAGCAAATAATGATTATGACTGAAATCAAGAATCTTTTATCTAAGCGTATTCTCATCCTCGACGGAGCCATGGGAACCATGATACAATCTTACAAATTAGGTGAAAAAGAATACAGGGGAGCGCGTTTTTCTACTTTCCCAAAAGCTCTGAAAGGACATAATGATTTACTTTGTCTCACATGTCCCGATATTATAATGAATATTCATGAAGCCTATCTGAGTGCCGGTTCAGATATCATTGAAACAAATACTTTTAATGCCAATGCTGTTTCTTTAAATGATTATGAGATGAGTCATCTGGCTTATGAGATTAATTTTGAAGGAGCGAATATTGCTAAGAAAGCAGCTGCAAAATTCTCAACTTCTGCTAAACCTAGATTAGTTGCTGGTTCAATAGGTCCTACAAATAAAACAGCTTCGATATCTCCGGATGTGAATAATCCGGCATACAGGGATATTACATTCGATGTGCTTGTTCAAGCTTATTACGAACAGGCTAAAGGCCTTATTGATGGTGGCTGCGATATTTTGCTTGTTGAAACAATTTTCGATACCCTGAATGCAAAGGCTGCTCTTTTTGCTATACAGAATTTATGCAGAGACTATGGAAAAGATTTTCCTATCATGGTTTCAGCCACAATTTCAGATATGAGTGGTAGAACTTTTACAGGACAAACACTTGAAGCCCTTTATGCTTCATTATCTCATGTACCTTTGCTTTCTTTTGGTTTTAACTGTGCTTTTGGTGCAGAGCAATTACTCCCATTTATTAAAGAATTAAACAAAATTTGTGAGTTTTCTATAAGTGTGCATCCCAATGCAGGATTGCCTAATGAGTTGGGAAACTATTCTCAGGATGCTGCCCGTATGGCAAACCTTATGAAAGAATTTTGTAGTCAAAAATTGGTTAATATTATTGGAGGCTGTTGTGGTACAACACCCGATCATATCAGAGCCATTGCTGATATGTCAAAAAACCAAATGCCAAGACCCTTTACTAAAATTGAACCTATTACCCGCATTAGTGGTCTTGAACCTTTGCACATCATTAAAGAAAACAATTTTATTACTATTGGCGAAAGAGCCAATGTTGCAGGTTCAAGGCTTTTTGCTCGACTGCTTAAGGAAAAAAAGTATGATGACGTTATGCATGAAATCCGTAAGCAGATTGAAGCAGGTGCTCAAGTTATTGACTTATGTGTTGATGACCCTCTTATTGATCAGAAACACGAAATTGTGACTTTGCTCAATTTGATGGCATCTGAGCCTGATATTGCTAAAGTTCCTGTTATGATTGACTCTTCAGATTTCAACGTCATTACTGAAGCTCTTAAATGCTTACAAGGGAAAGCTGTTGTTAATTCTATCAGTCTTAAAGACGGGGAAAAGGTTTTCCTTGAAAGAGCACAATTAGTGAAAAACTTTGGAGCGGCATTGGTTGTCATGTTGTTTGATGAGAAAGGTCAGGCGGATACATTTGAACGAAAAATTGAAATTGCTGCAAGAGCCTACAAACTTTTAACAGAAAAAGTTAATTACAATCCCGAAGATATCATTTTCGATCCAAATATCATGGCCATTGGAACTGGTATTCCTGAACATGCAAATTACGCTGTGGATTTTATTGAGGCCAGTCGCTGGATTAAATTGAACCTTCCTTTTTGCAAGATCAGCGGGGGGATCAGTAATCTGTCTTTCGCTTTCAGAGGAAATGATAAACTGAGACAAGCCATTCATTCCGTTTTTCTCTTTCATGCTATCAATGCCGGATTGGATATGGGCATTGTGAATCCTGACCATGATATGGATTACACCGCTTTGAATAATAATATCAGAGAAACAATTGAAAACCTCGTTTTAAACCGCACTCCTGATGCTATTGACAAGGTTTTGAATTTGAGATTTGACGATAAAATTGTATCCCCCGATACTACCGAAACTGTTGATAAAAATGCTATACCCGTTTCAGAAAGACTTCAACAATGCTTGATTTCTGGTAATGAAGAAAATCTTGAAGCATATATTCATGAATGCCTGCCTCTTTATTCTAACCCACTTGACATCATCGAAAAAGTTTTATTAAGTGCAATGGACATTGTTGGGGAAAGGTTTGGTACAGGAAAAATGTTTTTGCCTCAGGTTATTAAAAGTGCCAGAATCATGAAAAAATCTGTAAACCTTTTGCAACCCTATATTGATGGCGGTAATTCCGTGAAATCAAATAGACGTGCTAGGGTTTTGTTAGCTACAGTCAAAGGAGATGTGCACGACATCGGCAAAAATATTGTCGGATTGGTTCTGGCGTGTAACAGTTTCGAAATTATTGACCTCGGTGTTATGGTAAGTGCTGAAACTATCTTACAAGAAGTTATGACTCAGAAAGCAGATATTATTGCCCTGAGTGGGCTGATCACACCTTCTTTAAGTGAAATGGCTGTTGTGGCTGATGCATTGGAAAAGGCCAATCTGAAAATTCCATTGCTCATCGGCGGTGCTGCTACATCAGAGTTACACACGGCACTTAAAATTGATGTTTTATACAGCGGACCGGTAATTCATGTTAAAGATGCTTCATCTTGTGTCAATATAGCTATAAAATTGACTGATATAACTCAGAATCAAAATTTTACAAATAGTATAAAAGAAAACTACAGGGATATCAGGTTTAATTATGCAGAAAAAATTTTAAAACCCTTATTACCTCTTGCTGTAGCCCGCAACAATAAAGCATCTGTTGATTTTTCTGGTTTTAATACAAGCGAAGTTGTAAAAACAGGAAACGTCTATTACAGCGATTTTCCTGTTCAACAATTGTATTATCTTTTCGACTGGGATGCTTTTGTGAAATCATGGGATTTAAAAATAAACAATAATACAGTACAGAATAAGGCTATAGGAGAACTGATAGACGATACAAGAAAGATGATGATAGATATTGTAAAGTATGATTTACTCTCAGCTAATGGTGCAGTAGGGGTTTATAGTGCTTTTTCAAAAGATGAGGATGTTTTCTTAGTTGATTCAAAGAATGGAAATATTATTGAGAAAATTCCCTTCTTAAGAAATCAGACTTCTTCGGAACAAAAAAGAAATTATTGTCTTGCAGATTTCATTGCCCCTGAAAATTCAGAAGAAGATTTTCTGGGTATGTTTGCGCTCAGTGTGGACTTGAAAAACACCCATATCTTCAACGATGACCCTTATGCCTTATTGCTGCTGAGAACTGTTGCAACTCACCTTGCTGAAGCATTTTCGGCTTACCTTCATGAAAATATATGGAGCATGTATTTTAGGGACTCTACATCTGAACAAATGATGGAAAATGTTTCCCGTGACAAACTGATTAATGGTATCCGTCCTGCAATTGGTTATCCAAGCTGTCCTGATCATAGTTTAAAGTCTGTAGTACTTGAAAAGCTGAACGCTTATGAAAAGTGTGGAATTACCCTGACTGAAAGCTATGCCATGCTTCCCGAAGCCGCTGTTTGTGGGTTCTATTTTTTTAATCAGCAATCACAATATTTTAATGTGGGGAGAATTGATAATGACCAGTTTGATTCCTATGCAAAAAGGCGTGGCATAGATACAAATGTGTTGAAGAAAATATTAAAAAATACCAATGAGTAAGTGTAACTATATGCTGTCTTTTTACTGAAAAAGATTACCCATTGTATCTTACTACATAACTCTTTCAATTTTAAATATTACTTTTGCAAAAAATTAATAGAAAATAAAAATGATGTCTTCAATCGTATTAAAGAAAATTGAAAAAGTTGATTTTAAGAACAATATAGTTATTCTTGCACAAAATACAGGCGATTTAAAGCCTGTCGGATTAAGTAAAAACGAATTTGATTTTGTTAAGAAAAAGTTCTCTGATGATGTTAAATTCATTATTGTCAACAGGTTAGATAAAAATATTTGGATCTTTTTCTTCAATAATTGTGAAGAAGAGCAGTATATTAGAAATGAAACCTATCGAAGAGCAGGGAATAATCTTTTGGAAGAACTTTCAAAAAATCAGATTTCAAAAGTTCAGATTGCTGATTTGCAAAAGGATAAGAGTGTTGTTAGTTTTTTTATTGAAGGTCTGGCTTTAGGAGCTTATGTTTTTGATAAATATAAAAAAGCCAATTATAAGCTTCAGGGAATTGAACTCTTTTCCAAAAACCTGGTAAAAGCAGAATTGCAGAAGTTGTTCAATGTCGTTGAAACGGTTTTTATGTGCAGGGATTTGGTTAATGAACCTGTGTCGTACCTCACCACTTCTAAATTTAAAGAAATAATTTTCACCACTGCTAAAGAAAGCAAGTTAAGAGTTGATATTTTTGATGAAAGCAAGCTTGCATCACTTAAGATGGGAGGAATATTGGCAGTTAATAAAGGCAGTGAAGAACCTCCTTTCTTTGCTGTTGTTGAGTGGAAGCCAGCTGAAGCTGTAAATAAGAAACCATATATCCTTGTTGGTAAAGGAGTTACATTTGATACCGGTGGTTACAGTCTAAAAACTAATGAAAGTATGCAAAGTATGAAATGTGATATGAGTGGAGCTGCTGTCACTATTGCACTCTTGAGTTTGCTTTCAAAAAATAATATTCCTGTGCATGTCATAGGGCTTATTCCTGCAACAGATAACAGAGTAAATGAAAAGGCTCAGGTGCCGGGAGATATTATTACCATGCATAATGGTACCACTGTTGAAGTGCTTAATACTGATGCAGAAGGCCGTTTGATTCTTGCTGATGCTTTGAGTTATGCCAAAAGATACAAGCCAGAGTTGGTTATTGACCTAGCAACCCTGACGGGTGCTGCTCATGCAGCCTTAGGAAAATATGGCATTTTTGCCGCAGGAAAGAATCATGAACATGAAATGGATTCGATAAAACAATGTGGATTAAATGTTTATGAACGTATAGTTGAATTTCCTTTATGGGAAGAATATGAAGACACTATAAAATCAAAAGTGGCTGATATTAAAAACACAGGACAAAAGCATGCCGGAGCCATATCTGCCGCAAAATTTCTCGAACATTTTACAGACTATCCATGGATACATTTTGATATAGCTGGTCCTGCTTTCTTTGATTCCCCTTGGAATTATCATACTGCCGGAGGTACCGGATTTGGTATCAGACTTCTTTATGATTTTTTTACTGGAAAAACCATTTGATTTTTGTAATTTTAGAATTTATTTGTATAACGTTTAATTGTAAACCAACATATGACAACCCAAGAAGAAATTATCAAAGTCGGAATAACCCATGGCGATATTAATGGTATCGGTTATGAGGTTATTATAAAAGCTTTTGCTTATTCACATCTTTCTGAGATTTGTAATCCTATCGTATTTGGTTCTTCCAAAATTGCCTCTTATCACAAAAAGTCAATCAATATCAGTGATGTAAATTTTAATTTTAACCTCATAAGAAATATTGAACAAGCCCGTCATAAACATGTTAATATTCTTAATATTACAGAAAATGAAGTTAAGATTGAAATGGGTAAATCGACAGAACTTGGTGGAAGTCTCGCTTTAATGGCGCTCGAAAAAGCAGTTGAAGAATTGAAAAAAGGACACATTGATGTTTTGGTTACGGCACCAATAAATAAACACAACATACAGTCCAAGAGTTTCAATTTCCCTGGTCATACAGAATATCTGGCATCTAAGTTTGATTGTAAAGATTATCTTATGCTGATGGTTTCAGATCAGTTAAGGGTAGGAACAATAACCGGTCATATCGCTCTGAATGAGGTTCCTCTTACTATTACCAAGGAACTTATTATTAATAAAATCAGCATTCTCAACAGTTCATTAATTAAAGATTTTGCTATCAGAAAACCAAGAATTGCTTTATTAGGTCTTAATCCTCATTCCGGTGACAATGGACTGATTGGCAATGAAGAACAAAATATTATAATTCCTGCTATAAACCATGCTTTTGAAAAAATGGGCATATTGGCTTACGGCCCTTATCCTGCTGATGGTTTCTTTGCTTCATCAGAGTTCAGAAAGTTTGACGCCGTATTGTCTATGTATCATGATCAGGGTTTGATTCCTTTTAAAACAATCTCCCATGATTCAGGAGTAAATTTTACTGCGGGCCTCCCCATTATAAGAACTTCTCCTGCACATGGAACTGCCTATGATATTGCTGGAATGGATGTAGCTACAGGTAATTCATTTAAGGAGGCTGTTTTTCTTGCAATGGAAGTATTCAATAATAGGAAAGAATATAATGAGCTTAATGCCAATACCCTGAAGTTTTCCAAACTCGATGAAGATAATTAATTCGCTTGATATCTAAGATAATGTCAACTTCAAATTCTTTTTACAGCATCGACGATATAAGAAAAATCCTTGATGCCCGTTTCTATGATTCCTTTGACAAAAATATTTATATAAAAAATATTTTACACGACAGCAGAAAGTTGTTAACTCCTGAAAATTCGGTCTTTTTTGCCCTTTCATCTCAAAGAAACGATGGACATAAATACATCAATGAATTATTTGAAAGAGGTGTGAAAAATTTTATCGTTTCAATTCCCAATTTATGTAATTTGCCATTAGGACAAGCCAATATAATAGTTGTTGACAATACCCTAAAAGCACTTCAGAAGTTATGCGCTTACCACCGTATGCAATTTAAACTGCCGGTTATTGCTGTTACAGGTAGCAATGGTAAAACAATCGTTAAAGAATGGCTTTTTCAACTCCTCTTTCCCGATAATACTATTGTTCGAAGTCCAAAAAGTTACAACTCTCAGATTGGGGTACCACTTTCAGTTTGGCAGATTAGCTCCTCTGATACCCTTGGTATTTTCGAAGCAGGGATTTCGGAACCTAATGAAATGGAAGTCCTAAAAAATATAATCCGTCCTGATATTGGTATTTTTACAAACATTGGAACTGCCCATGATGAGAATTTTATTAATAATGCTCAAAAAGTTGGAGAAAAACTAAAGCTCTTTACAAGCGTTGAAACATTGATATATTGTGCTGATCAGAAAGAAATTCAGGAAATTTTTATCAAATCAGGTCTGTCAAAAAAAATCAACCTTTTTTCATGGAGCAGAAAAAAAGGCAGCAGGTTGTTTGTTAGTTCTGTTCTGAAGGAATCAAAATCTACTCATATCAGTGCATTCTTCGATGAAAAACCTATTTCTATAAGTATCCCTTTTACAGATGAGGCATCTATTGAAAACCTTATACATTGCTGGTGTTACATGCTCCTTAAAAATTATGATAACAGTACCATTGCAAGACGTATGATGCAACTCACACCCGTTGCAATGCGGCTTGAGTTGATTGAAGGTATCAATAATTGCACTGTCATCAACGATGCCTATAATTCTGATATCAACTCTCTTGGTATTGCACTTGATTTTCTTAATCAACAAAATCAACACAAAAGAAAAACAATCATATTATCGGATATTTTACAAAGCGGCAAAGATGAATCTTCTCTTTATGGAGAAATTGCTCAACTTGTGAGTGATAAGAAAATTGACAGAATTATTGGCATTGGAAAAGCTATAAGCAAACAGGAACATTTTTTTAAAAATGAAAAGTTTTTCTTTAATTCAACAAAAGACTTCATAAAATCCTTTTCTTTTAATGAATTTCAGAGTGAAGCTATCCTTGTTAAAGGAGCACGAGATTTCCAATTCGAAACAATTGTTGCATTTCTTGAACAAAAAACACATAATACCACCCTTGAAATAAATCTGAATGCCATTGTTCATAACCTTAATTTTTACAAAAGCATTCTTGATAAAAAAGTTAAAATGATGGCGATGGTTAAAGCATTTTCTTATGGTACAGGAAGCTTTGAAATTGCCAATGTCCTTCAATATAACCAGCTTGATTATCTTGGAGTGGCCTTTGCCGATGAAGGTAAAGCCTTAAGAAAAGCTGGTATATGTATTCCGATTATGGTTATGAATCCTGATGAGTCAGGCTTTGATGATATGATCAAATATAATTTGGAACCCGAAATATACAGCTTAAGAATTCTAAACTTATTTATCGAGTCTCTTATCCGTAACTCTTATGACAAACCTTACAATATCCATATAAAATTTGACACAGGTATGCACAGGCTTGGATTTATTAAAGAGGATATAAATACGTTAGGTGATATTCTAATGAAAAACCAGTCCTGTGTTTTGGTTAAATCAGTATTCTCGCATCTTGCTGTTAGTGATGATAATACACAGGATGATTTTACCCATTTTCAAGCTGCTCTCTTTAATGAGATGTGCTCATCCTTACAGCAATTTATAGGAAAATGCTTTTTGAAACATATACTGAACAGTGCCGGCATTGTCAGATTCCCTGAATACCATTTTAATATGGTACGCCTTGGTCTTGGTCTTTATGGAATTGCTAACGATGCTGAAATTCAGAGTAATTTACGAAATGTAGGGATCTTAAAAAGTTGTATTTCTCAGATTAAAAATATACCACAAGGTCACACCATCGGTTACGGACGTTTTGGAAAAGCTGAAAGAGATTTGTGTATTGCAACAATTCCCATAGGATATGCTGATGGTTTGTCCACACGTTTGAGTAATGGTAAGGGTAAAGTAAAAGTTGCCGGAAAATATGCACCCATTATTGGAAGGGTATGTATGGACATGTGTATGATAGATATTTCAGGAATACCTGCTAAGGAAGGTGATGAGGTTATTATTTTTGATGAAAATTATACTGTTGCGGATATGGCCAAAGACATTGAAACCATTTCTTATGAAGTTCTGACCGGCTTTTCTAGGAGGGTTAAAAGAGTTTATTTCCATGAGTAACATCCATTGAGAAAAAACTAATTGATTACTCAGAAGTTTGATAAGGCTAAATGTAACCCATAACTTTATAGGTTCCTATTCCAATAATTTCATGTAGGAGAGCACTCCACATACCCATACTCCAAAGTGAAGGAATTAACAAATGGTCGATATGATACCTGCGGGGGCCTGCATTCAGGTTTGTAGCATAAGGTGTAACGTTTATGCCTTGTTTTCTGAAACACATGATTGAACGCCTCATGTGAAAAGCTGAAGTAATTAATAAAACCTTAGGTTCGGAAAATTGTTCATTCAGAATATATTTACTTTGTAGAGCATTTTGGTAGGTGTTATCGGAAATGGAATCTATAAGTATATCATTTTCAGGAAGATGAAGTGTGCTTACTAAAAAATCTTTAAGTAAAACAGACTCCCTCATGTCTCTGAAAATCAAACTACCCGAACCACCTGAAATAAGAATTTTTCCTATTTTATGTTCATTGTATAAATACACAGCTTGCATGATCCTGTCAGGATTATGCCTGAATGTCAGCCTGTCATACTCAGAGTCGTAAGTAGCCATGCCCCCACCCAAAACAACACCAACATCATAATAGGGCAATAAATCTTCTGTTTTAGTTGGTTTAATTTCCCACAAACGGTAAAGCTCAGCAATAATAAAAGAATTTGAAAAAAAATAGATTATCCCTAAGGTAATAAACAGCCATTTTTTTTTCTTTTTTTGATTTTTTAAAAATAAAACAAAAATGAGTAAAATGAAAACCCAGATTATGGGATTAAGTAAAAATGACAATACTTTTGAAATAATAAAAAACATGAATGTAAGGGTAATAATTAAACTTAAAAGTTTAAATTGAAAAGCGACCCCGGGAGGCTTCGAACCCCCAACCCTCAGAGCCGAAATCTGATATTCTATCCAGTTGAACTACGGGGCCGTGGTGCAAAAGTAATTTTTTTTTTACTTAAGAAATGAAAATGATTGTATTTTTTTCAGAATCTTATACTATTGTTCATTCTGATCGTACAAATACCTGTTGATAATCTTTAGAAACAAATCTTTAATGATAGGTTTAGAAATAAAATCGGTACTCCCTGCATCAATACATTTGCTTTTATCACTCATCGAGACATGGGCAGAATGTGCAATTATAGGCACTTCCTTATCCGTCAATCTTATTTTTCGGGTTACCTCACAACCATCAAAATCAGGTAATTTGATGTCCATAAGAATAAGATCAATATCTTTGCGGTGAGAAATGTAATAATCAAGAGCATTGGTGCCATTTTCAGCTATAAAAAGGGTGGCACCAGTTTTAGAAATAATATAGTTGCACATTTTTATTGCTGCAGGATCATCTTCAACTACAAGAATTTTTTTGCCACTCCAATCATAGCTTGGTGCATCTTTGATGCTGATTTTCTTTATAACTGTTTTTGCTCTGGTAAAAGGCAAATGAAAATAAAAAGTGCTTCCTTCTCCTTCAACACTTTGTAATGTGATTTTTCCATTCATAAGCTCGGCAACACCAGAAGCTATAGCTAATCCCAAACCTGTCCCGCCATAGGGTCGTGTAAGAGAATGGTCAACTTGAGTAAATGGTAAAAATACATTTTTTGCCTTTTCTTTTGGAATCCCTATGCCACTGTCTTCTACAAAGAATATCAATTTTTTATTAGTTACTGTGTACCCAAATGAAATTTCTCCATTTTGAGTAAATTTAACAGCATTATCTAATAAATTGGTCAAAACTTGACGAAATCTTGTAGCATCTGATTTTAATATAGCTTCTTTGTCTTCAAGGGTCTTTTTCAAAATAAGTTGAATGTTTTTCTTGTCGCTCTTAATTTTTTGTTGATAAATTATAAACAAGTCATTCAAAATATCATTAACTGAAAATTTCTCACTGTTAAGTTCTAAGGTGCCGGATTTTATCTTTGATATATCAAGGACATCATTGACAATATTCAGCAATTGTTTTGCACTGCCATGGACAATTTTACCGAATTCTGCAAGTTCATCTTTTGAGTAGTAAGGATCTAATAAAAGTTCTGAAAAGCCCATTATGCCGTTTAGTGGTGTGCGTATCTCATGCGACATATTAGCCAAAAAGGCTGTTTTCAATTCATCAGATTCTTTGGCTTTATGTAATGCTTTACGAAGCCGGGTGTTAACTTTCTGAATTTTTTCGTTCTTAGATTCTATCTCTTTTTGATGTTTTAAAAATTGAGACATATCTCTGGCTACAATTACATAGCCCATCATGGGATTGTCGGAACGGGAAAAATTGGATATTTTAAGTGAAACTGGTATTTTGTTACCGGTAGAGCTGATGAAGTTCGTTAATTTTTGATTTGATTTTGACTCTAATATATTGGAAATGTTTACATCAGGTTCTAAAATCATTTTGATATTTTTATCTTTTAATTCCCCTTCTTTATACAAAACAGTTGACCATAATGAAAGATTTGAATAAAGAATATGTCCCTCTTTATCTACCACCAGCAACATGTCGCCGAGTGAACTGAATACGTCATCAAGATAATAGGTAGTTACAGTTGAGAAATTGAGCTCCTCTCCCAAAAAATTTATACTTGTTACCAGTGTGTCAAATATCTCATCATTTGTAATATTCAGTTTTTTACTGTAATGATGACGGGCATAATTTAAAAGAAGAGTGTTCACTTTATTTATAAAATGCTCTACTTTAATTTTGCTATAGTAATTTGTTTGGAGCTTCTTATTAAGGCTTTTTAATGAGGCGCATATATATTTGTCGTTTTGAAAATTTTCACAAATTTTATTAATATCAGTTGAATCTTTTTTTTTAAGTATCAGCTGGATGCCTTCCAATAGATGGGTCAACTCATTCTTATTACTGGACATTTGATTCTATTTATATTGTTGAAGCCATGCTAAAGCTTTTTCTTTATTTGAGAATATTTTTGCAGGTGCTGGTGCTCCATATATCGAGTTGAAAAAGGAATAAATAATTCTTTGTGCTTTTGTAGAAACCAATATAGCAACAGCATTTACACCTGTGCCGGCATCTTCTGCTGCCAATCTTTCCCTAGCTTCACGTGTAATGGATTTAACTTTTCGTATGTCAGAAAACATGGGATATTTCTTGTCTTTTAAATATTCGTTTCTTTTATTTATGGCATCATCTATAGTTTTAAAATCTACAAATTCAGTGATAGCTAAAACATGTAAAATCCCATCAATGAGTTCAAATGAAAATTTGTCATCTGCGTATTTGTCCATATTATTTAGAATAATTTTATCTAATATTGCAAAGTTATAAAAAAAAATGGTTGATAAGTATTTGTTTTTACGTTTAATTTTGATAGTGGTTACTTGATTTTTATGATTTTTTTTGAAAATCTTTTAAAAATTCTTTATTAGAATTTTTTTAACCATTGAAGGGCAATTTCTTTGTCTTTAAAAATTTTAACAGGTACACTGGGTTTATAAATTAAAAGATACATCTGAATTGCAATTTTTTGAAATTTGCTGCCGTAAATAATTGCTTGTGCTTTTAAGCTTACCAAACCATCATCTTCGGCCATACGCTTGCGTCCTTCTGCACTAATACCTTTCAATAAGGAAAGATCGGACAAAATAGGGTAGCTTTTATTATCTGCAATTTCAAGCCTTTTTCTTATGCCAAGATCAACATCAGAATATTCCAAAATACAATCAAAAAAAATAATCTCAATAATATCATCAATTAAACTAATTGAAAATTTATTGCTAATAAAGAAATTTTTGTTATCCATCAATTTTTTTTTCAAAAATAAAAAAAAAATTTAATTTTACAGAATTATTTTATTTATAAATGTCTCAAAACGTAAAATTTGATCAACTTTTAAAGCTTATTAATGAGTTTTCCAATATAGGCATATCTAAAGGTATATCAAGATTATACACTGAGGACAGCAATTTAGAAGGACGTCAGATTACTGTAAAGAATAAAAAATTTGTGTATTTTGGTTCTTGCAGTTACCTTGGTCTTGAATTGGACCAGAGGCTGAAAGAAGCAGCAGTAGAAGCGGTATTAAAATATGGAACCTATTTTTCTTGCTCACGCATTTATGTTTCATGTGGCAATTATGCTGAGCTTGAAGATCTGCTTGGTAAAATGTATAATGCCCCTATTTTACTTACCACAAACAGTTCTCTTGGCCATCATAGCGTGATGCCCTTTACAATTGGTGGCAATGATATGGTCGTATATGATCAGCAAGCTCACATAAGTATGCATGAACTTGCCTATAAGTTAAACCATTATGGCACTGGTGTTACAGTTTTGAGGCATAACAGACTTGATGAACTGGAAAAAAAAATTGAACAGTATAAATCCAAGTACGATAAAATATGGTATGTAATAGACGGGGTTTATTCTATGTTTGGAGACCCTGCACCTATTAAGGAAATTATTTCTTTGTTGGATAAGCATAAAAAACTCTGGCTTTATGTTGATGATGCTCATGGAATGAGTTGGGCAGGTCCGAGTGGTACAGGTTATACTTTAAGCCAGACGAGCTTACATCCAAAAATGGTTATGGGTACATCAATGGCTAAAGGGTTTGGATCTTGCGGTGGTATTTTCGTTTTTCCCGATGTGGCCATGCGCGATAAAATTAAACAATGGGGAGGACCTCTGGCCTATTCCGGACCTCAGGAACCTGCTACAGTTGCTGCTGCAATAGCTTCAGCAAAAATCCACTTGAGTGAAGAGATTTATGTATTACAAGAAAAACTTCAAAGGAAAATAGCTCTTTGCAATGAAATTATGACGCATTACAAAGTGCCTTTGGTATCAGTCTCTGAATCACCAATTTTTTTTGTTGGTTGTGGCTTACCTAAAGTCGGTTTTAACTTGGTTGAGCGTTTAATGGGTGCAGGATTTTATACAAATCTCGGTATTTTTCCGGCTGTTCCCGAAACATGTACTGGTGTAAGGTTTACAATGACCAATCACATTACTGAAGAAGATATTGACAAGTTAGCAAAAGCTATTGCTTATCATCACCCTAAAGCCCTTGCAGATGAAGGTAGAAGTATGAAGGATGTTTATAACGCTTTTCGAAAATTTACAGATTTTGAAAGCCGTTTAGGTCCCGCTGAGAACTTTATCCCATCTGTTAATGAAAATGAAGAGGCCCACAATGACAGTCTTGAACTTGTTCAATATGCTTCGATAAAAGAAATTGATAAAAATATGTGGAATTCATTGCTCGGTGATAGAGGCGCATTTGACTATGATAGCTTGTCTCTTTTTGAAGAGGTGTTCTCCGGAAATGATGAAATTGAAAACAATTGGAACTTCTTCTATTATATTGTTTATAATGATGGCTTCCCTGTTATAGCCACGTTCTTTACATCTTCAATTTCAAAAGATGACATGTTGACATCCAAGAAGATATCTGAAATTATTGAAGAAGTAAGAAAAACTGACCCCTATTATTTAACTTCCAGAGTCATGATGATGGGATGCCCTTTAACAAATGGCGATCATTTGTATATTGACAGGAAAAGTCCTATCTGGAAGAATGCTATGTATTTACTCGTTAATGCAGTTTGGTATGACAGAGAGAAGGAAAAAGCTAATGGTCTGTTTTTTAGGGATTTTGAAGATAATGATGAAGAATTACGTTCATTTTTTGGTGGACATGGTTTCTTCAGAGTTGAAACTCTCGATAATAATATTGTCTATGATTTAAATAATATCAGCTTTCAGGATTTTATTAATACCAGATTATCAAAAAAGAAACGCAATCAGTTACGCTCTGAAACTTTGCCGGCAATCGGAGATTTTACATTCAAAGTTCTGAACGATTGTACAGATAAGGACGTTGAAATTTTCTACGACTTGTATAAAAAATTAAAAACAGCAACATTTGCTTTAAATACTTTCGATTTGCCCCTGAAACTTTTTAGAAAAATTGCTCAATCTCCTTTCTGGGAAATTACGGCACTCGAGCATAATGAATCTAAAAGGTTTGCATGTGTTACTTTAAGTTTGAGAACTGAAAAAAACATTTGTCCTGTAATTTACGGGGCTGATAAAACCTTTAATCACTTAAGTATTTATAAGAAAAATATTTATCACCTTATCGAGCATTGTATTGACCTGAAAATCAAAAATTTATATTTGGGGATTACAGCCAGTGAAGCCAAAAGAAAATTGGGTGCTTTACAGATAAAACAAATTGCTTATGTTCAAGTTAAAGATAAATATAACAATGACTTAATTGACAGTATGTCGTTTGATAAATAAAATTGGAAATTCGTTCAACCCAATTAGAAAAACACCTTTTGCGTAGTTCGCAAAATTTAAATCTTAATATCATTCATGATATAATCTGAGGTGTTTAAAATCATGTGATTAATTTCAAACTTTCCAGCTTTTGATGTGTTGAAGAATGACGATTTTAGTTTATTCTGAACAGCTGCATTTTACTCGGTTCCTGTTATTTATCTACAGATAAGGAATTTTCAGAAGAATTTAAAAACAATATTTATTTTCTTCAACCATTTTTTGGGCTATTCTCCTTCTAGCTTCTTTAACATTAACTGCTGGTAAATAAGTAAGATTTTGAATTGCTTCGGCAAGTTTTTGATAGTCATCTCCTGTAGCAAAAGAGCTTATAGCATCTGGTGCATTTTTCTTAACAGAAAAAACAGCATCCGAAAGTTTTACATCAAGCATGTCTTTATAAATAGCAACACTTTCTGAACCTTTTATATTTTCAATTTTACTGATTCTCAATGCCAATGATTCTGTAATGTATAATTCCATAATCATATCAGCAATATTGTTCTGTATTTCCTGCTCCTCCGCAATTGATTTAAAGGTTTTTGTAAAACTGTTTAAAACCAAAATAATAATCCTTTTCAGGTTCTTTATGGCAGAAAATTTTAGCTCATAATAATCACCATTAATAAGAAGTAAGTTTGATTTTAATTCGGACTGTATTTTTTCGGCCTCAAGTGATAAATCATAGAGTCCTTTCTTGGCATTTTTGAGAACATTTTCAATAATTAATAGGCGGTTAATTTCATTTGTACCCTCAAAAATCCTGTTTATTCGAGAATCCCTATATGCGCGCTCAACCTGCATTTCAGCAGAATAACCCATCCCACCATGAATCTGAACTCCTTCGTCTGCGACATAATCAAGCATCTCTGAACCATAAACCTTTAAAATGGCATCTTCTACAGCATAATGACTTATTGCTTCAATAGTGGCTCTGCCTTCATTATCCATAGTGCTTTTACATTCTTCCATCAAAATGTCAATTTCTCTACTGACTCTGTAAATGGCCGATTCATGTGCAAAAGTTCTAATGGCCATTTCTGCAAGTTTATACTTAATTGCACCAAAGTTTGACAAAAATGAACCAAATTGTTTGCGTTCATTGGCGTAATTAACGGAATGTCTTATAGTTTCTTTTGATGCTCCAATGACATTGGCCCCTAATTTCATCCTTCCCATATGTAAGATACTTAAAGCCACCCTAAAACCTTCTCCCCTTTTACCAATAAGGTTTTCAATAGGTACTTTCACATCATTGTAATAAATCTGAGTAGTAGAAGATCCTTTGATACCCATTTTAACCTCGTCGGAAGCTATTACTACACCCGGCCATCCCGATTCAACAATAAAAGCGCTTAATATCTTGTCATTATCAATTTTAGCAAAAACAACCTGTGTGTCGCAAAACCCACCATTGGTAATCCACATTTTTTGGCCGTTAAGTATATAGTGCTTTCCGTCATCACTAAGAACTGCCTTCGTTTTGCCTGAATTGGCATCACTGCCGGAACCAGGTTCTGTAAGACAATAAGCTCCTAGATATTCACCTGTGGCAAGCTTTTTAACATATTTCTGCCTTTGTTCATCATTTCCATAATACATGATTGGCAACGTTCCAATGCCGGTATGACACATAAAAGCAACTGAAAATGAATAGGCTGCACCTACTTTTTCTGCTGCAAGCATCTGGGTAACAAAATTCTGCCCAAAACCACCTAATTCTTCAGGAATTGATATCCCCATCAAGCCAAGTTCTCCTGATTTTTTGAGTATGGACTTCATCAATTCCCTGTCCCCTTTATCAATTTTGTCAAGATTTGGATATACCTCTGCTTCTATGAAGGACCTTACAGTTTCTGCAATCATCATTTGCTCTTCATTAAACTCTTCGGGAATAAAAATGTCTTGTGCATTTATTTCTTTTACTAAAAATTCGCCACTCTTTAATCTGTTTTGAAATGTCATATTATTTCGTTTTATTTTTTGAGCTGCAAAGTTAATATTTTTTTAAATTATACTCCAAACAACCAAAAACCATAATTTGGTTTAAATGAATGAAAAAATAAATATTTTTCTTTATAGACATTTAAATCAGATTGTTTTTATATTTTTGAAAAAATTATTAATAAGTAGTTGTGAATGAAGGAACTTAAAATTGGCGGTTTACAAATTAAAGTTCCTGTTATTCAAGGGGGTATGGGAGTTGGGATATCACTGTCAGGGCTTGCTGCTGCTGTGGCTAACGAAGGTGGGTTAGGAGTCATTTCTTCGGCAGGACTGGGGCTTATTCATAATAATTCTTCATTAAATTATTTGGAAGCCAATAATGAAGGTCTGAGAATTGAAATTAGAAAAGCCAGAGCTAAATCTAATGGTATTATTGGTGTTAATGTTATGGTTGCCATGACAAATTATTCTGAACTTGTTTCTACTGCAATTAGCGAAAATGTAGATATTATTTTTGCAGGCGCAGGTTTGCCTTTAGATTTACCTTCTTTTATTAAAGAAAACAATCCTGTCAGGTTAGTGCCTATTGTTTCTTCAGGTAGAGCTGCTAAAATTATTTGTCAAAAATGGGACAACGCATTCAGCTATATTCCCGATGCTATTGTTGTAGAAGGACCTAAAGCTGGAGGGCATCTTGGATTTAAAACTTCACAGATTGAAGATACTAAATTCTCTTTAGAATTTTTAGTTTCTGAAGTTTTAAATGAGGTTAAGTTTTTTGAGGATAAATATGGAAAAGAGATTCCTGTTATAGCTGCAGGTGGAATTTATACTGGGTTTGATATGTTTAATATCATGCAAAAAGGTGCTAAAGGCGTTCAAATGGGCACCCGCTTTGTAACTACTAAAGAATGTGATGCTTCTGATGCTTTTAAAAACACTTATTTAAAAGCTCAAATCAACGATATAGTTATTATTGAAAGCCCTGTGGGAATGCCCGGAAGAGCTATAAATAATTCGTTCCTCGAAAAAGTTAAACAAGGCCTTAAAATTCCTCTGAAATGCCCTTTTCATTGTATTAAAACCTGTGACATTGTTGATAGCCCGTATTGCATCATTGCTGCCCTAATTAATTCTTATAAGGGAAATATGGAAAGCGGTTATGCTTTTGCCGGAGCTAATGCTTATCTTGCTGATAAAATTACTACAGTGAAAGAAATATTTAACGAACTCATATCCGATTTCAAAATTGCATCTTTAAATGCAAATATGCCTATTTAAATCATTTATCAGCGAATCAAGTACTGATTGTCTTTAGATGATTCTTTTACAAAATGTATTTCTATTGAATTATTAAAGATATTTCTAAAAAGATAAACCTAAATTATCACAATTAAAATTATAATTATAATTTTGTCAAATTGTATTAATTTGAAAGAAAAAATATTATGATTAGTTTTTTTAAAAGCTTTTTTGGATCTAAATCAGAAAGAGACATTAAAGCTATAATGCCTTTGGTTAATAAAACGATAGAAGTTTATAATAATCATATCTCTAAGCTAAGTAATGACGAATTAAGGGCAAAAACCATTGCGTTTAAGCAAAAAATTGCCGCTTTTGTTAATGATGAGCAAACCCGTATCAATGAATTAAAAGATCAGGTTGAAAGCAATTATGCAATGGGTATTGAAGAAAAAGGAAAGATTTATAAGGAGATTGATGACCTGAAGAAAACAATGAAAGGCAAAACAGATGAAATTCTTATGGAATTATTGCCTGAAGCTTTTGCTGTTGTCAAACAAACTGCACGGATTTTTACTGAAAATGAAGAAGTTGTAGTAACTGCTTCAGATATGGACAGAACCTTAGCTGCAACCCGATCTAATATCGAAATAAAAGGCGATAAAGCTATTTATAAAAATGTTTGGATTGCCGGAGGTAATCAGGTAAAATGGGATATGATTCATTACGATGTACAGCTTATCGGTGGAGTTGTTTTACATGAGGGGAAAATTTCTGAGATGGCAACAGGTGAAGGAAAAACACTTGTAGCTACACTTCCGGTTTATCTCAATGCCCTTACAGGGAAAGGCGTGCACCTTGTTACTGTTAATGATTATCTGGCTAAAAGAGACTCTGAGTGGATGGGGGTTTTGTATGAATTTCATGGGCTTACAGTTGACTGTATCGATAAACATGAACCAAACTCAGAAGCACGGAGAAATGCCTATTTGAGTGATATTACATATGGCACCAACAGTGAGTTTGGTTTCGATTATCTGAGAGATAATATGTCCAGATCTGTTGAAGACCTTGTGCAACGCGAGCACAATTATGCCATTGTAGATGAAGTAGATTCTGTACTTATTGATGATGCGCGAACACCCCTTATTATTTCCGGACCAACCCCAAAAGGTGACAGGCAGGAATTTAATGAGTATAAACCTATTATTGAAAAATTATACATTGCTCAACGAAATCTTGTGACTCAGATTTTAGCTGATTCTAAAAAGCTAATCAATGATAAAAGCAATCCCGATAATGAAAAAGAAGGCTCTATCCTGTTATTCAGAGCTTTTAGAGGATTGCCTAAAAACAGAGCTTTGATTAAATTCCTTAGTGAACCCGGTATAAAGGTCATGATGCAGAAAACAGAAAATTTTTACATGGCCGAGCAAAATAAAAACATGCCCTTTATTGATGATGAGCTCTTTTTTGTGATTGATGAAAAACAAAACAGTATTGACCTCACTGATAAAGGATATGATCTGCTTACAAAATATACAAACGATCCTAATTTCTTTATTTTACCCGATATTGGTTCTGAAATTGTTGACCTCGAAAAGCAAAATCTTGACCCTAAAGATTTTATAGAAAAAAAATCACTTCTTCTCCAAGACTATTCTGTTAAATCTGAAAGAGTGCACACCATAAATCAGTTGCTTAAAGCATATACTCTTTTCGAAAAGGATATTGAGTATGTCATCATGGACAATAAAATTAAAATCGTTGATGAACAAACCGGACGTATCATGGAGGGAAGACGGTATTCAGATGGTTTGCATCAGGCTCTCGAAGCAAAAGAAAATGTTAAGGTTGAAGCTGCTACTCAAACCTATGCCACTATAACACTCCAGAATTACTTCAGAATGTATGATAAATTGGCCGGTATGACAGGAACTGCTGAAACCGAAGCCGGTGAATTCTGGAGTATCTATAAACTTGATGTCGTCGTCATCCCTACTAACAAACCCATTACACGTAAGGACAGAGAAGACCTTATATATAAAACTAAAAAAGATAAGTATAATGCTGTTATTGATGAAATTGTTAATCTCGTTGAGGCCGGAAGACCTGTCTTGGTGGGTACAACTTCGGTGGAAATTTCAGAACTACTCAGCAAAATGTTGAATATTAGAAAAATTAAACACAATGTTCTTAATGCCAAATTACATCAAAAAGAAGCCGATGTTGTTTTACAGGCTGGTCAGCCGGGAACTGTTACTATTGCTACTAACATGGCTGGTAGGGGAACAGACATTAAACTGGGTAAAGGTGTAAAAGAAGCAGGTGGTTTGGCTATTATTGGTACTGAAAGACACGAATCCAGACGCGTTGACAGACAGCTTAGAGGTCGTGCTGGAAGACAAGGTGATCCAGGTTCTTCACAATTCTTTGTGTCTCTCGAAGACGATCTAATGCGACTGTTTGGATCCGACAGAATTGCTAAGATGATGGACAGACTGGGCCTCAAAGAGGGAGAAGTTATCCAACATTCTATGATTACAAAATCAATTGAACGCGCACAGCGTAAAGTCGAGGAAAATAACTTCGGCATTAGAAAAAGATTGCTCGAATATGACGACGTCATGAATTCTCAAAGAGAAGTTATTTATACTAAAAGAAAAAATGCTTTGTTCGGAGAAAAACTTGAAATTGATATTTCTAACATGATTTATGATGTCTGTGAAAATGTTGTAACAGATTATCTCCCTTCCGGTGACTTTTATGCTTATGAACACGACCTTATTAAATATTTCAATACCACATCATCACTCGATGAGAAATCTTTTGCCGATGCTTCTGAAGAAAAACTCGTAGATTTATTACATGAAGAGGTATATCAAAAACTTTTATTGAAATTTGAAGGAATTAAAACTAATATAAATCCCATTATTGAAGACATTGTAAATACAAAGGCTCATCGTTACGAGAATATTTCAATACCGTTCACCGATGGAATTAAATCTATAAATGTTGTTACAGATTTGGTAAAGACTTACAAATCGAAAGGAAGAGAAGCCATTATCTCTTTTGAAAAGTTTATTACTTTAGCTATTATTGATGATGCTTGGAAAGAACACCTTAGGGAAATGGATGACCTCAAACAATCTGTTCAGAGCGCTACTTATGAGCAAAAAGATCCTTTGTTGGTTTATAAATTAGAATCTTTCAATTTATTTAAACTAATGATGCAAAAAGTTAATAAGGATATAACCGCTTTCATTTATAAAGCTCAATTACCAATCCGTGATTCGGAAGAAGTCAAACAAGCTCAAAAACCACAAAGAACTGATATGAGTAACCTGAAAACAGGCAGGTCAGACGTTATGAGTGACAATGATAAAAGGAATGAACCTAAAAGGGCAGAACCTGTTAGGGTTGAGAAGAAAGTCGGCAGAAATGATCTTTGTCCTTGCGGCAGTGGTAAGAAATTCAAACATTGTCATGGAAAATAATTATTCTTCCTTAAATTCTGAAGTTTAACTTCTTCTATATCTTTTTTACTGAAAAATTTTTTAGCAAACTTATTCTATGTGTTAATAAGAATATGTATTTTTGCTGTGGTAAGTCGAATGCTCGATTCATTCAGCCTTTTGAAAATAAGATAAATTGCTTTTATGTATTGATTAAAAAAATAATTCTATGTATAAAATAGAAAAACATCCCATTATTGAAATTAAAAATACACCTGAGGTTAAATTTTTATTTAATGGGATAGAAGTTACAGGAAACAAAGGTTTCACAATTGCAGCTGCTTTACACCAGTCTGGATTTTCGGTTCATAGTCACAGTATTAAAAACAGAACTCGAAGTCTCGAATGTGGAATTGGAAAATGTGGTGCTTGCGAAATGCTTGTTGATGGAGAAGTTAAACGAATTTGCATTACTTTGTGCGATAATGTTAAGGAAGTTAATGAAATTCCCAATGGCTATATCCCCGCAGTAACAAACTATCATAAAAAAGAAGCCGTTAACGTTTATAAAACGCAAGTCCTTATTATTGGAGCTGGCCCTGCAGGTTTAGCTGTCAGGGAAATATTGAATGAAAATAAAGTAACTAATATTGTTATAGATAGTAATGCCCAAATAGGTGGGCAGTTCAACATGCAAACGCATCAGTTCTTTTTCTTTGAAAAAGAAAAAAAATACGGCGGTCTTAGAGGGTTTGAAATCTCCAAAACACTTGCCGGTGATGACCACAGCGGTATTTTCTTAAACTGCACTGCATGGGATATATTTGAACATAATAGGGTTGCTGTTAAAAATTTTAAAACACAAGAGATTTTTTATGTCGATTGTGAGTATTTTGTTGTTGCAACCGGCGCTGTGCCTTTTTTGCCGACATTTCATAACGATGACCTCCCCGGTGTTTACACCGCTGCAGTTATTCAGAAAATGATGAATACAGAACAGACATTGCTGGGTAAAAATATTTTAACTGTTGGAGCCGGAAATATCGGTTATCTTACCAGTTATCAACTTACTCAAGCCGGTGCTCATGTAAGGGCTATTATTGAAGCAATGCCTCGTGAAGGTGGATTCCCTGTTCAGGCTAATAGGGTTCGTAGATTAGGTATCCCTGTCATGCTTTCAACAATGATTATTGAAGCAATTCCAAATAAAAATATGGACGGTATCACTGGTGCTGTTGTTTGTGAAGCAGTTAATTTTAAACCTGTAGATGGGAAAGAACATTTAATTGAAAATATTGATGCCATAAACATTTGTACAGGACTTATTCCTGATGATAATCTTTTAATAAAGGGAAGAGAAATGTTTGGCCTGAAATGCTTTGGCGCAGGTGATGCAGTGAGAATTGGAGAAGGTACAAGTGCTGTCCTCAGAGGAAAACAGGTCGCTTATGAAATACTCTCTTCAATGAGCAAATATTATGATTATGATAAGTATCTGAATGTGTCAAAAGAGTATTTTGATTCGCAACAACATCCGGTTAAAGTAATTGAGAAACCTTATATGCCCTCAGAAGAACGTATGAAAAAACCTTTTGTACTTATTGATTGCTTATATGGTTTTGCTTGTAATCCATGCGCTTTTGCATGCCCTTATGGAGCCATTACAAAAGATTCTTCAAGTACTGTTCCCTATATCAATTTCAACAAGTGTATTGGATGTATGCAATGTGTGTATCAATGTCCGGGACTGGCTATTTTTGGGTATGATATACCTAAAGGATTAATTTACCTGCCTGTTGAATTTGATATAGAAGACAATCAGGATGTTGTTCTTGTTAATAACAATGCAGAAGTAATTGGTGAAGGTCACATCATTAAAATACTTAAGAAAAAGAATTTAACTCATGTGGCAAGAGTTAAAGTTGAAAACCTATCTCCTCACCAAATGGTACAGGTAAGTGGATTTTTACTTAAATCTGCAGCTAAGGAAAAAATATCAATTAAACCTTATACCGAAAAAACTGTTGGTGATATTTATATGTGTCATTGCGACGATGTGAAAATGGATGAGGTTATGGCGCTCATTGGTGACAGGAAATTTATTACTGTTGACGAAGTAAAACATAATACACACCTTGGAATGGGTCCTTGCAGAGGTAAAAGATGTCTGGCTCGTTTAAATCAAAACTTACGGCCATTGGGAATAACACTGACAGGTACAGCCACACCAAGAGCACCTATGTCAAATCAAATCAGCATTGGTGAATTATATCCTCCCAATGTTAAAGTAAATTATATAACTAATGTTAATAACAAATCAACAAGAATTGTTGAAGTAAAATCATTCATTGCAGGTGGGGGGATTGGCGGTAGCTCATTGTTCAGATATATGGCTGAGGCCGGCTTGAAACCTCTTATGATCAATTTCGGGTTTGGATCATCATGGCGCAATATTGCAGGTGGTCGCCCTGTTTTTAGCATGCCCGAGCTTACAGATATTGCACGACATAATCTTGAATTATTCAGAGAACTTTCCAAAACAGCCAAAATTGATTTCAGATTAATTAACTACATCACTTTTGCACATGACCAAAAAATGTATAAAGACCTTGAAGATTCAATGGCATGGCAGGACTCTAAAATGATTGAACCTAAAGATTTTAATAAAGAAATTTCTCCTTATTATAATAAAAATAATAACAAATATATTGCTGCCCTCAAAACACGTGATTGTTGGCAGGCAACACCCGGAAAAGTTATTGAAGCATTAAGAAGAATTGGAGTCCAAAAGGGTGGTACTGTTCTAGAAAATACTGAAATAATTGATGTTTCTAAAAAAGATAATAAATACATTATTCTCGTTAAAACTCATGATGCTGATTTTGTAGAGTATCATACAGAATTATTCATTAATGCACTAGGTTACAATGCACACGTCTTTGCTGAGAAATTAGGTATTCATACTGGCCATTTCCCTGTAAAACATCAGGCTTTTATCACACGTCGTTTGCCTATGCTAGGCGTCGAGGGAAAACCTTTGGATATGTTGATTGACAGACGTAATTATAAAGGTTTTACTGCAGTTTATGGTCAGCAATTAGGCGATACTGGACAGATTATTGGTTGTGCTTCTCCTGCAGTTGAACCCCTTGAAACCGACAAAAATGTTAAAATTAACTCCAAAGAATTTGCCGAAATTGTCGCTGAAATATTTGTTGACTGGATACCTGAAATTTCAGCAGTTGGTTTTCAGGCACTTTGGTCAGGCTACTACATTGAACCACGTATGATTATTGACCCTAAACTTGGTCTTTTTATCGGATTACGTGGTCAGGGATTTATGCTGGGGCAATACCTTGCCAAAATTTATGTAAACAGTCTGATGAACAAAGAAATACCTTCTTATTTCTCCAGATTGAAACTGGATGGTGATGGTATCCTTGAAAAAGCTTTCAAATAATGCTAAGTATTTGTTATTGTGTTAGATACTGTTATTAAATAATATTATTTTATTTATCTTTAAATAAACTTAACAAAATATTTGTTTATAACAACTTTAATATTTAATTTTGCAGGCTCAAAAAATGGATTTAAAATCACATATTGACAAAGAATTTACACTATTCTTTTCATCATTGAGAGATGGTTTCCATGTTTTTGAGTATCATATTGACAACAAGTTCTTTGAAAATTTTGAATTGTCGGAAATTAAAAGGGGCGAACTTTCTGTTGAATTATGTCTGGAAAAAAAACCGGATATGATGATTTTTAACTTCAAACTCAATGGTAAAGTGATTTTACCTTGTGACATTTGTATTGATGATATTGATATTGAAATGAATTTTGAAAAATTTCTTTATGTTAAGTTCGGAACTGATTTGAGCGAGGAATCTGATGATTTGGTAATTATACCTCCTTATGCAAGACATTATTGTTTCAAGCAGTATTTATATGAGATTATTCATCTGGAGCTGCCTATGAAAAGAGTTCATGGTGTAGATTCTAATGAAAATTCTTTGTGTAATAAGGATATGTTAAACATTTACCGGAAAATGGAAAAAAATGACAATTCAATCAATGATATATGGAAAGACTTATTGAAATTCAATGAATCTTAACTAATTTTTTTAATGAAGTATTAATTTTTTAAATGATATAGATATGCCAAATCCAAAACGTAGGTTTTCAAAAACCAGAACCAAAAAGAAAAGAACCCATTATAAAGCTACTGTTGCACAGATTGCAGTATGTTCTAATTGTGGCGCGCCCGTAAGATTTCACAGAGTATGTGGCGAATGCGGTTTCTATAGAGGTAAAGAAGCTGTTCAAAAAACTGCTGCTGTATAGTTCTACTAGATAAATCTAAATATAGATTTTTTTAAGATCTAATGAGGCTTTGTCTAAGTATCAAGTTTGACATTTATTTTCAGACACAGTTTATCTAACAATGTAATTATGAGAAAAGTTAGAGCAGCTATCACAGCAATCAATGTATTTCTTCCGGATTACATCCTGAATAATGAAGAATTGGAAAAAATGGTGGATACCTCTGATGAGTGGATCAAAACTCGCGTGGGTATTTATGAAAGGCATATCCTGAAAGGCGAGGGGATGGGCACATCCGACATGGCTGCTCCTGCTGTTAAAGGTCTACTCGAAAAAAGAGGCATAAGCCCCGATGATGTTGACCTTCTGATATGTGCAACAGTTACTCCCGATATGCAATTTCCAGCCACTGCCAATATAATCAGCGACAAAGTCGGTATAAAAAACGCATTTAGCTTTGATATCAATGCAGCCTGCTCAGGTTTTATTTATGCTTTAGTTTCTGCATCAAAATTTATTGAATCGGGTGATTATAAAAAAGTCATTGTTGTTGGTGCCGATAAAATGTCTTCTATAATTGATTACTCAAACAGGGAAACTTGTGTTATTTTTGGCGACGCTGCTGGTGCAGTACTTTTAGAGCCTACAACTGAGGATATTGGAATTACTGATTCCATTTTAAAATCAGATGGTTATGGCAGGGTACATTTGCATCAGAAAGCTGGTGGCTCTTGTAAACCTGCATCTCATGAAACGGTAGAGGCTAAAGAACATTATGTTTATCAGGAAGGACCACAAGTCTTTAAAGCTGCTGTGTCAAATATGGCCGATGTTACAGTTGAGCTAATGAATAAAAATAACCTGACCAATGATACAATTGATTGGCTGATTCCTCATCAAGCAAATTTACGTATTATTGAAGCTACTGCCAAAAGGATGGGATTATCTAAAGACAAGGTTACTGTTAATATTGAAAGATACGGTAATACTACAAATGCCACAATTCCTATCTGTATGTGGGAGTGGGAAAAGAAATTTAAAAAAGGCGACAATCTTATTCTGACTGCTTTTGGAGGCGGATTTACTTGGGGTGCATTGTTTGTAAAATGGGCCTATAATTCATAGTCACACAATATTTCCGTTTTTGTAAAATCTGATGAGTGTCATTATGATTAATAATACCTAAAGATTAAGAAAAATCTAGCTAAGGCCAACACAAAACAAAAGCCTGTACTTTTATATTTATAAAAGTACGGGCTTTTGTTTTTATAAATATCTAAAGACCTAAATGAAAACCCTTGGAGTTTTGAAAGGTATATGTTGTTTCTGTGGTTTTGCAAAAGAACTCATTATCATTATTTCATGTGAACCACTGCTGTGCGTTTTTATTGGACCTGTATTTAAATCATAGGAATAACCTAAGCGAATTGTTTTGGTTACATTTAATCCAAGAAGGATAACGAGTGATTCTTGCATACGATAAGAAATTCCTCCCCAGAATTTTTTGTCGTACATTCCCATGACATTAAGCTCAAATTGACTGATGAATGAACTGTTCTTGAAAAAAAGTGTAGGTATAATATCAATCTGTTCATTTAATGGGTATTCATAGGATGCAAATGCATAAAAATGACGGGGTGGTTTACTGAAGGTAGCTTTTTCGTTCGACTGGTTAAGCTGGGTGAAGGATAACCCAAGTGTAATATCTTGATATTTAGTTGCTAATCCAAAATCCACATTCGGACTTAATTGACTTTCCTTTGTAACAATTGCATTGACATCATTCATGTTTTCATATATCAACTGTGTACCGTCTAATGATTTATTCAGTAACCCTACTGAAAGTCCTCCTGAGATACTGAACTTATCAGACAAGTTAAAATGATAGGCATACATAGCTTTGATGTTTAATATTTTTTCATAACCAACTTTATCATTGGTTACAGAAAGGCCTACACCACCTATCCTGTCAAAGAAAATATCACCCATGAGAAATTGTGTCGAAGGGGCATTGTTAAATCCTACCCATTGTTGCCTGTGCATAATAGAGGCATTGATAAGCGAAGTGCTGCCTGCAAATGCCGGATTATAATACAACTTATTAAACATGTAGTGACTCATCTGAGCATCATTCTGGGAATAAGCTGTTGTAAATGTTACAAAAGCTAAAACGGCTAGTAATATATTTCTTGTTTTCATATTAAATGGATATTTTTTATTTATATATTATTGTAATTCATCAACATTTAGAATATTAAAAGTTGTCCTCCTGTTTGCCTGGTGTTCCTCTTCTGTTCTAGCATTTCTGATTTTTGGATTTGTAAAAGCATGACCTTTTGACTCTAATCGGCTTTGTAAAATGCCATTCTCAACCAGATAATTTACTACTGATTGAGCCCTTCTGTTAGATAGGTCTTGATTATAGGTATGTGTACCTCTTGAATCTGTATGTGAATTAATCATGATACGTATGTCTGGGTTTTCTTTGAGAATGTTAACAAGTTTATTAAGCTCCTGTTTAGATTCTTGTCTAAGTTCAGCGCTGTTGTAATCATAATAAATGTTTTCAATATTTATTTCTTCACGGGTAATTGCAATCATGCTTAAATCAAGATCAACCCCATTTGCTTTATTTAAGGTTCTGTCGTACTTGATACCTGCTGTTGAAAACCTTTTCTCTTCACTAGTTAAAAAATTCTGTTTCGAGGCTTGAAGCGAGTATTGTACATCCTGTTTTAAAGTATTGAATGTATAATTACCGTTGTTATCACTTATCGTTGTTTCAGTTGAACCATCACTTCCCTTGAGAGTTATTGTTGCTCCAGGTACATTGACATTGTTTTCCTTATCCATAATGGTTCCTGAGGCAATGATAGTTACTGGAATAAGATCGAAGGAATAAATATCGTCATCACCTAAGCCTCCGGTTCTATTAGAGGAAAACAATCCGCTGTTTTTTGTACGGAAAATGATTCCGAAATCATCTGCACTTGAGTTAAATGGAGACATCATGTTTACAGCTGTAGAAAAGTTATTATTGTCTGAAATTTCAACATAATAAATATCTAAACCACCTAAGCCGATATGTCCGTCAGAAGCAAAATATAAATACTTATCTTCAAGTATAAAAGGAAACATTTCACTGCCGGAAGTATTAACGTTTGAGCTTAGATTAATAGGATTTCCCCATGTTCTGGTTGTTTGATTTTTTTTCATCATCCAAATATCAGATCCTCCTTTTCCACCTGGCATATCAGAAACAAAAAAGAGGGTGTTGCCATCTGATGTCATGGCAGGATGTCCAATATTATATCTTTCGTTATTATATTCAAAACTTTCAGGTGTGCCGAATGTAGAACTTCCTTCATCATAAGTTGCTGTAAACATATTGCAATTTTCATCATTACCCTCTAAACCATTACACTGCATAAAATAGGCTGTATTGGTGCCTTCGTGAAAATAAAAAGTACCATCATTATAATTTGAATTGATACCTCCTTTTGCAAGTACCGGTGATTCCCATACACCCCTTTCGGTATTAAATGTTGATGTGTAGAAATTTGAAAATCCCTGTCCAGTTAATTGATATACTTTTGAGCGCCTGTCCATTCTAGAGGAGGCAAAGATGATATTATTCTTTAGCTTAGCAACTCCATATTCACTATACCTTGTATTTAATTCCCTGGCATTGGTAACGGCATGTATTGGAGGATCCTGTCTGCCGGTGGCAAGTTCTATAGAGGCTAATCTTTGAAGTACTTTTATATCATCTGGTTCAATAATTTGATATTGTTGATAATAATTTTTTGCTGCAACATAGTCTCCATGAATCATTAACATTTCTGCATAATTAAAAATTGCTGCTGGCTCATTATAACCGGCTCTTATAGCCTTGTCGTAAAAAGTCAGAGCCTCACTATAATTGTTTCCGAAACGGTATGCTTCGGCTATGCGAAAATTGACCATGCCAACATTAATATTGTTCATTTTTTTAATGGCATCTTTATAAAGCTCTATAGCAGTTGAATAATCCTGTCTAACAAAGGCAGTATCAGCTCGTTGAAGAAGGTTTTGAGAAAATGTTACATTTGCTAATAACAATGAAACAAAAATGCAAAGTACAATTCTTTTCATATTTAGTGGGTTTAAATTATTAATTACAAAATAATATTTTTTACGTTATTATACATTATTGGTTTCAAAATCATTCATTGTGAATTACTGTTACAATGCCTGTTAACTTCATTTCAGCAGCAAGTCCTTTATTTATTGTCATGATATAATAATAAGTGCCGGGACTTACCCTTGTACTGTTGTAAGTGCCATCCCAACCTTCAGTTCCTTCAAAAAGCACTTGAGCCCATCTGTTAAAAACAATCAAATCAACACCCTTGGCAAATAAATCGTTTTTACCGTCCATGTCAAAAGGAGTAAATGCATTTCCTATAGGTTTTACTTTGATTTTTATACTGTCAGATAAAGCAGTACAATTATTAACCATGGCAATAACACTTACTATCTGGCCATTTAACAAACCTGAATTACTGTAAATATTTGAAGTTCCTGTTTGCACAAGTGTATTGTTTAGATAGAAATCATAGTTGTCATAATTCTCTGGATGTGCTGTAAATGTTACCAACTGGCCGGATAAGATTTCATTAAGAGTGTCAAAATTACTAGTTAATACAACACTAAAGGATGGTGTTACAAAAACTTCTTCAGAAGCTGAAGCAGAGCATAAAAAATTATTTGTTACTGTAACGCTATATAAAGTTGTTGTAATAGGATTAACACTTATAGTTTGGGTTATATCACCGGTGCTCCAAAGATAAGAAATACCTTGGTATGCAGTTAAGTCGGCAAAATCACCCTCGCAGATAGCGGTATCCCCGATAATCGTTACTATGGGTAATGGATTAACTGTTAAAGTGGCTGTATCGGATATTGTATTACCACCTGCTGCATTTACAATACATCTGAATTTACAACCATTCATGTTTAAAGGTATGTCAATTAGGTTAAGAATGCTGTCATTTGCACCTGTAAAAGTTGGTAATGTTCCACCATTTAAAACATCTGTCCAAGTATTGGAGCAGTTTATCTGCCATTGAAAGGACAAGGTACCGAGACCGGTTGCTGATACTGAAAAACTGCTTATACCTTTTTCACAAACAGTATCATTTAATGGTTGAGTTACAACTGTAGGGGGGGCAGCACTTTTGACAATAAAACTATCGGCAAACACCGACATCAGCTGAATGTTGGTTGTGCCATATATCCAGTCTGTTGCTGGTGTATTTGATAGAGCACCGAAGGAACCGGGTAACATCGTCCATGTGCCCGATTGGTTCTGCCAAATAATTGACTGAGATGGCGTGAACATTGTTCCTTGGTCAACGGTATTCCATCCAAGATTCAAATTAACCGAAGATGTTAAAGGATTAGATGCTTTGACAATGTATGTTTTCTGAACACATGTCTGATCTGGAGGTGTAAGACCATTTATTACCCTGACTGCAAATGTGTCTATTGATCCTGTATAGTTTATAACTACAGGTTTATAGCTGCTTATATTATCTCCGACAGGGAAAAGAAAATCTGTTGATAAGGGAAGGCTTTTCTTAACAAGGCTTCCAAGACCATTTGTAACAACAAATTTTGAGTTGTCGGGATTTTTAATTTGTGCATTAGGAAATAATCTTATGTCGTTATTATTAATAAGAATTTTGTTTGAGACAAAAATTAAACTGTCGAGAATATTCAAATTGGAATTAACTGTTTTATCTGCGGAACCGCTTACAACTAATCGGCCTAGTGTGTAAGACTGATTACCACTTATATTCTGGTTACCACCTTCAAGAAAAAGGTAACTTTGAGGATTTGTTGTCGTGAATGAACCATTATTGCTGATATGAGCTGTTGAAATTATGGTGCCGTCATTAATAATGTTTGCATTTACATCATTATTAATTATATCTAGTGTCGAATGAACAAAATTTCCTGATGGAATAAGAATAAAAGTCCCATTATTTGTAATTTGGGAAATGATTTTTGAGGATGTAAAAAATAATAGCAATAAGCTGAAAAAGAGTGCTTTAATAAAGAAAGGCGTTTTTTTCATATTAGTTTATCATTTTTCTGTAGAAGAAAAAATAAAAAAACAAATATAGAAAATATTTATAATAATATCTATATATTAAAAAAAAAATAATTAATGGATAAAAAATCCAATTTCAGAACTAATTGTTTAAACTCAAAAAATAGAAAAGATTAATTTTAAGGAAGAATCAATGTGACAGTCCCAAGTATTTTTTTGTCTTTTCCATTCATTTCCCTATAAAGGATTCTATAAGTGTAAACACCCGGAATTTTTTCTTTAGATGAAGAACCTGTTATTATACCGTCCCAGTGTTTATTAACATCATTTGTATAAAAAATTATTTTGCCCCATCGGTCGAAAATATACATCTTGTAATAGTTATTGTCAATGTTGATTCCAAGAGGCCCAAAAAAGTCATTTATACCATCACCATCCGGAGTGAAAGCAGATGGTAGATAAATAGTATATAAATCCATAACAAGAACATCTCTTTCTGCAGAATCAACACAATCATTTACATCTTCAACGGTTAAAGAAACCGTAAAAGTGCCTGAAGTCTCATAAGTGTGAGAAGGGTTTTGCATAAAGGATACGTTATTATCTCCAAAATTCCATTGCCAGGTGGTAGCTCCTAATGATAAATCCGTAAAAGTGAAATTTGCATCTGTTACGTTTTGAGTGTTTGAGTTGATACTGAATGCAGCAGTGGGACCAGGAATATTAATGACGCTAATACTTGAGGTATTTGTACACATACCATCGCTAACGGTAACAGTATATGTCCCGGCTGAAATATTAATAAGGTCAGGTGTTGCTGCTCCATTTGACCATTGAAAAATTGAACCGGGGGTTGCAGTCGATATAACAGAACCATTGCCTTTATCACAGTTTTCGTCTGTGGCAACCAATGTTATCTGAGGTAATGGTTTTATTATTACTGTAAATGATGTGTCAAAAGGATAACAGTTCCCTTCAGTAACTGTAAGATCTATCGTATATGTACCGGGAGTACTCCAATTGATGTTATATGGGCCGTTTGCAGTTCCGGATATGACATTACCCCCCGCAAAATCCCAATCATAGACATAACTTGCTAAACCATTTGAAGTTAAATTCAAAGAAGTATTAATACAAATACTGTCCTGAGCAATTATACTAACAGCTGGTGTCCAGCAAGCACATAGAGGATTAGTAAGGGGTAAAACAATAATTGTATCCTGAAAAACAGTAGAATAACAACCATTTTCAATTACAGATAAAGAAACAGATTTTGTACCATCTGTATTCCATGAAACAGAATATGGGCCTGCACCATTTCCGGAAATTATTGTACCTCCATTGAAATCCCAGTTATAAGTTGCATTTGCAGTTGCTATTCCTGTGAAAGTAATAATAACGGGTTCGTTGATACAAATTGTATCAGGCAAAATAAACTCAGCAGTTGGTGCTTCAACTACCTGAGTTGTTGCTGTTGTACTAAAAGAACACAATGTATCCGTTACAGGGCCTACACCTCTTAAAATAAAATCATCTATATTCCAACCTATATAAGAAACACTGCCATCAGTCGGTCCAATATAAAATCGTACCCTGAAGTTTGCATTGTTATTTGCTTGAGCGCTGACATCATAAATTTGTTGCGTCCAAGAAGCGTCACTGAATGAAGCTGAATTTTGCCAAATTGTTGTCCAATTTGCACCATCATAAACCTGAATACCAATTTTATCATAAGAACTTGATTCGCATCCTGCCCATCTCCAAAATTCAAGTTCAACATCTGTAACCCCCGTACAGTTAAAAACCGGGGATGTTAAATAATTATTTGCTGCCATACTATTAGGATAGCAAGCTCCAAGATAATTCCCAATTATAAAATTATCTGTAGTTGTTGGTGTGTGATCAACACCGGGACCAAGACTCCCTGAGCACCCGCTGGCAACTGCTGCTGCACCTCTAGTCCAACCACCAGTACCATAACCTGTCCAACCTTTATCAGTAAAAAAATCATCCTCAAAAACAGTAATATTTCCTATCGAATTTCCTATTATATGGTAATCATAAGTAATAGTGTGAGTCCCTAAACCGGATAATGCAGGAAAAAAAGTATCACCAACTACTCCAGCCCCACTAAAAACACCTCCGGTTGGATTCCCTGTCATTAAAGAAGAATCACCATTAATACAGTGCAGAGCTGCAAGATTGTTAATTTGCATAGTAGGTGGTTGATGAACAATAACTTCAACACTTCCCTGAGCTGTATCAGTTTGGTCGGTTACATAAACTGTGTATGTTGTAGTTGTTGTTGGTGATACAACCGGTGGATTGGCAACTGTAGGACCATGAGCCCACCAAACCTGAATATTGGGTGGGGGTACACCTATTGTTACATTATCAAGCCCCCAATGGTCATAAACCTCTGATGTAGATGATAGTTGTGCCCATCTGAAACGAGTTGCGGTTGTTTGTGCAGCTACGGGAATTGGGTATGTAAATGTGTTCCATACGGTGAATGGTGTTTGTCCTGAGGCTCCCGGTGTTGTGGCTGTAGGAGTTGATGTTAATATATCTCCATTGGGTGCAAAATATACCATTGTTACCCATGTTGTGCCATTATTAATTGAGTATTGAACAGAAATACCCTCATCATACTGGTCAGGCCCCTCACAAGGTGATGCGGCACTCTGAACAGAATACCTCATTTCAAATGAAATAGTTCCTCCCATGGATACATCAAAAGGAATTGTAGTTAAAATTCGGGGGGCTGTAGAAGTTGCACCCATCCACATATAAGTAGTACCATCGGGTGAATGTGGTGTACAGGGATTAGAAAACATGGCCTGATTTGTTGCTTGCCAGCCTGTTCCTGCATTCCCAAGATTAAAATCGTTATTCATCAGATAAGAAGGGCAATTTCCATTAGATGTCAATACTACTGAATCCCCGAGACAAATTTCTACAGTGTTGGGATATCCATTTGCATAGGCATTATTGAAACATTGCGACCTAATGCTCTGGATGGTAATGAGAAAGAAAGATATATAAAGAATTAACTTATACCTCATAAGGTTTAATTATTTAATATAATTTATATTTTACCTACAAAAATAATTAAAATTAGTGGAAATAAAAATATTCTATTTGATAATTGATACATTTCCGGCGTATTTATGAATCTTACCATTAGCGTCTTGAATGAGTACTATCCAAATAAAAGTACCATTATCTGGTATCTGTCCATTATTACCGATTCGCCCATCCCAAGGTTGTGTTTTATTTTTTGTGTTGTATATCAAATTACCTCCTCTTTCATAAATGAACATTTCAAAGGAAATATCCATAACTTCAAGTGCACGAGGTATAAAATAATCATTTAGGCCATCACCATCAGGAGAAAATGCATTTGGTGCCATCAAATCAAAAATATTAGAGAAAATAATGCTCTTAGTAATCTCATTTTTACATCCGAATGAATTTTCAATAGCTAGATTAATATTAACTGTTGTATTTTCATGAATAAAATATATGTGATTTGGATTTTGTTCATACGAAAATTTGCTGTCACCAAAACTCCATTTCCATTGACTCGCTCCATCAGAATCATCTACAAAGGAAACCTGAGGATATCCAAAATTTTCTTGATGAATTTCATAAGAAAACTGTGCATGGGGAACAGGAAATATGGTGATTGTAAAAAAAGAAGTAACCTCATTTTGATCGGGTCCATGTTTTAATGAGAGCTTAACATCAAAATTTCCTTCTTGTCTGTATATATGAACAGGAAAAATATCATTTGACTGATTGCCATCCCCAAAGTCCCATGTATATCTGAATGAGTTATTAATAATTGAAGGTGTAAATCTTATTTCTTCATAAGCACAAGCAACATTCTTATTTGGTTCGATTAGGAGGTTCATTTGATATTCAGAAATGCTGTTAACTTGTTGAGGGACAACCTCGATATTAGGAAGTCTTTGCTCTGAAATTGTTTCAGCTATAATTTGTTCTTGATTTTCAAATATGGGTTTTGTCTCTTCATTATTTTTTGTAGCTTGTTTAATTCGATTATTAACATTAGTTACAGGTAAAGTTTGTTGAACATGATTAGAATGATTAATAACATCTTCTCCTAAATCTCGTGATGTCGAAACATTTTTACTTGAAGTAACCTCATTCCCATTAGGATAATCAATGTTAGGTTTTTCATGATTATTGTATAAAACAACGAACAGAATACTTGTAGCTATAATTATAGCAGAGCCAATTGAAAAAGTTTTTAATTTCTTGGTGAAATTATTTTTTCTAAGGGCTTTTTCATATTTTTTTTCAAAATCCGACCAATCATTAGGATTGTATTCGGTCTCAAATTTGGCTAATAAATTTTTTATATAATTTTCAAACATTTTTATATTCTATTTTACCGTATTTCAATTCATAATATTTTTTTAACAACTTCTGCATGTTTGCTTTTGCTCTGGCTAAGTTTGATTTTGAAGAACCTTCGCTAATTTTAAGCATATCTGCAATTTCTTTATGTGAATAACCTTCAACAATATAAAGGTTAAATACTGTTCTATAAGCCGGTGACAACAATTGAACCTGATCTAGAATTTCGGTTGTTGTCAGCTTTTTCAAATATGCAATTTCATTTTCATCTTCAATTTCTTCATTGTTTTCAACAAAGTAGAGATCATGCATATTTTCAATTTCAACAAAACTATACCTTTTCTTGCGCATAGTATCAATGATATTATTTACAATGATACGTCGCAACCATCCTTCAAAAGAACCTTTGAAATCAAACTTTTCAATTTTGAGAAACGCTTTTATGAATCCATCTTGAAGATAATCCTTAGCTAACTCCCTTTGTCCGGCGTATCTCATGCACACTCCCATCATTTTTCCGTAAAACAACTCATAAACAATCTGTTGGTACTTCCTGTCTCCCTTCTGACATCGTTCTATTATTTCCTCAAGCTGTTCTGGGCTGTAACTTTTCATCAGTTCTTTATTCGGGTTTTAGACGATATTTTATGGATAAGTTGCCTTGATTATTAAAGGATTGTGTGTTTTATTAACAATTCTTGGTTTTTTGGAACAAAAGGAAAGAATAATTAAATTATTTTCAAAAATAGAAATTAGTTTTTAAGTGTATAATTATAAATAATTAAATAGAATCTTGAAAATTGTGGATAAAAAAAAGGCTGCTTTGTTTGCAAAACAGCCTTTTAATTGAAAGTATCATTTACTTCTTTTTATCTTCATCTTTCTTTTGAGCAGGTTTCCCTATGGAATCTCTCATTGTTGTGTCAGCTTTTATATTTTCAATTTTATAATAGTCTAATACTCCTAAATTTCCAGAACGAAAAGCTTCAGCAAGTGCTTTGGGGACTTCTGCTTCGGCTTCTATAACTTTTGCACGTGCTTCCTGAGCTTTAGCTTTCATTTCTTGTTCTAGGGCAACAGCCATAGCTCTACGCTCTTCAGCTTTTGCCTGAGCAATATTTTTATCGGCATTGGCTTGATCCATTTGAAGCATAGCACCAATATTTTTACCTACATCAATATCAGCAATGTCAATTGACAAAATCTCAAATGCTGTTCCCGAATCAAGGCCTTTTGCAAGAACAACTTTAGAGATGCTATCGGGGTTTTCAAGAACACTTTTATGATTCAACGCAGAACCAATTGATGTAACAATGCCTTCACCTACTCGAGCTAAGATTGTTTCTTCTCCTGCACCACCAACAAGTCTTTTAATATTGGCTCTTAAAGTTATTCTTGCTTTGGCGATAAGTTGAATACCGTCTTTAGCTACAGCAGCTACAGGGGGGGTGTTTATAACTTTTGGATTAACTGACATTTGAACTGCATCAAGAACATCACGACCTGCTAAATCGATAGCGGTTGCAGCTTTAAAATCTAAAGGGATATTTGCTTTATCAGCAGAAATAAGAGCTGTTACAACTTGTTTAAGACGTCCTCCTGCCAAAAAATGTGCTTCCAGATCATTTCTGTCAAGTTTTAGTCCTGCTTTGGTAGCAGAGATTAAATTATTAACAATAACAGCTGGCGGAATTTTTCTCCAGCGCATTAAAACCAACTGTAGTAATGAAATTCTAACACCTGAAACCAATGCTGAAAACCATAACCCCACAGGGACGAAATAAAAAATAAGCCATAAGCCAACTAATGACGCTACTCCAATTGCAACGATAATACCTAATTCCATTTTTTAATTATTTAGTTTAACATAAATTTTGTTTAATTCAATCTTAATGACAATAATTTCTTTTTCCTGATCAATAAATTCTCCTCTGGTAGAAACTTCATAAATTTCGTTGTTTATATACGCATTACCCATAGGAGCTAATCGGGAAGAAGTTTTTCCGATGTCCCCAACTTTTATGAGCTCTGTGTCAATGGTGTTGACTTTTCCGTCAATTTCCTTTTTGAGCATGAACCTGTTCCATGTTTTAGATCTCAGAGAGAAATAAAGTGTCAGAAAGGTCAAACCAAAGCAGGCAGCAAGGGTATAGTGTCCATAAATAGTATCATGGGAGGTATAGGCACTGTAAACAGCTATCACAAGAAGTATAAAACCGATAATTCCAACAACAGAGGTTCCCGGAAAAACCAATATCTCAAGTACAAGAAAAAGTAATCCTGCAAAAATTAAAACAAATATTATTGACCAAGCCATAAAAATTGATTTGTTACAAAAATAAGTTATTTAATAACACCAATTTATTTTTTTTAATTTTTATTGCTATTAGTCAGGGAATTAAATATTATAATAATTTTTAGGGAGCAATAAGGAAGAAATTTGAACAAAATTAAAATGAATACTTAATCATAAGTTCTCTGAATTCGGGTGTGTTTTTAATATTAATAAGATCAGAATCTTTTCTAAGATGGTCTTTTTCTGTAAATCCCTTTTCAAGTGCAAGATCAAGGTATTTTATGGCATCAGCAGTTCGGTTCATTAAGGAATACAGACAAGCCATATTGTAATAGGGCCATGGATTATAAGGTTTTGCTGAAATATCTACATATAGGCTTTGGATGGCCTTTGCGTTATTACCAAGGAAAAAATAGGAATAAGCTAAAATTGAATAATCTTTGTCATCGGAGTTTTCAATTAATTCAATAGCTCTTTCAAAATCAAGTCGAGCCGAAAGCGTATCGCCTGCACTTAATTTGGCTCTGCCTCTGAAATGTAGTACACGAAATGCATTGCCAATATTTAAATAAAGGGCCTTTGAATAATCTTCAATTGCTTCAGGAAATTCATTTTGGTAGAACCTTATATAACCTCTAAGGAAATAAGCAGTAGCATTATTGTTATCAATTTCAATTGCAATATTGGCATCTTCTATTGCACCGTCAAAGTCTTCAAGATCTCTTTTTGTGTTTCCTCTGTTAATAAAAGCGCCAATGTTTAAAGGATTAAGTTCAATAACTCTTGTAAAATCTCTTAAAGCATCTTCGTACTTACCTGTTATTCTTAATAGTTGTCCTCTGTTGAATAGTGCATCCTCAAATCTTGGGTTAATTTCGATAGCTTTTGAAAAATCATTAAAAGCATCTTCATATTTTATGAGTTCAACTTCTATCAATCCTTTTTCATTATAGGCTTCGCAATATCTGGGGTTAATATTAAAAGCCCTGACATAATCAATTCTGGCATCATTGTATTCACCAATGGCTTTACGTGCATCGCCCCTGTTTTTGAAAACAATAGCATGTCTTGGATCGATTAGAATGGCATTATTGTAATGAGAAATTGCTTCTGCATACAAACCCAAGTTATACTTAGCAAACCCCAATTCGTTTTGAATTTCCCAGCCATTTACGTTGTATTCCATTGCCTTTTCATAATCTTCTATGGCATTTTCAAAATTATTTAGCAGAGAAATGGCTATCCCTCTTTTATAATAAGCTTGTCCATATCTCGGATCTATAAGAAGGGCTTTGGTATAATCAGCAATGGCTCCTTTATAATCAGTCAGTTCAATTTTAACATTGCCTCTGTTAAGGTATGCTTCATAATATTCTGGAAAAATTTCTACTGCATTTGTAAAATCTTCAATAGCTCCATGATAGTTGCTTATGGCCATTTTTGCCAAGCCACTTTGGTTGTATGCTACAACAGTTTTTAGGTTCATAATTTTAACACCATTGGCAAAATCCCTTATGGCATCATTATAATATTCAAGTTTTGCGAGTACTTCTCCTCTGTAAAACCTTGCTCCAGCATAATCAGGCTGCTCAATAATCAATTGATCCATTAAACTTAAACAAGCCTGATAATTTCCTTTACGTTCAAATTTTTTTGCTTTTGTCATTAATCTTGGCTCTTCCTGAGCCTGACTTATTGTTGCAATGATAAACAATGCAAGCAGGATAAATATCTTTTTCATACGCATAATTAATTAAGATTAAAATCCAATATGACAAATATAAGTATAACCAACATTAAAAAGCAAATAAATTTCACTTTTTTTTAAATATTTTTATTTTGATTAAACAAAATGAGAATAGCTTCCCAAATAAATTAATAGTTATCTTTGCAACCAGATTTTTTGAAAATGACACAAACCCGTCTTCAACGCGAAAAAGAATATCACAATGCTGCTTTTAGTGAGGGTATCAGACAAAGTGCAGATAAATATTATACCATTCACAAGATTTCTTTTGAACAAATTTCAAAAAAAATGCTGTCTTTCTGCGAAGGAAAGAAAGTTCTCGAATTTGGTTGCGGGCCCGGAAGTCATTCTCTTATTCTTGCAAAGAAAGCTAAAGAAGTTTCATCAATTGATATTTCTGATTTTGCCATTCAAAAAGCAAAAAGTGAAGCTGAAAAAAGAGGCCTGTATAATCTGGGTTTCTTTGAAATGAATGCAGAAGAATTGAAATTTTCAGATTCTTATTTTGATATGATTTATGGCAATGCTATCATTCATCATCTTGATTTAGAAAAAGCATTTATTGAAATCAACAGGGTGCTTAAGAGCGGAGGGAAAGCTTTTTTCTATGAACCCCTGGGGCATAATTTTTTTATCAATTTTTATAGAATTTTGACGCCAAAAATGAGAACTGTTGATGAACATCCTTTATTAATTGCAGATCTTAAATTAATTCGAAAACATTTCAAAAATGTAGAAATTGAATATTTCCATTTTTTTACGCTTCTTTCTGTACCGTTTCGAAATTTCAAATTCTTTAAAAATCTGCTGAATTTCCTTTTTCTTATGGATAAAATATTTTTTCTTGTTTTGCCTTTTATGAAAAAATATGCTTGGTATTGCATTATTGAAATTTCTAAAGAATAACATTCTTGAGATGATATCATAGGATGAATCATAAAATTAATTTTAATTTCGCTTTTTAAATTAATGAAGTGCAAAAGTAAAAAAGCATAATGCATAAGCGATTTATTACAAATATTTCCTTGTTGATATTTTTAAACTTGCTTGTAAAGCCACTGTGGATACTTGGTATTGATAGAACTGTGCAGAATATTGTAGGGGCAGAAGTTTATGGTTTTTATTTCTCTCTGCTGAATGTCTCATTTCTTTTTAACATTTTTCTTGACCTTGGTGTTACAAACTTTAACAATAGGAATATTGCTCAGTATTCCCATTTGCTTAATAAGCATTTTTCGGGAATTGTTGTTTTAAAATTTGCACTGTCATTTGTTTATACAACCATAATACTTCTCTTTGCATGGCTTGTTGATTATAATTTGAAACAAATTGGGCTTCTGCTGATTCTTTGCATGAATCAGTTCTTAGCTTCTTTTATACTCTACTTGAGGTCGAATATTACCGGTTTACAACTTTATAAAACCGATAGTATTTTATCAGTTTTAGACAGGGTTTTGATGTTGATAATTTGTAGTGTTTTAATTTGGGGAAATATCACAAATACCCCTTTTAAAATTGAATGGTTTATATATGCTCAATCATTTTCATATGCAATAACATTAATAATTGCAGCTGTTGTTGTAATGAAAAAAGCAAAGTTTAAGCGTTTTTCGTGGAATATTCCATTTTATCTGGTCATTTTAAAGAAGAGTGCTCCATATGCATTGCTGATATTATTGATGTTTTTTTATTATCGCTTAGATGGCATTATGATTGAGCGTCTTCTTCCTCAAGGAGCATTTGAAGCAGGCATATATGCAGCAGGTTTCAGATTGCTTGATGCTGCAGCTATGACAGCCTATCTATTTCCTGTAATTCTGTTGCCTACATTTTCTAAAATGATAAAGGAACATGAAAGGATCAATGCTCTTTTTAAATTGTCATTATCTGTAATTCTTACAGGGGCATTAACCTTAGGAATTATTTCTTATTTTTATAAACTTGAAATAATGAGTATGTTGTATCATAATGATACCAAACTTTCTGCCCCTGTATTTGGTGTATTGATGCTTTGCTTTCCCGCAATTGCCGCCGGAAATATTTTTAGTACGTTGCTTACTGCCAATGGTAGTTTAAAACACCTGAATATTTATGCTTTTTGCGGGATGGTTATTAATATAATACTGAATTTAATCCTTATTCCAAAATTTAAAGCTTTGGGCTCTGCCTACGCAAGTTTATTTACACAGTATCTTGTGCTGGTTCTACAAGTATTTACTGTTTCAGTTTTCTTCAAATTCAGAATACGATTCAAATATTTTCTATCTTTTGTATTGTATATTGGTTCCCTTACTACAGTTTGCTATTTTTCTAAGATGTTGCCTCTGCCATGGTCAACTGTCTTTTTGTTGCTGTTTGTGGTTTCAGTTTTTCTTTCATTTTTAACATCTGGAAATGGCCAAACGCATTAAAAATGCGGGACTGAAACTGTTGCTGAACTTTC
>JAQVVM010000062.1 GCA_028698995.1 Bacteroidales bacterium
ATATTTGCTTATTTTTTGCAAAATTCCATCTTTCAATTCAAATCGTCACGCATAAAAAAACTCTATATTTGCGATTATAAAAAGATTTCAAAGAACGATTAGTAAAATTTAGTACCCACTAGTGAAACAAAAACATAAATTTAAAATTTACAATTTACAATTTACAATTTGAAATATTAATCCTTAAAAAACTGTCTTGGTCTTGTCGGGTAACCTTGTCAATAGCGAGAGCTAATCTTTGCAGCCAATATGTTGTTAAATAGCACCAATGCTTTACTTAATACGTCTTGCGTAGGGAACAGCAGACTGGTCGGAGAAATTTCCCATTTTGAATTTATAGTAACCTGCAATACCTACCATTGCAGCATTATCAGTGCAAAATTCAAAAGGAGGAATAAACAATTGCCAGTTTCTTTTCTTGCTTTCTGTTTCAAGTGCTTCCCTCAAACCGCTGTTGGCAGAAACCCCACCGGCAATAGCGATGGTTTTAATTTTTGTGAACTCGGATGCTTTTATCAGTTTATCCATCAGAACATCTACTATTGTTTTCTGAATGGAGGCACATAAATCATTCAGATTATTGTTGATGAAATCAGTGTCCTCTTTAATTTTATCACGAACAAAATATAAAAAAGAAGTTTTTAAACCGGAAAAACTGTAATTGAATCCCTGAATTCTGGGGTGAGGGAAAGTGAATGCATTTGCATTGCCAAGTTGAGCAAACTTATCAACCAGTGGACCTCCGGGATAAGGCAATCCCATTATTTTTGCTGCTTTATCAAAGGCTTCACCTGCGGCATCATCAATTGTTTCTCCAATTTTTTCAAAATCAAAATAATCTTTAATAATTTCAATCTGAGAATGTCCTCCTGAAACCGTTAAGCAAAGAAAGGGAAACTCAGGTTGTTTTTTATTTTCGTCATAAATGAAATGAGAAAGCACATGAGCCTGAAGGTGATCAATTTCAATCAGTGGGATTTTAAGTCCAAGAGCCATAGCCTTTGCAAATGAGGTGCCTACAAGTAAGGCTCCTAAAAGACCAGGGCCACGCGTAAAAGCAATGGCACTAAGTTGTTCTTTGGTGATACCTGCATTTTTAAGTGCTGCATCAATAACAGGAATAATATTCTGCTGATGGGCACGTGAAGCTAATTCGGGTACTACACCACCATAAAGAGCATGTACTTTCTGGCTGGCAATAATATTGCTTAAAAGTCTGTTGTCGGATAATACAGCAGCTGATGTATCGTCACAGGAAGTCTCAATTCCTAATATATAAGTACACATATGTAAATTATTATACAAAAATATACTTAATTTGCTTTTTTGATAGTATTTTTGGAAAAATAATTAAACTATCAAAAGGAAATACAAAATATTGATTGTTTTAACGGTATTATTCATAATACTGCCCTTAACGTTTTATCTTGTTTTCCGAACTTCCACGGTTCAAACTTTTTTAACAAAAAAAATTGCTGCTCATTTTTCAAGCGAGTTAAAAACTGAAATTAAGATTGGGGGTATTGATATTTCTTTCTTTTTAGATATTGTTCTTGAGGATGTTGAAATTCAGGATTTGCAACAAAACAACATGTTTAGTATTGACAAATTGGTTTTGGATGTGAGTTCAATACGCTTTTTCAAGAAACAAATCAATATTAAAACTTTAGAGCTCCAAAATGCTGAAGTTTACCTTCAAAAATATTATGGAGAGGAAGACTTTAATTTCAAGTTTTTGATTGACTATTTCAAATCGGAAGATGAGGATATTAAAACGGAACCGATGACATGGAATTTTCTTGTTTCAGGCTTAAAACTTAAAGACACACATTTCATCTACAAGGATCATAATAAATCAATGATTGAAAAAGGAGTGGATTTTAACAATATTGACATTAAGGATATTAACCTTGAACTAAAAAATATAACCTTTGCTGGAGATACTGTGTCTGCACATATTGTAACATTAAATTGTGTTGAAAGAAGTGGTCTCGGCATTGATGAATTGTCGGGTATGGTTAAATTTTCACCTTCTTTTTTGGAAATGAACCGCACCATAATTAAAACTAAACGTTCTGACATCAACTTTGATTTAAGGTTTGATTATGATGCTTATGACGCCTTCACAAATTTTATGGAGGATGTCCCAATGGAAATTGCATTTAAGAAAACAAAACTAAATCTTGAAGACATTGCCTTTTTTGTTCCAACACTTTTTGGCATGGATAATAATGTGGAAATTGATGGGAAGTTTAGTGGAACAATCTCCAATTTAAAGGGCAAGGATGTGAAAATCAGTTATGGGAGAAACACTAATTTTTCAGGTAACTTTTCTTTAAATGGTTTGCCGGATTTTGAAAATACATTTATAAATTTTAATGCCAGAGAGTTCTTTACAACAATTTCCGATTTGAACAAATTTGCGCTCCCTAATGATACCTCTTCTGCATTTTTGAACTTGCCAAAGGAACTTCTTAACCTCGGCTTTATTAGATTTAAAGGGTCTTTCACGGGATTTATTAACGACTTTGTGGCTTTCGGAGAATTTGTCACTGATGCAGGAATAATTAGAACCGATTTGTCTCTGAAAGCAGATGAAAATAAAAATTATGCTTATAAAGGCAATTTGGCTGTTGCCGGTTTTAATATGGATAAAATTGTCCATGGAAAGAGTTTAGGGTTGATCAGTTTTGATTTTAAAATTGATGGGACCGGATTTGATATCAACGAAGCTGATATTTCATTAAATGGTATGATTCAATCACTTGTCTATAATGATTACAATTATAAAAATATCATAATCAATGGAGATTTGTATAAGAAGCGATTTGAAGGTTATATGGAAATAGTTGATGAAAATATTGACCTTGACTTTGAAGGCATTGTTGATTTCAGTAAACCAAAGCCTGTTTTTGATTTTTCATCAGAGCTTAATTATATTAAACTGGATAAGCTACATATTTCTGATCCCTCAATTCCCAGAACATTTTCAGCTTTTCTGAGGTGTCGTTTTAAAGGAAGTACCATAGAGGATATCGGAGGGAGCTTTTTACTCAGCAACGTCAGATTCAATGAAAATGGTAAGGAAATTTTTGTTAAACACTTGCATTTGACAAATACAGCAGATAGCAATTTTTATAAATATTTGGTGCTTAATTCTGAAGTCGTTGATATTAATATTGAAGGTTATTTCAGCTATGTTGATTTAAAACCTGCATTCCTGAAATACATTAATAATTACCTCCCTTCCTACAAACAAGATACTTTAATGGCAGTTGAATTAAGCTCCGATACACGGTTTAATTATAATATAAAAATAAAAAAACCTGAAATTATCACTGAATTTATACTCCCTAATATGAGTGTTTCGGAAGATTTTCAAGTGAATGGGGTTTTTAATTTCCGGCAAAATATTTTTACTGCTGATGCTTACTCAAATATCATATCACTTAATAACATTAAGTTTGATGAATGGTATTTGAATATCAAACCCGAATCTCAGATTTTAACTTTAAAAACAGGAGCCAAACACGTCCTTTTTAATAATAAAGTAACAGTTGATGACTTAGAGGTTATGGCTTCTAGCAAAAGTGACAGTGTCTTATTTGATATTGAATGGTTCAATAAATCCCTGAACATCCGTAACAGTGGTGATATTAATGGATTTTTATCCTTTGAATCCATGCCTTTGATTGAATTAAAATTTCTTGAAGGCCAGGTTTTTATAAATGACTCTTTATGGGCTATAAATTCCAGTAATCAGATTTTGTTTGATTCAACTGCCATAAGGATTAATGATCTTGGATTCAGTCACAACAACCAAACAATCATGCTGGATGGAAATTTGTCGAAAGAGCCGGATAATCAATTGGATGTAGTGTTCGATTTTTTTGATATCTCCGATTTTAATCCACTCATTAAAGGTCAAGGTGTAACATTTGGAGGGGTATTGTCTGGCAAAATATCCTTGCTGAATGTTTACAATTCAATGAGTTTTATTGCAAATGTGGCCATTAATAATCTTGTGGTAAATGATGATAAATTAGGCAATCTTATTTTAAACAGCAATTGGGACAAAGAAAATAACAGGATTGAAATTGATTCAAAAGTTATTTATGTAGGAAGCATAGGAGAAAATGAACCGCTTAAGATTACGGGTTTTTATTACCCCACTTCAACTGAAAATGCATTTGACCTGACTTTTGTATTAGAAAACTTCAGAATTAAATTGCTGCAAAGGTATTTTAATGCTTTCAGTTCCGATTTCAGTGGTCTGGCAACAGGTACACTTAATTTAAGGGGAACAACTAAAAAACCTGATTTAAGTGGTAGTGTTTATCTCAGAAGGGCAAGCCTGAAAGTTGATTACTTAAACACAACCTACACTTTTGCAAATCAGATTTTTATTGAGAAGAATGCTTTCATCTTTAACAATATTACTTTAAATGATGACAGAAAAAATAAGGCTATTTTAAACGGGAAAATTCTTCATAAATATTTTAAAAATTTTGAACTTGATTTGGATTTTGACCTGCAAAACCTGATGTGTCTAAATACCACATTACATGATAATGACCTGTTCTATGGAACTGCATTTGCTTCCGGCCTTTTGCGAATTTACGGACCACTGGAAAAAATAACGATGGATATTCAAGCAAAGACAGAGCGCAATACCCGATTTTTTCTGCCTTTAAGCGGCACAGAAGATGTTACGGAGAAAAGCTTTGTTTCATTTATTTCTCACGACACTTCATTGTTAAGCCAAAATTCAGTTAATTCTGCAGTCAAAACTTTTGAAATGTTGTTAAATTTTGATATGGAAGTTACACCCGATGCTGAAGTTCAAATTATATTCGATTCGCAGATTGGAGATATTATCAGAGCAAGAGGGAATGGCAATATTAAAATGGAAATCAGCATGAATGGCGATTTTAATATGTATGGCGATTATATTATTGATGAAGGTGATTATTTGTTCACATTGCAGAATTTTATCAACAAACGTTTTAAAATTGACAGGGGTGGTGTTATAAGCTGGACTGGAGATCCTTTTTTAGCCACTACCGACCTTAACGCTGTCTATCAGGTCAGAACTCAGTTGTATGATTTATTTGCAGCCACTGCCGACACTTCGGAAGAGTATAAAAAACGCGTCCCTGTGAATTGTCTTTTAGGTCTAAATGGAAATTTGTTTAATCCTGATATCAAATTTGATATTGATCTTCCATCGAGTGATGAAAATTCAAAGACACTTTTAAAATCAATAATTGACACTGATGCTGAAATGAACAGGCAGATGTTCGCTTTATTGGCCTTAAACAGGTTCTTGCCTCCGGGTGGTCTGAATGAATTTTCAAGTATTTCCATTGCCACCGGTTTGGAATCAACTTCTACTGAGATGTTGTCAAATCAGCTTAGTAATTGGCTTTCACAAATTAGTAATGATTTTGATGTAGGTGTTAATTACAGAGCCGGTAATGAGATGACCAACGATGAGGTTGAAGTGGCTCTTTCAACACAATTCTTCAACGATAGACTGATTGTTGACGGCAGTGTGGTAACAGGTTCAAAACAACAAAATACAAGTCAGATTGTTGGTGATGTTAATGTCGAACTTAAACTTACTGAAGATGGCAAAATAAGGCTGAAAGCTTATAATAAATCAAATACTTTTGACATGCTTAAACAAGCTTCTCCATATACTCAGGGTATCGGACTTTCTTACCGCCGCGAATTCGACAGTTTAAGCGAACTTATTAAATGGCGTAAAAGAAAGAAAATAGAATTGTAAAAGCAGAATAATTGAAATTCCTACAAAAAAGAAATAAAAAATCATTTTTTATCATTGTTTGGAATATCCCTGACATTTTTCTGCATAATTTATTATTTTTACAAATATTTCAGAGCACTGTTAAATGAGGCTTTTATTTTTATTGATTTTTTCTCCCCTTGTAATATTATCGAATAATAATTATTCGGATTTTATTGAAGTTAATATTTATAACGGCTCCTATATAAGTGAGATAACATTTAAGGTAAACAGTGGTTCTTATGATGTTTACGGAGGTGGCAACAATTTGCTCTCACTTGCTGATGGAGATATGTGCCGGGTTTTTATGGTAAACAGAAAGTTAAGTGTAAAATCGGGTGATAGTACATATAATGGTTTTACAACTCTTCATTTTCTTGCACAGGGGAGTTCTGTTTTTAATTGTAAGCCTACCGAAAACCTGCGTGCCCACAATTATGATGATAATTTACTTGTGTCTTTGAACAGTGGTGCACTGATGCTGATTAATAAAGTAGGGATTGAAAAATACGTTGCTGGTGTTGTTCAGGCTGAAGGTGGTATTATGCAAGATAATGAATTTTTTAAGCTTCAAGCTGTTGCTTGCCGCACTTATGTTCTCAGAAATATAAAAAGGCATTTTCGAGAAGGCTTTCATATGTGTGATAAAGTTCATTGTCAGGTTTATAATGGCAAATGCAGTAAGCCTGAAATTGTTGCCATGACTTTGCTTACAAAAGGATTTGTCATAGTTGATAAAGACCTCAATTTCATTACTGCCGGTTTTCATGCGAATTGCGGGGGCCAGACAGTAAATTCTGAAGATGTATGGACTTTACCGGCCACCTATATGAAGAGTATTGTTGATACTTTTTGTGTACATGGAAGGCAGGCAGTCTGGACATATTCAGTTTCTAAAACCCGTTTCCTTGAATATTTAGAAAGAACTTATAATTTTCCTGTACATGATTCAGTTGAGGTACAGAAAGCTTTCTCCTTTAGCCAGCTCAATGGCCGTAAGGTTTATTTTCTTGACATGCCAAATATTCACTTAAAGAACATCCGTGCTGACTTTAATCTGAAATCAACTTTTTTTACAATCATTGAAGATGGCGACAGTCTGGTTTTCAGAGGCAGGGGGTTTGGTCATGGCGTGGGTCTTTGTCAGGAAGGAGCTATGGAGATGATTAAACAAGGTTATAAGTATGATGAAATACTAAAATTCTATTTTACCGATGTTTATATAATCAGTTATGAAGACGTTATTAAATCAGACAATGAAGAAAATTAAATTTGTTCTTTTTTCCGTCATTGCCATCTTTCTGCTTCATGCATGTAAAGTCCAATTGGAGAATACGATGCCTGAGTTTGTCCTGGAACAGCCCCAAAGAACAGAGGTTGTTCAATCATTTATAAGCCTACCCATTCAAATTCCGCTTAATGTAATTGAAAATGAAGTTAATAGACAATTCGCAGGTACCATTTACGAAGATATGGACTATGACATACCGGAAAAAGATGATGTTAAAGTAAGGATTTGGAAAACACGTGATATAAGATTGCAGGCATATAATGAATATGTGAGATTTGATGTGCCTGTTGGAATCTGGGCAAAGTACAGATGGAAAGCTTGTGATTTTTGCCCTCAGATTGAGAAGGAAACAAATTTTAATATTTTTATCAATTTTACTTCAAAAATTGAAGTCAAAAATGATTGGCGTATTGAATTCAAAACGCTCCCAACAGGTCTGAGGTTTGAAACAACACCCCGCCTCGATTTTGGTGTTATTAGCATTCCTATAACAAGTATTGTAGAGCCTATTGTCAAAGAGCAGTTATCCCTTATAACGCAGGATATAGATAATGAGATGGAGGAACTTCTAAATCTGAATAAGACAATGGATTCTGTCTGGCAGGCACTTCAGGAACCTCAACTACTTGATTCTTCCTATAATGCATGGTTAAGTGTAACCCCTACACAAGCTTTATTGAGCCCACTTCGTTCAAACAATGAGGGTGTCAAAATATTTGCAGGGTTTCGTGGTATTATAAAAGTAGTATTAGGAGAAAAACCCATCGTAAACAATTTCAGCTCTTTACCTCTGATAACTCTGACTGAACAAATTGGAAATGAATTTAGTATTTTTATTGAATCTTTTATGAATTTTGATGCTGCTACCGACATTGCACGAAGACATCTGAAAGATACAATACTCGAAATAAACACGAACCGATCTGTGAAAATTGATGATATCAGTTTTATGGGATTTGGAAGTAAGATTTATACAAAAGTGGTGTTAAGCCGTAGTATTAACGGAACAGTGTATTTTATAGGTACTCCGGCTTATAACAGAGAAACAAAGGAGATTTATTTTGCTGATTTTGATTATGATCTGAGATCAAAAAATGCATTGTTCAAATCAGCTGACTGGATATTGCACGGCACATTTAAAAGAACGATTGAAAAACAATTCAGGTATAATGTAACGGATGATTTTAATGAAATTAAAATACTCGTTGACAAGAGTCTTATGGATTATGATTTTGATGGGATTTTTACCCTAAACGGACGCCTTGATAGCCTTGATATTCATGATGTTTTTGTTGAACCCAATGGACTCCGGCTCATTATTGATGCAAAAGGCAGGTCGAAAATTAAAATTAATAGCCTTGAGTATTAACTAATTCATTTGATAGATGCAATTTTTGTCAAAATCTGAGTGTCGTTTTAAAAATTGGTAACCCAGAATTAATTTAATACCTCAAACCCATAAGCCCTCACATTGACATTCATTGTGTTATTGAAATTCTCAAAGGAACTTTCAAAATTAGACTTAAAAGTTGACTGCAAATGTTCAGGTAGTTCAAAACTGACAATTTTGGAAATATTGGATTTGTTGAATACGATGATAACTGTTTCGTTAAAATATTTTCGTGCGAAAACCAAAACATCATTATCCGTTTTGAGCCATTCAAAATGCCCGTAATTAAGAGCTAAAGATGTTCTGCGTAGTTTTGTAAGCTTTTGGATTTGCTCTAAAAGCTTGTTTTCGTGTGTATTTAAGTTGTCAAATCTCATCATCCTTCTGTTATCAGGGTCTTTATCTCCGGGCATACCAATTTCATCCCCGTAATAAATAACCGGAATTCCCGGAATATTTAGCATGAAAGCCATGAGTTGAGCAGTTTTTAGATAACCGGTAGTATCGGTTATTTCAACTTTTCCTTTTTTTGTCTCAGAATTAGCAGCTCCGTCCATTCTTACATCTCCGCTTGCAAGTGATGTGATTCTCGGGAGGTCATGATTACCCGAAATATTGCCCATTAGAGAATTACATCCATAGCTTCTGAATGAAGCATCTAATGACTTGACTGCTTTTTGAAAAGATTCATTGTCGAGAGCAAAAACATTACGTGCATCAAAATACAGATTAAAATCAAATTGACCATCTATGAGCCCATGGCCGACATAAGAACCAATTAATTCCCTGCTGCCAAAAGTCTCCCCAATTTGTAATAGCGGTTTGTTAAGCGGCATGATGATATCCGTTTTCAGTTTAAGTGTCATGGCACGCCAGAACTCAATGGGAATATGTTTGGTGGCATCGTGCCTGAACCCATCAAGATCATATTTGTTTATCCAGAACAAACCAATCGAAACCATTGTATCAATCACTTCTTGTTGTGAAAAATCAAGACTTGGAAGAAATACGTCAAACCATGTTGTGAGGCGATGTTCATCCCATTTTCTGATATTTTGGACACCATTTCCAAGGTCTAGCTTTGTAGCCCAATGTGAGTTGTCTTTAATAAGCTTATTGTCTTCATGAACATGATTGGAAACAAAATCAAGTATCACATTGATATGCTTTGAATGTGCTGCTTCAACCAAGGCTTTCAGGTTATCTTCTGTCCCAAATCTAAAGTCAACTTCAGTTGATTCTACAGGCCAGTATCCATGATAACCTGAGAATTTGGCATGTGGAGCAGGATATTCATTGTAAGCTTTTAATGGGTTTTGTACTACCGGTGAAAGCCATAAGGTGCTGATATTTAATTTTTCAAAGTAACCTTCCTGAATTTTATTTAGAACACCATCCAAATCACCTCCCATAAAATTTGCTAATGGCGCTACCTCATCATCTTCAACCGGTAAATCATTTGTCGTATCACCATTGAAAAACCTGTCTATCATCAGGAAATAATAAATCTGAGCTTCTTTATGAAAGCGGGTTAAATGTGTATAATCTGTTATAACCTTTCCGTTTTCTAGAGGAATCATTAGATCATTACTCTTGCCTGATTCATTCTCGGAAAAAACTCGTATGAAAGAATAAGGATTATTTTTACAACAGTCGGGAATTTCAATATTTATTGTTTTTGTGTTGGTATCAATGCTAGAACCTTCGAGAAGAAAGTTATCCCAAAATACATAATAATTCTTAATATGACCATTATAGCCTATAATCAGCGGTGAACCATTATTAATTGAAGTATAAAGCAGGGGAGAGGGTTCTTTCAAACCGGTTCCAACTTCAAGCATTGAATTATACCCACCCATATTATTACTGACAATATGTTCATTTGCAGAATCTAACATCCATGAGCCGTCCGCTACTATTTGATATTGATAACTGCCCGGATTTAGAACCAGATTTGTTTGCCACACACCATTGTTAAAGGCCAAAGGGGTGTTAGATGGATTCCAGTCATTAAAATCGCCGGCTAATGAAACCTGTGAAAATTGTTTTTCCCCTTGATTAAAGGAGAATGAATGTACAAGCTTATCAGATTTTTCAAGAATTATTGTATAAACATAACCTCCTGACCAAAGCTTCATGAAAGAGTAGTATGGGAGGGATGAATTATGGTAGGTCAGTTCAAGGACGAAAGGATTATCATTACTATTAGTGTATGAAATGCCTTCCGAAAATGTCACCGAATCAATTTTTTGAACATCAGGTATGAAATCCTGAAGAAAAATAGTTGTTTTGTCGGGATTAAGTTTTGTTGGTCTTGCTATACCCTGTATGGCACTTATTTCAGGAAAGTGATTATAATCTTTTCCTTTACATGCAGCAAAAATCCAAATTATAACTACAAGAAAGTGTAGAATTCTAAATTTTAACATGAGTAATATTTTTAATGGGTTAGGAGTTCCCTTTTTCAATTTCCTTGAGTTTCTGTTTCAGAAGAGCAATTTCCTGATTTAGATTCTTGTTCCCATCGTGAAGTTTGGAAATAACAACGGATAAGTGTAGAAGATATACCAGTATTGCAAAAATTGCTGCGGTAAAAACAAGATTAGGTGCTTCAAAAACGCCTAAGATTGTAGCCATTACTTCAAGTCCGTTTCTCCATATTGAAAAAACAATAAGTATAATTGTGGAAAAAAACCAAAAGATTGCATACTCTTCTCTCAATTTGCCTTTAATTATCAAACGACTGACGAAAAAACTAAAAATCAGACTGGCAATAATAGTTAGAATTTGAATTTTAATGGGTACTACATTTTCCATCTTTTAATGTTTTAGGTGAAAATCGGAATTTCAAAAAGGTAAATAAAACGGCTAAAGTAACTTTTAACATAAAGTAAACAGAAGCAAATCTTCCAATGGATGAAGTGCCGTCTTTTCTTCTGTCCATTGAAACAGGAATTTCAACAATTTTTAAATGATGCAGCGTGAAATAAACTACAGATTCTGGTTCCGGATATTCATCAGGATAATAGTCATTTACAAGTTCTAAAGTTTTTTTATTAAAAAGCCTGAAGCCGGAAGTAGCATCTGTAATTGTTATGCCGCATAAGAATCGTATTAATGTTTTAAAATAATTAATACCTACGCGCCTCATCAGGGATGACTGGAAACCTTCTTTTTTTAAAAAACGTGAGCCGATAACAACATCTGCATTTTCATTCAACATGGTATCAATAAGTTTCTTCAATTCGTGAGCCGGATGCTGACCATCTCCATCTACCTGAACTGCCCAGTCAAAGTTGTTGTTAAATGCATATCTGTAACCGGTTTGTACAGCCCCGCCTATACCCAGATTGGATGGTAGCATTAAAGACACGCAGTTCAATGCTGAAATGACAGTTGCCGTATTATCAGTAGAACAATCATTAACAACAATTACTTGAATGGAAATGTTGTCTCCATAATCCATTTTATTGAGGCTCTCAACCACATTTGTAATAGATTTTGCTTCATTATATGCGGGAATAACAACAGCTAATCGGTGCATATTTTTTTTGTGTAAAAATAAATAAAAAACCAACTTATAGTGGAATAATAAATGTAAAATTTTTGGAATTGTTCTACTTTAAAATGAGTGAACCACGAAATTCGGAAATACTATTTATTTTGTTTGATTGTAAATATTCTTTAATTCCTTCAATAATTTTAATACTGATACGTGGATCAATAAAATTGGCTGTGCCTACTTGGATGGCAGTTGCACCGCATAAAATAAATTCTAGAGCATCATTGGCATTCATAATTCCTCCCAACCCGATGATTGGAATTTTAACGGCATTGAAAACCTGCCATACCATGCGTAATGCTATCGGCTTAACACATGGTCCGGAAAGTCCTCCGGTAACTGTTGAAAGTAGGGGTTTACGCGTTTTAATGCTTACAGCCATACCTAATAAGGTATTAATCAGTGAGACAGCATCAGCACCTTCAGCTTCAACCGTTTTCGCAATTTCAGTAATGTTTGTCACATTGGGGGATAACTTGACAATCAGTGTTTTTTTGTAAGTTGACCGAACAGCCTTGGTAATTTCTGCAGCAGAACTACAGCTTGTTCCAAAAGCCATACCCCCAGACTTAACATTAGGGCATGAAATATTTAATTCAATAGCAGGAATGCGGTCTAATTCATTCAACTTTTCAACAACTGTCAGATAATCTTCGATATTTGAGCCTGACACATTAACAATTAGCTGTGTTGTATATTTTTGAATCTTTGGATAAATGTCTGTAATAAAATGGTCAATACCCTTGTTTTGAAGTCCTACAGCATTCAACATGCCCATGGGAGTTTCTGCCATGCGAGGATAAGCGTTACCTTCTCTTGGTTCAAGTGTGGTGCCTTTAACAATGATACCACCTAAAAGGTTAACATCTATAAAATCATCAAATTCTAACCCGTAACCAAAAGTTCCGGAAGCTGTCATAACAGGATTCTGGAGCTTTAAATGGCCTATGTTTACATTTAAATCTACCATTTCAAATCTTTTGTGTTAAACACCGGACCATCTACACAAACACATTTATTTCCGGTTTTTGTTTCTGTTACACAGCATAAACAAGCACCTATACCGCATGCCATTGTGTTTTCAAGAGAAACCTCGCATGGTATTTCGTTATTGGCTGCTAAACGAGCTACTGCCTGCATCATACGCTCCGGCCCACATGTATAAATTTTCTTAAACACCGATAAATTCTTGAATAATGAATGTTGAATTATTAATCCTTTTTCACCAAGGCTATTGTCTTCTGTCGTAAAATAAAGTTTTCCGTAATTTTCATAGGTCTTCAGTCTCACAATATCAGATGCAGTTTTTGCTGCCAGTAATATGTGCACATCACAGCCTTTTTCATTTAATTTTCTTGATAAATATAATAAAGGGGCTATGCCACAACCGCCTCCGGTCAAAAGGACTTTTTCATTATTCAACAAAGTAAAAGAGTTGCCTAGGGGGAAAATCAAATTAAGGAAATTGTCTGGTTTGAGTTCAGAGAGTTTTTTAGTACCTTTCCCCAGTTTTTTTATTAATAAGGACAAAGTATTGTTTTTATAATCTACATCATGAATAGATAATGGCCTGCGTAAAAAAGTCAGGGGCGAATCTTCAACCAAAACCTCTGCAAATTGACCCGCATTAATTTCTGGTAGTTTATGTGGATGTTTTAAAAGTAGTAAAAACGTATCTTCGTTTAACTTTTCATTTAATAATACAATAAAATCTTCAATGTGTTTTTTATGCATTGGAGGGAAAACTTTGATTTTATTCTTCAGTTTTTTCGTTTCCTTCAGTTTCTTTTACTTCTTCATCATCCTTTACTGCTTCTTCGGTTTTCTCTTCTGATTCTTTATCAAATTTTAAAAGGTCGTTTTGAATTAAAAGGTTATACCATGAGAAAACCTTTTTAATATCTGATGTGTAAACCCTTTCTTTGTCATATTCAGGTAAATATGTTTCGAACAATAGCTTCAAATCAGCATCTTTAACTTGAATCAGGGTTTCTATTGTTTTAGCATTTTGCTTGTCAGATATTTTCTTAAAAACCTCAACTAATGGAATATCTTCATCGTTCATACAAAATACCCTGATGTCATCAAGAGAACTCATTTTGTCTGTTACAAAAACAGGATACCTTTTTTTGTCTATCAGACTTTCAACAATAACACCATTTTTTGTTCTTGCAACAACTTTTGATAATCCGCTTTTCCCTGAAATTGATAAAATCTCTTTTAAATCCATATTTAAATTTGTTTTTTAATTCTTGGCAAAATTACTTTTTTGTGACTACATTTTGCAAAAATACATTTTTTTTTATTAGCATTAATCTATTAATGATGTGGGGCTTTTTTTAGTGTAAATGCAAAAGTCGTACCTACGCCAATTGTGCTTCTTACGTTTATGGTTTCATTGTGGGCATCAATGATGTGTTTTACAATTGAAAGCCCAAGACCTGAACCTTTTTTTTGTAATGAACGTGCTTTTTCTGTTCTGTAAAACCTTTCAAAAACGCGCGGAATTTCGTGTGGTTCGATACCTATACCATTATCAGTAACTTCAACTAGAATATTCTCATCCATATCAAAAAATCGAACTTTTGTTTTGCCATTTTCTAAGCCGTATTTCATTGAGTTATTCAACAGATTAATAATAACTTGCTTTATGTTTTCTTTGTCTGCCAGAACATAAATGGGATTTTCATATTTCGCACCAAAGTACAGGGTAATCTTGTTATCATGTGCCTTTATTTCAAGAAAATCAAATACTTCTTTAACTAAAGCTACTATATCAAACTTAACCAATTTCATTTTTAATTCTCCGGTTTCAAGTTTTGCAATAGCATCCAAATCATTGACTATGGCTATCATTCTGTCAATGTTTTTCTCAGTTCTTTCTAAATATGATCTGTTAACTGTTTCGTCTTCAAGACCCCCATTCATCAAGGTTAATACATATCCTTGAATGTTGAAAATAGGTGTCTTCAATTCATGACTGACATTACCGATAAATTCCCTGCGGTAGGCTTCCATCCTTTTCAGCTTGTCAATTTCCTTTAAATTGTCTTCTTCCCATTCAAGAACTTCTTTATTCACATTCTCTATAATATTTTTATCAATATACCCACTACGTTTTATGCCATTCTTGGGCTTTTTAAAACTATGTATGGTTTTATATATTAATTTTATTTTACCCCAAATAAACTTTTCAAGTAAATAATTAAGTATAAAATACGTAAAAGGGAAAATGATACCTATATACACCAATAGAACCAATGGATCAAATTCATAGAAAATTATAGCTGTTATAGTGTACAACATAACTGCCACACTGGTTGTTGTTATAGAGGTAAAAAGTGAAATATGCCGTGAGTTCGAAAAGTTCATTATTAATCTTTATTATAAATAGGTATACTAATTGTCTTTAAATTTATATCCGACACCTTTTACGGTTTTTATATTATCAATTTTCAATTTTTCTCGTATCTTTCTGATATGAACATCAATTGTTCTATCTCCAACTATCACATTGTTGTCCCATACCTGAGCAAATATTTCCTCCCTTGTAAAAACTTTATTGGGTGTTGACATTAACAATGCAAGAAGTTCAAACTCCTTCTTTGGAAGTGCAAATTCTTGTCCATCCATAAAAACAATATACTTCTCTTTATCAATATATAATTTATCAGAAATCAAGATAGGTTTTGTTGTTTCTGAATCATATGTGTCATAACGTCTCAAAAGTGCTTTTACACGACTTATGAAAACCTTAATCCTAATAGGTTTTGTTATGTAGTCGTCTGCACCAACTTCAAAACCTGCAATCTGTGAATAATCTTCACCGCGTGCGGTTAAAAACGTAATTATAGTTTTCTGTAATTCAGGGATTTGTTTTAATTCATTACAAGTTTCAATACCATCCAATTCAGGCATCATAACATCAAGTATAATTAAATGAGGTTTCTCTTTCCTTGCTTTCTCAATAGCGGATCGTCCATTTGAACATGTGATTACCTTATAACCCTCTTTTTTTAGATTATAACTTAAAAACTCTAGGATGTCAGGTTCATCATCAACCAAAAGAATTGTAAAGTTGTTGTTTCCCATATCAAAATTTAAAATTTATATAGATTGTAATTATACCATCAAATCAGATTTATGAACAAAGATAAACTGATTAAAAATGATAATTCTATAAAATTTGAACAAAAGAAATAAATTAATAATTTATTAACATTAGGCTTTTTAATAAAAGCTTCCAAAACAAGGAATCTTACAAAATACTGACAAATTTTTTTAGGCTATATTTGAATAACCAACAATGGTGTAGTAGTATGATATAACATTCTCTTGGCCAGGCTGGGACTGAAAAAACGTTCAATAAGATTTCTCTTCTTTGTGGACATACAAAGCATGTCAATATTATTTTCTTTCAGGTAAATATCGAAAGCTTTTATATAATCCTTCGATTCTATAAGTTGAACAGTTAGTTTATAAGAAGAAATATTTGACATATATTCTTTTAACGCATTCATTTGGGCTTTTTGAAATTCATTTATTTTTGTATTGCTGACATGAACACAATGAAACTTAATCTTTTCAAAGGGTTTAAGAATACTGGCCAATTTTCGTAAAGCTACAAATGTGGTTTCATCTAAATCACTTGTAAACATAACATTATAGCTGCTCCTTCCAGGTATGAAATGATAACCGTCCGGTATAGCAATAACTGGTAATCTTGACTTTTGAATAACCGTCCAGACTATACTTCCTAAAATATCCTTTTTCAAATGGCTCTCACCATGGGTGCCGATTATTACATAATTTGCTTTGAAACTTTTCGCTTCTGAAAGAATCATGTCTGCTGTCAGACCCTCAACTACTGTTTTCCTAATGCGTAACCCATCAAGCTTATTATCCTTCGCAAATTCCATAATTCTTTTAACAAAATTATTCATTTGTTTTTTTGCTCTTTTCTGTAAATCTTGCAAAACAATATCTATGCTGTACTGCGAAAAATTTAAATCAGGAGCGTTTACAATATCTGTAACTGGCATGTAATAAACATGAAAAATGTTGATCTCAGTTTTATAAATATGAGCCATGTAAGTGGCAAAACATGCAGCATTGAATGAATTCTCAGAAAAATCAACAGGAACTAAAATATTCCCTTTTAATTTACCTCTCTGATTTTTCTTTTTCCCTTCTCTGGTAAACTCTTTCTTTATACTTAAATACAACTGAATAGCCTTTTTTACATCAGATTCTTTTACTTTTACTCTGACACCATCAGATACAGATGATTGTATAAGGTTTAAATTGCTTAATGTACACTCTATGCCGTCAGACTCTAAACGGGCTTTTAATATTTGTGCACGGGCAAAATTCTCTGTTACAACCGTAACTAAATTGTCTTCCATATTAGTATATATTAATAATTTCAACAAATATAGTAATAAAATTTCATGTTTAATATTTATTAACAAATTTATTGTTTTTTAATTGATGAAAATAATTCGTTTGTATTTGTATTTTTACTTTCAAACCGGCATTTCTATTAGGTGTCGACTATTGAAACTCATAAATAGTAACAATCTTTTATTTATTCTCTTTTTATTAAAATATTTTCTTATTCAAAGTTCTTTTATTAAATTTGTTTTATAATTTTTTAAATTTTCCAAAATGAAAAATTCTAATTGCTTATTATTTTTTTTTGTCGTTTTACTCTCCTTCTTTTCCTGCACAGATAAAAGTGAAAATGTGATTGTGGATGGCTATAAACCTGTTTATATTAGCAAATCTATTCTTTATAGCATTTCTTCTTCAACACCTTTACCTATAATAAATCCCGGTAAAATATATCTGTATGGGGCTATGGTATTTATTAATGAAAGGGGTAGGGGGGTTCACGTTATTAATAACAGTAATCCTTACAGCCCGTTGAATATTCGCTTTATTAATATTCCTGGAAACTATGATATTGCAATAAATGGCAATATGTTGTATGCTGATAATGCTACTGATTTAGTCACTTTAGATATAAGCAACCTTGATGACATTCAGATAGTTAGTAGAATACCCAATATATATGAACCCTACAAGCAAATGTATCCTGATTTCTATAATGGATATTTTGAATGTGTAGATACTTCTCTTGGTTATGTCATTGCCTGGGAAAAATCACAACTGACAAACCCTAAATGTTTTAGATAAAATTTTTGAAAATTTAATTTATTTGTATATGCTTAAAAATATCTTCATTTTTATTATTTGCTCAATAGTTTTTGCATCATGTGATAAAAGCAGTAACGAAAGTATGATTTCCAGTGGTAAAGGTGGTTCTATGGCTAGATTTACAATTGCTTATAACCATCTTTATGTTGTTGACGACAGAAATCTTAAGGTTTTTAATATAGCACAAGCTGATAACCCTCAGTACATTAAAGATATACATATAGGTTTTGATATCGAAACAGTTTTTCCCTATGGAAACCATTTGTTTATTGGCTCACAGAATGGAATGTATATCTATAATATCTCAATTCCCGATGACCCGCAATTTGTATCTGAACTTATCCATGTAGTAAGTTGTGATCCTGTTGTTGTTAATGATACACTGGCTTTTGTTACCCTAAGAAGCGGTACTGAATGCAATCCCAACGGCACTGTAAATCAATTACAGATTATTGATATTAAAAATATTTTTCAACCTCTTCTGATTAATTCATTTGACATGCAAACCCCAAATGGACTTGCCTTAGACAGCTCATTGATTTTTATATGTCATGGAGAATATGGTCTTGGTGTTTATAATTTTTCAAATTCTTTTAACTTGCAAAATCTTTTTCAAATAAACAATATCAACGCTTTTGATGTCATACCCAATAATAAAATACTTTTTGTTATCGGTGAAAGCGGACTTTATCAATATTCCTATCAAAATCCTGATAGTATTTTCCTTATTTCGGTCATACCTGTTGTTCAGTAATTTATTAAAATCAAAAACTGTCCAATGTCAAAACTGTTGATTAGAATAATTCTCATTTTTGTTTTATTTGAATATTTTTTTTTACCCTTAGTAAATGCGCAGGAAAAAATTGACTCCAAAAATTTTGATAAACATATATGCTTCAAGCTGAATGTTACATCTTTGATTGATTATACACCCTCAATTCAGTTTGCTGTTCAATACAACATTCTTAATAGATTATGTTTACAACATGAAGCAGGTTATATCACGCATTATCTTAGTCCGTTTTGGGATAAAAAAAGCAATCTTAATGGCTTCAGAATAAAAAATCAGATTAAGTATTATTGGACAAAATCAGATAATGAAATTCAATTCTTCAGCAGCATTGATTTTAATTATAAGAAAATTGTGTATATGAAAAGTGAATGGTTTCAGATGTACGATATGTCTTATTTTCAGGAATGTACTTATCAGAGAACAAAAGAGGTATTTGTACCTGCCCTTCTATCAGGCGTTGACATCCCATTGACTGACAATGGATGGATTGTCGAACTATATGCAGGTTTGGGTTATCGCAATTTAATAATATCAGATAATTTACCCGAAGATGCCATAATTGCAAGAGGAAGCATTTTCAGAAGAACTCAGGGTGTATATCATTTACCAAATTTTTCATTTGGGGTAAGATTAGGATATAAACTCAAATTTTCATAGCTTTTCATTTAGATAAGGTTAAAGAGTATTTTACTTTTTTGTCAATAAATTGCTTTTTGTAATTAGTCTGAATGCAATTTTTTAAATGCTGCTATTAAAATAAAAATACTTATAAATTATTGATAATCAGATATATGGAAATGTGCTTATAAATTTAAATATAAAAATAATAAATATTTAATAAAAAATAATTTGAACATGGTTTGTTATATCAAAAATTAGTTTTACTTTTGCACTCCGAATTTTTTGAAAGAAATTATTATAGAGCTAAAATTATAAAGAGCATGGATACATTAAGTTACAAAACACTTTCAGCAAATAACGATACTGTTACCAAGGAATGGTTACTTGTGGATGCTGAAAATGAAGTTTTAGGCCGTTTGGCTTCAAAAGTTGCCAGTTTAATCAGAGGCAAATTAAAAAGGAATTATACACCTCATTTTGATTGCGGAGATAATGTTATTATTATCAATGCGGAGAAAATTTTATTAACCGGAAACAAAAAAGACCAAAAAGAATACATTTCTCATACAGGTTATCCTGGTGGTCAACGAATTAAAACGTTCAAACAGATACTAAGTAAAAAACCCGAATTTATTGTTGAAAAAGCTGTTAAAGGCATGTTGCCGAAAAATAAATTGGGTAGTATTCTTAATAAGAACCTTTATGTGTATGTTGGTAATGTACATCCCCATGAAGCTCAACAACCGAAATTAATTAATTTAAAATCAATCAAATAGAAAATGGAAATTATTAACGCCTTAGGCAGAAGAAAAACTGCTGTTGCTAGAATTTATATGAAACCGGGCAACGGTAATATCATTATTAATCAAAGGTTGCTCGAATCATATTTCCAGACTGCAAGTCTGCAGTATATAGTCAAACAACCTCTTTCTTTAACCGGTTTACTTGAAAAATATGACATCAAAGTCAATTTAAATGGTGGTGGATTTAAAGGACAAGCAGAAGCTTTAAGTCTTGCTATCTCTAGGGCATTATGTAAAATTGACCCCGAACACCGCCTCGTTCTTAAACCAAAAGGTCTTATGAGAAGAGACCCACGTATGGTTGAAAGGAAAAAACCGGGACGTCCTAAAGCAAGAAAAAGATTCCAATTCAGCAAACGTTAATATTTAGTATTGAAAAACAATTTATAATATGACAATAACATATAACGATTTATTAGAAGCTGGTGTGCACTTTGGCCACCTCAGAAGAAAGTGGAACCCTAATATGGCTCCGTATATTTTTATGGAACGTAACGGTATTCATATTATTGACCTTAATAAAACTTTAGTCAAGGCTGCTGAAGCGAGAAATGCGATTAAACAAATTGCCAAATCAGGTAAGAAAATTCTTTTCGTGGCTACCAAAAAACAAGCTAAAGATGTTGTCAGTGAATTAGCCGGAAGAGTAAATATGCCCTTTATGACTGAAAGGTGGCCCGGTGGAATGCTCACTAATTTTGCTACAATACGAAAAGCAGTGAAAAAGATTTCCAATATTGAAAAAATGGAAGGTGATGGAACTCTTGCTACCATGGCAAAAAGAGAAAGATTACAGGTGTTACGTGAAAAACATAAATTGGAAAAAGATTTCGGAAGTATTGTTGACTTAAATAGACTCCCCGCTGCAGTATTTATTGTCGATATTCACTTTGAACACATTGCTGTTGCTGAAGCTAAAAAACTCAATATTCCTACTTTTGCAATTGTTGATACTAATTCAAATCCAAATGAAGTAGATTTTCCAATTCCTGCAAATGATGATGCTTCAAAATCTATTTCTGTTATTATTGGTGAAATGGTTAGTGCCATTGAAGAAGGATTGAATGAAAGAAAATTTGAAAAAGATAAAATTTCTGAAGAAGATGAACAAAGAGAAAAAGATGAAGAATTCAGACTTAAATCTCTAGAAAACATTGATGATGAAGAAACTGTAGATATTGATGGTAAAACTAAGAGACCTCGTAAACTTAAAACGGATGAACCTGAAACTGATACAATGGGAAAAAAATCACCAAAACCGCAGGGAAAAAGATTAACAACCAAGAAAAAATAAAACTTATTAATTTTAAATAGAAAAGATATGGCAAATATTACAGCAGGCGATGTTAATAAATTAAGACAAATGACTGGTGCAGGCATGATGGATTGCAAAAATGCACTTGTTGATTCTGAAGGCGATTTTGACAAAGCTATTGAAATTTTAAGAAAAAAAGGACAGAAATTAGCCAGCAAAAGAGCTGACAGAGACGCCAGTGAAGGCATCGTTTTAGCAAAAACTTCAAGTAATTTCAATATCGGCGCTATTATTATGTTAAATTGTGAAACTGATTTTGTTGCTAAAAATCAAGAGTTTATTGATTTTGCTAATAATGTGTTGTCAATTGCTATCGAAAATAAAATCGCTCTCAAAGAAAATTTACTCAATACTAACATTAATGGCAGATCTATTAGTGATCATATAACTGATTTAACCGGAAAAATTGGCGAAAAAATTGACTTGGCTCACCTGCACCTTCTTGAAGCTCCCTTCTGTGCAGCATACATACACCATGGCAGCAAAATTGCTTCTTTAGTTTCTTTCAATAAATTGGATGTTGATGGTATTCATGAAGTAGGGAAAAATGTTGCCATGCAAATTGCTGCCATGAAACCTGTTGCTGTTGATAAATCCGGCGTGAGCAATGAAATAATCGAAAGAGAAATTGAAATTGGTAAAGAACAAGCCCGTCAAGAAGGTAAACCTGAAATGATGATCGAAAAAATTGCCATCGGTAAACTTGAAAAATTCTATAAAGAAAACACTTTAATAAATCAGGAATATATTAAAGACGGAAGTATGACCGTTAAACAATACCTTAACAAGTTCAATAATGAACTTTCAGTCATCGAATTTAAAAGACTGGAATTAGGAGCTTAATAACTTAAAAAAACCTTCCCTGAAAAGAAGGTTTTTTTTTGCACCTGATTTTGATTCGACTTTCTATTTTACGATTATTTGTTTAAGTCTAAATCTTATTATTCTTATTCAGTTTGAACTGATTTCCATTTTTATTTTTTGATTTATCTTTTTTTTATTAACATAAATTGTTAAAAAAAAATATTGAAATTTTTGTTTTCAATTAATAATTTCATTTTTTTTCATAAATTTGTTTAAAATCTACCATGAGCAAAAGCTATATTCCTTTTAATGATTTTTTTAATGAAGACGATGATGATTCTTTCCTCGATTATGATGCCATGCTCACTCAGATTGAAGAACATGTTGCAAATGATAACTTCGTTTATTTCGACCCTGAGGAGCTTACTCAATGTATAGACTTCTTTTTAAATATTGACGAGTTCGATAATGCTGAATTAATAAATGAATATGCGCTCAGACTTTTTAAAGATGATACAACTTTTTTTCTTTTAAAGGCTGAACTTTTAATTATACGTAAAAATTTTGAACAAGCAATCTCTATTCTTGACAGCATTGAGCAACTTGAACCCTACAACTCTAGAATTTATATTTTAAAATCATCTGCCTTCCTTGAACAAGACCTCCCTGATAAAGCTATAAGTGAATTTCATAGAGCTCTCTATAATGAAGTTGATGACCCATCTGCCATTTATGATGAATTGGCATACTGTTATCTTTCTCTAAAAAATTACAAAGATGCTATCAAAAGCTATAAGAAATGTATTGAGATTGATAATGATAATGTTGATGCTTATTTTTATCTGACAGAAATTTTTATTAAATCAGAAAATACTTCTGACGGAATTTTCTATTTTGAAAATCTAATTAATTTGAATTATCAGAATGTTAATGCATTACTTTCTATTGGAAAACTTTTTGAACATGAAATGTTGTATCAGAATGCGTTAAATGCTTATAATAAAGTTCTGAAAATTGATGAAGAACATTTTGATGCCATCTCTTTTAAGATTAATATTTATAAGACAATTTCTGATTACGAATCAGTTATAAGATTATACAACAAATACAATGAACTGTTTTATCCATTCTTTAAGGAAGAATTGGCTAAAACATATGAAGAATTAGGCCGAATTGATGAAGCTCTTGAAATTTACACTAATCTCCATAATGAAGATCAAGAAGATTTGAATGCCATTGTCGGTATCGCTAATTGCTATTTTTTATTGGAAAATTTTGTAAAATCTGAAAAGTTTATTAATAAAGGCTTTAAACTTTTTGAGGATTATACTGAGCTTAAAATACTAAAAGCACGAATACTGTTTTCAAAAGGCGAAATGCAAGAAGCTTTTATCCTTATCGAAAGAATTATGAAAAACTTCTCTATGAGTATTTTTTCAGAAAATGAGTTTAAGTTTGCAGAATTACTAATCGAAATGAAACAATATCATAGGGCTATTGAATTTCTGTCCTCTTTTATCAATTCAGATGCTTTTAATGCACGTTTGTACTTTTTGCTGGCTGCTGCTCATTATAATAATTTCTCCTATCAAGAAGCTTACAATGCTTTCGAAAATGCTATTTCATTTTCCTGTTATGGCTATTCCGATTTTTTTAATAATTGCTTAATTGCTCATACAGACGATTATTTTTACGATATCATAGAAAATTGTAAAAAAAAATAATCATTAAAAAAAAATAATTAATTTTACGCTGAATTTTATTTTTAAAATAAACTTAATTCATCTGTTTTTTTATTTTAATTTTGACATTACTAAAACATTTTAAAAAAAATGCCTTGCATTATAATTTTTTTTTCTATTATTGCATAAAATTGTAACGTTCTTCTTAAATTAGAGTATAAAAAGAAAATCTATAATTAAGTTAAACAATAGTATAATACTGATATATAACAGCTTCAACAAATGAGATATTTAAAAAAGTGGTATATTTTACTTTTGATTATTTTTATTACAGTCAGCGTCTTTTCTTCATGTTCAAGAAGCTATAAGGCTAATAGAAAATATAAAAAAATGCTTAAAAGACGCAAATCTGCATCTGTAAAGCGCTATAAATCTCCACACCAAAGGAAAATTGCCAAGAAAACAATCCCAATTAATAAAAACTACGTCATTAAAAATCAAAGAAGAAGACCACCTAGAGGTCCCTACAAATAGATTTTTCGTTTTCTTACCCTCTTTTTTTATTTATTATTTTTTAGGTTTAGTTCGATAGAATATTTTCTATTTTTATCTTCAATTTTTAGTATCTTACGTTTTCCTCCTCAAATTTAGATTAGAAAGCCTTTTGCATTGAAAAAAAGTTTACTTTTGTCTGAAATTCATTTTATGAATTATATATGTATTATTCATTAAATTATTGTATTTAGAAATTTTATTAAAGTTTATTCTATGAAAAAAGTTTTAATTTTAGGAGCAGGCATGGTTGTTAAACCAATTGTTATGTATTTGTTAAATAATGAATATATGGTAACTGTAGCCACACGAACCAAATCAAAAGCAGAGGAAATGATTGATGGGCATCCAAACGGGAATGCTATGTCATGGATAGTTGATGATGAATCAACACTCGAAAAAATGATTATTGAACATGACATTGTTGTTAGTTTGTTACCGTATGCACATCACATTCTTATTGCAAAATATTGCATTAAACATAAGACAAATATGATTACAACTTCTTATGTTAAACCCGAAATGAAAGCTTTGGATGCACAAGCAAAGGAAGCAGGTATTATTATACTTAATGAACTTGGTTTAGATCCTGGTATTGACCATATGTCAGCCATGAGAATTATTGATTATGTTCATGTTAATAATGGAAAAATTGAAAGTTTCTATTCTCTGTGTGGTGCCTTGCCAGCTCCTGAAGCTGCTGGAAACCCTTTTAAGTATAAGTTCTCATGGAGTCCTAAAGGGGTTGTTATGGCTGGAAACAATGATGCAAATTATTTGCTGGATTCTAAAGAAGTATATGTTCCAACAAAAGACTTATTTAAAAATCCAAAAAGTTTAATGTTCCCCGAAGTCGGTCATCTCGAAATCTATCCCAATCGTGATTCTGTCCCTTATATAGACCTTTATGGCATTCCTGAAACAAAAACCATGTTTCGAGGTACTTTTAGGTTTAAAGGATGGTGTGAAACAATTGATGTGATGAAAGCTCTTAATCTTATTTCTTATGAAAAATTTGATTTAACAAATATGACTTATGCTGATTTGATTGCAAAGCTTATTAAATCAGAAAATAGTAAAAATATTAAAGAAAATACCGCAAAATTTTTGAATATTCCTACTGATGCCTACGCTTTAAA
>JAQVVM010000013.1 GCA_028698995.1 Bacteroidales bacterium
GTCGTGTTGACTTCCCTTAATTTCAGCGATGCCAATACGGGATATGCAGTGGGGTACGATTATAATCATTATGGAAAAATTTATAATACCATAAATGGTGGAGCTAACTGGAATTTGCAAACAATCTTTTGGGACCATGATCTAAAATCAGTTAAATATGCAGATGAAAATACAGTTTATATTGTTGGTTCTAATGGCGCCATTTTAAAAACAATTATAGGCGCAAACTCTACTAGCAACTATGATACATTATGCGAAGGGGCACCGCTTTCTCTTTTCGCATCTACTATTACCGGTGCTACATACACTTGGTCAGGGCCAAACGGATTTACGTCAACACTGCAAAATCCAACTGTAAGTGGTAATGCTACAGCAGCAATGAGCGGAACATATAGTGTTACAGCAATAGTAAATGCCTGTACAAGCTTAAACGAAACAACAACGGTATTAGTCAGTACAATTCCGCCCTCTCCAATAGCCAGTAATAACGGACCATTTTGTGAAGGCGCTTCACTTAGTCTTACAGCCTCTGCTATTACAGGTGCCACATACAATTGGACTGGGCCAAACGGATTTACGTCAACGCAGCAAAATCCCACGGTAAGCAGTAATGCTACTGCAGGTATGAGCGGAACTTATAGTGTCTCAGCAATAGTAAATGCCTGCGAAAGCTTAAACGATACAACAACGGTATTGGTTAATTTAATGCCGCCGCCACCTGTAGCTGGAAATAATGGACCTGTTGTGGTTGGTTCTACTTTAACACTTTCTGCGTCACTAATTTCTGGAGCTACCTATTCGTGGACAGGACCTAATGGTTTTACTTCAACTGAGCAAAACCCCACTGTTAGCACAAATACAACGCTTGCTATGGCTGGTAATTATGAGGTAACTGCCACTGTGAATGGATGTACGGGTCTTGCAGGAACTACTTTAGTGTTAATAGATTCAATTGTTGGCATAACAGATATGATGACTAAATCGTCAATAAATATATTCCCGAATCCAGCTTCAGAAATCATTTCGATTGTTTCTCCTGAAATGCAAAAACTAAAAATTCAAGTTTACAACACGCTAGGAGAGTGTGTTTTACATAGTGAATTTGGTAATGGTGAGAATGACATTAATATTAGTTCTTTGTCGAAAGGGATATATATAGTTAGGCTAACAGGTACAGATAGGACATTATTACGAAAACTGATTAAGGAATAGCTCTACCTTAGGAAAATCAATATAAATGCATCTTTTCATGTTTATTATTGGAAAGAAATGTATATTACTTTTAAAAATCATGCAAAAATTGAAGGAAAATCAGCAAATAATGAGTAAAATAAAAATTCTCTTCAATTATAGGAGTTTATAAATAAGAAAGAAGAATTCGTTTTTCTAAAAGTGCTTTAATATTTTTTTATACGAGAATATCAAAAGAGTTTTTAATTTTGAGTTGAAAAGGTGCAACCAATTAAAAATGAAATTCAAAAACGAAAATTAGAAAAAAATGAAAAATAAATTAGACTTAGGCAATGCAATTACAATTGCATTAACATTTATTCTTTTTACACTAGCCCTTTTTTTAACAGGTTTTACTAAATATTTATTGCTTGAAGCTGGTGTTTTATTGGTTTCTATTAAAATAATATTAATGAGTGCTGCAAATAGAAAGTCAAACAAGGAAATCATAAATAAACTAGATGAAATAAATGATAAACTTAAGGATGGCATAAGCAATGGACCCAGTTAATTCAGATTGATGTCAAATAATTACAAAAAAAATGAGATGAGAAAAATACTCTTTTCACTGCTTATAGCATGTATGTTTTTGGGGGGGGCATCATCCATGAAAGCCCAGACAATTATTGATCTTGAGGCAGGTGCTGTTTTTACAGGTTATAATAATGTACGCATTCCGGGTGATGAGGGTACGCTATTTTCTTTAAAAGACGATCTGATGCCTAAAACAGAATTTTTCTACCGGATAAGGGCGAATTACACAATAAAATCGCGTCATACATTTTCTGCACTGTTTGCGCCTCTCGAAATTAAATCAGAAGGCAGTGTACCGTATGATATTAACTTTCAGGGGGTTGTATTTCCTGCAAATACTAAAATTTTCGGCACTTATAAATTCAATTCTTACAGGCTTACATACCGGTACAGTATTGTACAAAAACCCAAGTTTGAGTTTGGTTTAGGCTTGACTGCAAAAATCAGAGATGCTAAAATTGCACTTTCAACTCCCGGATTAGCTTCTGAGAAAGTTAATGTGGGATTTGTTCCCATTATTAATTTTAGACTTTTTTGGCAGATTAAAGATAAATTTGGACTTCTTCTGGATGGTGATGCACTTGCCGCTCCACAAGGTAGGGCCGAAGATGTTTCTATTGCTGCTACATATAAGCTCTCCGAGAAACTTTGTTTTAGGGCAGGATACCGTATTCTTGAAGGAGGTGCTGATAATGATGAAGTTTATAATTTTGCATTATTACATTATACTGCTCTTGGTCTTTCAATAAACTTTTAATTTTAATTGTGCAAATATATGGGTACTGAAACCAATATAAAAAAATATATCGAAGATGTTTTTCAAACCAATAATCTGGCAGTGCTGGCCACAGAGGGTAATGGTCAGCCACACGCCAGTTTAGTTGCTGTTACGCCAATAGATGGTTTTGTGCATCTTTTTTTTGCAACCTACCGCAGCACTCGTAAATACAATAACCTCATTAGTAATGAAAAGGTCGCCATTTTATTTGAAAAAAGATATATCAACAATCTAAATCAACACGAAATTACTGCATTAACAGCCTTTGGTGTTGCTAAGGAAGTTGATAAAGATGTCTATGATATGGCTATAAAAGCACATCTGACAAAACATCCGGAGCAAGATGAATTTCTTTTATCAGAAGATTGTGCTGTTTTTCTGGTTTATGTAAACGCATATCAGTTAGTGTTAGGAATAAATGATGTTAAATGGTGGCATATTATAAATTAAATATAAAATACAATGTCAAAATCTCAAATTATTAAGCTTATGTTGTCTATTATTTTACCTTTGGGAATAGGAGCAATTGCAGGAATGTTTACTTCGGAAGCAGTACCTGATTGGTATGCAACACTTAACAGACCATCTTTCAATCCGCCCAATTGGTTGTTCGGACCGGTGTGGACCACCCTTTACTTAATTATGGGGGTTTCTTTGTTTTTGATATGGAATCAGAAAAAAAGCACTGAACGAAAAATTGCAATTGGAGTTTTTCTATTGCAACTGACACTAAATTTTGCTTGGAGTTTTATCTTTTTCTACTTCAATATGATTGGCTTGGCCCTTATTGAAATTGTATTATTATGGATTAGTATTTTTATGATGCTTGTTTTATTTTACAAAATCAAACCTATAGCTGCATACATCAATATACCATATTTACTATGGGTAACTTTTGCGACTGTACTTAACGCCAGTTATTATTTCCTAAATTGAAGATAATTTCTACAGAGAAAATAATTTATATTCGAAAATATGATATATTTGAGTGTAAATTTTGATTTGAGCGCATTTAAGAAATTATAAGTACTTGAAAGTGTTTAGGTTTAATAATTTAAAAATAATAAAATCTATTATCTTTACTGCATGAATATAGTTAGCACCTTCTTTTTCTTAATAATAGTGGGTTTAATTAGTATAATGCCATATTTTATGATGTATTTATTTTCTGATTTTCTGCGAATTATCGTAAGAAACATAGTTAGATACAGAATAGATATTATTGTTGCCAATCTTAAACGAGCATTCCCCGAAAAGACAGAGCAAGAGATAGCTATTATTGAAAAAAAAACCTACAAGCATCTTATAGACAATATTGTAGAGGGCGTAAAAGCATTTACGATGCCTAAAAAAACTATCATTAAGAGGCATAAACTTTTAAATCCTGAGTTATTAGACAGTTTTTACAAGAATAACATAAGTATTATTGGAGTAACCGGACATTATAATAATTGGGAATGGGGCAGTTTGTCGGCAAGTTTACAAACAAATTATAATGTAGCAGCATTTTACAAGCCAGTAAAAAGTAAGTTTATAGATAGCATATTAAAGAAAAGCAGATCGCGATGTGGAACAGATTTAGTTTCTATTTACGAGACAAGTAAAACATTTGAGACGAACCGCAATAAACCTTATGTATATTTAATGGCCTCTGACCAGAGCCCATCTAAAAGAGAGTTAAAAAATGCCTATTGGATAGATTTTCTTGGAATAAAAACTGCTTTTTTGCATGGGGTTGAGAAACATTCGAAAAACTATAATTACCCTGTTGTATATATTGATATTCAGAAAATAAAACGTGGTTATTACGAAGTGGAACTTTCTATTCTAACTGATAATCCACAGTCGCTCGAAGAAGGAGAGTTAACAAAAAGATATGCCAACAAACTTGAATCGATTATACGAAAAGAGCCAGAAAACTGGCTTTGGTCTCATAAAAGATGGAAACATAATGACGAAGAATACCAAAATAAAATTTAGTTTATTTAAATATTAAAACTTTATAAATAATATGATTGAAAAGCATTTAGCACACATCATTACCAATAGGGCAAAAAAATATGGAAGTCGCGAGGCTTATCGTGTTAAAACTGATGGTGTTTATAAGTCTGTTTCTTGGTTAACATTTAAAGAAAAAATAGATTGTATAACTAAATTTCTTATTTCGGAAGGCATAGGCACTTTAGATAACATAGGAATTTACAGCGAAAATTATCCTGAATGGACAATCTGCGATTACGGAATATTATCGGCAAGGGCTGTAGTAGTACCAATTTATGCAACATCTACATACAGCCAAGTTGCCTATATTGTGGAGGAAACCGAAATGCAAATAATGTGCGTTGGCGATCAATTACAATTAAACAACGCAATTAAGGCGCTCGATAAAACCAAATCATTAAAAAAGATTATAACATTTAATTGTCCCGAGAGCGATGATGATAGAATTATTTCTATTAAAAATATATATAGCTTAGAGTTTGATAATAAAATAATTGAGACAAAAGAAAAACAGTTTTCTGAGGCCTCTTATGACGATTTAGCAACAATAATTTACACCTCCGGAACTACAGGAATTCCAAAAGGCGTCTTACTAAATCATAGTAATTTCATTAAACTTTTCGAAATACACAACGACCGCCTCGATTTAGGTGAAAAAGATATTTCTGTGGCATTTTTACCCTTAAGTCATGCCTTCGAAAGAGCCTGGACATATTACGTTTTTTATAGAGGGGCAATAAATGTTTTTAATGTAAATCCAAAAGAAATCATACATGTGCTTCCACAGATTAGACCAACAGTTATGTGCGCTGTGCCTCGGTTTTTCGAAAAAACATACGATGGAATTACGCAGGCTCTAAATGGGTGGAGCAAAATAAAACAAAACATTTTTAATTGGTCGTTAAATGTTGGATTAGAATATATAGAATATCAAAAAGATTCTAAAAATCCACCTTTAATTCTAAATATAAAAAGGTGTATTGCCAATGCGTTGGTAATGAAAAAAATACGTCAGATATTTGGAGGAAACATTAAATTTATGCCTTGTGCTGGTGCCGCTATAGATCCGGAAATTTTAAAGTTTTTCCATGCCATGGGAATATTTGTTAATTACGGATATGGCGCTACGGAAACTACGGCCACAGTTTCTTGTATGAAAACAGACAAATACGATTTCGTAAACTCTGGCAGTATAATGCCAGATGTAGAAGTGAAAATTAACCCTTCTGATGGTATGATTTTAATAAAAGGGGAAACAGTTTTTAAAGGTTATTACAAAAAACCTAAAGAAACCGAAGAATGCCTTATTGATGGATGGTACTACTCGGGAGATCTGGGTCTCATTCCAAAAGAAGGAACTCTTTTAATGCAGGAAAGATTAAAAGATATTATTAAAACATCTACAGGTAAATATATATCTCCACAGAAAATTGAACTTATTCTTTCTAGAAGTAGTTTTATAGAACAGCTTTGTGTAATTGGCGACAACAGAAAACACTTAACAGCTCTAATTGTTCCCGCTTTTGAAAAAATAAAAAAGCTAACTCAACTACAAGACATCGAATTTTCCGACAACAAAGCCCTTATTTCAAGCCCGTTAGTTAAAGAAATAATTCAAAAAGAAATTAATGAGCTACAGGCCGAATTACCATCTTACGAAAAAGTAGCTAAATTCAGCTTACTTCCGGAAGCATTTACCATAGATAATACAATGCTGACCAATTCTTTAAAAATCAGAAGAAAGCAGGTGAATATCGAGTATGCAGATTTAATTAAAGAAATGTACACACCCTAACATAAAAATATTTTTTCTTAGTTGGAGATATTTTTTTATATTATAAAAGTGGCTTTTGCATTTTCAGACAGCCATTTGCACAATAGCGGGTAAAAATATATTTGATGGTTTTGATTAATTTATTATCTTTGGGTGTGATTTGATAGGACAGTGCAAGCAAAGCGACCCACTAAATGCTGTGCTCAATCCTTAGCATTTATTGTAAAAAAAGACCTCAGACTTTAAGAAAGAAAAAAAATCATAACTTTGAAGAAAAACGACAAAATAGAAGAGAATTATTGATGAGTAACACAAAAATATCCATTCGTTTCTTTGACGACCGCGAAGTACGAGCTATTTGGGATGAAGAAAATGCCAAATGGTGGTTTTCGGTCTTGGATATTGTTGCTGTGCTTACCGACCAAAATGACTATACTAAGACCCGCAATTATTGGAAATATCTTAAAGCAAAGTTAAAGAAAGAAAATAGCCAAGTGGTTAGTGCTACTACCCAGTTGAAATTTTATGCACCAGACGGGAAAAGACGTTTTGCTGATATGTTGGATTACAACGGCATAGTTGCATTGGGTAAAGAGTTCCCCGGGAAAAAAGCAAATCGATTTATTGAATGGTTCACCTACAGTGATGAGAGTATAGACAGGAAGAGTAAAACAAAAGCGTATGCCTTATTTGAAAGTTCGTTTATCGAAAACATTGAAGTTGGTACAGCCAAAGGCTTGCAACAAATTCACGCGTATTTGTTTGGAGGACTGTACGATTTTGCGGGACAAATCAGGCAAAAGAATATTTCAAAAGGAGTTTTTCAATTTGCTGTATCACGCTTTTTAGGTGACACATTAAAGCACATAGAAACAATGCCTGAAAATACATTTGACGAAATTGCAGACAAATATATTGAAATGAACATTGCACACCCTTTTATGGAAGGTAATGGCAGAAGCACACGAATATGGTTGGATTTGATGCTCAAAAAACGCCTTAAAAAATGCGTTGATTGGAGTAAAATAAGTAAGCGAGACTATATGAATGCAATGATGCTAAGTCCAACAAAAAGTAATACGCTCAAGACTCTACTGAACTATGCACTCACTAACAAAATTAATGACCGTGAAATGTTTATGAAAGGGATTGACTATTCCTATTACTATGAAGAAAATGATTAAACGATAAAAACAACAAAACGCTCATTGAGTTTCCCGACCTATGGAAGAAAGAATTAAGGAATAAAATCACACGTAAAAAATTCCTTTAGTAAACAATATTTTTATCATTATTTCTATTAATTTTATGCCACTATTTATCGTAAATTAATTGTCTTTTGATGAACAGAATTTTTGTAAGCATTACCTTATTTTTTATAATTGTTTCATTTCAATTATCGGGACAAAATTCGGAAGCATTAAATTGTTTCACTATTGATTTTTACACGGATACACTATATACAGAGACACTCAATGCTGATGGGCAATACAACTGCTTCAACATCAACAATGCCATATCTTCTGAGGGACTTGAAAGTTTCTTTTCAGGCATTAATAATAAAGACAGTGTCATCAAAATAAGTATCAACAACTTTACCGGCAATACGTTACCGACAAACCTCAACCTTTTTAAAAACCTCACATGCATTTCAATTGGAAGCTGCCCGAATCTTAAATTTAATAAATTGTTCCGACAGCTAAGACAATTAAACAATTTGAAATATCTGGAACTTGATGATAACGAAAGTGCTGAAATTCACTCTTCCATAAAATTTCTTGTATATCTTGAATCATTAACAATAAGAAACTACGATTTAATTGAAGCCGACAAGCTTCTTAAAAATTTGATTGGGTTACCACGTCTGAAAAATCTGACAATTGCTTCTACGGGTCGTTTGGAATTAAGCCCTGATGCTGTTATGCCTAAAGGCCTGATTTCACTGGACCTTTCCGACAACTGGATAGGCTTTATACCTGAAGATATTTCACAAATTTCATCATTGCAAAATTTAATATTGAATGACAACAATTTCCGAAATGCCGATCATATAATTCCTGTTATCGAGAAACTTTCTTTACATTCACTTGCCGTTTCCTGCTACAATATTCGGGATTCTCTGTATTACGTAAAAGCTTTCCCCGAAGTTGAATTAAATCTTAACATCTATCGCGATTTTCAGCAATCTGCTGCCTTCCGGAATATCAGAAAAGATGAAGATAGAATTCCATTTATTTCTAACTATTATGCCTCAACTATCAGGCCTCTGATTGGCGACCCACAGATTGAACGTCAGAGTTACACCCTTGAGCCGCAAAAAAGCCACAACCTGCTTTATACTTCAGGAACCACCATCAGTATCCCTGATAGTGCATTTACAGATCGTGAAGGTCATATCATTGATAAAAATATCACCCTTTATTACAGAGAATTCAGAGATGTTGTTGACATTTTAGCTAACGGACTATCTATGCAATATGACAGTGCTGGACATCCGTATTTTTTCACTACCGGAGGCATGTTTGAAATATTTGCACTCTCCGAAAATCAGGAAGTTTTCCTGAGGCCTGAAGCAAAAATTCTTATTGATTTCTCCTCTATTGATACAGGAACTGACTTTAACCTTTATAGTCTCAATAGAAATTCAGGAAACTGGGAATTTACTTCTACCCTAACAAACAACATCAGAATTGTTGATATTAATACAAGTGCAGCATACAGATTATACAATGAACTGCTGAGAGCAGATTTTGACACCTTGGATTTCGAAAATAGATATGCTGACACTACGTATGCAAGGACAACAAAAATTCCTATTCAGTTTTACACCGGAAAACAAAAATCGGGCATTACATATTTTAAACTAAAAAGAGCTCATAAGTTTGTAAAAAACAGGGACGTTAAAAAAATGCCGACCTTCTTATTTGAACTGCCTGATTTTTCAACATTCAGAGAATTAAATACTTACAGACCTTATGCATGGACTTATGTCGGAAACCTATCGAAAAGAGAATTTGCAAGAACCTTTATCACCAGAAAAAAATGGACAGATGTACGTATCAGTTATCTGCAAACGGAGAATTTATTTGAAATAGAAATTAAAAGTCCCCATGAATTTATAACATTTAAAGCATTTCCTGTTCGGGCCAATTTTACTACAGAAACAACAAAATACGAAAAACTATACTCACGACTTGATAGCCGTTACAATAAAGCACTTCTCAAAATTCAGACAAAATTCGACAGAAACATCTCTAAATCAATTATTAAACGTCAAAAACAAGTTTGGGATAGAATATATGAACTGATGACACCCGAGGAAAAAGCCATGTCGCATGAAGAATGGATGGCTTATGCAAGAAGACGCCTTTCTGCTGAAAGAGACAGCATTGACAATGCACAGTTTAGCATCTATAATGCCATGCGAAGTTTTGAAATTGGTGGTTTCGGAATCTGGAATATTGACAAAATAAACGATATCAGAAATCCTGTTCTGGTACATCCCCTATTTGAAGATGCCTTTAACAACCAAATACAATACTCAACACTATATGTTGTTGACAAACCCAACAACAGTATTTATTCATATTCTGCTCATGAAGACACGCCCGTAGTTATTGACGGATTATCTGAAACAGCTTTTTTTGTTACAACTGAAAACGGTATGGTGGCAATTGTTGACAAAACCACCCTGAAAAATACACTTTCAAATTTTTCTACAAACAACAGATACACCTTCACGGCCTATGAAGTTGACCCCATGTTATTGACAACAGCTGAATTGAGAAGACTATTAGGTTTTGATTAATATTATTGACATGAAATTATCTTCAATAAAAGAACAGAATATTTTTGACAGCCTAATCGATGGGCTCATTATTTGTAAAAACAAATTCTCAGAAAAAAATCTGTTGGACGAAGGTTTTTCTTTTGTAAACTTCTATGAATTTAAAAACTTTGCAGGTAATCAGGTTGAATTAGAAATTTTTGAAAAAGCTGCCATGCGTATCGTTTTTTGCACAGTAACTGTCTGCACGGCTAGCGAGGGAGACTTGTGTTATAGCACCATTTATGCTTCCCCTGAATTTATTAAAAATAGCCAAGACTCATAAATAGTATTATTCCCTATTTGTCATATGGATGTACCTCTCCCTTGTATGAACGAGGTCTTCAATTTCAATTGCCATGTGGGCATTCACCTGTACGGCCATAGGGTAAACATATAACATCGTTTCATTAAGATAGGATTTCATTTTCTCAGGCCTTATCACATTGGGATGCATATCTGTAAGATTACTTATTCTGTCAGCCACTTTCAAAATTTTTGCTTTTTCAGAACCTCTTTCAAGAAGTCGTTTGAGGTAATCACTCTTGCATTCCGTTGGTGATTTAGTGACCTCATCAACAAGTGACATAACATCATAACCATCAGAGTCGATAGCTATTATTAAGTTTCGGTCAGAATCAGGTATATCTTCAAACAAATCATGAATCAATGAAGCTTTTAGTAATACAGTATTTGTAAAATGATAGTCAATTAAAATGGCAAAAGTAGCCATCATGTGTCGGAATTGGTTGCCACCCACTTTTCGGGGCATGCCAATAAGGGCTGTAGCTTTCTGGATGTATGGGGCAACAACCATGCGCACCAATTCATCTTTAGCATTATCATCCATAAATTAAGTTTTTTCAAAATTAAAAAAAAATAAAATAATAAACAACAACTGACGTTTAATGCCTGAAAAAAAAGTAATTAAATTTATCTTTTTTTATATCTAAAAAATACTTACTTTTGCACCATGAAAAAAACCGCCCTCTTCATTTTAACTTTTTTTTCTATTTTACTGTTCAATTCGGCCTGTAACGAATATAAAAAGATTTTAAAAAGTGACAATATTGAATTGAAATATGAAAAAGCCGTTGAATATTATCAGCAGCATGATTATTTTAAAGCGATACAGTTATTTGACGAATTACTGACCTATTTCAGGGGATCAGCAAGAGCAGAGGATATTTATTATTATTATGCCTATGCCCATTACGGACAAGGAGATTATGTGCTGGCAGCCTATTATTTCCAGAATTTTACTCAAACTTTCTCTCGCAGCAGGTACACCGAAGAGGCTATGTTTATGGCTGCCTACTGTGAATATTTGGACTCGCCTGTTTACAGCCTCGACCAATCAAGTACAATGAATGCTATCAGAGGGATGCAAAATTTTATTAATACTTTTCCCGAAAGCTCAAAAGTAGCACAGGCGAACGAGCTTATTGATAAAATGAGAAGCAAATTACAAAGAAAATCTTTTGAGATTGGAAAGCTATATTTCTCTACCGAAGATTACAGGTCGTCAATTGCTGCCCTAAATGCTCATTTAAAAGATTTTCCTGATACAGGGCATAAAGAAGAAACCTATTTTCTTATTTTCAAATCATACTATTTATATGCTAATAAAAGTATTGAATCCAAAAAAAGAGAACGTTATATCAATGCCAAAGAAGCTTATGAAACTTTTGCAGCTCTTTTTCCCGAAAGCAGTTTCTTGAGAGAAGCCAATGTATTTTATCGAAACACTTTAAATGAACTCAACAATTAAAAAAATATAATAAAATTGTTTATGGACTACAAAAAAATTAAAACCGAATCTTCCACAATAACACGTGACATTAACGAATTAGCAGGAAAAACAAGCAACATCTATGAGTCTGTTGTCATTTTGTCAAAACGTTCAAATCAGGTTTCTATTGAAATAAAAGAAGAATTGGAATCAAAGCTCAAAGAGTTTGCAACCAACACTGATAATCTCGAAGAAATTTTTGAAAACAGAGAACAGATTGAAATTGCCAAATATTATGAGCAATTACCAAAACCGACATTAATTGCCATTCATGAATTTCTGAATGACCAGATTTATTTCAGAAATCCTGATAAAGAAGTTTCTGAAGAAGATGAAGATTAATCGCTGAATCAAAGATGGTCCATGCTAAGTACAAAAAAAATTATTCTGGGTCTCAGCGGTGGCATTGCTGCTTATAAAAGCATAAATCTTATACGTTTACTTATTAAAAGTGGTGCTGAAGTACGTGTTATCTGCACCAAAAATGCATTAAATTTTGTTACTAAAGTTACTTTGGAATCTATTTCAAAAAACAAAGTTTATTGCGATGTTTTTGAAGAAAACAATGACTATGCAACCGAGCATGTGGCCCTTACCGATTGGGGAGATATATGTATTGTAGCCCCTGCAACTGCAAATATCATTGGCAAATACGCAGGAGGCATTGCTGATGATGCATTGTCAACCTCACTATTAGCATTTAATAAACCAGTGTTTATGGCACCGGCCATGAACTGTAAAATGTGGGATAATTTCAGCGTACAAAGAAATTGTTCATATCTCAAAGCCAATGGTGTTTATTTTATTGAACCCACAGAAGGTTTCTTAGCTTGTGGCTATGAAGGAAAAGGACGAATGGCTGAGCCCGAAGACATTGTGAATTTCATTTCTAATTTATTAACTCAGAGCGCTTGCCTCTATGGTTATAAGGCTCTCGTTACTGCAGGCCCTACACATGAAGCTATTGACCCTGTACGATTTATTGGAAATCACGCTTCCGGTAAAATGGGTTTTGCAATTGCAGAAGCTCTTGCCCTAAAAGGTGCCGATGTTACACTAGTCTGCGGGCCTGTAAACATAAACACTTCAAATCATCATATCAAAAGAATTGATGTGGTGTCATCAGACGACATGTTTAATGCTTGTATGGATTTATTCCCTTCAATGAACGTTTGCATTATGGCTGCCGCTGTTGCAGACTTCAAACCTCAGACTACTGCATCTAAAAAACTGAAAAAAGGTCAAAACGACATGCTTTCTTTAGAAATGGTTCAAACAAAAGATATTCTGAGAAATTTGGGAAATATTAAAAAACCCGGGCAAATTCTTGTAGGCTTTGCTCTTGAAACTGACAACGAAATTGAAAATGCCAGAAAAAAGCTTCTTTCCAAAAATCTTGATTTTGTTGTTTTGAACAGTCTTAAAGACAAAGGTGCCGGCTTTGGATACGACACTAACAAAATATCAATAATATCAGCTGGCGATGTTCTAAATTTTGATCTGAAAACGAAAAAGGAAGCCTCTGAAGATATTGTGAACAATTTTTGCAAAATTCTTTTAAAATAAAATCATTCATAATGTGTTATAACAATATTAAATTATTTAACATGAGAATTTTCATACTATCCTTGCTGTTCGTTCATATTTTAGCAACATCTTTTGCCCAGGAACTCAACTGTAATATCTCTGTATCTGCACCACAAGTGGCAGGCACCGATAGAGCTGTTTATGAAACGCTTCAAAGAGATCTGTTTGAATTTATGAATGCCCGACAATGGACAAATTATAAATTCACCATGGACGAACGCATTGAAGTCAATATTCTTATTACAATTCAGGAAAGAGTATCAGCTGACGAATTTAAGGGGAATTTACAGATTCAAGCACGCAGACCTGTTTTTAAAAGCTCTTACAACACCACCCTTCTCAACCATATTGACAATGACATACATTTCAGATATGTTGAACAACAACCCATTGAATTTGCAGACAACACACATACCTCTAATCTGACATCAATCCTTGCTTTTTATGCCTATATCGTTCTTGGACTTGATTTTGATTCATTTGCTCTGAATGGGGGTGCGCCTTTTTTCGACAAAGCTCAGACTGTTGTTATTACTGCTCAAAATGCACCTGAAAAGGGTTGGAAAGCTTTTGAAAGTCAAAGAAACAGATATTGGCTGGTTGAGAATTTACTCAACACACAATATGCTCCTGTAAGAGAATGCCTTTATAAATACCACCGTTTAGGCCTCGACCTGATGCATGAAAACATTGAAACAGGCAGAGCTGCAATAATTGAAAGTTTGGAACTCCTCCAACGTGTTCACCGTCAGAGACCCGGTTCATACCTGATGCAGGTCTTTTTCTCAGCTAAATCAGATGAATTTGTGAATATCTTTTCTGAAGCACCTGCCATGGACAAACCTCGCGTTGTAAATATCCTCAGAGAAATTGACCCCACCAACACAAGCAAATATCAGAGAATCTTAACAGCTAACTAAGATTTTATTATTTTGTCATTTCATTTATTATCTTTGCATTTAAAGATTTATAAAGCATCCAAAAAAAATGCTTACATATTTATCCATTGAGAATTATGCCCTGATAGATAAACTAGAACTCCAGTTCTCTGATAAAATGAATATTATTACAGGAGAAACAGGTGCTGGAAAATCTATACTCGTTGGCGCACTGTCTTTAGTTCTTGGTCATAGAGCTGATACTTCAGTTCTTAGAAACAAAGATAAAAAATGCATCGTTGAAGCTCATTTTAATATCACCAATTACAACATCAGTGATTTCTTTCAAAAACATGAGCTGGACTTTGAACCCGTCAGTATTCTGAGGCGTGAAATTACCCCAAATAATAAATCAAGAGCCTTCATTAATGATACACCTGTAAACAACAATATTCTTAAGGATTTAACCTCATTTCTTATTGATATTCATTCACAACACCATTCTCTTTCTTTATTTAACTGGGATTATCAACTGGATATAATTGATGATTTTGCCCAATCCGGAACTCTTTTAAAAGAATATAAAAGTTTATACCTTGATTTCAGAGAGCATCAAAAAAAGATGCAACTGCTTGTTGAAAAAAACAAAACTGCCAAAGGCGATGCCGATTACAACAGATTTTTATTTGAAGAGCTCGATTCAGCCCATTTAGAAGAAGGAGAACAGGAAGAAATTGAAGCCGAATTAAAAATACTGAACAATGCTGAAGAGATAAAACGCAAACTTAATAATGTCAATTGCATTTTTAATAATGAACCTCACGACACACTTGCTGCACTAAAGGAAATCATTAATAACATCAGGGAAATTGAAAAATATGTACCCGAATATGAAGAAATTCTTAAACGACTTGAATCATCCATTATTGAGTTAAAGGATATTGCATCAGAGCTTGAAAGATATGAGCATGATATTATTTACTCAGAAGAAAGAATTGAAGAACTGAATAGCCGATTAAATCAAATTTATCACTTACAGAAAAAACATAAAGTCCTTACTGTACAGGAACTTATTAATATTAAGGAAGCTCTATCTGAGACAATATTGGCACTTGATAATTTTGATGAACAAATAATTCTCTTGGAGACTCAGCTCAAAAAAGAAGAATACTCACTGAGACAGCTTGCAGAAAACCTTAACGATAAACGTCAGAACAATAAAAAGGAATTTGAAAGGAAAATAACAGCTATACTTCACGATTTGGCAATGCCTGAAGCTGTGTTTAAAGTTGACATTAAAATAAACAATGACCTAAGTATAAAAGGATTCAACAGTTTAAACTTCCTCTTTTCTGCAAATAAAGGTTCATCCCCCGATGTTATCTCAAAAGTCGCTTCCGGAGGGGAATTATCTCGTTTAATGTTAGCGATAAAATCTGTTGTTTCGCAAAACAATTTATTACCCTCTATAATTTTTGACGAAATAGACAGTGGTATTTCGGGAGAAATTGCAGTGAAAACAAGCCGGATAATTCAGAATATGTCGCAAAACATGCAGATTATTGCCATTACCCACCTTCCTCAAATAGCACGCATTGGTGATACTCATTTCGAGGTTTTCAAACAGTCATCTGCAGATGCAACCCATACACATGTCAGAAAACTTACTTCCGATGAACGCATCAGTACTATTGCCGCAATGATAAGTGGTGAGAAAGTTACTGAGGCTGCAATGATTACAGCCAGAGAATTGCTGAAGATAAACGGTTGAAAGTCGGTTTACATCCATTACCTTACCACCACTTTTCTTACAAAACATCCTTTTTTTGTAATTATTTTAACGATATAGATACCTTCAGCCCAATTCATAACATTGACTTCTTTGCCTGAATCCCAATTATACAGTTCTTTAAAAATCAGACCATTAGAAGTCAAAATTTCAACTTTACTGATGTCATCAGCCTGAATGAAAAAATAATTTCCGGTTGGATTAGGATATAAAAAAACACCACTCTCAATATTTATTTCAGATAAATTTGTAATGGTATCCAGATGATATTTAATATCCAAAATGGGTCTGTTGATGCTATCTGCGGATGCGCCATGAAAAAAAATGATGTTACTGGCATTAAGATCTATTGCATGATGTCTTAACCTGAATTGAGTAATACCATTCTTGTTGATTAATTGTCTGTGGACACTGTCAGAAATCTCAAATCTCACTTTAAAATTATCCTCAATGGCTGAACCCACAACACATGCTATATCTGTTCCATCAGCAGATTGGACGAAATCAGATGCTTCAACAGTAACACTACTTCCAATTACATCTGAAAAAATATCAAGAGAAATCAGAGTATCTGAATAATTCGATAAAGGATTTTGACCACTTAATGAAGATCTTGTCAGAAACAAACGAGCTTCTGTAATAACAGCATTATCCGGTAAAGGAGCTGTATTAAAAGAAAAAATACTGCTCACCTCCCCTGCTGCTGTTTGATTTCCAAGAGCCAATTGGTTATTAAAGACGGTACCTGTTAAGTCAACATATCCTTCTGAAAGACCACCCATTGAAACGAAACTTGTGTCAGGTTTCCTGAATTCAGGCCAGAAGAATTGAGCGGTATGCCTGTTTGCAAAATGCTGAAATCCATTGCTGCTTAAATGAAAAGCATCCAGTCCGCCCAGCATGGCACTTCGCGGAGAAGGGTAATTTATATTACCATCTGGTAAGGGAACCGTAAAAGGAGCATAGGGAGGAGAAAAAGGAGCAACAATAAGATTAGTGCTTTGTCCGTATTGGTATTGCATCAACCCCAGATTATTAACAAAGAATATCTGGTTGTCTGCCTGATCCAGCAAGATAAATCTCTGAGTTAACTGTTGAAGGATGGTATTAATCTGAAAAAATGATGGGGATCCCATATCATGAAACAAATCATAATAAGCTCCAGTACTGACAATTGCACAAGTTTCACCAAAATTTGTATAATCGTATCCGCTCATAAGAATTTTTATGCCCGGTTTTATATATTTAATTGTATCAATTACAATTTGAAGACGGGCCATTACTGTATCGATAAGAGAGTCACACTGAAACTGTGTAAAATCCTTATGCCAATCGCCAAGTACATCATTGCCACAAAGACTAAGTACCACATATTCAATATCGGGGTTAGAATTTAATGCATTGAATACATAATCAACTTTGGGAGCTACCATAAAATCTTCAGTTTCAGCGCCATTTTCAACTGTATTGGCAGCTTCTTCAATATAATCGGCATAGCCATACCTCTCAAAAGCATTTTTATAACTACGGTAAATCCACATAAAGGAGCCCCAGCTGTCACCAACTATCAGTACCTTTTTTTTAGAAGGGAAATTGCAATTACTTTGAGAATTAACTACTATTGAACTGAGAATAAAAAAAAGAAACAAAAAAAATGATTTCTTTATAATCAAGAGTTTCATAACAAACAACATTTATCGCTTTGCAAATATGAGAATATTTTATCTAAAAATAAAGCTCAATATAAAAAATTGTATTCTACTTACCTATATTACTTTTTGTTTTTCAGTTCTGAAAAATAAAATAAGAAATCTTGTGTTGATAATTTTGTAATTTTGCAATAATCAGAACAACACATCGTTAATGATTTTTAAATACACAAAAAAGTGACTAAAAAAACAATAAGCTTTTTATTAATAGTTTTTTTCCCAATAATAGCTTTTGCCCAATCAGGAGGTCTGAGCACTTACAAATTCCTCAACCTCTCTAATTCATCACGTATAGCAGCCTTGGGTGGAAGCAGCATTGCTATAATGGACAACGATATTAATCTGGCAATTTTTAATCCATCACTGATAAATAAAGGAATGGACAATAACTTATCACTGAGTTTTATTGACTATTTTTCAGGTATTAATTATGGTTTTGCATCTTATTCAAAGACATTTGAAAAATACGGAAGTTTTGTAGGAGCCATCCAATTTATTGATTATGGCAAGTTTGTCAAAGCTGATGAAACAGGTGAAATTCAGGGTCAGTTTTCAGCGGGAGAATATGCTTTTATTATTGGTTGGGGCAGGCAATTAGATTCATCATTCAGCATTGGAGCCAATCTCAAAAATATATACTCTGACTTATATACCTATAAGTCTTACGGATTGGCCGCAGATCTTTCAGCAACCTATTACAATAAAGAACATGAATTTGCCACATCCTTGATTGCAAAAAATATTGGACGTCAGATTACTAAATATTCAGATGGTGACAGAGAAAATTTACCTTTTGAGATTCAGTTAAGTATGTCAAAAAAACTGGCTAAGGCTCCTATCAGGTTCATTCTGGTGGGTGACAACCTACAAAAGTATGACCTTACTTATATCGAACCACAATATGCCAAACCCACAACTGACCCTCTTACCGGCGAACTTCTTCCCGAAAAAAAGTTTGCAAAACATTTAGACAAATTTTTCCGTCATTTAATCATTGGAGCTGAGTTTACACCATCCAAACATATCGGCTTTTCATTTGCTTATAACTACAGACGCAGTATGGAAATGAGGGTTCCTTCAAAGGTCTCAACAATTGGGCTTTCTTGGGGTATTAACCTTAAGATCTCTAAATTCCGCATTGGATATTCTCGTTCTGCTTATCACTTAGCAGGTTCACCTAATCATATTACCGTTACAACAAACCTTTCTGATTTTGTCAGAAAGTAATAAGCCCATGAAAGTAATTATAGATCCTAATTCCGGTTACTGTTTCGGCGTTGTCTATGCCATCCTTGCTGCTGAAGAAGAACTAGAAAAAACAGGTGAGCTCTATTGTTTGGGCGACATAGTACATAACAACCGAGAAGTGGAGAGGTTAAAGGGAAAAGGTTTAAAGATAATAAACCACGATGAATTTGCCCTGCTCAAAAATGTAAAAGTATTAATTCGTGCTCACGGAGAGCCACCAACTACTTATAAAACAGCTGTCGAAAACAATATCGAACTTATTGATGCTTCCTGTCCTGTTGTACTTAGGCTTCAGAACAAAATAAAGACAGGGTATGAAGATGCTTTAAAAAAGAATGCACAAATTGTCATTTACGGCAAAAAAGGGCATGCCGAGGTCATTGGTTTGGAAGGACAAACAAACAATAACGCTATTATTATTAACGAAAAAGATGACATCCGGAAAATTGATTTTGAAAAATCAGTCATTTTATTTTCACAAACCACACAGAGCAAAGATGGATTTGATGAAATTGTTAAAATTATAAAAGAGAAAATTAAAAATAAGAACAATCTATTTGTTGAAGCCAACGACACCATTTGCCGTCAAGTATCTAACCGTGAACCACAAATTTCACATTTTGCAGCTGTGCAGGATGTTCTTATTTTCGTCAGAAGAAAGAAAAGTTCAAATGGTCTTTACCTTTTTAATGTGTGCAAAAGTGTTAATAATCGTTCTTACTTTATCTCAACTGTTGAGGACTTAAAGAAAGAGTGGTTTGAAAACTGTCAATCTGTAGGTATAAGTGGCGCCACTTCAACACCGATGTGGTTAATGAAAGATGTTTCAGATGCTATCCTCAAGCTGAAATTACTTACTGACTAAGCCTCTTCCTGTTTTATTAATTTTTTTTGATTGTTTGCTGTCAAGCACAACTTTATCAAGAACACCATTAATGAAATTACTGCTTTTATCAGTACTGAAATCTTTAGCTATTTCAATGTATTCATTAAGTGTAACTTTAACGGGGATAGAGGGAAATTCAAACAACTCGCACAAGGCTAGCTGCATAATGTAATTATCCATCAAAGCAATTCTGTCAATTTCCCAATTTTCAATGAATTCTGAAATTACATTTATCAGTTCTTTTTCCTTTAAGACAGTTTTTCGTAGTAAATTTTTACTGAAATCAATAATCTCAAGTATCCCTTCGTCATTAGAATCAGTAAAAACATTAGTTTTAATCGTTTTTTCATCCAGTTCCTGAAAAACTTTTAAAATAATAAAAGTAACATAATCAAAATCATTTGTCCAGAAAATGCTATTTTCCTCATAAAATTCAAAAAGTGGTCGGTGGGTATAAATAAATTTTTTAAGTAATTTTAAAACAACAGCTCTGTCTGACTTAAAACTCTGTTGTTCTTCCATCATATAAGTTTTGTAAATGGAACTGCTTTTAAATATCTTAAGAATTTTCTTAGGAATATCACTGTCATTATACCAGTTTGTTCCTCGATTTTTTAAAATATTTTGTAAAGATGGATTTTGTTCCAGACTGTTTAAAAATGAATTGTTTACAAACCTCAGATTGGGATTTAAATCTTCTTTTGAGGGAACCAACTTCAACTTGCTGTCTTCAATTTGAGTAGCAGCAATTTCTCTTATTCTAAAAATCAAAGAAATCTGGAAATAGAAAAGATCGAAAAGCTTCTCTATACTGTGCTGAAGTTCTTTTTCGCAAATACGTAAATCATGATTCTCTGATAGTTTATAGGCATACAATAGCTGTAAAACTTTGGTTCTTGCGTGGTGGCGACTGAGCATAATCTAAAATATGTTAATGAACGAGTTTGCAAAGATAGTTTATTTTTAAAAAATGCAAAATAAAACACAATCTCACTTTAAACTTATTTAGAAAAAATCAGCATTATAAATAGCAACTATGAGAAATACAAACGTCTAAAATAAATTAAAAAAAAAGTGTTTTCAAATTAATTATTTCATAAATTTGAAAATTATTTCAAGTCTTTTAAAGAAATTTCAAAATTAGTTAAATGAAAAACCGCAAATTTCTTAATGTACATTTATTATTAATTATATTTTCAATTTTAATTTTAGGTAATTCAATTCAGGCTCAAATTATTGCTTCTGAAGACCAAAGCACAATTACGCCTGAGTATTTTCAAATTCCCAATACAAAAATCGAATTAATTCCGCCTGCTCATTTTCGTTTCATGGAACAAATGAACGGGTTTTTGCATGTTGGAACCTCAAGTTCAATTCAAATACAGGAAATAAGAGGAACTGCCTATCCAATGATTGTACAAGGTCTTACTGAAGGACATTTCACAAGTCAAGGTGTTACTCTGATAAGTAAAGAGGAGGTTCTTACAAGTAACGGACAAAAGGCTGTAATTTTCACAGTGGCTTTTAAAGTTGATGATTTTGAATTTGAGAGACTGATGTTTTTCAGCGGAGATTATAACAACACAATCTGGATAAATGCTAATTATCCTGTTGTAATGAAGGAAATACTAAATGTGGTTTTAAAAGAAAGTTTATTAACTGCAAGATTTATCAATTAAGTATATGGGAAAAAATTTACGAAAAATTTTATTTGTCCTTTTGATAGTCTTTTCGGCTAAGTTTTCTTATTCTCAAACATACACTCTTTCCAATTATATTGACTGGTCCACACATAATCAAAATATGTGGGGCCCAAATGGAAGCCCCTTTACAATCAACATGAACCAGAGTCTTTTTCATGTTGATTTTAATGAAAGTTTTACAGTAGGCGCTATAGAAAATTTTGCTGGAGGTCAGTTTGGAGCTGAGGCTGCCATTAATGTTTGGTTAGACATGGGTATGAATTTCAGCATCAATGGTTTCTCTTCTGGTTCTGTAGATTTAGACTATCCTGTTAGGGTTGACCTTACATTCCCCGACCCTTATACTTTCAACCCGGGTCAAACCGTAACAATTAACTCATGGTATGATGTACTTCCTGGTTGGAATCTTGAAACTCATTTCCCTACGGCAGGTGTGATGGCTCTGGATTTCTATTTTGGGGCAGGTGTGTCAATAGATGTTAATGTTTGTGTGTATAGTTGCATGAATTTCAACCTTATTGATGTTCAGGTTCCTGTGGACACCATTCATATTTTTTACCTTAACAGTATAACAGGTCAGGCCATTTATCCTTGTTTTGTAAATGGTGTATTCCAGTTTTGCAATGGTACTTTCCCTATTACTTTCAATAATCTGTTTGGTATCGGGTTAGGTGGTTGGATTACTATACCTTATGTAAACACACAGGATTATCTTGATCCTGCCACAAAATGTCTTCATGCTGACGGAGATTGCACTTATGTACACCTCGACCTTGACCTGGTACAATTCCTGTATGCGATTGCTGGGGTCATACCGCCCCCACAGGGGCCCGCCATTCAGCAATTTCTGAGTATGCTTAACGGCACTATTGACATTGGATATGGTGTACTCATAGAATATGATTTGCTCGATGCAAATTTATTACTGGATTTTAACCTTATACAAAACTTTTCATTCTGCCCGACAATATGGGCTCATTTAAATTTCCCAACCAGCGTTGACTATACAGTTACTGACCCCGCTAATGCGAATGCCCTGATTGATTCAGGGTTTACAGACAGTATTGTGTTTGCAGTAGATTATGACTTGAATTTTGTCTATCCCTGTTATGGCTATCCGCAATGGCCTATTGATATCGCCCACTCTATAACGAGTGGGTTTAAGAATCACACATGGGACAGTATTGCATTTACTTTTACACTTCAAGCTTTTGAGTTTACCATCACATTACCTATATCAAATATGCCCAATGTCACAATACCTCCTTTCTGCGTTGACGTTCCATATTCGTGCCCCTCACCCGGTCTTCCCAATGCTATCTGTTATAACCAGATATGTTCTGCTCCAATATACACTCCAAACATTAATTCACTTTTGTCAACCATTCATATCGGACCATTAATTGATTTGAGCATACCCCTTGGATACCTTCCTTTTACTTGGTTTGAAGAAACATGGAATATTGCGGGGCTCCATGATACTGTAGTACCGGGAACTACATTGTTCCCGAACCCTGAAATGACATCTATTATTACAGGTAACCATATCCAATGCTTTGGCGATACTACATGGGTTGCCGTGTATGTTGACCATGGCACACCTCCTTATACTTTTATCTGGTCAACAGGAGACACTGTTGTTACAGCAAACCCTGCTGATAGTATCCATGTTTTCCAAGGCACTTACTCATGTACTGTATCTGATGTAAATGGCTGCTCTCAAACACATTCAATAACTATCAATGTACTAAATCCTGAGATATTTGCAAATCTCACAGGTGTTGATGTTCTTTGCCATGGCGACAGTACAGGTTCTGCAACAGTTGTTGCCTCCGGTGGAACTCCGGGTTTCACCTATCAATGGTTCCCCTATGGTGGCACAAATACCACTGCCAGTAACCTTATTGCAGGCACCTATACTGTTGTAGTTACCGATGCAGTAGGTTGTACCAAAACCGATTCCATAGTAATAGATGAGCCTGACTCTGCATTTGTAATGACAATTGACAGTATAGAACATGTTCTATGCTACAGTTATAATAACGGGAATATCAATATCAGTGTTACCGGAGGAACTCCACCCTACTCCTATCAATGGTCAAATGGAGCAACCACACAGGATATATCAAATTTGATTGCAGGAACTTATTATGTTACAATTACTGATGACCACGATTGTATCATCATTGACACTATGGATGTTATTGAACCTGATTCGATGATTGTTCATATCAACAGCACCAGTATCTGCTACGGTCAAACTATAACTCTTAATGTTGATTCAACTACCGGTGGCACAGCACCATATCAGCATTTGTGGAATACAGGAGACACCGGTACAGCTCTTACAGTCAACCCTTTGACTACAACATTGTACACTGTTCAGGCTACAGACGTAAACGGCTGCACCAGTCAAGTAACACCATTGGTTCTTTATGTAACAGAACAACTTCAGTTGACATTATTACCAAGTGCTGATTCAATATGTATCGGGGATTCCCTTGTTATCAATGCTGTGATACTGGGCGGAGGGAATATTACACACATTGTTCATCTAAGTGATGGTACATCAGGAACACCGCCTCTTATTGTATATCCGCAGCAGGATATGACTTATACAGCTTGGGTAACAGATAGCTGTGATTTTATTACAGTATATGACTCAATTTTTGTAACCGTCATGCCTTTACCTCCAACTGCTTTCTCAGCTGATGAAACTATTGGATGTCAGCCATTTACTGTTACTTTTACTGAAACAAATCCTCCTGAAGGACAAACCTATGATTGGTATTTTCATGACGGATTTTGGGCAAGTGGCAACACAGTCATACATACTTTTCAGGACTATGGCGTTTTTGGTGTTACCATGACAGCTACATCTTATTTCGGATGTGTAAATAGCCAAACCAATAATGCCATGATTATTGTATATCCTAAACCGGTAGCTGATTTTGAGTTCAATCCTAAACTCCCCAACTCACTGGATATGATTTTCTTTGACAATTATTCTTCTACACATCATGCAGCACATTGGAGCTTTGGAGATGGGAATACTTCGGAACATATCAATGCATTTCATACTTATGCTTCTTATGGTTCTTACACCATTCAACTAGTAGCTGAAACTGAACATGGTTGTAAGGATACAGCCTATAAAGATATATATGTAAAAGAAATTTCCACTTTATATATTCCAAATGCTTTTTCGCCCGGTGGAGATGGTGTTAACGACATATTCCTACCGGTGGGACAAGGTCTCGATAATGATGATTACCATCTGATGATTTTTAACCGTTGGGGAGAACTTGTTTTTGAAACAAATGATGCCAATTTGGGATGGGATGGTAAAACAATGCAAGGAAACAAAGCTTATGAGGGCGTATATACATGGCTGCTCTATTATAGAGAATACCAAAACTATCAGGAAAAAAGAACCGGTTCAGTAACTCTTTTAAGATAGTTTTTCTTATAATCTGAAAAGAAACATGTAGTTTTGCTGCATGTTTCTTTTTATTTAATAACCTATGAAAAAAACCAGAATTCTTATCCTAAACGGTCCTAATCTTAATCTACTGGGAGAAAGAGAGCCTGAAAAATATGGCACTAGAAGTTTTGAGAGTTATATAAAAAATCTAATCGAAAATTTCCCAAACTTTTCTCTTGAGTTTTTTCAATCCAATATTGAAGGGGAAATCATTAATAAAATACATGAATCTATGCGATCTCATCAGGGCATTATAATTAATGCCGGTGGTTACAGTCACACTTCTGTGGCTATCAGAGACGCGTTGACAGCCGTAAATATTCCAGCTATTGAGGTACATATAACAAATATTTACACCCGTGAAGACTTCCGAAAACAACTTTTAATTTCTCCTGTATGTAAAGGAATTATTACAGGATTTGGCTTGTACTCATACGATCTGGCACTTAAAGCAATAGAACAAATTATAAATAGGGCCTGCTGAAAAACACCCAACACACGCATTTATAGATGCTTATGAACACATTTATTAAAGACTGGTGCAAGGATTCTATTTAAAACTAATCAGACCCATGCATTACATTAGATGATTTAATATGAGAAATGTGATTTTTACCAAAAATTGTAAAGAATTTTGCAAAATTGAATCAGTGTGAACTTTAATGTGTGTGTGTTAGTCTGATGCAAGCTGTATTTTTCGTTACTTCGGCTCGAAGTATTCATATACATCATCGCCTCGTGGTCTCAAATCCAGCGCACCTCAGACTTATCCGATAGCTATCGGATCAGCAGACCTTAAAAAATAATTCTACTTGCTGAAATCAGATTCAGACAACAAAGAAAAAGATCTGAATTTATTTAAATAATAGGACTTTACAATAGACTTCTGATATATACAGGATACAGGTTTTTGTTCAATTTTTATTCTTTTTGCATGTAATAATTTCCTTTTTTGGTAAAAAGAAACATAAGCTCTAAAAACAGCATTCATGTGTTTAAAACCACCACTTGACAAAAAAGAAACGGCTGCAACTAAATCAAGAATGCATCTGATAAATAAAGTTATTCTTAATTTGCGTCCTGTCATATTTTTATAAATGAGACTCAAATTGTTTCTGAAGTTCAGATATGTTTTTTGTGGGGACATTTTATCAAGCGTAGCACCACCTACATGAAAAACAGTTGAAAAAGGATAATAAAAAATACTATATCCTTTGTTTTTAAGTCGCCAGCATAAATCAATCTCTTCCATGTGTGCAAAAAAATCATTGTCAAAACCTCCCATTTCATTAAAATGAGAAGCACGAACAAACATACAGGCACCTGTTGCCCAAAATATTTCTTTGATGTCATTATATTGATTATTATCAGCTTCCAAAGATTGAAACAATCTTCCCCTGCAAAAAGGATAACCAAGTTTATCAATAAACCCACCGGCAGCACCGGCATATTCAAACATGTTTTTATTCTTGAATGACAAAATTTTCGGTTGACAAGCAGCAATATTTAAATGGGTATCCATAAAATCAATAATTCCCTCTATCCACCCCTGTGTAACCTCAACATCAGAATTAATGAGTACAAAGTATTCTGCATCAATTTGGGCAAGGGCTTCATTATAACCCTGAGCAAAACCGAAATTTTTAATATTCTGAATTAACCTTATACTACTGAAATGCTCTTTCAAAAAGCTTATTGAATCATCGCTTGAAGCATTGTCAGCAACAATTACTTCTGCGTAATCAGGGGTATGTTCTATAACAGTCGGAAGAAATTGCTCCAGTAAGGCTTTTCCATTCCAGTTTAAAATAACAACAGCAACTTTCATTCAACAAAAATAACAACATATTTTGATTTGGAATGTTTAAAATAAATAATATAAATAATTAATTTGACTTTTAAAAATTTAGCATATCTCTGACTGCATGTTGATAAGCAAATAAATCCCTTGCTTTTCTAATTTTCTTAAAGGTTTTATGAGGGTCAGAAAATAAATGCGAAAAATATTCCCAATAATGTTGCATTTTCATCAACAGATGGCCTGGGCCTGATAAAGCTCTTAGGTTTTCATTATATAAATAATCATGAAAATTTTTAAAAATCTCAAATCTGTTTTCTGGATAGTTAGAAGTATTATTCTTTATCATAACCGGTAGAAAAGGATTAGCTATCAAGCCTCTTCCAATTAGCCATTGATTTACTGAAGGGAAACGATTTGATAATTGATTAAAAGAATCAACTGAATTGATATCTCCATTATAACAGAGCACATGATTTGTATTATCAATACAAAGTTGGAAAGTATCTAAATCTACACTTCCTTTATACAACTGCTTTCCAATACGGGGATGTATGGAGATATTTTTCAATGGATAGTTGTTCAATAGGGGCATCAGGTTCAATATTTCATCTTTACTTTCATACCCCAGACGCATTTTTACAGAAATCTTTATGTTTGTAGTTTCAAAAACTTTATTCAGAATGCTGTCAACTAAAAATGGCTTGCCTATGAGACCAGAACCCAAACTGCGTTTTGTAACCATGGGGTATGGGCACCCAAGGTTCCAATTAATTTCATTATACCCTCGCTTTTGAACATATTGAATTACTGTAATAAACTCAAGGGCATCTTTAGTCATTATTTGGGGAATAACTACAATTTTGGTATTATTTTCAGGAAGGATATCCCTTTCATAAGCCGACTTAATTTCATTTTTCCCATCCAACCTGATGTAGGGCGCATAAAAGGCATCTATGCCTCCGAAGAATTTGTTGAAGGCATTCCTGAATCTAAAATCGGTAAAACCCTGTAAAGGAGATGAAATTAGTGAAAAACTCAATGCGAACTATTTATACAATTACTCTTTAAAAAATACCAAAGGAACAACATCGATTTTTTAGAATTTCAGAAAACTATCTTGGGTTTCTGTAATAATCGTCAAGTCTTCCACCCCAATGATGTTCAGCATCTTCAGGATCGAGAGAGTGACTGGGGGTATCACGGTTATGAATTTTAACTTGCCAGCGGGGGTCATTAATTTCACCTATAGCATCAGAATGAATCAACTCGAAATCGTTGGTAGCAAATTCTCTGGAATAAAAAACAAAACGTCTGTTAGATTGGTTGTTAAGCTTGTAATAATGCCATATTTCATAAGGATAGGCACTTGGTTCAAATTCATTTTTAGCAATGGAATTAGGAGCCCCATATTGCAAATAAACACGTCCCCTGTCAGTTTCATACCCCTTACGAATTCGTGTACCATAATTCTGATTGACTTTGTTCACTTCCGATAAATATTTCAACCATGCTCCTTCTGGATTACTTATATCTCTATTGTACCAGAAATTATAAAAATAATTTTGCATCAATTGCAAATCATTTTGTGTCATTATATTATTAGCAAAATTACGTTCCATTACAGTTGAAATAGGATATAATGATTTAATAAAATCTTTCAGCGTATCTGTATTAGTCATCAGGCTAACAAATGAGGTGGACAGGTCAAGTTCAGAAATCTGGTCAATTTTATATTCTAAATCAGGGTTACTGCGGTATATAAAAATTTCTTTCTGACTTATCAAGTTGTTTAAAGAGTCTTTAACTTCAACGACAAGATTAAAATTCCCTGAAGGAAGGTCTCTGATGGATATTTCACCAAATAAAACCACTATATCTTTTGATACTTCTCTTTTAAGTCTGGTATAACGTTGCAGTGGTAACTGAGTTTCCCACGACTTCAGATAATAGTTTATAAGAAATGGAGAAGCGTTACCAAAAACAGTTCCTGTGTTGTAAATCTCCGTGTAGAAAGTAATTTTCTCAACAGATTTAGGATAGAAGTTTACAATATATGGAATAAGGTCATAACCTGATTTTGATAAAATGTTAGTTGATTGGGTTTCAGAAAATGATTCAACAAGTTGAATATCAGAAATTTGAATTTCATTTGGAGAGAAGTTGATTTCAATCCTGTCGTAAGCTATAAAGGGTTCTTTCTCTGAGTTGACATCTGCAATATGCAATTCGAAATCATAAGCTCCGTTTGGTAACGCAAACCGTTGTTGGTCGAGGAAATTGAAATTAACTTCGCTTGTATCTTGGACTTCTGGGCTCAGAAGTTCATATTTTTCGACAGCAAAAATGCTGTCATTTTGTTTGAATAACATTGTAATCTCCACAGCTGCACGAAAGCCTCCAGTCTCAGTTCTTACAAAATTAACGCTGCCTCCTCTTACAGAAAGATATGTTTCAATATAAGGCTCTGACAGATTATCCGTAAAAACGGCATAAGAAAATATGGCACTTAAATTTTTTCCATATACTGCAAATACATTTTGCAACATCACTACAAAAAGTATGGGAATAATTCTTTTCATGGGGTTTCAATCTAAAATTAAAGGTAAATTTACGATTAATAAATGAAACAGCATAATATTATTTTTTATTACTTTCGCATAAAAAAACTATGTCAATTGAAGTAAAGGAAATTACTAAGTTTTACGGCACACAGAAGGCTCTTGATAATGTAACTTTTAATATACATGCAGGAGAGATTGTTGGATTTTTAGGACCCAATGGTGCAGGTAAAACCACCATGATGAAAATACTTACCTGTTTTTTACCCCCCAGCAGCGGGGATGCATTTGTTAGTGGATTCAATATTTTTGAGGCACCAGAAGAGATAAAAAAACGAATTGGCTACCTCCCTGAATCCAATCCACTATATCACGAAATGTATGTTAAGGAGTATTTATCCTTTATTGCCGGCATACACAAATTGGGAAAATCAAGCAAAAGCAGGGTTTCAGAAATTATTGAAATGACCGGCCTTGAGAAAGAACAACATAAAAAAATTGGTGCCTTATCCAAAGGGTACAAACAAAGAGTAGGTCTTTCCCAAGCGCTGATTCACAATCCGGAAGTACTTATTTTGGATGAACCAACATCTGGCCTTGATCCCAATCAGGTAGTTGACATAAGGAAACTGATTAAGAACATAGGTAAAGACAAAACAATTATGCTTTCAACTCATATAATGAGAGAAGTTGAAGCTATCTGTGACAGAGTCATCATAATTAATCAGGGAAAGATTGCAGCTGATAAATCCATAAATGAATTACAGGAACTCACCCAGCAGAAACAATATGTTGTCACATTAGAACTTGACAAAAAAATTCAGAAAAGCCTATTGATGCAAATTGATCATGTCAAAGGTGCTGAAAATGTTAAAGATAATCTATGGCGGATTACTATTGGCTCCGAGAAAGACATCAGATCAAATTTATTCAAATGGGCTGTAAATCACGATCTTACCGTTTTATCCATGTCAAAGGAAGAATTCTCTTTAGAAGAAGCTTTTCACTTTTTAACAAAAAAATAAGTATTGTATTTTTTTTTGTTGTAATTTTGCAGCCTGTTTAGAAAGATTACAAATAATATTAATAATAATCATAAAAAAAATTAGAAAATGGCTTATTTATTTACATCAGAATCGGTATCCGAAGGTCACCCAGATAAAGTTGCCGATCAGATTTCAGACGCATTAGTTGATGAATTTTTACGCAGAGATCCTGATTCAAAAGTGGCATGTGAAACACTTGTTACAACAGGGCTTGTAGTTTGCAGCGGAGAAGTAAGGACAAATGCATACATAGATATTCAAAACATTGCAAGACGTGTTATCAAAAACATTGGTTATACAAAATCGGATTATAAATTTGATGCAGAATCATGCGGTATCATATCCACAATTCACGAGCAATCACCGGATATCAATCAAGGTGTTGTAAGAACCAAACCTGAAGATCAGGGTGCCGGTGATCAAGGGATGATGTTTGGTTATGCGACTACCGAAATGGAAAACTTTATGCCTATTACCATTGAATTATCACATGTGCTTCTTCAGGAATTGGCAGCCATCCGACATGAAGGCAAAGTTATGACTTACCTGCGTCCTGATGCAAAATCCCAAGTAACAGTCGCATACGATAAAGAAGGTCATCCAAGTCATATTGACACCATTGTTATTTCCACACAACATGATGATTTTGCTACTGAAGAAGAAATGCGCAGCGTTATTGAAAAAGATGTTAAACAGTATTTAATTCCACGCATACTTGAAGTAGGTACTTTACCTGAAAATGTAAAGAAACTCTTTAATGTTAGCTATCGTTTATTGGTGAATCCTACGGGAAAATTTGTTATCGGTGGACCTCACGGAGATACCGGACTTACAGGAAGAAAAATTATTGTTGACACTTACGGAGGCAAAGGTGCCCATGGTGGAGGCGCTTTCTCAGGAAAAGACTCATCTAAAGTTGACCGTTCAGCAGCTTACGCAACCCGACATATTGCCAAGAATCTTGTGGCTGCCGGTATTGCCGAAGAAGCTCTTATTCAGGTAGCTTATGCTATTGGTGTTGCCGAACCTGTTGGTCTTTTTGTAAACACCTACGGTACTGCAAAAGTTAAAAACCCTGATGGCTCAATCATGAAAGATTACCAGATTGCTCAACGCATCAAAGAAATCTTTGACATGAGACCTTATGCCATCATTAAACGTCTAGGACTTAAAAACCCTGTGTTTTTAAAAACAGCATCTTACGGACATTTTGGAAGAGACCCATTTACAGCAGAGACAGAAGTTTTCTACAATGACGCAAACACTTATACAAAGGTCGTTGATGGACAAGAGAAGATTTTCAAAAAAGTGGATTACTTTGCATGGGAAAAGCTTGATTTTGTTGATACAATCAAAAAAGAATTTGGTTTATAGTAAAAACAGATTCAAGAATAATAGTCCTGTTAAGCATCATATAGTCATTTGATTTAAGCTTCTTTTTGATTAAAGAAATTTAATTGCCGAAAAAACTGCAATAAGACATTCCATGTTAAAATTGTAGAGAACGGGAAGTTTTTAAAAGTAGTGAATAGACCAGTCAATTAAAACTACAACTAAAGCATCATCCTGAAAGCAAAAAAATTACCCCTGATTTTGTGCAGAAAATTAAGTCTGTGAAATGAAATGTCATTATGCTTATCAAGCTCGAGGGTTAAGGATTTTACAAAAGCTGCATATTATGAAGTACTGGGCAATCTGCCAATGGATTGCGGGTTAATGAAAATAAGTCTTCATATAATAACCCCTCAGAACCAACAGAAGCATCGGTTAAAAGTTGACTTGTATGACAACAACAATGTTGAAAACATTTTAAACCAGATAGCAATAAAAGACAATACTGTTAATATCAATGAAGTTGAAGTCGATTTTATTGTGTTAACTGATTTATTGGAGAATCATAGGGAAAAGTTATTTAATGAAGAAGCTATAAACAGAACAAACATAGATGAAAGGAAGGAGTTGACACCTATAGCCCAAAAGCAAGCAATAGAATTCTTGAAACGTCCCAACCTGCTGGAAAGGATAGATAAATTACTGGAACAGTCTGGTATAATTGGAGAACAACAGGTTAGATTAATTCTGTTCATTATTGCATCAAGCTATAAAATGCCCTATACACTTCATGCTCTGATTCAAGGCGAAAGCGGAGGTGGCAAGACCCATTTAATTAATGCAATTTCAGAGTGTATGCCAGCAGAAGATGTTAGTAACCTGAGCCGTATAACAAGCAAGTCTTTCTATTATTACACTAATAAAGAATTAGTTAATAAACTTATATTAGTTCAGGATATTCATGGATTAGACGAGGAAGCTCAGTATGCTTTTCGCGAATTGCAATCTTCTGGCTCATTATGTTCATCAACAACAGAAAAAGACAGGTTTGGAATATTAAAATCAAAAATCAAATATGTTAAAGCTCATTTTGCATCACTTGTAACTACCTCAAATGCAGATGTTTATTATGATAATATGTCTCGCTCAATTATTCTTGGAATAGATGAAAGTATTTCACAGACAAACCAAATTATTACATATCAAAACCAAAAACTAAGCGGGATAATTTGTGATAAAGAAGAAGAGCAAGCTAAGCAGTTGTTAAGAAACTGTATAAGGATTCTTAAACCCTGCGAAGTAATAAATCCTTACACTGAAAAAATAATTATTCCGGTGGAAACACAAATGAAACGACGATTAAATCAGCAATTTCAGAGCTACATCGCCCAGATAACAATATTGAACCAATATCAACGCAAACGAGATGAAATAGGTCGTTTAATTACTACTCTGGACGATGTGATAAGCGCAATAGAAACTTTTTTTCCTGCATTATTTCTGAAAATTGACGAACTGAATTCAAGCACAAGACAATTTTTTGAAAGACTTAAAAAATGGGTTAAACAGCATCCTACAGGTACAAATTATAAATTTTCTGAAAGAGATGGAAGACATGGGCTACAGATAAGCAAAACAAGTCTACATGAGCATTTTAAAATGCTAAAAGAGCTGGAGTATATTCAAGTTGTGGATGGCTCTGTAAACAGAGGTTTTAAATATCAGATTTGCTTTTGGGATGATGTCGAAAAACTAAAAACTAAGATACAAGCGGAATTGAGCAAACAGATTGCAGAAATTGCAGTTTCACTAAGTGAGAAAAGAACACCAGAACACCAGTAAAATAGACCTATACACCGCTGGCGTTCCAGAATTCCGAGAGAGAGTATTTAAAGGAAAATAAAAAACATGAAAAATTTAGAATTAAAACTGAAGTCAAACCAGATTGCTTTTGAAAATTTTAGGTCATTTATAAGGGCCAGAAATTATAAAGGAATAACAAGCTATACTACACCAGTTTTGGAGTTCTTAATTTGGACTGAGGCACATGGTATTAGCAGAATAATCAATATATCGCAAACGGATATGAATAATTATTTCGGATATATAACAACCAGATCTAACAAAAGATTTAACGGCACATTAAGTGAAAGTACAATTAAAGGACACTTGATTTCTTTAAACTTATTATTTCAAATGCTTCTTGATTCCGGCGTGATAAATAAAACATTCGTTTTACCTTCTTTCAACAGAAGTGAAAACCAACATAGAAATATTTTAACTATTGAAGAAATTAAAGAATTAAAGAGTAATTGCAAAAATCCATTGGAACTTTCAATTGTAAATATAGCCTACGGTTGTGCCTTGCGGAGAACAGAACTAGAGTGCCTAAATGCTCAGGATGTTCTTTTAAGTAAAGGTTCTCTGGTAGTACGTTCGGGTAAGAACAGCAAACGGCGTGAAGTTCCTTTGACAGATACTATAATTAAAGAGTTGAAGGACTATATTATCAATTGCAGACCTCAGTTGCTTAAACAGACAATGCAACTCGAAAAAGCTTTTTTTATTAATGCAAAAGGGCAACGGATGTCAGGCGAAATGCTTAATGATACGTTGAAATATATTATTGATAAGTCTGGGAACAAAGAAATAATAAATAAAAACATTACACTGCATTGTCTCAGAGCTTCTATTGCAACTCACTTACAGGAAGCAGGTGCAAATGTAGAATTTATCAGGGATTTTCTGGGACACACCGAAATTGATACAACCATGTTATATATCATCAGAAGAAAAAAACGACTAGTAATTGCATAATTTATGGTAAAACAAACACTTGAACAATATTTAAGAGCCAACCATACGCAAAGCACAGCAGACAACTATCTTTTTGAGATAAAAAACTTTATTGCCATTAATCCCAGAGCTAGATTTTACAAATATGGAGACTTGGTAAAATATGTTGAAGGATTGGCTGTAAGATATTCAAAAGTGCCAACGAGAGTAAGAATACTGGCTGCAGTTAAAAAATACTACGATTTTCTTTTGCACACTGGACGAAGGAACAACCATCCTTGCCGAAAGCTGAATATTAAAAGAAATAAAACTGCGATTCAGACACAAGATTTATTTACAATAGAAGAATTACAACTATTATACTCCCGTCCCAATCGTTATAAGTATATAGATACTAGAGACAAGGTTATTATATCTTTGCTTATTCATCAAGCTCTGACCAGTAATGAAATCACAAACTTAAACTTATCAAATGTTGATTTGGACAAGGGAACCATACACATCAAAGCTTCCCGCAAAATCTCAGGGCGTACTCTGGAACTGGATAAATCACAAATTATGTTGTTCGACACATACATAAACGAAGTTAGGCCCAAGATGAAGCGAAGCGACACCAATAGACTTATTTTAAGTAAACTTGGAAAAGGAATAAGTGTTTGCGGAATACACTCTATATTTGAACCAATGAAAGTTTTATTTCCAAATAAGAACCTCTGCCCCATAAGGATAAGGATGTCTATTATCTCAATTTGGCTTAACGAAAAAAAGATACCTGTAGAACAAGTGATGGACATGTCAGGCCAGAAATGGCCTAGCTCAGTAATGATGTATAAGAAAATAAATGTAGAAGAACAGCGAGAACTAATAAACCGATACCATCCATTAAAATAAATTAAGCCTCGATTATAAGCCCCCAGTGTAAAATTGGGAGGCTTTTTCATTCTCCAGAAAAACCTTTTCACAAAAAAATAACTAAAAAAGTTTTTGAAAGTAAATAATGTTTATATTTACTAACTCATTTTCATAGCCTAACCTCATTAAAGTCAAAGGATTGAACAAGACACAAAAATATAATTTTACCCCATTTAATCCCTACAGATTTGGGTTTAATGGAAAAGAAAATGATAATGAGATAAACGGCTGGCAAGACTATGGTGAAAGAATGTATAATAGGTTGATTGGGAGGTTTCCTACGCCTGACCCGCTGATAATTTACGGAAAGAAATATCCTGAACTATCCCCGTATCAATTTGCAAGTAATACACCCCTCATGGCTATTGACTTAGATGGTTTGGAAGCATGGCCTGCAAATCACATGGCTTCAGAAGTTATGAGTATCAATGATTTCAGAAGATTTGCAGTTGCAGAAGTAAAAAGGTTGGGTGAGGCAGATATTAAGTTTGATTGTGCCGATTTGCCTTTGTATTTGTTTGCAAGATATCATTACGAAAGAGAAGTCGAATTGACATTTAAAAACCCGATTGGTGGAAAAACTTACAGTTCCAATGATACTTATTTCGGAAATTATACTGAAAAATCAGAGGAAGGGTTTAATAAATTATTTTGGGGCAATAAAGATAAAATCGGTGAAGAATACTATAATTCAAACAGAGATAATTTTCTGGGAGCACACTTGGCTGGGGTATTTACTGCTGCCAGTATTAAAGATCTTGCTTTCCCAATTTCAAGGAATGAAGTTGGCATCGGAGATTTTGGTTCTATTAATAATCACGCAATTGTGAATATGCCTAATGCGGGTTTATACAACTCTAAATTAAATTCTTCCGATAATAATATTTTTACAGATATTCACGATCCAAGTATTGTTGTGAGCACTTCACAACCATATAGAAGTATTTGGAGAAGCACTCTTAGCATGACAGAAAATTTTCGTTTTAGTTTTTTGAAAAATTTGCCAGAAACACAGAATATGAATAAAATGGAATCAATCAAAACAAAACCAATTCCTTTACAGAATAATTAATTTTAAATGAGAAGTAGTTTTATTATTTTACTATTATATTTTTTTCCTTATATTCTATTATCCCAAACAGTTGAAGATTTAGCTGTTGATTCAATTGTGATAGGAAAATATAAAAACGGTTTCATAAAAAATATTATACCCATGAAAAACGGTGTTATAAACGGATGGGAATATCAATTTTATGATTTTGGAGCGATATGTTCCAAATCATTTTTTTTAAATGGAGTAGAAAATGGAGTTAGACAAATTTTTGGCAGTACAAATAGACTTCAACAGGAAATTGAATTTAATAACGGAAAAATTATTTGGAGCCGGAATTACAATTTTGATGGTGCATTGTTAACTGAGGTTAATTATATTGATTCTTTGAATTACGATTACATTATATATCAACCCCGAGGTATAAAAGTTGAAGGGGCCTATGAAAAAGGTTCCTATAGAAACGGAAAGCCCGAGAGCAAGCAGTATTTCAATAAATGTGGTGAACTTATTTCGCCAGAATAATTTTTTATTTTTTACAGTTTGATTTAGAACGTGTATGCAAAGTTTTTATCCTTTTATAAAAAATCTATATGAAAATAATTCCCAATTATTATTTTCGTCTTTTTTAAAAATAAAAAATAAATTACATAAAGTGTTGTTGTAGGTAGTATATGTCGCATACAATAAAGCGTAATCTTGTTCATTATAGAGTACATTAGTAAAATGCAGTCGATGTACATTATTTCTAATATTTTCTCGCCACCAAAGTTCAAAATTATCAATTACATTAAAATTACTACAGTTGAATTCACTAATATTATATCTGCTTTTAAAATTGAGAAAACATATATTTTGTTTCTCTAGTTCCTTTTGCCATAATTTTTCATGTTCATAATAAAAGAAACTTTCAAGATTAACTTCTTTAAAATTTTCTTGGTGCCAAACACTCTTTTCTATGTAAACATCTTCTTTAATAATTTTTTTGTAAAACTTTGTGTTAACACCTCCTGTAGATACAAAAAATGAATTTGTATCTGTAAATATTTCAATAGCTTTTGTTATAAACAAACAATATTCCTTTTCTTCATTCTGTCCATAAGAATGAGTTGAAGAAAACATCAATAAAACACTAATAAAATAAAAGCAAACTGATTGTCTATTCCTCATTTTATTAATGTTTTTCTTCTATCAATTCACTTCCTATTGCAGGACGGTTAAAACCTGTTGGAATATTTTCTGTACCAGGATAATTACGCCCCTCTTTTATATCGTTTTTTGTTGCTTCTTGAAAAAATATTTTACCACTAGAACCAATACTAAATCTCAAACCAAATCCAAATACAGACGGATCTTCCCCCCTGTGTCCAACAGGAGACCATGGCCAATTTTGTTTTCCTGCTCTATTTGTTTCGGGTAAATCTGAGTCACCTGTACTTAAACCTTCATTTCTTCTTTTATCACCAATATGGGAGTACTCATCAAGAATAACTAATGCAATCCCAAATGCTTGCTCATAAGTATCAAGATCTTCAAATGTGAGGTTTTTAATTATTTCGACCCCTATTTCCATCATTTCAGAACCTGCATTTGCTCGACTTCCCTCCATAAATTTGATTACTGGTCCATCCCCATCATTTTTCAAATCTTTTAGTATTTCATCTCTACTTAATTTTGTAGTATTTATTAATGCCTGCATGGCATTCTCGTTAGATTCAACTAATGACTGAATATTATTTAGTATGTTTACAAAACTTTGTAGTTGCTGTTCTGTTACACCCCATTCTCTCAATTGCTCTTCTGAAAACTCAAGCTTAAATTTACCGTCAACATCAATGTATAAAATCGGAGAATTTCCAGAAAAAATATAATTGCTCTCAGATGGAAATGCACTAAATAAAGGGTCTATTGATAAAAACCTCCCCAACCTACTATCATATATCCTCGCCCCAAAGTCATAGCTGTTTCCACTGCCTTTAAACTCGTTATCGGCTTCCATGCCATTAAACCCAAATCTGTAGGGATTAAGTGGGGTTTTTATATATGATGGTGTTCTATTCAAAACTTTGATATTTAGTGGTTTAACCTATGTTTTTTGAAAATCATTTTTTGTTTAAATTGCCTAAATATGGTGTTTTTTGAACTGTGAGGAGCATGGGGAAGTTTTTTTACAATTGCTTTAGAACTTGCAATTTTTATTTTGTTTTATATTCCTCAGGAAACCACTCTAAATATCCATTCTTTACTAATTTCAAATATAAATCTTTTACTTCAAAAAATTCTATTCGTTTATCTGTAAATTTAGCAATCTGCTTAATAAATTCCTGCTCAGAAGAAAATCTATATTTCTGGGTTTGTGAGGGAATATTTATATACCATGTGGTGTCTCTATTTTCTGGAACAACAATATATTTATCAAAATAATAAGAGATTATTACAGAATCAAGAACATTAACAGATGAAATAGCAATCGATCCTTCATTGCTTGAAAAACCGCTCAAATTCCATTCGCCATCAATCCCTGTTGTACTACCCAAGTAATAAGGTTTAATCAGTGGTATTTTTTTACAATCAAATCCACAACTTTTTGAATAAAAAGAATCCTTCTTGTCACATCCACAACTGTTAAAGAATAATATTGCAAAGAGAAATGTATAACAAATAAATTGAATTGATTTCATAGAAACGAGTTTAATTTTTCTGATATTTTTTATACCATGCACCATTTACATTCATGTTTTGATTGCCTGGCCACACTTTTCCTAGCTGTCTAACAAAAAAATTATATGTTGGAGTTTTGTCCTCTCCTTCCCGCAAATCTAAAGCATCTTCAAATGAATATGTTACACTCATTATTCCTCTTGCATTTACTTCTACCCTCGCATTTACATAAGCATGTCTAACCACCCAAGTTGTATTTGTTAATGCAGCCGACCATGTTCTGGGAAAAAGAATCATTGAAGCTGGTAAAAATAAAGCTGCTAATCCTGCTTGAACTGCCATTGGTGCATATGTATTTGACTCTCCTCCAAAAGTTATTGGATCAGTAGATTTTTTATCAAAAGCAAAAGGAGAGTTTCCAAAACGCGTATCTTCAAGAGTTTGTTGCATCACATCGTTTTCAAAATTTATAAATCCTTTATCATTTTTTAAGTCTTGTAATAACCCACCTTGAACAATAGTTCTATCAGCATTACCTAACGCATTTTTAATTGTTGCTGTAGCAGTATTGGCATTTCTTATATCACCATGAATTTTGGGATCATAATCAACGTAGTTGCCATTATATTCACATCCAGCTCCTAATGCTTTTGGATTCCAAACTTTTGTTTTTAATCCTTCTCCAAAAAGCACAGTTTTATCTTTACTAGTTGTATAACCATTACCTACATTCCACCTGTCTCCATTTGGAGTTGAAATTGTGTCTTTCCCATTTGGGTCAGTAAACCAGATTGGATTGTTAGCAAAAGTCGCATAACCACTTTCATTATATTTCACAATAGGATCTATATTCCACCTTCTACCAGTTCTTGTATCATACTCCCAAAACTCCGCTGTATTGTGATTTCCTGTGCCTGCTATCTCATCTGTTTTTTCTTGTGAGTTAAATCCGAAACGATAAGCACCCTTCAAACAACACATATCATCCTGCCCCAACTCTAAAGCATAACTTAACAAATTCCCACTGCTGTATGCTCTGCTACATGCAGTATTTGAGGTGGAAGTGAAGTAGTTTTTCATGGGTGTTGGTGTTACGGCATAGCTTGTCGTACTTAAATATAAATACGAACTAAAGTTACACATTACATCGTAATGGGAATTAGCAAATATTGTTTTGTGCATCGTACTTGTAAAAAAATACCGGAAGCTATGAGCCCAAAAAGAGAAAAACCAAAATATTAAGTTAAGTTTTATTGGGAAAATTTTGATGTAAAAAAGTTTTCTCATGCTATTTACCAGTCACTTGGTTTTTGACTATTACAAAGACATCTGAAAAAAGCTTTTCTTCTGAATCTCTTCTTTTTCCCTTTATTATCAAAAATTGACGGTGTATTGGGATGGAATTCATTATTTGCCTCAATTTCACACATTGGCTCTAAATACTCTGATAATCCTAATTCTGCAATATCCTCCTCAGTTAGTACAGACTGGGAATGTATCCATCTTAATAATACATTATTTTCACTGTTGTTTGGAGCTACTCCTCGGCCACGTGCAACATAAAGAAACTCAATATCAAATCCTTTTTGACGCAAATCAGAAATTGCTCCTAAACTATCAATTGTTATAGATACTTTTTTTATATGAAAAGCTTTTGTGGCACCATTTGGCAATTTTTTCTTTTGTTTAAAAAGTTGATGAAAGCTGTCGTAATTACTTCTGTGTAGCGACACTTTCAAATTCCAGTCTATACAATCTGCATTTTCACATTCCGCAGGCAAAAATTCCTTTGGTATCAGAGAAAAGAAATAACTTGTATAATTGAAGATTCTTATATGATATGATTCACTGGGCGACATTACTTCTGAAGATTTTTTTATATATTCTTGTAATGTCTCTTTATCCATTAAATATTCTGATGTTGAAACCTGCATATTTCTGCGACTTTTATACAAATCTTCAACATAATATCCTTCAAAATTTTGTGCAAACAATTCTACTTGAACAATAAGAATAATTAACAAAAATAAATTTCTTTTCATATTGATTTAATCTGCTTTAATTCTTGTTGTACCTGTGGTTTCTTCTTCCCTTTCTGATATTTCATTACTTTGTTTCCAATAACTTTCACTACTTTCAGCTTTTGTCATTCCGTCAAGTCTATTAACAAATTTTTGTAATGCAAATCGGGTCATATTCCCTGTAGATACCCCTTTTGTTATATCCTGAGACATTGGACCAACATCAGTATGAAGGAACCCAATATTATGACCTATTTCTTCAACTAATACAGTTGCAGCATAGTCTGGATCATCATAACCTTCTGATAATACAGAATAATCTATTTCTATTCCTCTTCTATTAGCTGCACCTAAAGCGGATCCCCCACCAACTTCTAAACCACTTGTGAATTTAAAAGTGTTTAATCCTTCGTTAAAATCATCAGATATGCCTATTCCTGCAATATCATCAGGCTTTTTATCTACCGGAATTGTTACAAAATCTACCTGAAACTCAACCTTAACTTTTTCGCCTTTGTAATAAACATTACCTGTATAAGTGTTCAATTTTTTATGTACTTTATCTTGTATATCTTGTGATATACCTCTTTGGTTTGTGAAATATGTTGCTTTTACAATCAGCGTTTTTTGTCCATTTCTATCTTCAAAATGGGCAATTCCATCCTTACCATCAGGATCTGCAAAAATTAAAGGATTATTCCTAAAAGTTGCATAATCACTTTCCCAAGGTTTCACAACCGGATCCAAATTCCACCTTCTCCCCAGTCTCGTATCATACTCCCAAAATAAAGCTGTATTGTGGTTCCCTAAGCCTGCAATCTCATCTACCTTTTCTTGGCTGTTAAACCCAAAACGATAAGCACCCAACAAGCAACACATATCATCCTGCCCCAACTCAAACCCATAACTTAACAAACCCCCATTGCTGTAAGCTTTGCTACATGCAGTATTTGAGGTGGAAGTGGTGTAGGTTTTCATGGGCGTAGGTGTTACGGCATAGCCGGTCGTACTTGAATATAAATACGAGCTAAAGTTACCTATTTCATCGTAATGGGAATTAGCAAATACTGTTTTTTGCATCGTACTGGTGAAAAAATACCGGAAGCTATGAGCACAAAAAGAGAAAAACTGGAACAAACTGCTGAGTTCTATTGGTATGTGGGGGTTTGGGTTCATTTTTTGTTTTTACTGGTGTTGGTTAGAACGTGTACCGAAAAAAGATTATTATTGGAGCTGAATTCTTTTTAAAATATTGTTATTTGTATCTTTAACAATTATTTCATTAGTGTCAATCGAGATAATTTTATTAGAAGCATCTTTAACAAAAGAAAGTTCTAAAATTCTATCAACATAATTATCAAATAATTGTATGTCTTTTTCTAATACGTTTATTTTAATAGAAAAATAACCATAAAAATCATAATCTTGCCATTTAATTAAGTATACAAAATACCTTGAATCTTTTGCGTCAAAGCAAAACAAAGGGTTTAATACAAAATTATTTACAAGTTGTCCGTATCTTCTTTTCCAGATTAATAGCCTATTTTGAACTAAGCTATCAGTTATTTGAAAAAACAAAAAATTATTACTGTAAAATTCTGTTTCAAATTTAATTGGTGTCTCAAGTTTTAAGAAACTTCCTAAAACAAAATTGCTGAATCCTTTATCAATTTCGAAATCTGGCGAGTATACTGCAAGAAGTGTTTCATTTTCTTTATTTAACTTATTATATTGAATACCACTAATACTTTTGTCATTATCATTAAAAGAGTAACGGTAAATAATCGTATCATTATACCAATACAAAATACATGAATGACCTATGCGACTTTCGTTATACAGACCAAAATTATTATTGTGATATACCTTAGGAGTGTCTTCTTTTGAAAAAATTGTTAAATATAATGAGCCATAATCAACTTGCCAGCGAAGTGTATCATAAGTTTCAAGGTATGAAAACAATCCGTAAAAATTTTCGCTTTCTATTTTGAATAAAGGAAAGAAGCGGAAATCAGAATCTGAAAAAGTAATTATTGTATCATTCTCTGAATTAAAAGATGCTTTTACAATATTGCTGCTAATACAATTATTGGTATCTAAAAAATGTCGAATTGTATTTTTATCAAAAACAAAAGGAGGCTTGAAACTTTTAGTATAATAATCAATAATGTTATTTTGTGATATAACATTTAAGGAAAGGAAAAAGAACAATAGAAAAAAATTATTTTTCATAGGGTTCTGAAATGGTTTTGTTAAAGGACGTATTAGTGGTACTATAAATATTATATTTCAAAATAAAATTAATTGAAAAACTTTCTGTTCCATCAATAAAAATTGTACTAGCAGGACTTCCTATAGGATTTACATTCATATTAACATTAAAACCTTGAGAACTTAAGTTTTGCTGTAATTGGTTGACATTGGTAGTTATCGCTGTTGCATTTATGTTTATTGATTGAACAGAAACGTCAATATTGTTAATAGTATTAATTGCGGATGATGATTGGGTTAAATTGACATAAACATTATTCCACAGTTTTTCTACAGTTGGCTGTGAGGTATTAGTCGTTGTTGTTCCGATACCAATTAAAGTATTAGCATAAATTTGTTGGTTTGAAATTGTTGTATTAATTAATGCAGGTACTGATGAACTTAATTGTGAAATCATGTTGTTGCTTATATTTACAAGACCCTGATTAATTACGCCATACCCAAATGTTTGCTGTTCATTTGTATTTTGAGAAGATGAAGTTGGAGATTTAGGAGAAAATTTATGTATACTTTCTCTATATCCAAGGAGATTGCCCGATTTTAATATCACGTTTGCATTACTTCCTGTAGCAGCCTCAACTAAGGATATATCAGTATTTGGGTTCTTATTACTATTTAAAGGATATTCTTGATTAACTTCGTATTTTTCTAAGCCTTCCAATTCAATAGCATCAATTAACCTATTTTCACTAAATGCATACGGACTGTTCCACGGATATTCCGATGCTAATGGATCAACCGCAAAAAACCTTCCAATTCTGTTATCGCTTATTCTATATTTAAAGAAAGAGGCGTTACCGGTACCGTATAATTGGTTTTCGGATTCTTGCCCTTGAAACCCAAAACGATAAGCACCCTTCAAACAACACATATCATCCTGCCCCAACTCAAACCCATAACTTAACAAATCCCCACTACTGTATGCTGTGTTACATGCAGTATTTGAGGAGGTAGTGAAATAGTTTTTCATGGGCGTAGGTGTTACGGCATAGCTTGTCGTACTTGAATATAAATACGAGCTAAAGTTACGTATTTCATCGTAATGGGAATTAGCAAATACTGTTTTGTGCATCGTACTGGTGAAAAAATACCGGAAGCAATGAGCACAAAAAGAGAAAAACCGGAACAAACTGCTGAGTTCTATTGGTACGTGGAAATGGTTTTTCATTTTTTATTTTTACTGTTTGGGTTAGAAGGTTCCTGCCACGCAAATTCCTTACAATGACCAAAGGATAAAATATTCAAATTCATCTCCTTTTTTAACTTTTTGCTTAACAAATTCTCCATTTAAACTTATAATGTAAATATGTCTTACATTATTAATTTCAAGTTCAATTTCAATGGTTTTTTTTGATTTTTCTAATACTACTCTAATATTACCTGATTCAGCATCAGATAAATTTGATACTTCTACTATTTCGTTTTCAACAAAACTAAGCACTAAACCACTCGGTCTTTCAAACAATTTAATCAGCTTACCATTTTCATTATACTTTAAAAAGAAACCAGTCATTACATTTTGTTGATAAATAGCTAGTTCTTGAATTTGCAAATTTGTCCTGTTTTTAAATAAAGCTAATATTTTAATTTCATTTTGATCAATCGTTTTATTCAAATTAAAAGGAAGTTGATATCCAACGATTGATGTTGTATCAATTTCATATGGAGGATTAGTCGATATATCATACTGATTATCCAAATATTCATCTCCCCAATATAGTCTATAAAAAGGTGTTTGCCCGCTTATTGTTGTGCTTAAACTCAGTATGCAAACATAAATCTTTAATTTTATAATTAACATAATTACTGTCTCCTGTCATAATTAAAGTTAATTTCTATTCTTCTATTTGCAGATCTTTCAGCATCATTTGTATTTGTGTTTCCTGGTAATGGTTCTGAATCTGCTTTTCCTGAAATTACTCCGAATTGAGTTTGTGGTATTCCTCTATTTATCAATTCATTTACTACAAAGTTTGCTCGTTTTTCTGAAAGCTCAACATTTCCACGGGCATAGCTGTTTGTTGGTACATTATCAGTATGCCCAGAAATATCAATTTTTAAATTTGAATTTGTTATCATGAATGCAGCTAGTTCATCTAGCCAAATACTTGCATTAACAGGATTTGTAACTGTATTATAAACATCGGTATTAAAATTTAATGGAAGTTTGAACTTTAATATTTGCTGTAACGAACCCGTGCCACGATTCGCATCTCCATTAACAAATATTGCTTCATTATTCCTTAAAGCATTTGCACCAGTAATTGTGCCTGTAGAGTTAACTTTTCTATATTGTCTATCAAGCAAAAATCCTTCTGGTGATCTTGAATCGTATGTTTCTGCATTTCTTATTCCACCACCATTTGGTATGTAGTTGGGACTTTTAGTAATGCTATTAAATTCATCCCTATTATATGATATATAATTTGCTGTTTTGTATTGGATATAATCATCACGAGAATTGCCATGTGGGTCAACCCATAAAGTTCTGACTTCTGTTTCAATATAAGTGACCATAGTCATTACAACTTTTTCACTTTCATTAATAAAATCTATAACAATAAATTCCTCCAACCCATCCAAATCAATTGCAATTATCGGCTTATTCCCAGCAAACTGATAAGGAGTGTACCACGGGTATGATTTTGTTAGCGGATCCACGCTCAAAAACTTCCCAATTTGGGCGTTATAAATTCTAAATCCATAATCATAAGTAGAGCCGCCGCCGCCCATACCTTCGTTGTCGCGTTCTTTCCCATTAAACCCAAAACGATAAGTATCACTCTGCCAATGCCTTTCAGGCAAAAGCGAACCGAATGGGTAATAATCAGAAACGCTGGTAACATCAGCTTCTTTATTAAGGAAAACATCGTTTTGGTCGTAGATCAGTCTCGGCTTGGCACTTACAGTAACTAAAACATTCCCCAGATGATTTTTTGTTACAGGTGTTTTCATTTTTTAACAGTTTGGTTAATAACATTCTACTGGTATCGAGATCCAGCAATATCAATTAATTCCCAATTATCTTCATTATTAATTCCTGTATTTTCAAAAACAAAACCCCATATAGTCGAAAAAACACCTTTTGAAAACAAATTATACTTGACATATGTTAATGCTATTTTATTTTCATAATATAAAACCTCGTGAAAAGTAACAAGTGCATATAATAAAGGAGTATCATTACTGAGGTTTCCATTACTTAATCTTTCATAAGGAGGATATTGAGAAATATTAATAGTATCTTGAGTCATAGACCTTACATAGCTTTCGTCCCAAAAAGCATCAATATCCTTTAAAGAAATAAATTCATTCTTATTATCTTGATTAAAAAAACAGTTTTTAAAATAAATTAAATTGTTTGTTTTTAATTTCCCAAAAAAAGTACTATCAATTTTATTTTCTCTCATCATACTTTCAAAGAAAAAATAAAAATTTCCTTCATTTGCCTTAAAGGTACTATCAATAATGTAACATTTCACATTAATTTCCCTAAGTTTAATTGGCACAGAATCTAATATTGTTTTATATATTTTACATTCACCCTGTCCAAAACCACTATTCACATTAAGCAAACAGATTGTAAATAAAAATATTTTTATCAAAGAAAACCTCATATTTATTCAACATTTAATGTTTTAAGAATATTTTGTCCTTGCATGCTATTCGGAAGTTTTGCAGTTACTGGTTTATTACTACCCCCTGATAATAAATTTGGAAATTGAACATTAAATGAAACACCATCTGGTAATAAATTAGTTACTACGCCATATCCTAAAATGGTTATATCTGTTCCTCTGTGCCCAGTAACTGAATATTCATATCCTCCAACATTTTTTTGATTTCCAGATTTTAATGCATACCTATCAACATATGTATTATCTGCATCCCAATTCCCTCCTGAATACTGCCCTGAATTAGGATATATCATTGTTCCATACTCATTTACATAAGCATTTGTGACTTGATCACCATAATGCCCATATTCATGTAAAACAGTCAAAGCTGTAGCTAGAACTTGTTCTGAAAACTGTTCTGTGTTTTCTGCGTTTATTCCTTGAAGAAATTGAACTTGCTCTGCTGACCAATTAATTACACCATTTTGAGAGTAAATTAAACTTGTATTTGCAAAAATATTTATTTTTGGACCTTGGTTTGGATGAAGATCATACATAATTTGTTCTCTGGAAAAGCCAGTAGTTTTCATAATTGCATCAATTGCATTTGGATTATCTTTAACAATATTTTGAATATTATTTACAATATTTTTAAACCTTGTAATATCTTGTGGTGAAAGTCCTTGCTCTTTTAACTCATCATCTGTCGGTAATTTAAAATTACCATTTTTATCAATAAAATAAATAGGATTATTCCCTGCAAAAATAAATGGAGATTGGAATGATGTTTCTTTGAATAAAATATCTGTTGAAGTAAAGTTCCCAATTCTCGTATCATAAACCCTAGCCCCAAAATCAACACTATTTCCAGCACCTTTTATCTCATCGTCATTTTCTTTCCCATTGAATCCGAAACGATAAGTATCACTCTGCCAATGCCTTTCAGGCAAAAGCGAACCAAATGGAAAATAATCAGAAACACTGGTAACATCGGCTTCTTTATTAAGGAAAACATCGTTTTGGTCGTAGAGTAGTCTCGGCTTGGCACTTACGGTAACTAAAACATTCCCCAGATGATTAGCTTCTACACCATAATTTAGCTGGATTTCGTTTTTGCTGTGTGAATTTTTGGCTGTGTACATTTTTATCTGCTAAATAAAATCAAAAATAAAACTTTTCTTTATTTCAGACCACAAATCTCGTTAATAATTCTACCTTTAATAGTTGTATAGTATTTCTGCAAAGGGCTTGTAGGTTTATCGGGGATAGTTTTTGCCAACCAATTATGCAAAACCAGAAACTGAATATAATTCTCAAAATTATTGGCATTATTCACCAAGTTGATCTTATTCATGATGTCTTTTCTGCTTTGAGGCTCTCTTGCAATTTTAAGGATGTGCAACATTTTTGGGTTTATGTCATTTTCAATTCTATCAGCTATACCTTTGGCTATACCTCTTTCAAAATATTTCACTATCTCTTTTGCTTGAATATCAAGCGATTGCGTTCTTAAAGCTATACCTTCATCTATACCTCCATCAAATGTTTCAGTTAAAGAAATTTCTGCATGGTCTATTAGTTTATTTAAAAGGTCATTCATTTTTGCTACATCAGTAATGCCTTCAATAATATTTGTTTTAAATGCTATTTTCGTTCTGAAAGTCGGATGTATAGGCAAGATTACCTGAAACCATGAACGCTCATCATCAAAATCGAAAAGTGGAGAAGGTGAACCATTATTTTTCATAACATCAATAATTAACGGAATGCCTGTTGCATGACCTTCGGTAAGTTCTAACCTTTTCAAGAAGTCCCCCAATCGTCTGTTGCGGTATCTTTTGGGAATAATTTTACCATTGATAAAATCTTCTTTTTTAAGAGCTCTGTCTGGTCCGCCTGAATTATACAAAATAATAGCGTCAGGTTCAATTCTAATTTTAACAGGTTCTCGCACCTGATAATTGCGATGAAAAATACAGTTGGCAACAGTCTCTTCTATGGCTTCGAAAGGATAATTCCAAATTCTTAAAGATGCTGCTTGTCCTTCAACCTTTTTAACTTTTTCGTAAAGAAAATTGGATTTTATCCAAGTTAGCACATCGGTGATTTGTTTGTGTACGGGGCCTTCAAATTTTTTTTCGCTAAATTCTTTGCCTCCAGGGCCTTTTGGAAAATGTATAAGCTCAATCCAAGTGTATGGAAAGAAATGATGTGGTTTTTCTGAAAAAAGCATTAAAGCCACATTAACAGGATGTAGAAATTCGCCAGGTCCTCTCAGCAGATCTAATTGTTGAAGTAAGTCAATAAAATTTCTTTTAGCTGCGTCTGAATATAGTTTGCTGTTAATAATTCTCAGATAATCAGTAACCAGAAAAGAAGAAATGTCAGAAACGGTAGCATGGGTATTTACCCTGTCGTCAAAAGGAATATTTCCTGCTAATGATATAAGTTCCTCTTTTTCAGATGCTTTTGCCTCGATAGTGCTGGCATATTTTCTAATAAAAAATTTCCAAACTTTGTTTTTAGATGTTATATTTTCCGGTACTTCATAAGGTCGGTCGTTTCCTGCCGGCACCCAAAGAATAACTATATCTTTATTGTCAACTTCTTCTATATATAGCTTGGGTGCATAATACGGTCTTAATAGGTTATTAAAGCCTATCATTTCTTTTTGAATGATTGAAATTTCTTTTTTAGACAAACCTTTAATAGGTCTTGAAGCAGTTGCGCTCTCTTGATCTTCCGAAACACCTATAATAATATACCCACCTCCGGTATTGTCAAAATCATTGGCAAATGCAGCAATGGTTCGGTAAATGGCATCGGGATTCCAGCCCTCCTTGAACTCAATACGATTGTTTTCGATATTGTGTGCAGACAGTATATCTTCGATGTTGACAGGCAGTTTCATAATACAAAAATAATTTTTTATTTATAAAATTGCAAAACTATTTGGTCTTTCTGTTGATCAGATTATACACCCCGAAGAAAATACACCTCAAGAGGTTACCATAAACGATAAAACTACTATTGAACAGATGCGGCTTATTCAAGAGTTAGAGGAAAAAGATAAAAATACTATTTTCAATATTATCAAAACTATGCTCACCAAAAAGAAGTTTAAAGACTTCTTTCAGAAGAATGTGGCAGCCTTATAAAGGGTTTTTTAAGTTTGGTTTAGAGCGTGCTGGGTAGAAGGTGCAGGGCAGAGAAACACATGTTAATAGACATAAAAATATTCTGCATTTCCCCATTTGCTTAAAAAAGAAGCACAAAAATTATTTCCAAAACATTCAGATGTGATATTTGCATCATAAATTGTAAAATACCAAATATTGTCTTTAGGAATAAATATTAATCCGGAAAGAAAAACATCAGTAAAAATCAAGGTGTAATCTTCAATTGAGATATTAATAACAATTTTATCAATGTAATTTGTTAAATCAACTAGTGCTTGTAGTGTTAATTCTTTTTCTTGATTAAATATTATTGTATCATTTATTTTTAAATAATAATTTGGATTTTTAATAGTATCACCCGTTGAAACAAAAAACACATCAATTCTTTCTTCTTGCCCAATACAATAAAGGCAACAAAACATTATTTGTAGTATTAATATAACTCTTTTCATTAATTAGTCTGAGGTGCTGTAATTACAGATATTTCTACTTTTCTGTCCTCAGCCCTCTTTTGATTTGTATCTGCTTCTGTTTTTCCTTTAGCAGTTGATAACATTCTATTTCTATCTATACCAAAGTTTGAGTTTAAATAACCTGTTATCGAATCTATACGCTTTTGAGATAAATCTAAATTATATTCTTCACTTGCGTCCTTATCCGTATATCCACTAATAACAGCTGTATAATCAGGATTATTCATTAATAATTGCCCAAGTTCATCTAGTTCTGAAATTTGAGAAGAAAAATTTCCTTGTATTCCTTGTTCTGATAATAAAAATCCATCATTTGCAAAAAAGATGGTTGTTTCTCCCTTTATACTTGTAGATAATCCTCTGTATAGTGAAAAATTTCCAGGTGCTTGAGGATTACTTCCTGGTGTAGTAATGTAGTTGCCAACCGCATCTTTAAACGGCCCATAATGCATATCAAAACCAGTTTGCGTGTTTTTTGTAAAATATGGTACTATAAATTGATTATATAATACATTCTCTACACTACCTGGCATGAAGTCCTGTTTTCTTTGTCTATTACCTGATTGATCAATATAATCAACACCTCCCAAGCCTATACCGTCAACAAATGACTTAATTCCCTTAAAGCTAGTAATTTGGACATAATTAATACCAAAGTAACTGGGTCTTGTAACTTCAAATTCTTCCAAGCCATCCAAATCAATAGCCCAAATCGGCTTATTCCCCGCAAACTGATAAGGTGTGTACCACGGGTAAGATTTTGTTAGCGGATCCACACTCAAAAACCTACCAATCTGCCCATTATAAATTCTAAAACCATAGTCGAACGTAGAGCCACCACCGCCCATACCTTCGTTGTCGCGTTCTTTTCCATTAAAGGCGAACCGATAACTCTCACTCTGCCAATGCCTTGCAGGAGCTAACATACCAAAGGGGTAATAATCAGAAACACTGGTAACATCAGCTTCTTTATTAAGGAAAACATCGTTTTGGTCATAAAGCAGTCTTGGCCTTGCACTTACGGTAACTAAAACGTTCCCCAGATGATTGCTTGTTACAGGTGTTTTCATTTTTTACAGTTTGTTTTAGAACGTGCCCTACATGCAGTATTTGAGGTGGAAGTGGTGTAGGTTTTCATGGGCGTAGGTGTTACGGCATAGCCGGTCGTACTTGAATACAAATACGAGTTAAAGTTACCTATTTCATCGTAATGGGAATTAGCAAATACTGTTTTTTGTACCGTACTTGTGAAAAAATACCGGAAGCGACGGCCCCAAAATGAGAAAAACCAGAACAAACTGCTGAGTTCTGGGGGGAGGGGTGGTATGTGAGGGTTTGGGTTCATTTTTTGTTTATACGTTTTGGGGTAGAACGGGCATTATATAAAATAAATGATTTGATAATTCATTAAAATAAGTGATTTGATAATTCATTAAAATAAATGCTATTAACAGCTTCACCTTTCCTATAAATGATTGTAGCAATATAAATACCCCCTCCATGTACAAAACTTTTATTTGAAATATTTCTGATTAATTCAAAATTACCATTTTCAATTAATAATGACAAATTACTAAAAGAACTATCAAAAACATGATTTAATATATTATTGTCGTTAATATTATCTTTAGTTTTTATGAAAAAATTGAATTCATTTTCGAAGTTATATCTCAAATCAAACTCTTTACTCCACAACCTTCCAATAATACTTGCATTTTCTGAAAAATATCCTTCAAAGAAATAAATTGTATCTTGCTTTGATAAATTAATTTTAGAACTCTCAAGTATTGATGCAATCTCATCAAATACATTTAATCTTTTTAAATTATGAAATTTATAAAAATGTTTTTTCTCTTTATCAATCTTCTTTAATAATTTTACGTTATTAGATGTTTTACAGCCAACCAATAAAGCAGCTAATACACAAATAATAATAAAAAATTTCATATTGTTAGTATTTGTATGGTGTGGAAACTTCAATTGATCTATTTTTCCTACCGTCTTCATGCAAACTTCTTGTTGTTGGTATTTTAATAGTCATTGTTTGAAAATAAAATAAACTTTCATTTCCTCTAATTAATTGACCAAAACCACCTACAATAAAACCTTCATCATTTTTATACAAACCATAATACTTTCTTAAAGGCAAGTTGTGTTCAGCTCTTATCTGATTTTCAATATGAGTGGCAAATTTTTCGGCTTGAGTTATTTGAGTGCTTATCCAAGGGGATCTATTAATAGTACCCATTATTTCATCCCAAACATGTGCCATTTCATGTCCTAAAGAAACAAAGTCGGAAAATTGGGTGCCTCCATATTGATCCATTCCACCATTTTCAGCATATGGATTAAATCCTACATTAAGCCCATCTGCAATATTTTTAACATGTTGATTAATAGTAATATCTTTTTCAGAAGCATGTAACTCGCTTATCATTTCAGCACCCCTATTTTTAGAATTTAATTTATTAAGTGCGTTAACGGTTAATGATAAAAACTCATTATCCCCATCATACTCCATTCCTTGAGTATAAGTCATTGTTTGTAATTGTCTATCCTCTCCTGTTGTGTAGTTAATTCTAATTGTATCACCATATGGATCGCAATACCAAATCGGATTCCCTTGCATAATTGAATACGGACTGAAAGCGGGGTGTCTTTTGGGGTCAACATTCCATCGTTGTACAATTCTTGTGCTATACTCCCAAAACTCAGCTGTATAATGGTTTCCAGTTCCTGCAATCTCATCTACTTTTTCTTGGGCATTGAATCCAAAACGATAAGCACCCTTCAAACAACCCACATCATCCTGCCCCAACTCAAACCCATAACTTAACAAACCCCCATTGCTGTATGCTTTGCTACATGCAGTATTTGAGGTGGTAGTGAAGTAGTTTTTCATGGGTGTTGGTGTTACGATATAGCTTGTCGTACTTGAATACAAATACGAGTTAAAGTTACCTATTTCATCGTAATGGGAATTAGCAAATACTGTTTCTTGCATCGTGCTTGTGAAAAAATACCGGAAGCTATGAGCCCAAAAAGAGAAAAACCGGAACAAACTGCTGAGTTCTGTGGGGAGGGGTGGTATGTGGGGGTTTGGGTTCATTTTTTTCATACTGTTTGGGGTAGAAGGCACAGTGTAGGTTTTCATGGGTGTAGGTGTTATGCCGCAGCCGGTCTTTCTTCTTTTTTAATCTTTATATTTAATTAGCAGAATATTAGTGTTTGAAAAATCAACATACAAATAATGACAGTATATTACCTTAGCATTATCCTTTTAAAAAAATCAGAATGCTCTTTGGGTATAAGATCTGTTAACATTGATATTAATTTTATTATTCTGTCATCGCCTCTATAATAATTTAAGCTTTTAAAAGAATTTTGTCTATAGTCAAAAAAAACAATTATTTTAGGACCATCAAAACTAATCATATTAGAATCTAATGGTGTTAAATCCGTTTCTTCTAAATCCATCAACCTATTTCCCCAAACGTAATTTTGCAAGTTACATAGTTTTTCATTGTTTAAAGAATCCAAACTAACAAAATAGGAATTTGCCTTCCAATTCTCATCCAACCAACTGTAAATCAATCCTTCATAAGTTAATTTAACTGACATACTGCCATATATCGTAACTCCTCTTCTTATTCTAATTTCGATAAAATCATTATCTGTTGGACATTGTCCATAAGACACAACCGTTGAAACAGAAATTATAAATAACATAAATATTTTTTTCATAATCTATTATACGTAATTAATTTCCATATAAAAAATTAATCATGTCATCTAATTTCCAAAACTCTCTATACATGTGTTCATTTATGCCATATTTTTGTATGCGAGTATTATCAATATTTTCTTGAACAGAAGAATAATTATAAATTCTTTGATAAATAAATGCATCCCTTTCTCTTTCTAATACAGGTCTTGTGTTTGTTCCTTCTAATATTTGATTGCCATGTCTATTCTCATGTATAACGGCTTCATCGTGCCCTGGTCTAATTTGAATATTAACATTTCCCCCTACAATTTCCCCATCTTCTCTATTGATTATACTACCCTCTCCTCCAGTCATTCCAAATTCTAAAGGGTCAAGATTATCAGTATTAGATGAATAATAAAACATAATAGGAGAATTAATAATTTCATCAAAATCTTTTTCTAGTTTTCCCCAATTAGCTAATGTATTTTCTGCTCTTGATTTATCTCTATTAATTCTGTTTGTTCTTCTATTACTCAAATTTCCATCAGATAACTGTTTATCATACTCCTTAATTTGCTCATTTAAACTCTCAATACGTTTATTAACATTATTATATGCTGTATTAAAATCACTTCTTGCCTGATTATCTGCAAAACTAGTATCCAACCCGCTCTGATCCACAAAACAAATAGGGTTATTAGCAAATGTTGCGAAAGGGCTTTCATGTGGTTTTACTACCGGATCCAAATTCCACCTTCTCCCCAACCTCGCATCGTATTGCCAAAATTCTGCTGTGTAGGAGTTTCCGAGGCCATAAATCTCATCATCACGCTCTTGGCCATTAAACCCAAAACGATAAGCACCCTTCAAACAACACATATCATCCTGCTCCAACTCTAAAGCATAACTTAACAAATTCCCACTGCTGTTTGCTCTGCTACATGCAGTATTTGAGGTGGAAGTGAAGTAGTTTTTCATGGGCGTAGGTGTTACGGCGTAGCTTGTCGTACTTGAATATAAATACGAGCTAAAGTTACACATTTCATCGTAATGGGAATTAGCAAATACTGTTTTTTGCATCGTGCTTGTAAAAAAATACCGGAAGCTGCGGCCCCAAAATGAGAAAAACCAAAACAAACTGCTGAGTTCTGTGGGTAGGGGTGGGATGTGGGGGCTTGGGTTCATTTTTTGTTTATACAGTTTGGGTTAGGACGTGCGACTGATAAATTATCTCAATAAATATTTATAGGCTATAGTTTCCCATTCATTATTATTTTTCTTAAAAACAAAGAAAATATAAACCTTATTGTTACTATATGTATTCCATAGCCCAAATAATAAAAAAGAATCGTAATTATCATGAAATATATTGCTAAAACTTATAAAGGCGTAATTAGGCATACACAAAGGATTCTCTTCATCCCGAGATTTATTAAATAATGTATCTTCATCAAACTTATTAAAGGTACATAATAAATTTTTATTAAACGATACACTATAAAATCTTTCTAAATTATTTTCTTTTACCCACTCTTTTTCATCAATTGTTTGAAATAATCCAAATAAGGATATTAGACTATCACGAAAAATAAGGGAATTGTTGATGAAAATATTGTTCCTTTCAATCTTATATTTATAAGACAAGCCTTTATTTGAGGAAACACCAATATTAGAACTAATAAAGTTTTCTATGGCGAGATTATACAATTCACAATCATCAAATTGTTGAGCAACACTCATTGTTTTGAAACTAAAAAAAAGTATAAAGTTTAGTATTAAAATATAATATTTCATCAATCTGATTTTCTTAATAGTTTTTCGCCCAATCCTGAAACATTAACATTTTTAGGGATATTTTCAGTTCCCGGTAAATTTTCTTTAACATCAAATTTTGTAGCCTTGCTGACATCAATCTGTCCACTTGGATCAGTTTTTGAACTAGCTATAACTCCAAACCCAAAAACTTGAGGATCTGCACCTCTATGATGTGTAGGAGATATATTCCAAAATTGTGTGCCTTCAGGTTGGTTAAAAACAGGGTCTCCCGTACTAATCCCAAAATTAGTTCTCTTATCTCCTACATGAGCATATTCATCAAGTAAAATCATTGCAACTCCAAATGCCTGCTCAGCCATATCAACATTTTCATTTGTAAGTTGCTTAATCATATCAACACCAAAAGAAAACTCATTACCTGAACCAGCAAAAGCTCCCCCGCCTTCTACAAGCTGAACTGTAGTACCTTCATTATATTTCAAATCATTTAGAATTTGGTTTCTATCTAATCCTGTTGTATTTATTAGTGCCTGCATGGCATTATCGTTAGATTCAACTAATGATTGAATATTTTTTAGGATATTTACAAAACTTTGTAGTTGCTGTTCTGTTACACCCCATTCTCTCAATTGCTCTTCTGAATACTCAAGTTTAAATTTACCGTCAACATCTATGTATAAAATCGGAGAATTTCCAGCAAAAACATAATTGCTCTCAGATGGAAATGCACTAAATAATGGGTCTATTGATAAAATTCTTCCAATTCTTGGATCATATATCCTCGCCCCAAAGTCATAGCTGTTTCCGCTGCCTTTAAACTCGTTATCGGCTTCCATGCCATTAAACCCAAATCTATAACCATCACTCTGCCAGTGCCTTTCAGGAGCTAACATACCAAATGGAAAATAATCTGATACGCTGGTAACATCAGCTTCTTTATTAAGGAAAGCATTGTTTTGGTCGTAGAGCAGTCTTGGCTTGGCACTTACAGTAACTAAAACATTCCCCAGATGATTACTTGTTACAGTTTTTTTCATTTTTTACAGTTTGGTTTAGAAAGTGCGTGACACTACCTATTTTATAGATAAATTTCCAAAAATTGTATTAAGATATTTTCTTTGGAAACCAGATAAATAAATATTATTTCCTTCAGAAATCCAAATTTGTGCAATTGTAATTTGACCAGAAGGTTTAGGTTGTGGTGTTACTGTTACCAATTGATTAACAAAAAATGTAGAATCAGTGTTGCATATTGAAAAGACTCTAATTGTATCATTATCAGTATTAACACCAACACAATTTGAAGCACAAATTCGAACGCCACAAAAACATCCAGTATGGATATATTCTAAAATTCTCATTTCAAATGGTTTATCAATTTCTATAAAATTACAAAATTGTATAATTTGTTCTATCGGTACTTCCTTTTTTTTATAAGTTAAACAGGTACTAAAAAAAAATAAAATCAAAATAAATATCATCCGATGCTTAATAAGATTTTTCATCTGTAAATGATTTGTTTATTAACTAGTATGGAATAGGTCATAAAGAACACTTTATCAAATACATATTTATAAAATATTGGCTAATTCATATTGAAAATACCTATTTAATTTTATAAATATTTAAAATTGAACCAACTATAGGTTTTACACTAGTTGTGGGTCGGATTACTGCTGGAATTATTTCGTTTCTTACCCCCATTATCATTTTGTATTTTACAGAACCATATTGCCAAATTTCAGTATAGTTGGTAAACTTTGTCATATTATATGTGCCAGTAGAGTTTGTATATGGTTCTTGATAAGCTCCTACAAAAGACTCATCGGTAATATTCCTTGGAGAATATGCGACACCTAACATACTTGTAATAATTCTTGATTCCGTTGGTAAAGCATAACCAAAATGAGCTCCATCTTGGGGGGTTAAATTATTGTAGGTTCTATTATATAAATTAGAATAACCCATTTTACCAGGACAATTTAATCTTTCAGCAAACACGTGCCCTAACATTCCTGCTTGAAATTCCTTTGGAGCTTTTTTAAAATCTGATAAATCTAATGCAGCAGTTGCAAAATCATCAAAGGCAACTGTATTATCTTTTGAAGTCAAATTAATACTAATATCTATATCAGATAAAATAGCTTCACTAACTAAAGCAGATAATTCGCCAGACTTACCTTTATCAGTTGTAATATTTGACGTATTACCTCTATTTTCTAAATAGAATGAACCAGTTAATTTATCCTTGTTATATTTATACTTATTATCTGTTCTTCCTTCAAGCATTTTTCTAAACTGTCGTCTTTCTTTTCTTGTTCCTTCAACAGGTACTGCATCTCCATTGGGATCATTAAATCTTATCGGATTCCCTAAAAAAACGGTATAATCACTAATCCCTACAGTTGGTTTCGGGTCCAAATTCCACCGTCTCCCCGTTCTCGTATCATACTCCCAAAACAGTGCTGTATTGTGATTTCCGCCACCTGCCATCTCGTCTGTACGTTCTTGGGCGTTAAATCCAAATCTGTAGGGATTATGAGGGTTTTTTATACATGTTGGTGTCCTATTCAAAGTTTTAGCTTTAAAGGGTTTAAGCTGTTCAAATATTTAGTAAATATACATATTATTTGAATTAAATTACCAAAATTTGAAAATTTTTGAAGTGGGGGGATTAGAGGACTTTCCCTGACATTAAAGCCCTTGTATTAAAACCTTCCTTAACACATACCTTCTTGGAAACTGGGACACCAGCGGCCGATTAAAGACCAGATGGGCTTTGTGGTGTCCAATTCTCAATTTGTTTTCTGCATTTACTGCATTTTAGTTTTTTATAACTGTTTTTTTTCTTTAGGCAACTTTTATTTATCTTCTTTTTAACGGTTGTAAAGATATAAATATTTTTAAGTATACATAAAAAAATTATTTCTGATAAAAAAAACGAATAGGCAGATGTTTTGTTTCAAAAAAATGTTTTTAGTTTTTCGCTATAAGCAAAAATAATCCTACATTTGAATATAAATCTTGAAAAAATGCCCGAAAGTCAAAATATCGAATACAAGCAAAGTTGGCACGACGACTATATGAAATGGGTTTGTGGTTTTGCCAATGCTATAGGAGGTATTATATACATCGGTATTGATAATAAAGGTAATGCTTACCATTTGGCTGATTATGCAAAACTCATGGAAGATATTCCAAACAAAATCCGAAATTCAATGGGTATAATCTGTGATGTGCAACTTGAAGGTAAACAGGGTAAAAGATTTATTTCAATAAGAGTAAACCCTTATACGGTGCCAGTATCTTTAAGAGGCAGGTTTTACTACCGTACAGGAAGCACAAATATGGAGTTAACTGGCGTTGAATTGAACGAGTTCCTGCTTAAAAAAGCCGGTAAAACATGGGATGATGTGATTGAAGAAGGTGCATCTATGAAAGATATTGACGAAAATAGTATTTTAAAATTTATTGAAGACAGCAGAGAAAAAGGCAGAATGCCTGAAACAAAATCTTTGTCCGTTTTTCAAATATTGGAAAAATTACAGTTTACAGAAGGTAAAAGACTTAAAAGAGCAGCCATTGTTATGTTTGGGAAAGATCCCAATAAATTCTACCCAAATGTTCAGGTAAAAATTGGGCGTTTTGGAAAGGACTCAACCGATTTAAAATTTCACGAAGTTGTTGAAGGCAACGTTGTTTATATGCTTAGCGAGGTTCAGTCGCAGCTAAATCATAAATTTTTAATCCGGCCCATTGATTTTGTCGGTATGTATCGTATTGAAAAAAACGAATACCCGCATGATGCCTTGCGTGAAATGCTTCTTAATGCCTTAGTACACAGAACTTATATGGGGGTTCATGTGCAACTCAGGGTTTATGACGACAGGCTTTCAATCTGGAACGAAGGCGGTTTGCCCTTGGGACTGAGCATCGAAGAATTAAAAAAAGAGCACAATTCCCGCCCCCGTAACCCAAAAATTGCAAAAGCTTGTTTTATGGCCGGCTATATTGATACTTGGGGACGTGGTATTGAAAAAATTTTTAGTTCTTGTAAGGAAGCTGGCTTACCCGAGCCCGAAATTAAGGAAATGAATGGGGGAATAGAAATCTGCATGCGTAAATCCTCAGCTTATTCAAATGGCTTAACAAATGATATGGCTGATCGTCATTTATTAAATTTTAGAGAAAATTTTGGCACAATAGAAGACAGGATTAAGTCCGGAAAAATTTATAACAATCAGTATTTTCGTAAAATTTCAGGAGTGTTTTTAAAGTATTTACAGACACAATTCGGCATAAATTCAGAAAAACTTCAGGAAAGCTTCAGAAAAGATTCAGGTAAGATTCAGGATAGTTTCTTAAAGTATTCAGATAAGCCGTTGCCTAACTGGTTTTTAATCCTTATAATTGTCAGTGTTTTTCCTGAAATTATAGCTGAAGATATATCCAAAATAATTGGTGTATCAGAAAGAACAGTTTATAAAAATTTCAATGACTTGCAGGAAAAGAAGCTGCTTGAACGAATTGGAGGAAGAAAAGAGGGTTTTTGGCAAATTATAAAACAATAATGAAATTCACCGAAGAAAAACATAAATTTGCCCGAAATTCCTATTAGTTTAAATCTAAGGGAAGTCGGGAAGCAAAATTGTACAAGTTTTTTTTCTGATTTAAATAACGCCATATTTTTGGGCATAGGATACACAAATTATAACAAAATGGAAAACGGCAACAGAGAGCCTTCCGTAAAAGAACTATAAGACCGTTGCAAAACTTTCATTTTTTAAAATAGAGTAAATTTACTCGTTTATTATTTGGATTTTATCTGAATAACAGATAAAAAAGTTAATTCTACTCAAAAAAAGCAGCAAATTATGCTCTTTTTTTAGGTTTTCCCCTTAACTTTCGCAATTGGACATAATTATCCCAGGAGATCTGTATAAATTATAAGCCATTGCTTCCATCAAATGTTGGGTGTGCATTTTTTCTAAGCCAATATATCTTGCCGTTCCTCCTCCAAACCATCTCTTTATCGAGCCAAAGGTTCGTTCCACTTTGTATCTGATTTTACTGATTAACTTATTACATTGTGCTTCTCTTAGAGGTAAAGTCCCTTTCTTTGGAGCCTTGCGCATAATATGGTTTTTTAATTTCATCTTTCGTATTACCTCATCGTTGTTAGCACTTTTATAGCCCTTATCGGCTTTTACCCATGTTCCTCTTTTTGGTTTTGCTACGATAAGAACATCTTCAAAATGTTTGGTGTCGCTTTCATTTGCTGATGTGGTAACAATTCCCAAAACCAGTCCTTGTTCATCGGTTGCAGTATGTTGCTTGTACCCATATCTGAGTTTCCCTGCTTTCTTTATCCATTTTGCTTGCGTATCAACTCCAGGTTTAGTCTTAACTTCTAAACTTACTTTATCTGCTGGTTTTTTTTGTTCATCTTCGTTGCGATCTTCTACTACTTCGTACTCTTTTTTACCTTTGGGTTTTCTTGGTGTATCAGTTACCGATGCGTCAACTATAGTACCTTGCTTTACAATTATTTGCTTTGATTCAAGTTGTTGGTTGATTATTTGAAGCAGTTTATCATAAGCATTCTTTTGAGTAAGGGCAGTGCGAAACCTGCTAATAACAGAATGGTCTGGTGCTTTTTCATCCAAACTTATCCCTGTAAATCTACTGAAAGAAATACGGTCGTTCACTTGATCTTCAACCTCATAATCGCTTAGTCCGTACCATGTTTGCAATAAACATATTTTGAATAACACTAATCCTTCATACGAAGGTCTTCCTGTTACACTCTCTCCTTTTTGATAATATTTACGAATAAGCCTATCAATAGGTCTCCAGTCAACGATTAAATTAATTTGATTAAAAAAATCTTCTTTGATTTTTCTTTTTTCAATTGCCAGTTCGGCAAATCATAATTGTTTTTTATTTTCCATGCACAAATATACATAAAAATATAATACAACAATCTGATTATTAATTATTTAACTAAGTTTTTTAAATATTTTCCCTTGCAACGGTCTTATTATGTAGTTCTGAAAGATTTTCATGTGCTTATTAAAGCAGCATTTAAGGCAGCATTATTGATATCTAAAGATAAGAAATGTGCAGTAAGTAGGGAAAGAAATTATAAATAGAAGCAATACCTACATCATCATCCTTAAAGCAAAAAAATTACCCCTGATTTTGTGCAGGAAATTAAGTCTGTGAAATGAAATATCATTGACCTTGTCAAGTTCGAGGGTTAAGGATTTTACAAAAGCTGTGGTCTGCAGCATACCGTTAAAATTGATAAGTTCATAGGCATCTGAAGTTTTATGATAATCGGGATGCAAGCCGGTTGTAAAATACAGGTAAGGGATTCCCTTTTTATAGAAAGGTGCATGATCAGAAAATTCCGGTGCGTATTTTATCCGTTTCAGTTTTAAATCATTGACATTGTTATTGGGAATCAGATTGTTCCATGCAGATGACGTACCAGTTCCGAAAACGATGAGTTTATTTTTAAAAGCACCCAATCTTCCAACCATATCAAAATTCATCAGACAAGCAATTTCAAAGCTTTCAGAAATAAAGTTTTCCATAAAAAAACCGGAGCCAAGCAAACCTTTCTCTTCAGCAGCAAAAGCAATGAATAGATAATTATATTTTAAATTACTTTGTGATTTCATATAACGGGCCAGCTCAAGAACAGTAGCAACACCACTGGCATTATCATCAGCACCATTGTAAATACTGTCACTTTGACCTTTTCTAATCCCTACATGATCGTAATGTGCTCCAAAGACAATAGTTTTCTCAGCATTATTATCCAAAAAACCATAAATATTATAAAAAACCTCATTAGAATATGTATCAATAAAAGCCTGATGGTAAACACCATCAATAAATACAGAGGTTAAACCTGCTTTTATAAATTCAGAAGTTATGTAATCTCTGGCTTTCATCTCATAAACAGAGCCTGATTCTCTTCCCTGCATAGAATCGTGTGACAGAACACTTATATCCATCTGCAGACGAGCAATTACAGAGTCATTGGAAAAGTTAAATACTTGTTGGGCATGAATGATAAAATTTCCTGTTGAACAAAGAGCTATTAAACTGAAAATAAATTTATTTTTAAGAGTTGAGTTCATAGAAATTTATTTAGACGTGGTATTAATATTGAATCCGCACTTTTTTAATTCAAGCCAGAATCCGGGATATGATTTTTTGACTACATTGGGATTTTTTAATATGATATTGTCATAAATCAAAGCACATGGTGCAAGAGCCATAGCAATGCGGTGGTCGTTGTAAGTTTCAAAGGCAGTTTCCGGTGGTTTTAACTCAGCAGGATTGATTATTACTTCTGAAGTATCCGTTTCAAACCGAATATTTGCATTCATTTTTCTGAGTTCATTAATCACCGCATCAACTCTGTTTGATTCCTTATGTTTTAGATTATTCAGTCCCTGTAATCGGGCAGGAATATTAAGCATGGTACAGCAAACTGCAAGAGATGGGAAGAGGTCAGGATTGTTTACAAAATTGAACTCAAACCTGTCACAAATTCTATTGGTTTTTGTGAGTTCTAAGCCATGCAAACCTTCCTTTGTTTCAACACCAAGCTTTTGATACAAAGATGTCAGAATGCTATCTCCTTGTTTACTTTCACACTTCAAATTTTCCATTACGATATTGCAATCTTTGCTCATTGCAGCCATCTGGTACCAGCAGGCAACAGCTGACCAATCGGGTTCTACGTAAAAATCAACAGCTTGGTATTTCTGCGGGGGAATGTGTATAATATTATCTTCAAACTTGTACACGATACCAAAATCAGACATGACAGAAAGGGTCATGTCCAGATAAGGTTTTGAAGCAAGATGACCTGTAAGTTCCAATTTTAAGCCTTTAGGTAAAATCGGTGCCACAAGCAATAGAGAGGAGGCAAACTGACTACTTGTCTCGCAATTCAAAGAAACTTCGGATTTGATCTTTACAGGAGGGATAATTTCAAGAGGAAGAAAGCCCTTTTTTTTAAGAAATTCAATTTGTGAACCCATCTTTATTAAAGCATCTGTCAGATCAGCCATAGGTCTTTCCTGAAGTCTTTCACTTCCCGTTAAAACATACCTTTCCACACTTGTCAGAGCTAAAAAAGACAATAAGAAACGGGCTACAGTGCCTGCATCATGACAATCAAGAACAGGTATGTCATCAGAATGTGTCCCACTTATTTTTTCAAGAAGAGACTTTAAAACAAGAGTGTCATCAGAATCAGAAAGATTTGCAATCTCAAAACTACCCTCACACATGGCTTTAATCATCAAAACCCTATTGCTTAAACTTTTTGAACCGGGTAGGTTTATTCTACCTTTTATATAGGGAGAGGATTTATAAATGTGTACATCACTCATCTTCAGGATTGGTATAAGGTATTATAAAAGTCTAAAGCCTTAAAAACATCAGATTTCGACACTTCACAATCAATTTTCACATGTCCTATTGAACTTAACAGAACCATTTTAATTTTGTTGCTGCTATTTTTTTTGTCATGGCACATTAATTCAAAAACCTCCTCATAATATTCTTTCTTCACAGGGAAAAAAGTAAAGTGGTTTTTAATAAAAGAAACTATTTCATTCCGTTTATCTAAAGAAAACCCTTCAATGGACTCAGAAAGCCCGATTGCACAAATCAGACCCACAGCCACAGCCTCACCATGTTTGAGATTCTGATTGTTCATTTTTTCGCCCAACATTTCTATAGCATGACCTATAGTATGCCCGAGATTTAATGATTTTCGTTCACACTTTTCTAATGGATCGGATTCAACAATGCTGAGTTTAAATGCGAGTGTATCAAAAATAAGCTCCCCTAAATTGTTTTTATGTGTTGAAATGATTTTTTTCCAATGTGCATTGCTGTCAAGCAGGGCATGTTTGAGCATTTCTGCATAGCCAGATTTCATTTCAGTATCTGGGAGGGTTTTCAAAAAGGATTTATAGATAAAAACAAGTTCAGGATTTGAAAACAAGCCTATCTGGTTTTTTAAACCATGCATGTTAAAGCCTGTTTTGCCACCTATCGAAGCATCTGCCATTGACAAAAGGCTGGTTGGTACATTTATATAGCGTAAACCTCTTTTAAAGGTTGATGCAGCAAAAGCACCCATATCGCACACTACACCCCCGCCCAGATTCATCAATATTGATTTTCTGTCTGCATTATTATGATGTAAACCATCCCAGATTTTGCAACAATTTGTAAGATTTTTATTTCCTTCTCCGGATTCAATTTCGAGGATAATACAGTTTTTAAAATGGCGTAAATGATTTTCAAAAAGTGGCAAACAATATTTTTTTGTGTTTTCATCAACGAGGATAAAAGCCTTTGAAACTGTATCACTTATGGAACTCAGATACAAATTAAATGCATCTAAGGAATCTCCAATAAGTACTTTATAATCTTTGGTCTTTAGGGTTAACATTATAGAATATTAAAAAATATTATGATTTCTCATCTAATAATTTTTTAAGGGCAAACATTTCATCTCTTAATCTGGCTGCTTCGACTAAATTAAGTTCTTTTGCAGCTTGCTCCATTAATTTACGCACTTTCTGGACAGCCTTTTTAAGTTGATCCGTTGTCATGTATTGAACAACAGGGTCAGCAGCATAATCAATATGCTCGTTTTCAGAATAAAAAGCGTTATTATTATTAACGACTGCTGTCTGACCAAAAATGGACTCTTTTGATTTAATTATCTGACGTGGTGTAATATTGTTTTTAATATTATAATCAATTTGCTTTAGACGTCTTCTGTTTGTTTCATCAATAGTCCGTTGCATTGATCCTGTAATTTTGTCAGCATACATAATAACCAAGCTGTTGATATTACGTGCAGCCCTTCCGGCAGTTTGTGTAAGAGAACGTTCTGAACGGAGAAATCCTTCTTTATCGGCATCAAGAATAGCAACAAGGGAAACTTCGGGCAAGTCTAGGCCTTCTCTTAAAAGGTTAACACCTATTAAGACATCAAAAACACCCATTCGCAGGTCGCGTAATATCTCGACCCTTTCGAGTGTATCTACTTCAGAGTGGATATAACGGCAACGGATACTAAATTTTGTCAAGTACTTACTAAGTTCTTCGGCCATACGTTTGGTAAGAGTGGTTACAAGCACCCTTTCATTAACAGCAACACGCTTACTGATTTCATCCATCAGATCATCAATCTGATTAAGGCTGGGTCTAATTTCAATCACAGGGTCCAGCAAACCTGTAGGTCTGATGACCTGCTCAGTAATGGTGCCTTGGGTTTTAGTAAGCTCATAATCTGCAGGTGTAGCACTGACATAAATAACTTTATCAACAACATTTTCAAATTCATCAAATTTCAGAGGCCTATTATCTAAAGCAGCCGGAAGGCGAAATCCATATTCAACGAGATTGGTTTTTCTTGAAAAATCACCACCATACATGCCCCTGATTTGAGGTAGGGTAACATGACTTTCATCAATTATCATCAGAAAATTATCAGGGAAATAGTCTAAAAGACAGAATGGACGCATACCTGGGCTTCTCCCATCAAAATAACGTGAGTAATTTTCAATACCCGGACAATAACCCAGTTCTTTCATCATTTCAATGTCGTAGTTGACACGCTCTTCAATGCGCTTAGCTTCAAATTCTTTTCCTGCTTCCTTAAAACGGGTTATCTGTAACTGTAAATCATCCTGTATTTCTCTTATAGCCATATTCATTTTATCTCTTGATGTGTTGAATATATTTGCAGGAAAAATGACAATGTTGTCATGATAATTTAGAATTTCACCTGTTGAGGCTTCCATAGAAAACATTTCTTCAATTTCATCACCCCAGAAAACAACCCTGTAAGCCGTATCTGCATAGGCTGGAAAAATATCAACGGTATCGCCCCTCACTCTGAAGTTTCCTCTCTGAAACTCACCTTCAGAACGAGAATACATGGCATCCACCAAACTGTGAAGAAAAGATTGCCTACTGATTAACTGAGCTTTTTTGAGTCTGATCACATTGTTTTTAAAATCATCAGGATTACCAATACCGTAGATACATGAAACTGAAGAAACCACTATAACATCATTACGCCCGGACAAAAGAGCCGTAGTCGTACTTAGCCTTAATTTTTCAATTTCATCATTGATGACTAAATCCTTTTCTATGTAGGTATCTGTAACCGGCAAGTAGGCTTCAGGCTGGTAGTAATCGTAATAGGACACAAAATATTCCACTGCATTATCGGGAAAGAACTGCTTAAACTCACCATATAACTGCGCCGCCAGTGTTTTGTTATGACTGAGTACAAGCACAGGTTCGTTGAGTTGGGACAGCACATTAGCAACAGTAAAAGTTTTTCCAGAGCCCGTAACTCCAAGAAGCACCTGGTATTTTTCACCTCTTCTGATGCCTTCAAGTAAACCACTGATGGCTTCGGGTTGATCACCCGTAGGTTTAAAATCAGAAACCAGATTAAATCCCATTTTGTATTAATATTAGTGCAAATATCGGAATATTTTATGAGAAGACTTGGAGTTTTAAAAATTAAACGCAAATGAGATAGGTATATCCTTATAGAAATGGATGATTGTTTATTATTGATTTTTTTTAAGGTAACAACTGTTGAAACCATAGGGATTTTACAATTTCTCCTTAAGGATGAAATTTAAATTTGGATTTTTCTTCATCTTATGATTTTTTGTACATTCTATACGAATAATTTAATGAAGTTAACTCGCAAGGATATTAAATGATATTTCGTTCAATATCAAATAGTTGTATGCAATATTTTTAAATATTAATAAGTGCCTTCAAAAGCCTTAAAGAACATCTATTGAACAATTAAATTATTTTTTCAATAATAAATTTGATTTTTTATTAAGTTTGCTTAAAACCTTAGAAAACAATCATTATGAGAATCACATCTATCATTATTTCAATTTTAATTTCAATCATTGTAAGCTCTGTAACTGCTCAGGAAGAAGCAAGGCTCATGCGGTTTCCCACCATTCACGGCAACCAAATAGTATTCAGTTATGCGGGTAATTTGTACAATGTCAGTAAAAGTGGAGGAATTGCACGCAGATTAACATCAGATATAGGTTATGAAATGTTTCCTCGTTACTCACCCGATGGCAGTATGATTGCTTTTACAGGCCAATATGACGGTAATACTGAAGTTTTTGTCATGCCTGCAACAGGGGGCTCTCCTACTCGGCTAACTTTCACAGCCACGCTAAGAAGAGATGAGATTTCTGACAGGATGGGACCAAACAATATTGTCATGGGTTGGACTCCAGACGGTAATTACATTATTTACCGCTCGAGGAAAAAAACTTTCAATGATTTTATAGGTCATCTGTACATGGTCAGTTTGCAGGGAGGAATGCCTATTGAAATACCTCTATCGACAGGAGGGTTCAACAGTTTTTCTCCGGATGGTAAAAAAATTGCTTTCAACAGGGTTTTCCGTGAGTTTCGGACATGGAAGTATTACAAGGGCGGAATGGCTGATGATATTCGAATTTTTGACAGGGATACAAAAAGTATTGTAAACATTACAAATCATGTGTCTCAGGACATCATCCCCATGTGGATTGGTGATGACATATACTTTATTTCTGACAGAGACCACACAATGAATCTTTTTGCTTATAATACCAATACTGCAGCTTTAAGAAAAATTACAAACTACACGGATTATGATATAAAATTTCCATCAAACAGTAAAGAAGCCATTGTTTTTGAAAAAGGAGGTTACATCTATGTTTTTGATATTCAAACACAAATAACTTCAAAAGTGGATGTTATAATCGCTGATGATTTGCTGAGTGGACGAAATACCGAAAAAGATGCTTCCAAAAACATATTAAGCGTTGATATTTCTCCTGATGGAGAGCGACTTGTCTTTGGAGCCAGAGGAGATATCTTTACAGTACCCTATGAAGACGGTATTACCCGAAATTTAACCCAGTCGTCAGGTGCACACGACCGACATGCAGTCTGGTCGCCTGATGGCAATCAGATAGCTTATTTAAGTGATGCAGACGGGGAATTTGAAATTTATATCCAAAAACAGGATGGCAGTACTCCTCCTGTTCAATTGACCAGAGATGCCGATACCTATTACTTTAACATTAAATGGTCTCCTGACGGTCGTTATTTATTGTGGGGTGATAAAAAAATGCGTCTAAGGTATATTGATGTCAATACTAAACGTATCACTGAAGTAGCCCGAAACGATTCATGGGAGTTTAGCAACTACGAATGGAGCCCTGACAGTAAGTGGATTGCCTATACGAATAATGAACTCAATGGCTTATCTTCCGTTAAACTTTTTGGACTGGAACAGCAGAAAACTTTTGATGTAAGCGGCATTTGGTTTCGTTCGTACAATCCTTCTTTCAGCCGCTGTGGTAAATACCTGTTTTTTGTTTCCGACAGGGATTTTAACCCCATCTACAGCCGTACCGAATGGAACCATGCGTATGGTCAAATGGCCAAGATATATTTTGTAAACCTGTCCAATGAAAGTGCCAACCCTTTTGCATATAGAAACAATGAAGTGAAACCGGTTGTTGCTGCTGTCACAAGAAATTCGAGAAACCCACAATCAGAAGCAGCAAAGACTGACAGTACCATCATAGTAAATATTGACACTAATGATATGCAAAGCCGTATTCAGGCACTGCCTATAGAAACTGCTGAGTATTATAATATTACAAGCCTTAATGGGAAAGTATATTATATGAGATATAACAACGATACAAAAAAGAGACTACTCCTGATGTATGATTTTGAGAAACGTACGGAAACAGAATTGACCGAATGCAATCAATTCATTATCAGCGGGAATTCCAAAAAAATCATGATTTCTAAGGACAACAAATATTACGTTATAGATTTGCCCACCACATCACCAAGATTAGAAAAAAATGTCAATCTTGAAAATATGAAAACATGGGTTAACCTAAAAGAAGAATGGAGACAGATTTTCTATGAAAGTTGGCGACAAATGCGTGATTTCTTTTATGTTGAAAATATGCATGGTGTGAATTGGGAGCTTGTCAAGCAGAAATATGAAGTTTTTTTGCCCTATGTTAAGCACAGGCACGATTTGAATTACATCATAGGGGAAATGATTAGTGAACTGAATGTAGGACATGCCTATGTAAATGGTGGGGATATGCCCACGCTTAACAGAATACCAATGGGGCTTTTAGGGGCAACTTTTAAAAAGGACGCATCCGGATATTTCAGGATTGAGACACTCCTTCAAGGTGCTTCATGGTCGGAGAAATTACGTTCACCTCTCACTGAACCGGGCATGAATATAGATACCGGAGACTATATCATTGCTATTGACGGCAGGGATCTTAAAGCTGTTTCAAATATTTACGAACTTCTTATCAATAAAGCAAACAAAGCTGTTGAACTGACGGTAAACAATACACCTGCCATGAATGGGAGCACACGTAAAATCATTGTTAAACCCATAGATGATGAATCTGAATTATATTATTACAGGTGGGTTCAATCTAATATAAAGCGCGTCAATGATGCAACAAACGGAGAAGTGGGTTATATTCACATTCCCGACATGGGACCTGCGGGTCTGAATGAATTTGTAAAGCATTTTTATTCACAACTTCATAAGAAGGCGCTCATCATTGATGACAGGGGCAATGGAGGAGGTAATGTATCTCCTATGATTTTGGAGCGTTTACAAAGACGTATTCAAAGGGCCAATATGTCACGCAATGCAACTGAACCTTCTCAGACTCCACGACAAATGATCCTTGGGCCGATAGTTGTTCTTATAAACCAATATTCAGCATCAGATGGAGACCTTTTTCCTTATGGTGTGCAAAAGTACGGATTAGGTCCTGTTATTGGTGTTCGATCCTGGGGTGGTGTTGTTGGTATCAGAGGTTCCCTTCCATTTGTGGATGGAGCCACCCTCAATAAACCTGAATTTGCTTCTTATGATGCTGAAACAGGGGAATGGATTATTGAAGGACATGGTGTAGATCCTGATATTGTTATTGACAATGACCCCTACGAGGAATATATGGGAAAGGATGCACAATTGGATAAAGCAATAGAGGAAATAATGAAAGCTCTGAGGGACTTCACTCCTCTCCATCCCATACCTGAAGGCCCTGACAGAAGCAGATAGTAATTATTTGTTTAATGGCTTTTTAGTTTTATTCTTCAACCCAATCGTCATAAAATGGGTTTAAATCAGGATGCTCTTTGAGAAAAGCTTTATCTTTTTCCTTGAGATTTCCAACAATTATTGCCGGATTACCCTTGATGATTGAAAAGTCGGGGAAAGAACCCTGTACATAACTGTAAGCAGCCACAATACATCCCTTACCAATCTGTGTATTTGGCATTAATGTAGAAAAAGGACCAATAAAAGAATATTACCCAATGACTATTGGACCTTGGACATAACCCTTTGGTTTTTTTTCTGTATTGTGTTTTCCATAATACCGTATTGAATTGTGACTTGAATGAGTTGTAATATTTACGTAGTTTGTAAGCTGACAACCCTCCCCAATTGTAATGCCATTACTGGCTTCTATAAAACAATGATGCCCGATATAGACGTTTTCTCCAATTTCCAGATTTTGTGGGTGGTCAATAAATGTTGAAGTACTTATTCTGAACCCTTTTGGGAATCTTAGCCCAGGGTAGCTTCTAATCATTTTCACTTTAATGACAGGAAAATATAGAAGTGTAAGCGTGTATGCAATTCGTTTAAAAATCTTTTTAATCATTACACAGAAGTAAAATTACAACCTGACCACTTTTCTGAAAACAACTTCACCACTGTCATAAATAATTCTAATGGTATAAATTCCTCCTGAAAGGAAATCTAAAGGCATTAAAAGATTACTTTCTGACGAAGTAATTGTATATACTAATTGTTGGTTCACATCAAATACTTCAATTATCTTATTACTATGGTCATCCAAGAAAGAAATATTCAGTTGTTGGGTAAAAGGACTTGGAAAAAGGTTTATTTTTCTGTCATTATCTAAAGTGTTTGAAGACAATACAACAGAGTTGTAGAAAGCTGTCCAGCCACTGGCTGCATTTTGCCCTGTTTTAAACCATAACAAGATTTTTGAAGCGTTGTATGTTTTAGTGGGAGGTGTCTGAGAGCCCATATATGTATCAAGTAAGACATAGGGCGAACTGCTCACATCAAAAACCTCTAGTGTTGCATCCTGTGCGTCAATGTTAAAGTCATTGAAGCCAATAGTTATGGTACCTGCACCAGGAGGTTCAATACGCCATCGGCAACTGGTGTTAATGTTGTAATTATAAGCATCACTTCCGTCACTGAAAGTACCTGAGGGGTCATCAAGGACAGTGACGTTTGGACAATAAACCGGTTTTGTAGTGGTATAAGAAGTCTTCCAACCTTGTTTTCTGATACTGCCATTTGTAATAAATTCCACCAGCATTTTTTTACCTGTTGATTGTATCACAGGAGGCAGTGAATTTCCGGAAAAACTCCCCAACAAAGGATCAGCCGTTGTTTCCCCATCGTACACATTTACTATATCGTTAGCATTTTCAGTGTCAAAAACATCAAATTGTAATTTGATATTAATAATATTCGTTACAGGGTCAATCAACCAATAACAGGTTTTATTGTTGAGGTATTCAAAATAGCCGCTTCCATCTTCAAAAGTGCCTGCAGTGGCACTGAGGACTTTAGTACTACTGCAATTATAAGGATAATTAGCACCGGGTTTCATATCAAAGATAGCTTGATGCCAATAATTAAAATTTCCTCCCGGGGAATTCATATTGTCAATATAGAAATATCCGTTTCCATAACCACCCCAACCCCAGTTAAAATGGAAGAATGTACCATTTGGTGTTTCATTATAACCATCACAGTTAAACGCATGACCTCCTTCATCGCTGTACCCAGAATAGTACAAAGGCATGAGGTTATCAATATTGTCTTTCAACATGTTGTTCCATTGAACATCAGAAAAATTCTCTTTATCCTGAATATTTGTTGAATTGCTGTATCTGAAATAGTTTACAGAAGCAGAAACCACATCCTCAGATAATGCTCCAGAGCCATCAGGGGAATAGCCCATTTCTACTGCCACACCACAATGGTATAGCAAACGTGCTACTTCAAAATTATGACCATTTAAGCTGTTTGTCATGGCTTCCCAATTATATGTGGTATTGCCGAAATCGGCAGATTGCCAGCCGTAACTCCAATCATTATAACCATGAGTACCCATTCCAACCTGAGGATAGTTATAATATTTCATAACCTGTGCCATGGCTGTAGCCACACATCCGGCATAAACCCTATTACCAGGCCCGGCAGGATCTTCAGGGCATAAGGCATTGTAATAAACACCCTGATCCCATGTGGTTGTTAACAAAGGGGCTACATTTTTTGCTTTAGCTGTATTGCGGATTATATTTGACCTCTTTGAAAAATAATCCCAAACAGGTTTGAAATTTTGTTCACCAGAATTTTCAGAAAGACTTTGAATTTGATGCGTGTAGTTTTTCAACCACTGGGCAAAAGCAGGTGCCAGATTATCTTTGTTAAAATAATTTTCGAAAGAAAAACCTAAAACAGGATAGGCATTATCGTCGGCTGAAATAATTATAAATCCAACATCATTCAAACTAAAGACATACATCAAAGGCTTGTTATTCAGATCATTGGTGAAAGTTTTTATTAATGCAAGATCCGTTTCCTGAAAATCAGTTGTAACAAGCTCATTAATAAGCTGTTCAAAGACAAAATTAGAGGCAGTCATTTCAGCTTTTTGTCTGCTTACAAATTCTGCTTTTAGAGAGAAAACCACGAAGAAAGCAATAAAAAGAAGTGATTTTTTAAGGGTCATATAAATTGAAATTTATTAATTAGAACTAAAATCTGAACAACTATCGTTGAATAACTATCTTCCTGTTTACCTGGCTTTTATCTGATAGAATTCGTACAAAATAAAGGCCATCATCAAAATTATCCAGAGATAGGAAAATACTATTCATACCGCCCTGCAATTGTTTTTCAACACTTAACACTTTTTCTCCGGCAATATTAAATAATTGTACGGTCAACTGCTTAGAACCTTCATTGGTAAAGTCAATAAGAATATAATCATTTGAAGGATTGGGATAAATACTCAAATTCGTAAAATCTACAACGTCCTCCATTCCTGCAAGTGTGGTTGTATAAAAGCCATTAAAGCCGGAACCGGGTGTTTGACTGACGGCTTTAAACCATAACATAATTTTTTCGATATTATAGGTATAAGCAGCAGGGATGTTAGAGCCTGTATAAGAATCTAAAAGGATGGGACTTGAACTGACATCATAAACTTCGAGGAAATCTACATTGTTTGTAAGATTAAATTCCGTGAATGTTAATGTAATTGAATTAATACCTGCAGGAATAATACGCCAGCGGCAGTTTGTTACAGGATTATAAGGATTCATACCACTGCCGTCTGAAAAGGAATCAGACAATGCAGTCAGGTTTGAAAGGTTGGAGCAATAGAAAGGGAAAGTGGTGGTGTAACTTGCATGAAAACCTGCTGCCTGAGTTGAAGCATTTGTAGAAAAATTAATCAGCATTTTTCCGCTGGTACCTGTTATAAGAGCAGGCAATGCATTACCAGAGAAAGAACCTAATAAGGGAGCCGAAGTTGTTTCACCGTCATAAACACTGACAATATCATTAGCATCCTCAGTTTCAAATCTGTCAAAGCTCAGTTTGATGGATGAAACTTGATAAGTGGGACTTATAAGCCAGCTGCAGTCGCTGTTGTTTTGATAGCTTTGCGGACCGCTTCCATCGTCAAAAGTACCGAAAGAAGAAGTCAGTGTTTTTGTGCCTGTGCAGTTATATGGGTAATTCTGACCAGGATATAAATCAAAAACTGCACCCTGCATATAATTAAAATTATCACCCTGCACATCTAAAGCATTGAGGTAAAAGAACCCATTGTAATAACCACTCCAACCCCAATTCATGTGAAAATAATCAGTACCCTGATAACCATCACAGTTCCAAGCATGACCGGCACCGGAAGAAGGGGATCCTGAATAGATCAAAGGTTTACCATCATCCAAATTATCAATCATCATATTAGCCCAGTTGGTATTAGTATATAAATACTTTGTTTTGTATGATGCTGCAGTAGCATATTTGAAATTATCTTTCATGGCACTTGCAGCTGTAATAGTATTTGCTGAAGAACCGTTGGGACTAAAGCCCATATCTACAGAAACAGCAGCATGATACATTAATTCGGCTACGGCGCTGTTACTTTGGGTAAGGTTATTAGTCATCTCATTCCAACGGTAAGAAGTATTTCCAAAGTTAGCTGAAAGGGTTCCGTATGATGAACTATAACTATTAGAACCATTACCCTGAATAGGATAATTGTAATATTTCATAATCTGAGCCATAGAAACGGCAACACAACCTACATAAACCCGACCATTTGGACCGGCAGCATCAGCAGGGCACATGTCATTGTACCATTTATCCTGATTCCATTGTGTAAGCAAGAGAGGAGAAACACTTTTGACTTTGGTTGGGTTGAAAGCCGATTGACTGTAATTATTCCATGCCTCTGCATTGACGGTTGAAGGGGCTAAATTGTTATCAATAGCATATTCAATCTGACTTTCAAGATATGCCATCCAATTGCTTACAGCAGGCGATTCAATAGGTAAAGTGAACTTACTTTCAAAATCATAAGCTAAAACCGGATACATGGCTTTCTGTGCAGATACAATCATATAACCTCCATTATTTACATCAAAAATGTAATATAAGGGGTTTTCTTCAGCATTTTTCCTTGTGTGCATAAGATTCATGTTAAAAATGGGATTTACACTCTTATCCGAATCTTCATATAAAGAGTTATAACGTTCAGAATAAAAATTCTGTGCTACTTTAACAGCAAGTTCTGTACTTACTACCTGTGAAAACACATTGGAACTGATAACCAAAATAAAGAAGACACATTGTAATGCTTTCAAAAAACTTTTCATTTTATTAGGATTTTTAAATTAGTAAATAATTATCTTTTTATTATATGAGATTTGTTGTGTTTCAATTTTAAGGATATAAATACCTTTAGCCCATTCGGAAGTATTTAAAGTAATAATACCTTGCTGCAAATCTTCATCCTTTAAATCCAGAATTGATTTGCCGTTGATTGAAATAATCTTTAAAGCGTAAACATCAGCCTCCATGAATTCAATATTTAAAATATCACTCACCGGATTGGGATAAATTTTTACAATATCATCCGAATTTCGATTTTCTACACTTGTAGCTGAGGATGTATAAACAACTTCCCACCCATTTTGAGGATTATAGGTATTTGTTTTGAACCAAAGCATTATAACACCTGAATTATAAGTCTTTTCAACGGGCAACTGATTCCCGGTATAGGAATCGAGGAGCGTAACCGGTGTAGTTGTCATGTCATACACCTCAAAAACATCAACATTGGTATCCAGATTGAATTGCAGAAATTTTAAAGTGATACTTTCAGCATTTAGTGGTTGAATACGCCAACGGCAATTAGTGGCATAATTGTAATTATATAAACCACTGCCATCAGTCAGGGTATCAGTTTCGGAGCTGACTAACGAAAGGGGATTACAATAAGATGGAACGGCTCCTGTGTAAGTCGCACTGAATCCGGACCCACCAATACTGTCATTGCTGGTAAAAGTAACAAACAATTTCTGTCCGTTGAAAGTGATATCCTGAGGTAAAGTATTGCCCGAGAATTCTCCAAGCAAAGGGGCAGTATCATCCTGACCACCATAAACCCTCACAAAATCAGAATCACTTTCAGTTTCGAAGTAGTCGAACACCAGTTTGATGCTATTAACAAAAAGTTCGGGTGCAATAAGCCAGCTGCAATCAGCATTTCCTTGGTAGGGCTGAATACCGCTACCATCCTCAAGTGAACCTACAAATTCTGTCAGGACTTTGTGGCCGGAACAATGAACAGGATAGGTATAATTCAGTGTGTCTGGATAGATGTCTTTAATAACTTCCTGTCTGAAATTGAAATCAGAACCACCCGGTATGAGCTGATTAAGGTAGAAATAGCCGTTAAATGAACCACCCCAGCCCCAGTCGAAGTGGAAATAGTCAAAACCCTGATAGCCATCGCAGACAAAAGCATGTCCACTACTGTCGAGAATATTCTGTGTCCAGCCTGCATAATAGAGTGGCTTTTTATTGTCTAAATTGGCAATTAAAATGCTGTCCCAAGCTAAAGTGGTACTGTCTCTGAAGATGTATTCCGTTTCGGGACAATATTTGAAATAATTGCGCATGGAACGTGCAGCACTGTGATTCCACATGCCTGAACCATCGGGGCCATAATTCATATCCACAGAAACACCCATGTTAAAAAGCAGTTCGGCAATGGCTTTATTGGGTTTGGTTATACTATTGGCCATGCTTTCCCAATCGAAAACGGTATTTTCAAAATCTGAAGAAATAGTCCCATATATATCATGCTGATAGCTGTAAGAACCTGTTCCTGAGTGCGGCCAGCGGTGATAATACATCAACTGCCCCATGGCTGTTGCCACACATCCTGCATAAGTTCTTCCGTCAGGACCGGCAGGGTCTTCAGGACACATACCATTGTAATATTTACCCTGATTCCAACGGGAACTTATCAATGGAAGGACAGATTTTTCTTTTGATAAATCGTTTATAGCTGACAAATCATTGTTTGCAAGCCTTTGCCATTCTTCGCTGATAGACTGAGACGGGAGTATGAGCTCAGCCTCGGCTTTAATAATCTGAGATTCATAATGAGCCATCCATGCCGAGAAATTTGGAGCCGAATTATCGTCTGTAAAACGATTTTCAAAGTCATAAGCTAAAACAGGCTGTACCCTGTTGCTCCCTGCTACAATGACATAGCCACCGGTGCTAAAATCCATTACGTGATAAACCAAAACCCCGTTTTTCTCAAAAGAACGGTATTTTACGACTGTGATGGACTCAGGGGAAAGCTTTTTTAAAGCTGAAATTCTCTCAAAATAAAACTTTTTGGCAACATGTTCAGCAGTTGATCTGTCAACGTTAGACTGGGCTAAAAGCTGCATTAGAAAGAAAGAACAAAAAACACTCAACAAGAGTTTTCTCTTTACCATAGGCTAATTATTTAAAATATAAAATTACGAAAAAAAATAATATGCCTATTTTTTATTTGATTCTGGAAAAACTCTTTTTTGGGAATTAATATTTATTTGTTTTTTGATTTATAATCATCATCAGAAAGCTCTTACTGATTACAGAGAGAGAGAATGTTGCTAACAAACAAGTTCAAATCATCCTCAGACAAAATCTGGCCATGTCCCCCAATTATAACATCAACCGCGCCCATCCTTTGCTTAATCCAACTAACTCCTCGTTTGCATAATTCTTTATCAATAAACAAAGGGTTGTTATATGAAGGTCTGCCATATTCGGAAAACAGATCTCCGGTAAAAAGGATTTTCAACTCAGGTGCATAAATCAATATATCACTCTTTGAATGACATCTTCCAAAATAGAATAGATTTAATGAGATATCATCAAAAAAAACATCCATGCTGTCAGAGAAAGTTGAATTAGGGATTTTCAAAGGAATATCATTAAGAATATCATTCAAAGCACTTTGATAGCGGGTTTTCTGAGTAAAAGCATGATGATAATCTTCCGCATTTATATATGCAGCGCCAAGTATTGAGTCATATTCTGTTATCAAATTTTCCATACTAATCTTTACATTACTCAAATTCAAATTATGTTCAGATATTTCATTTATGCTGTTAATTTGTCCAAGAATTGTGGCATTTGGGAATACATTGTTACCACCAACGTGGTCAGGGTGTCCATGTGTGTTAATGACATAAATAAAGTTATTCTTTTGAAATTTCTTTTCGATTATGTGCCGGTATTTTAATGTAAGACCACTTGAAATACCTGCATCAATTACAACTATGCCATTATTTGTATTTATTGCCGTTATGGCATCAGCACCAAAAGTTACAATAATCGTTTTTGCGTTGATATTTCGAACTTCAATAAACGAATCAATATTTGATATTGTTTCATTCCAAAGTATGGATTCATGATAATGACAGCCAGCAAATATCTGCAAATACAAAAATGAATTTAGCAGTAATATCATATTAATTTTCCTCATCAACAATATTTTCATTTAACCAGTTTAGCATAAGGTTGTCAATTCTTATCATTCTTCCTGTCTGTATGTTAATTGGCGCATGTCCGCATTGAGGCATGACAGCAATGTTGTAGTCTTCATTACCACTGATTATCATATATTGAATAATATTTTCAACACTCGCTTGTGTAGGCACAACGACATCAAGTTCACCAAAAATTGCAAGCCACTTTTTCTTAAAATGCACCATTTCGCTTAAATAATCGTTTGGTAATGAATACCATGTGGGAAGTCCCACAGCAAATTCAGGTATAGAATCCATTTCCTGTTTGGTATAAGGCAAGAGCGATGCTTCATATTTCAGACGCATATTATTAATCTCATTATTTACTGAAACATGCAATAAAGAATCTTCAGCTGCCCAAGCTCGGATAGATTTTACATGCAAATCAAATATTTCGTTAAAAGCCGTATCATTTAAATTCAGACTCTGCAGCCATCCTTTCTGCGCATTAATACGGTCGTCAACAGCACTTACAAAAGTACCGGCAAAACTTATCACAAATTTTACGATGGGATAGCGGCTCGCAGTGAGCACTGCAATTCTGCCACCTTCACTTCCACCAATGACACCAATTTTTAGGGAGTCAATTCTCTGATGACCGGAAAGATAAATTGTACAATTACCTGCATCAGTAACATAATCATCATAGGTAGTTGAAATAAACTCACCTTCAGATTCGCCTGTACCTCGCTTGTCATGAACAAATGCGGCAATACCGCAATGGGCAAGAATGGGTGCAAGCCAGTCGGACATATTTCTTATCGGACGAGAATCATCTCCACCACCATTTGTTAATATGACAAGAGGGTGTTTCTCGTTCCCCAATGGCAAATACAAGCAGCCACTGATTAAAAAACCTTCACTGGGGATTTTAAGCTTGACAGTTGTAAAAGTGCTGTCGGCAGGTGTTCCTTCCGGTAAATCAAGCCTGCTCAGCGGGCCTGACTGATTTGGCCAGTAACCTTCAAGACAACTTGGCTTTTGCATCAAGATGTTTATTTGCTTTGAAGTTAAAATTAATGGATTTTCGCGGTTATGGCTGCTATCATGCTGACTGTATAAAGGTTTTAAACACATACACAGAACTATCATTACGTTAAATAAAACAAATAAAGAACGTATTATTCTTTTCATTTTTTCTAAATGTTAATACTTCATAATCAAGGCTCTGTTGTCATACAATCAGTACTTACCATTCCTTGTCTATAAATTTTCACACTGTCCAATTTGCCATTTTCATTATAAAATTTCCATTTACCATCCCAGTAATAATTAACCATTAAAGGATCATCCAGTATAAGTTTCGACCAGCCTCTACATTCTACGCTTCCACTTGGATAATACCAGACTTCACGGGTTCTGTTTTTAAAGTATCTTTTCTTGACAAATTTAATTCCTTCCTCGTTATTGATTATCCAGCGTCCTACAGGTATGCCATTTCTGAATCGGCCTTTGGACAGAATTTTGTTATTTTCTTGATTATAATAGACCCATCGGCCAACAGCTTTATTGTCTGAGTTATAACGGTTTACTCTTCTCAACAAATTTTGAGAAAATAAGAGGCTGCTTGTACAAAAAAGTACAGCTATAAATGGTACTATTATTATTTTCAATAACTTAAAATTCATTAATTCAATTTAAAATTTATTGGGATATTAAACTTTACATTGACCGCTTCGCCATTAATTTTTCCGGGAGTCCAGTTGGGCATAGCAGAAATTACCCGTATGGCTTCAGCATCCAAAAATTCATTAACAAAATTTGCAACTTTAACATCGGCAACATTACCAGTTTTAGTAACAACAAATGAAACATAAACTTTGCCCTGAATTCCATTTTCCTTAGCTTCATCAGGATATCTGACATGTGAAGCAATATACTCATTCAAAGCATTCGGAGTGCTACCAAAAACGGGCATTTCGTCAACTACATCAAAAACTTCTCCGTCAAACACATCCTCAACAATAGATTTAGTTATAGTATCTTGCAAAACTGTTTGATTATTAATTAACTCCTTTTCGTTTTTTGAATTATTGCACCCTAAAATTACAATTATTCCAAATACAATAAACACAATGTTTAAAACTTTGGCTTTAAAGCCGGAATTGATTTTTGTTTTCATAAAACATCTCCTATTAATTAGTTAGTATTAATTAGTTTTTCATTTTTATTTTTCAAAGTAAATGTCCCAAAAGATTGCTTTAATACAATTCTGCCATCAAACCTTCACTTCGTCATTTTATGAATTTAATATCAGTACAAATAAAATTTCAAACCTGTTGATATGCCCGCTTAAAGCAATAAATTGCTCAGGGAAAGAAGTTTTTTCTCTATTCAAAAATCCAAAATTTAAATCAAATTCAATATTAGAATTTAAGTTCTTTGAATTATCCTTTACAGAGAAAGTATCTGTACTACAGCACTTACTTTTTTTTCTTGATTCTAACCATTTTATTGGAAATTGGGTAAAGGTCAATAAATTACCTATTTTTTTCTCAAATAACCTGATATAAACGGCATCCCCATTGCCATTGAAGGATACATAATTAATATCTTTATCTCCTATTGAAGAATGCTGTTCATCGGAGGTTACATGTACATCAAGGTTTTCGGTCGCAAAAACTTCAGAATTATTCTGTACTGTATCAGCAAAAGAAGGATTTAAAGAAAAAGCTATAAAGACAGTCAACATGGCCAAACTAAGAGTTTGGACTTTTGCGTGATAATTAAATTGTGTTTTCATAGGATAATTGTTTTTATAATTAAATTTATATTAAAAAATCAAAAAATTAAATCCCCATTGCTGGCACGTTGTTCTGTTGCGTGTTTTGTGAAGGTTTGAAGTCATTAATTCTGTATGATATACCAATAAATACAACAGGGAATTCACCTCTGAAGTCAAGTGAACTTTTGAAATTTCCATTAATTTCAGAATATCGATAACTGTAAGTATGGAAAATATCATTGGCTGAAAGGCTTATATTTAATTTATTTTTCAATAAATTCTGTCTGAATCCAAAATTTACGGAATATAGTGGTTCCCTCTTTCCATGGGCTTCTCTTTCAGCTCCTTCATAAAAGCCGCTTAACTCAACAGCAGAATTCTTTAAAAATTTATACTGAAAATTAAACCTTGAGCTGTATGACATTTCATTATAGTTATAAGTCAGGTTATCGTCATTTACAAATGCCTGAATTGCATACAGATTTGCAAAAATGCCAAGACTCATTTTCCGGCTTAAATTAAAATTCATTCCTGTTTCGAAACCATAATAATATTTATTGGAAAGGTTCTTATGAGAAATGATATAAATACCGGAACCATCCTTATCTGTAATTCTTTCAACAGCATTATGAGTGATGCGCGAATACAATGATAAGCTGAGCATGTGCTGTTTAACAAAACGTATGTGATTGAGTTCGGCAACATCAAAAAGTTCAGGTTTTAGGTCCGGATTTCCAGTCTGGACGATAAAACCATCGTTATAATATGGCACAGGAGAAGTAAACCAATCATTCGGCAGATTAATCCTGCGGCTGTAACTTAACTGCCACTGGCTGTTATTTTCACCTTGCAAACTTAAATGCAATGAAGGAAAGAAATACAATTTATTAAAGTTTATATAAAGCGATTGTTCTGGAATATCAGTAATCCGGGTATAGTATTGGGTTCTTAAACCTGCCTGAAGGCTAATTTTATTCATATTTCCCGACATAAGAATGTATGCAGATTTCATGTCTTCAGAAAAACTATGAATACCGGAATACAACAAATTCTCATGCCAGAGATTGCTTGCAATATCAAGTTGGGTGGTGCTTTTGTCGGCACTGAAAAATCTATGGTTCACATGAATACCTGCTTCAGCATTTATGTTTTGTTTTAAAGGAAGTTTATAGTCAGTTTTAAATTCCCACTGATTCATATAGTGGTCTTCATAAAAACAGCGGTTGAGCTGAAGGTCATTTTTTTCAAAACTCTCGGTACTGTAATGTTGCAAAATATCCTGATCATTAATGCCTTGCCAGTTGA
>JAQVVM010000014.1 GCA_028698995.1 Bacteroidales bacterium
CTATTTTTGCCAATTTTATCCTTGCTGATGAAATAAACCGTGCACCGACAAAAGTACAGAGTGCTTTACTTGAAGCCATGCAGGAAAGACAAGTAACCATTGGTGAAGAAACCCATAAATTACCGGAACCTTTTTTGGTACTAGCTACCGAAAACCCTATTGAGCAAGAAGGCACCTACCCTCTTCCCGAAGCACAGGTTGACAGATTTATGCTTAAAGTCATGATTTCGTACCCTGAGAAAGAAGAAGAAAAAACCATTTTAAGGCAAAATGTAAGTGGCATTTTTCCACAAACAAGCCCAATTATATCCTTAGATGATATTAAGAAAGCCCGTAATGTAGTGAGGGAGGTATATATTGACGAAAAAATTGAGAACTACATCACTGACATCGTATTTTCCACCCGTTATCCTGTAAAATACAATCTTAATAAATATGAAAACATGATAAGCTTCGGTGCTTCACCACGTGCAAGTATAAATTTGGCTCTTGCTTCAAAAGCTTATGCATTCATTAAGAGACGAGGCTATGTTATCCCCGAAGATGTAAGGGCAATTTGTCATGATGTTTTAAGGCATAGAATAGGACTTACTTATGAAGCTGAAGCAGAAAACATCACTCCTGAAGATATTATCAATGAAATATTAAATACCATTGAAGTGCCTTAGGCCACTTATAATAAGAAAGGACATCATTTTATTAATTCAAAAAATAATACATCATTTAAAAGATAAGACTGAGAAGACATAGCCAATTCAAAAATCCCAATAACTTGTACAATAATGGAAACCAGTGATTTGCTGAAAAAAGTAAGAAAGATTGAAATTAAGACCAAAGGTCTTAGCAATCAGATTTTTGCAGGTTATTACCACAGTGCATTCAAGGGCAAGGGAATGGCTTTCAGTGAAGTAAGAGAGTATCAGTATGGTGATGATATCAGAAGTATTGACTGGAACGTTACAGCACGATTCAACCACCCATTTATTAAAGTATTTGACGAAGAAAGAGAGCTGACAGTCATTCTACTTATTGACGTCAGTAACTCCAATCAATTTGGGACTCAAAAGCAATTTAAAATAGAGCTTATCAGCGAGCTGGCAGCGGTATTGTCATTTTCAGCCATCAAAAACAATGATAAAGTAGGTGTGATTTTTTTCTCTGATACAGTTGAAAAGTTTATTCCTCCCAAGAAAGGAACTAAGCACATATTACGAATTATTAGTGAATTGATTAATTTCAAACCCAAAAATCAAAAGACAAATATTGCTGAAGCTCTCAGATTTCTTACCAATGCCATCAAAAAACGTTCTACTGCTTTCCTTATTTCAGACTTTATTGATAACAATGGGTTTCCTGAAGCTCTTAAAATTGCAGGGCGCAAACATGATGTGGTAGCCATTAAAATAAATGATGAGAGAGAATCAAAAATACCTGATATGGGACTTGTTAAGTTGTTGGATGCAGAATCGGGACAAACCTTGTGGGTAGATACAAGCAATAATATGGTTCGAAAAAAATATTTCGACTATTATGTGAGCAGAGAGTTGATGCTCAAAGAAACATTTTCTAAGTCGGGGGTTGATGTGATTAATATTAGAACAGAGATGGACTATATCAAACCTCTTATCAATTTTTTTAAAAAAAGAGAAGCAAGGTAGTACTTATGAAAAAATTTAAAGTTAAATTCATATTTTTTATCCTGACTTTGTTCTTCATGTCACTTGTTAAATTAAATGCACAAGTGGCTGAAGCTAAAATAGATACAAATTCTATTCTTTTAGGAGATCAGATAAATTTAAAGTTAAAATTTCAAATTCCAAAAGAATTTAACTACACATTCCCTTTCTTTAATGACACAATAGCAAAGAGTATTGAAATAATTGAAACAGGAAAAATTGACACCCTGATACAGGGCAACGATCTTGTGCTGACCCAAAACTATATTATCACAAGTTTTGATTCAGGTTTTCATGTTATCAAGCCCTTTATTTTTAATTATTTTTCGGATGGTGATACTGTTTCACAGATCGCAGAAACAGAACCATTGCTTTTGGAAGTGAAGAAGGTTGCAATTGATGAAACCCTAGATATTAAAGACATCAAAGATATCATGAATGCACCTTTGACCTTTGCTGAAATATGGCCTTATCTTTTAGGTGTTGTTATTTTAGCCTTGGTTGTATATCTGATTATTTATTACTTACGAAAACGCAAAAAGCAACAACCCTTATTCAAAACTAAAGCTGTTCCTATAGCACCTCATATTGAGGCTCTAAAAGCCTTAGAGGAACTTAAGCTAAAGAAATTATGGCAGACCAATTTAATCAAGCAGTATTACACCGAGCTGACAGATATCATCAGAATTTATCTTGAAAAAACAACAGCTGTTAATGCAATGGAAATGACAAGTGATGATATTATACTGGCACTACATGAAACAGATACTGAGAAAGAACTCATTTCTGATTTGAGTAAAGTATTTCGCCTATCTGACCTCGTCAAGTTTGCCAAGTTTATGCCTTTAGCATCAGAACATGATTATTGCTTTAAAAAATGTGAAAGTTATGTCATGCTCACATCAAAGAAAAGTGAGGAAGCTTATAAAAAACTTCTTTTAGAATCAGAGCAAAAAGAAATTATATCAGAAGAAATTGAACCAGAAAAGGACATTAAACCAGAAATAGACGAAAATAAAAATTAGAATATGTTTTTTGATTCAGACATAGAATTTGCGCAAAAAATATTCCTGTATGCACTCGTATTAATTCCTATTATAGGTTTATGGTATTGGTTCAGACAGCGCCATCAGGACAATCCGGAGTTGAGACTGTCCTCATTGCGGGGTTTTCAATTGTATAAGTCCAACTTTAAAATTTACGTCCGACATATCTTATTTGGTGTAAGATTGTTATCTCTATCGCTTTTACTGATAGCCATGGCGCGTCCACAGTCAAATTTATCAGAGCAAGATGTTACAGTTGAAGGTATTGATATCATGATAGCTTTAGACATTTCTGGCAGTATGCTTGCGGAAGATTTCAGGCCCAATAGGCTTGAAGCAGCAAAAAGCGTGGCAATTGATTTTATCGGAGGCAGGAATACGGACAGAATCGGACTGGTAGTTTTCAGCGGAGAAAGTTTTACTCAGTGCCCCTTAACCACTGACCACATTGTACTAAAAAATTTATTTTCAGATGTAAAAACCGGTATAATAGATGATGGAACTGCCATAGGGGATGGTCTTGCCACAGCAGTAAACCGGCTTCGAAACAGTACAGCCATCAGCAAAGTGATTATTTTACTTACAGATGGTGTAAACAATATGGGCATGATTGATCCTGTTACTGCTGCTCAAATTGCTCAGAAATTTGGCATCAGGGTCTATACTATTGGTGTTGGAAGCTCCGGACCTGTTCCCTACCCATTCCGAACCCCGATAGGAATTCAATATCAGGATGTTGAAATACCAATTGACGAGGCAATGCTCACTGAAATTGCCACAATTACTGATGGCAAGTATTTTTGGGCTAATACAAAAGACAAACTAGAACAGATATATCAAGACATCAATGAACTTGAAAAAACAAAAATTGATGTTACTGAATTCCGAAGCAAGAAGGATGAGTTCTTGCCTTTACTGATAATTGCATTTATTTTATTAAGTATTGATTTTATTTTTAGAAATATATATTTAAAAACTTTACCATAGGCAGATGATACGTTTTGAAAATCCTCAGATATTATATGCATTGTTTTTACTGCCACTATTCATACTGGTTTTTGTAATGTATTTAAACTGGCGGAATAAAGCACTCAGGAGTTTTGGAGATTTTTTTGTTGTCAATCGTTTGATTCCGGACGCATCAAAAGGCCGTAAAATTTTCAAGTTTCTTCTTTTTTTAACAGCCATGCTATTTCTAATTTTTGCAATGGCAAATTTGCAGATAGGTTCAAAACTGGAAAATGTCAAACGCAGTGGTATTGATATAATTATTGCGCTGGATGTTTCAAACAGCATGATGGCAGAAGATATCAGCCCAAATCGTCTGGAACGCTCAAAAATGGCTATCAGTCGCATGATAGATAAATTAGAAAATGACAGGATTGGCATCATCGTTTTTGCCGGTAAGTCGTTCACTCAGTTGCCACTCACACACGATAAAGCCGCAGCTAAAATGATGCTCAGCAGTATCAGTACAAATTCAGTAAACACACAAGGAACAGCCATTGGAGGAGCAATTCATCATGCAATAAGCTCTTTTGATAAAAATGATTTTAAAAACAAATCCATCATAATTATAAGCGATGGGGAAAATCATGAGGACGATCCATACAGTGCTGCTCAAGTTGCACAAACCAACAGTATATTAATTCACACCATTGGCATCGGCTCTCCTGAAGGAGTACCTATTCCTCTTTTCAGAGGAAATCAGCGAACGGGTTTCCGTACTGACAGAGATGGAAATACAGTCGTAACGAAATTGGATGAAGCCTCCTTAAGACGTATTGCATCTATAACAGGAGGCACTTATGTAAGAGCAACGAACACAGATTTGGGGCTTGATCATATATTTGATGAAATTAAAAAAATGGAAAAGCAAGAATATGAATCTAAGGTATTTAGCAGTTACGAAAGTCGTTATCCTTATTTTCTATCTATTACAATTTTGTGCCTTCTTCTTGAACTATTTATCTTTGAACGCAAAGGCAAATGGTTCAGAGATATCAGATTGTTTGAAGTAAAAGAAAATTTGAAAAAGTAATATGAACAGATTTCATTTAATATTGAGTTTATTTTTTCTGATTCAGGCTCCGTATTTAAAAGCGCAATCAGAGCTTGAAACATTACGTAGAGGCAATGACGAATACCGCAACGAAAGATACACAGAAGCCGAAGTAAATTACAGAAAATCTATGGAAATCAATCCCGAAAATTACCGAACTCTTTATAATCTTGGTAATGCGCTATATCGTCAAGGCAATTACGAAGAAGCTGCACGCATTCTTAACAATGTTTCTAATATGGATATGAGTAAAGCTAATAAAGCTAAAGTATATCATAACCTTGGAAATGTATTATTGAAAAACGAGAAACTAAGTGAAAGCATTGAAGCATATAAAAATGCACTAAGACTCAATCCCGAGGATCAAGACACAAAATACAACTTAACTTATGCCATGTCAAAGCTGCAACAGCAACAACAGCAACAACAGCAACAAGACCAGAATCAGGATCAACAGAATCAGGAACAGCAGGAACAGCAGAATCAAGAACAGGAACAGAATGAGCAGAATAATCAGGAAAATAACGAACAGCAACAGCAGCAACAACAGCAAAATCAGAATGAAATATCGAGGGAAGATGCAGAAAGAATTCTGGATGCTATGGAGCGACAAGAACAGAATGTACAAGATAAATTAGAAAAAGAACAATTAAGACCTGTTAGGGTAACCATTGAAAAAGATTGGTAAACATGCCAAATGAATGAATAATGAATAAAATCAGAAAACATATTTTAACTTTTGTATTGGTAATAACTGCCGTTTTTGTTTATGGAGGTGATGTTACTTTTACTGCACAGGCAAAATCTACAGTCGTAATTGGAGAGCGCTTTAACCTTACATTTTCAATAAATGCACAGGGAAGTAGATTCAGAGGGCCACAAATAAATGATTTCAATTTATTGTCGGGTCCAAACCAATCAACAAGTTCCAGCATGCAATTTATTCAGGGACAGATGACTCAATCTGTAAACCAATCATTTACATATATTTTACAAGCTGTAAAGGAAGGGACATTTACAATACCTGCAGCAACAATCAATGTTAACGGAACCGATTACCAATCCAACAGCCTTACGATTACAGTTGTTCAGGGAAGTGGTTCACAACAACAGGGTCAAAAACAGCAACAACAACAGCAACAACAGCAGCAACAACAAGAAAGCACACAGGCTAGTTCCGAAGAGATTTTTCTGAAGGCATTCGTGAATAAAAATAACCCTTTTCAGGGAGAACAAATTATTGTTACTTATAAAATCTACACGAGCATACCTGTCTCCCAATATACCATTGACAGACTTGCTGCATTTTCAGGTTTCTGGTCTGAAAACCTGACCAAAGAGAATGAGCGTCCAAATCAAACCAATGAAGTTATTAACGGCACCAATTATACGGTTGCTGAAGTCAGAAAAATAGCACTTTTCCCTCAAAGAAGCGGAAGGCTCACTATTGAACCTTTAGAAATGGAATGTGTTGTTCAGAAGCGTGTTCAGAGACAAAGACAAAACATTTTTGATGATTTCTTTTTCAATCCTTTTTTTGAAGGGGTTCAAAATATCAGAACTACTTTAAAATCAAATGCTCTTACAGTGAATGTGAAGTCATTACCATCCCAGAACCGTACTTCAGAATTTAGTGGTAATGTAGGGCGATTCAGTCTTGACGTTTCAATAGACAAAACAGATCTTGATGTAAATGATGCAGCTAATCTAAAAGTAAAAATCTCAGGGAATGGAAATTTGAGGATGATAGAGCAGCCCAACATTGTTTTTCCACCAAATCTGGAAACATATGACCCCAGAGTAGAAGATAATATCAATCTGACTGCTTCCGGTGTTTCAGGGAGTCGCACATTTAATTATCTTTTAATACCCCGAAGTGTTGGTGAATTTAAAATCAATCCTATCGTTTTCAATTATTTTGACCCTATAACTCAGAAATATGAAACATTGACATCAGATGCCTTTACACTCCAGGTTGAGAGAGGTGATGGTACCAATTCAGAGGGAACAGCAGTAACAGCGGTTAGTCGCGAATCTGTTCAATATATTGGCAGTGATATCAGGTTTTTGAAAAATGATATTTTCCCACTTCATAAAAAGTATAGAATTTTTTATAAATCCCTTTTATTTTGGGTTTTAATAATAACCCCTCTGATTCTTTTCATCCTTTTTGTCATTATTTGGAGACAACAAATCAAGTTGGCTTCTAACACAGCACTTTTACGAAACAGAATGGCAACAAAAATGGCTCGGAAGAGACTTAAGGCAGCTGAAGGTTATCGAAAAATTAATGATTATAATAACTTCTATGATGAGGTAGCAAGAGCTTTATGGGGCTATTTTAATTTCAAATTTAATATTCCTTACTCTGATTTATCTAAAGATGCCCTTATTAAAACATTTGCAGAAAAAAATATTGATGAAACCATAGCCAACAACTTTATCAAAATTATTGACGATTGTGAATTTGCAAGATATGCCCCCGGAGATAAAACACACACAATGGAGCAAATATTTAAAGACGCTTTTGAAATTATTACGACCATTGAGAAAGCATTAAAAATGAATTAAAAAATGAAAAATAAATCCATATTTTTATCTTTTTTTGTTTTAGCCAACCTGATATTTGGAACTATAAACACCCATGCTGAAGACAACAACTTAAGAAGAATTGCTGACGAGGCTCAAAAAGCATATTCAGAAGGGCAGTATATGTATGCTATTGAACTTTATGACTCCATACTCAACACAGGGAATGTTTCTTCAAACTTATACTACAACATCGGAAATGCTTATTTTAAAAACAACCAGATGTCTCATGCTATATGGTATTATGAAAAAGCCAAACAATTAAGTCCATCCGATGAACAAATTAATTTCAATTTAAATCTTGCCAATACACTCATTACTGACAGGATTGAAGCAATTCCTCAGCTTTTTTACCACAGGTGGTGGCAGGCATTATACAGTATGTATTCTGCTGATACATGGGGTATCATTCTCATTGTTGTTTTCTTTTTGTTTTTTATTATGCTTGCCCTTTATCTTTTGGCTAAAACCATAATATTAAAAAAAATATACTTTGCTTTTTCAATTATGTTTCTTTCAGTAAGTATTCTCATTTTTTTACTTGCAAATAAGCAGTATAATGTACAGGTAAAACAACAAACAGCCATTGTTTTTTCACCACGCATTACAGCCAAAAGCGCACCTGATGAAAACAGTATTGATTTGTTTGTCATTCATGAGGGAACAAAAGTATTTATTACTGATGTTGTTGGTGAATGGTACGAAATTAAGATTGCAAGCGGAAATGTGGGATGGCTTAAGAAATCAGGCGTAAGAGAGATCTGATTTATTATATATAAAACCTATTAAAATTTACACATTAATACTGAAAATTTGCCCGTATGGGCATTAATATTAATAAAATAACACCAAAACTTTAAATATTTCCCGTCAGGGAATTAACATTGGGAACTATAGTCTTGCTTTTGTTAATGTCCATACGGACAATAAAAAAAATGAACTTACATTTTTTATTAATATTAAAGTCCTACGGACTATAAAAAAACGGATTGAATAATGTGTAAATAAATATTGTACTTAATATAAAATATTTATAAAAAATCTAGTCGTTGTAATACAAAAAATAATATCCCTCCACATTATCCAAATAGGCACCATCAAAGCCGGCATCAATAATTTTTTTGATGTATGAATCATTATTCCCGTAAATGATATCTTGCCATTCCTTATTCCAAAATTCAACCCATATTTCTTCGGAGTAGCCTTCGTAGGGCTCTTTGAGCCAATTGGGGTCGTTCAATTCCCAGTTGTCCTGCCAGTAATAACGCCAGTTTTCCGCAGCACCAATATTGATATAAGCCAGTACCAGACGTCTATTACCGTTGGGCTTTGTTTTAAGAAGGCTTAAGTCAGAGCTAGTAAGTGTGTTTTCGTTAAAGAACAAGTCTAAAATTATCACATCGAAATTTGTGGAATCAATTGCAGAGATAAACTGTTCTTTGTTAGAGTAATTTTCAGGATTTATCAGATAAAGATAGTTTTGTGCCTGATTCAGCAAGTTTACAGACAAGTTGTTATCGTTAATTACTGAATCGGGGATGTCTGTATAGCCCTCATTGTCAAAGGATCTTGGAAAGCAAATGAAGCCTTCATCTGTGGTTTTTTGTACAAATAAAGGTATATCGGCTTCATTGGTAACATAGTCAGACACCATGACCTTGAGTCTGTTTTTTGCCTCACGGAGAATTTCCAGTCGCCAGGCATCAATACCCTGTGTACCTGTATAAAAGATATCTTCTGAGCCTATACCATTTATGGCCGCAATATAGTTTTCGTTTAGTCCCTCGCTTTGATCAGCCTCGTTATAAATGAGTTCCTCCCCGTTTTGGGGTACAATAATAAAAGTAGAGTTATAAGTGCGGGCATAAGCGGCAATGTCTTGAATAAATTCTTGCATTTTAAGAGCTGCTTTCTGCGATTTCTTTTCCTTTGAACAGGAAGCCAACATAACCAGAAGGATTAAAAGTAATAATAGTCTTTTCATCTGAAAATAATTTGATTTTTAAATAAGACAGATTGTTACGATAAAATCGGAACGCATGAATATTTTTTTTATTAACTGTTTGTGTTAATTTTATAATACATTATTTCATGGTACAAATTTATAAATTAATCATCATTACTAATTTAGATATAATCAAATACAAACGATTAATAATTTACATAAAAGCATTGTTGTTTTGCCGACATGGCATCAATATCAATAAAAACATATCCAAAATAATGAATTCTCCTAATTGTCTTTGACACTCATTATTTGGGTGTTTTGTAAAGATGTTATTTGAAGATTTAAAAAATTGGTAGGGAGTCCCTGTGTCAAAGTCAGGAAAAATGTGTTATTAAGAGTATTTGCACAAAATTCATTGTTAATAAAGCAAGGATGACAGCGTTCCCCAATGGAGATGAATGCTAATTGCAATGGGTTTCAAACCGTGGCAAAATGAAAACCATAGAAAGGTTTTGGTATGTGAATTTACCGCAAAGCAAGAAATTCCATGACAAAACTATTGGGTTGGCAGTGCTATTAACTTTTGGGTAAGGTAATGTCTCGTTTTGAAAACAAGTCACAAAAATGGCCTTACAATTCTGTTATCTCTATACCTTCAGGAATAGCGAAAGTACTGTTCTCAATGGCTGTTTCCAAATCAATTTTTTTGGCGGTCATTTTAACGGTTAAACCGGCAACCCTGACTTCTGATTTGAGAGGAACGCCCATCCACACGAGATAAGAACCTTTCATATTCAGGCTTCTGTTATCAATGGTGTATTTGTCGCAAGTTTTGCCCAAGAACTCTTCAGTGCCTTCTTTTTTAAGATTCAGTTCATTCATTGATTCTTCAGTAAGCTTAGTAAAATCAATATCTTCGGCCTTGTTAATTTGAGATGCATCCTTTTTAGTTCCTTTTTTGGTTATCATGTCTATTTCATACATAAAACCATCAACCAATAAACTTAAATTATGTGACTTCACACCCATAAAGTTGCCTTTTACTTCAACCAAGCTTTTTTCACCGTAATCAGCAATGTACATCAACATATTTTGTTTCATGCCCATCATTTCACTTTCAAATTCGATGATACCTTTCTCTATTAAATATTTTCCATTAGAATTTGCAGGTCTGTCCGATGTCTCCGTATTTTGAGTTGTATTTGCACCTTCCTGATTGGTGGTTTCAGTGGTGCCCTGTTGTTGATTACATGAAGAAATTGCAAAAATGATTGCGGCAGAAGCTAAAAAGTAAAATATTTTTTTCATTTTAAAATGTTTTAAGTTATAAATAAATATATCATTGCAAATCTACGATTTTTTTCTTTTTTTTGATTGATTAATAAAAATTTGTATTTTTGAAAAGATTTAAAAAATATGCAAATGAAAAACATCCGACTTTTAAGCAGCATTTTACTATTTTCACTTTTGTTTTTTATTTCCTGTAGTATTTTCAAACCTAAAAAAGAGGAAGAACAAAGAGCAGAACTCCCAAAAATTGAAACCATGAGGGATGTTGTTGAAAACCACATGAAAAAAGTTACTGTTGTTGGTGTTTATACACAAGTTGATATTCGTTTAAGGCGTGAAAATCCGCCGGTAAAATATTCCGGACAGGTATGTCTGACTCTTGAAGATAATACTCAAATTTTTATTTATCCTCCAACAAGTCAGGAAGCCATCAGAGCAAGAAAAGAAATACGCACCATGGAACATCAACAAGTAAAAGCCGTAGGAATTATTTACAAACACATGCCCCAGAGTGACGCTGTGCAAAACAGACTGCCTGCAAATATTATTTCCTCTCCCTACATGAGCTATATTGAAACATTTGAATTGCTTAATCCCCCGCCGCCAAGAAGAAGAGGAAGATAATTTTTTTTTATTATTTAGGTTTATATAGAAATCAAATTTATTCCAACCATAACTACTGCTTAATTATCTCTGGGTAAATAAATTCCAAGAAAATTGCATTTAGATTGGATTTAACTATAATTAACAATTAAAGTTTTTAAATTTTCGACTTTTTTACTAATTTGGTCGAAAATAACAAAATATAAAATTTATTTTAAAATTGATGAAAAAATTAGCCTCTATTGTATTAAGATTCAGATTATTAATAATAATTCTCAGCATCGGTTTAACGATAGCACTTGGCATAAATTTGAAAAATATCAAGATAAATTCCGATGTCATATCCTACTTACCCGCTGATGATGAATCTGTAAAATTGTTTAAATATGTTGCTCAGAATTATTCGATGAGTTGGACAGCTATTCTGATCGTAGAAAGTGAGGATATTTTTTCGGCAGAAACAGTTTCAAATATAAATAAATTAACGGAAGAGTTAAAATTTGTCGAAGGCATCGACTTTGTTACAAGTATAACAAACGTTATGGACATCCGAAAATCGGAAGATGGTTTTGAAATCAACAGGCTTATTGACAGCTATGAACTACCCGAAACCAAAGAAGAACTGCAAATACTAAAAAATTACACACTGCAAAATGAACTTTTTAAAGGGCGCATTGTTTCTGAAGATGGGAAGTATTCCTTAATTGTTTGTCAGATTAATGATTCGTTTGATAAAAGTGAAGCAGCAACAAAAATTCGTCAAACTGTTGATGGTTTAAATCTTCCTGAAAAAATATATTTTGAGGGGATGCCTTTTCAGGTTCAGAGTATTTTACAAAGTATTATTGATGACCTTCTGCTGCTCACCCCACTCATTGTTATCTTAATTTTATTGACATTATACCTGAGTTTCCGTTCTTGGCGTGCAGTGTTATTGCCAATCCTGGCAGTTGGCATGGGCATCGTATGGACGATTTCATTAATGGCCATTTTTGGTGTTGCACTGACACCTTTATCAGATGCCTTACCTGTTGTATTATTTGCAGTGGGAAGTGCTTATGGCATTCATGTGGTTAATAAAATTAAAATCAGTGTGACATCCAAGGAACATAAAATGGCTGAGCTTGAAAATGCTATTTCTGAAATTGGATTGGCTGTGATTTTAGCAGGTATTACAACAGTTGTTGGATTCATCTCATTTATTTTCAGCTCTTATCTTAATATTGTTAGCGATTTAGGGATTTTTGCTGCATTAGGAGTATTTTTTATTCTGATTTTATCTCTCACATTTATTCCTGCTGTAATTTCTTATTTCCCTGTTGAAAAAATCAAGAAAAGCAAGAAAGAAAACAAAGAAAACCTATTAGACCGATTTTTGAAAAAACTTTCTTTCTTTGTTATTAATCAGAAGAAAGTGATTTTTTACACAGCCATTGTTTTAATAATTGCAGCTATTACCGGCATTCCTCTAATTAAGCGCAAAGTTGACATCGTAGAATATTTTAAACAAGGAACAGATATAAGAAAGACAGCCTCTCTGATGAACAGAGAATTTGGCGGTTCACAGCCTATTCAAATAATTATCAATGGAGACATTCAGGATCCTGCTGTGATGCAATCTATCAAGAATGCAAGTATTTTCCTCAACAGTCTTGACGGAGTGAGTAATGCCCGTTCCATAGCTGATTACATAGAAGAAATGAACGATGCCATGGGTGAGGGCAAACGCATTCCGGACACACGCGAAAAAATAGCCAATCTATGGTTTATGATTGATGGTGAAGAAGTAATTACCCAGATGGTCAATTACGATAAAAATGAAGCCGTCATTTATGCCAGTATGCCGAATGTTACTGCTCAAAGAGTGCATGAAATAAATGATACTTTAAACAATTACATAAAAAATAACGACTCAGAAAATACCCGTTTTAGGGTTACGGGCATGCAAGCTGTTTATTCAAAATTGGATGACAGCATGTACAAAAACCTCATGCAAAGTATGGTGCTGGCATTTATTTTCATTTTTGTTACCATGATTTTTTTAATAAGAACAATTCGGGGGGCTCTTGTAGGAATGATTACCTTATTTTTTTCCATTGTTATTATTTTTGGTTTTATGGGTTATGTGGGTATTGCCTTAGATATTGCCACCATCCTAATTGCAGGTATTACGGTAGGTATTGGGATAGACTATTCCATTCATTTTGTAACAGCTTATAAAGTATATGTATTAAAGGGGATGGGTATAGAAGAGGCCTTGAAAACAACAATTCAGACAACAGGTAGGGCCATTATAATAAACGTGTTCACAATCATTCTTGGCTTTTTGGTACTGCTTTTTGCAAATCTTGTCCCCTTACAACAGTTTGGTATTCTTATAGCTGTCACCATGTTTTGTTCTGGGGTCGGTGCCATTACGCTTTTGCCGGCCATTATCGGTCTTTTTAAAATCAGTATAGTAAAAAATAAACACATAAAATAAAAGGAGGAACTAAAAATGAATAAAAATGTTTTTAAAATATTTGTTCTGTTATTTGCAATGTTTTGTTGGCAGAACCTTAATGCACAAGGAAATGCAGTCCAAATTCTGGAGAAGGTTGACGATGTTATGAATGCAGCCCATGATCAGGAAGTTACCGTCAGAATTTCAATTTTTGACAGGCGAGGAAATGAGAGTGTCAGAGAGTTATCCATGATTCAAAAGGGTAGTGACAAGCGTATGATAAAATTTTTATCTCCGGCAGATCAAAAAGGAATTGCATTTTTATCTCTTCCTAATGATAATCTTACTATGTATATGCCGGCTTTTGGCAGGACGCGTAAAGTCGCAGGGCATGTCAGAAACTCAAAATTCGCAGGAACTGACTATACATATGAAGATATGGAAGCAAAAAGGTATCTCGACAAATACAATCCACGATTGTTGGGTGCTGACGATGAAGCATATAAACTTGAACTCATACCAAAAGACCTTGAAAAGTCAGAATATTCCAAAATACATGTTACGGTTCGAAAAAGTAACTTTTATCCTTTGATAGTTGAATACTTCGATAAAAGAGGAACTGCAGCCAAGAAGCTTACAAGCAGCGATATACGTAAAATTGGAGAATACTATATTGCCTATAGGACTACTATGGAAGATTTAAGGTCAGGTACCAAAACTATTATGCAAATCACCAACGTTAGATTTGACGGAAACCTGTCGGATGATTTGTTTACAGAAAGGTATTTAACAAGATAAAGTACATTGATAATAAACTTTAACATGAAGAATTTCATCTTAATACTTGTACTATTCCTCACAATCAATTCTATTTCAGCTCAAACAGACAGCCTGCAACCTGAACAATCTGCACCTTCTTTCTGGTCTTCTGCTTCAGATGCATTACAATGGAGGGGGTACTTTATGGCTGAAACGAGGTTTAATGTTTACGAAAAAAACAAATCATTTAACTGGCAGGAATATCGTTTATCATTAACACCCGAAATTAAAGTCGGTAATAAAAGCCGTTTCTACGCAGAAATATGGGCACGGAGCCTGCGTTTCCCTCATGTTGACAACTATTTGTCTTTGTCAGACAAAACCATGGTCAGTCCCCTAGATATTGACTTGCGTGAAGCTTACTTTGATGTGTATGATTTCATTATTCCGGGACTAGATCTGAAAGTAGGACGTCAGAGAAATGCATGGGGCACTGCTGACAAGCTTAATCCTACCGACAACCTTAACCCTTACGACCTTGAAGACATCTGGGATTTTGGACGTCACCTTGCCTCGAATGGAATAAGCCTTTCTTATTATGTAAGTGATTTTACTTTAAGCACTGTTTTAATTCCCGTATTTAATCCTTCCCTGGCACCTGATGCTTCACTTATATCTTTGATAATGCCGGAAGTAGATTTCCCTGAAACCACAATATTCAATAATAATCTGATGTATCTAAAATACAGGCAAATAAAAGACAGCCTTATTTTACCCGAACGCACATTAGAAAACTCTGTTTATGGATTTCGTATAGAAAAGCCTTTCGGTGTTTTCAATACATCAGTCAGCTATATGACTGGAAAGGATTTCCTCCCAGCCCCATTTAAAACACAGATTGTACCTGCTGTTATCCAAACCGACACAATAACTATTGATGTTCATTCTGATTTGACATTCTCAAAACTTCAAGTTATTGGAGCTGATTTTGCCGGTTCTGTTTTCAATTTAGGTGTATGGGCTGAAGCAGGACTTTTTATTCCTGAAAAAGTCACCAATAAAACACAGATGCAGTTGATGGGCATTACCCTTATGGAACAGGACTCCATCGTCATTGATGATAAACCTTATATTAAATATGTTGGAGGCCTTGATTATACTTTTTCAAATGGCTCCTATCTAAATTTCCAGTATATGCACGGTTTCTTTCATGAAAGACGTCTTGATTTGCATAATTACATGATTTTGGCATTTGACATTCCCCTTTTTAACAGTAAGCTTAAGATCGCTCCTTGTAATTCATTTATTCAATTTAAAGACTTTAATAGCATAAAAGATGATTATGCTTTTGTTGTGATGAGCGAATTGAACTACCTGGGAACAGACAATCTGCGTATTTCTTTAGGCAGCAGAATTATAGAGGGCAAAGGGAAAAGTAACTTTGGCAAACTAAAAAACCACGATACTGTTTACCTAAAATTTAATTACAGTTTCTAAAAGGGATTAAGAACGAAGACAGCTTAATTAGCTATAAAATGTTTTTAAGTTGTGTAATAAAACCCTCAATTTTAACGCAAATTTTTAAAAGGCCGTTTTCTGTCTTCGTAAACATGAGTGCAATAAATGCCTCTTTTTATCTTTTTAAAGATTTTCTGTTTGCTTTGAAGTAGTCCGGAGGACTGCCATGTTTGTTGTCGCTGGTTTCACCCCGTGGCAAAAAGGATTGGGGAAGATGGTTTTGGCGTGTGAATATGAAAGCGATGCACCCAAAGTTCCCCAGCGGTGAACGATGTTAATAGGCACGGGTTTTTACCCGTGGCAAAAAGAAAAGAAGAAAATGGTTTTGGCGTGTGAATTTGCTGCAACGCCATGCAAATTCCATGACAAAACCGCAACATTAGCCTAAAGTAAGGCGCCTCTGTATATAGTTGTCAAAAAACCACAGCGATAGTTTATAATAGACCTTGACTTTTACTCTACTTTACACACAAAACATTAATTATTTAAGTTTTCGTAAAATGGAAGATTCGGAGTAGAACTGATGAATATATATATATTCTTGTAAATGAGATATTTCTTCCCCTACAGCGAATCAAAAAAACAAAACAAGGTTTACATGGGAGTAAAACACTAGTAAAGTACTTACCACACTTAATTAGACAAGTCAAGAAAGGTATAAAAAAACGGAGAGACATTATTTGTTACTCAACTTTAACACACCTGACAGAAAAGCCGTAATCTTTAGGGAAATCACCTCTGAATATCCTGGCTTCAGTAGACCATAAAGTTCTTCTCCAAGCTTTTGTTTCTAAGGAGCCGGTAGTAGATGTCCAGAAATAGCCATATGTAGAAAGATCACCATAAGGTCCGTTTCCAGGGTCTTTTTTACCCGCAAGTTGTGCATTAAAACCTGAGGAACCATTAACTTTAAGTTTTGTTCCTTCATCAGTACCTCTCTCCCATCCTACTACACTAGTATGAGCATCAGCCATACCAATAGATTTTTCTAAAGAAATCCAATCGGCATCACTGGGTAATTTCCATCCTGTGGGACAAGCAGATCCGGCAGCGGTCCAAGAATATAAACGGCCATAATTAGCACAATTGGTATTATTACCATCATAACACCAACTTCCGGTAGAAACTGCAACGTTTAAATTTTTTGCCATCCAACACTGCGACCCAATTTTCACGGCAGTGTAAGTCTGATTGTCTCTGGCATCAGTAAAAGATTCACATTTTGGACCTTCTTCTTCTTCATCTTTTTTACATGAGGTCATCACAAACATAGCTGCAAAAGCAACAATCATTAAAGCAAAAACATTTTTTTTCATAATTTTTCTGGGTTAATTTGGTTAATACAAGAGCAACAAAAATAGAATTAAAATTTTATTAATATCAATTATTTTATCAAGACTTTCAAATTTTTTTCATTTTCGAGATAAGATTCCAGCACATCATTAACTTTCACAGGACCAACACCCGAAGGTGTACCCGTAAAAATAAGGTCTCCAATTTTCAAAGTAAAAAATTGCGAGACATAACTTACTATATGATCAAAGGGAAATACCATATCTAAGGAGTTACCCACCTGAACCACATTATCGTTTAATTTCAGACTGAAAGAAATACCCTCATTCTTAAGTAATACATCCTTATTAACGAAATTTCCCACTGCAGCAGCACCATCAAAAGACTTGGATATTTCCCATGGTAATCCTTTTTCTATACATTCCTGTTGTATATCTCTAGCAGTAAAATCAATACCTGTTGCAATTTCATTATAGTATTTATGTGCAAATCTTGCTGAAATATTTTTCCCTAATTTACAAATTTTAAGTACCAGTTCAAGTTCATAATGAATATCTGAAGAAAAATCAGGGTAAAAAAAAGGTTGTTTTTTTAATAATAATGCGGTTTCAGGTTTAAGGAAAAAAACGGGTTTTTCGGGTATTTTATTTTTAAATTCCCTGATATGCGATAGATAGTTCCTTCCAATGCAAATAATTTTCATTTTTCAATCAAAAAGATTAGAGTTTATTTTACCACTTGAAGCACTCTTCAATTTTATTAACTGTATGAGTTTCTTTGTCAGCATAGGAAAATCACTTTTCTGCATCCAGTCATAATAAGAAGGTTCTGTTTTAAAAACTTCTTCAACACTGCGGCCTTTATGTTTTCCAAAGTTGAAAACTTCGACATTGTTTTTGTCATAAACAATATGACCAACCAGATCGGCATTTTTGCTGTTATAAGAAAACTCATGAAGTGCCTGCATATCATTTTTCAGAGGGGAAGACTCATTCCCATCATTATCTTTATAAGTAACACCCGTATATCTTTGAATCTGCGCGGCAAGTACTTCGTAAGTAGCCACTGTATCGGCTTCGGCAGTATGAGCGTTTTCAAGATCCTGACCGCAATAGAATTTATAAGCAGCTTTAAGATTACGGGGCTCCATTTTGTGAAAAATATTTTGCACATCAATCAAACGTCTGCCCTTTAATTGAAAATCGATGCCTGCTTTTAAGAATTCTTCAATGAGAAAAGGGACATCAAATTTATTGGAGTTAAATCCTGCAAAATCTGCATTTCCGATGAAAGCATGAAGCTCAGCAGCCACATCTTTAAAAGTAGGCTTATCAGCAACATCACTATCTTTAATCCCATGAATTGCAGTTACTTCCGGCGGAATAGGCATACAGGGGTTGATTAACTGGGTACGTATTTCCTTTTCACCATTTGTCTTTATTTTATAAAAACAATATTCCACAATCCTGTCCTTAACCAAATTTGTTCCTGTAGTTTCAATATCAAACACGATTAAAGTTTTGTTAAGATTTAATTCCATTTTTTAATTAATTTATTAATGAGGTGCTATTCCAAAGGCTGCAACAGAATATTCTTAACAATATGAGTGTTATGAGAGTTCAGTTGTGAAACGGTAATATTTTCAGAGTATGTATTAAACTTATTACTATTAACCACCAAATTATAGTTGCCTGGTGGTAAAACAATTATATAACTGCCTGTCATCTTATTGGGTTTATATCTTCCAAAAATATCTCCTGTTTCAGTTTTATAAACATTTATACTGACGCTCAACTCATCACCGGACATAAACATATTGCTTTCTCTATTTGGAGACATTTGATTCTGTCCGCTTACAGGCATGAAAGCCGTATATATATTAGCAGAATCTTTATCAAGCAGGCTACCTTTAATAATGGTAAAAGGTGGTGCTACATCATTGAAAACAACCTTATATAAATCAAGATCACCAAACCCTTCTGGTCTTCGGGCAGCAAGATAAGCGAATCTTCCTGTCTGCGACATGCAAATGGTCATATTATCTTCGGGAGTATTCAAAGGATAGCCAATATTTACCGGTTCTGACCAAGTATTATTTTCTTTATCCCAATCTGTTCTAAAGATATCAAATCCCCCCATACTTTTATGTCCCTGAGAAGTAAAATAAAGGCTTTTACCATCATGAGAAAAAATAGGAAAATCTTCATTGTATTCAGTATTTATGGTTGTTCCAATAATTTCGGAAGGCATCCACTCTCCTGAGGGAGATTTTTTTGACATGTAAAGATCCGTTCCGCCATACCCCTCGTTTCTTTCCGAAGCGAAGATAATTGTTTCTCTGTCGGGTGAAATTGCCCCTGATGTTTCAAGGGAATTCGAATTGATATCGGGGTTTATAAATGTTCCCTTAGGGAAACTCCTACCTTTACGTTGTAACCAAATGATGTCGTTAAATCCATCGAAATTGTCAATATACAAAAAGACGGTATTCCCGTCAGAGGATATACCGACAGTTTCTTCAATAAGCTCGCTGTTAATTACCCCTCCTATATTCTTTGCTTTTCCCCACAAACTGTCTTTTCGAACTGTCATATAAACATCAGAGGTGTAATAACCATCAAAATCAATAAGCCTCCCTGTATTGACATCTCTTTTTGAGGTATAGATAACAAATGACTCATCTGCTGGAACAAATGGATTAAAATCAGGGAATGCAGAATTTATTTGTGGGCCTAAATTAAAGAAAGCAACATCAACGGGGGTTAACATTATCTCCATAGCGTTCCTGCACATTTCAATCTGACGTGAAGGAGGAATGTAAAACTTATCACGTCTTGTACCCTGAAGCATCATATATTTTCTAAAGGCATCAATAGCCTCTTCAAATCTATAGGCATATTGATAGGCTCGACCTAATTCGTACCAAACATCGGGTTCTAAAGCATTGTCTTTAGAAGCAAACTCGAGGAAAGGAATAGCTTTTAATTTATCAAGATTTGTATTTAAGTAGCATACTCCTAAACAATAGTTATACTGCGGATTCAAACTGTCTTGTCTGATTAAAGGGAGAAACTCATCCAAAGCTTCTCTGAAATTCTGCATTTTAAAAAGCTCTCTGGCATACCTTTCATTTCCCTGCTCAATAGGTTCCTCAATGTTTCTGCGCCTTTGCGAAAACAAAGAACAGGCCTGCAATATTAAAAGAAAAAAAATAAAGCTTCTAAGCATTAAAAGACTTTTTCTACTTTAGGGTTTATAACAAGCAGCTAAAATAAAAAAAAAACTTTAGCAATTCTTTATTAAAATGCTAAAGTTTTAAACAATTTTAGAATTATAATTGTCAGTATTTTAAGAAGATTATCACTTAAACTGATATTGATAATCAGGATCCTCTTTTAGTATCTGCACACTCTGAGGATAGTTTTCGATAAACCAAACCGTAAAAGCAGTGATATCAATATTTTCATTTTTTATCAATTTGCTTTTGTCTTGAGCACTACTTTTAGACGTAGCATCCAAAATAATTTCAATCCCTTTTTCAAGAGCTTTATTCTGTTGCTCTTCTGTGGTACTGAAATTCCACACCAAATTGTATTTTTCCTGTAATTCATCTGTATATCCCCTTCCGTTTTTATCAAGGTAAACAGATGGTGTTCCCAGCATTGCACTCTCAGAAGCCATTGTAGCACTTTCACCGAATAATAATGATGCAAAACATAGGGCATCGTGCATGCTGCCAGCAGGAATATTCATTCTGAACTGCTCCAGGTCAGGAGATAATTTAGTTTCTGATGTAATAAATACCCTTGCATTTTTAGAAAATTTGTTAACCAATTTTCGTTTCATCTCCAAAGTCAAGCCTTTATGGCCAACATCATGAACAGCTTTCCATGAAACAAAACGAAGAATGATGTACTTTTCATTGTCTTTCAAATTCAACAAATTCACTATTGAATCATTTGCCTTATAATAATGCGGGTGCAAGTAATATAATTCAAAATAACTTTTAATCCTGATGTGTTTCTTTCCTAAATCATCTTTATAACAGGCTGGTGTTACTATATGCTTTGAAAACGTATCAGTTAACAAGTGGTGGAGCTTCGCATCTTCGGTGTCATTAAAGGAGATATGAGGTATTCTCAGCAACCATCCTGCTATTGCCGGATAAGGAGTCCCAAAACTAAGCAATATATCAGGTTTAAATATTTTACATTGTTTATAAATAATGGAAATTGCTTTAAAGAAATAAAAAAATTTACCAGTCATGCTGCTACTGCCTTTACCTCTGTCAACAAAAGGAATTTTAAAAGTTTTAAGCAAACTGTGCTCAATTTCCTTATTGCGTGAAATGACAAGCACCTCATGCCCCTTTGATTTCATGATATAAATAAAAAACCTGAAACAATGAACATGTTGTGGGTGGTTAATATCAATCAGGATTTTCATTTAATTACTTTCAAAATAAGTAAACACAATGAGGACTAATCGGATTTTAAATAATCAAAGAGACATAATGATATCTACCATTTTTTTAGCTACACCATCTCCAAAAACAGGAGGTTGTACACCGGTTGGCAAGAAATTTAAAAGTTTTTCTTCAAAGTCATCTTCAAGGTAATCAAGAAGCATATTCCAACCATGTTGAACAGTTTCAATCCATTCTGTTTCAGGACGGAGCGTTATACATGCTCGCCCAAGCAAATAGGCTTCCTTCTGAATACCCCCTGAATCAGTGATAATTTTTTTTGAAAGCCACTGAAGTTTAAGAAAATCGAGGTAACCCTGAGGAGGGATACAAAGAATATTTGAAGGCACAGAAATTTTGTGTGCTTCCAAAATATTTTTTGTTCTGGGATGAATAGGAAAAACAATATGCTTGTTCAAATTGCCTAACTTTGAAACAATTTGTTTGAGGTTGGAAGGATCATCAACATTGTAGGGACGATGTAGTGTTAGAAGAAAAAAATCACTATGCAACCCAAACTGTTCCTCAACCTTAGAAATTTCCACAGCTTTTTTTAAGTTATCATTAAGGGAATCCACCATAATATCTCCGGTCAGAAATCCCTTTCCAAGCAAGCCTTCATTCTTAAGGTTTAACATACCTGTTTGTGTAGGCACAAAGAGGTAATCGGATATATGGTCTGTTGCGACCCTGTTAATTTCTTCGGGCATATCTCTGTTAAAACTTCGTAAACCGGCTTCAATATGTACTGTAGGAATCCTGAGTTTAACAGATGCCAGAGCTCCGGCTAAAGTAGAATTTGTATCACCGAAAACTACGACAAAATCTGGCTTTTCCTTTAATAAAATACCTTCAATTGCACTCAGCATACCTGCTGTTTGCACACCCTGTGTGCCGGAACCAATATTTAAATTATAATCTGGAGCCGGAATTTTAAGGTCTTTAAAAAGCAAATCAGACATTTTTTCATCATAGTGCTGCCCTGTATGGATAATTATCTCAGAAGCATTTTCCCTTAATACTTTCGAAAAGGGGCCGAGTTTTATGAACTGGGGACGGGCACCAACAATTGATATTACTTTCATTTTTATGGTTTTATAAAGAATTATACTATCGAAATTGGTATTGATAATCGGGATTTTCTTTCATAATTTTTACACTTGAAGGATAATTTTCAATAAACCATAAAAGAAATCCTGACACATCTATCTTGTCAGATAACATTTTTTTTCTTCTTTCAACAAACGCTTCCTTTATTTGAGGATTATTCAAAAAATCTTTTACTGTGTCGAATAAAAGTTCTGTTCTGTTTGTCGGTATTCCTTTAGTCAATTGGTATTTTGATTCCAATTCTTCAAGAACACCAATTTTACCTGCAAAATCGTTAAATCTAATACCAGGGACACCCAAAACAGCAGCTTCTACAGCCATAGACTGGCTATCCCCAATATACAAATGACAGAAAGACATAACATGATGAATATCAACAGGATCAATTTGCAGCCTGTATTTTTCGAATTGTTTCTCTAATGCTCTTTCAGAAGATATATAAATATTACCAAAAGGTAACAAAATATTTATTAATTCTTGTGCTATAGATTCTGTAATTCCTGTTTTTCCTTTATCATGATGGGCTGTGAGTTTAGCAAATCTTAAAAGAAAATAAGGTCGGGAAGTATCAACATATTTTGCTGCCACATCTTTAGAAGGTAAAAATCTGTTAGGATGCAGATAAGCTAATTTATGAAAACCGTTGTATTTAATACTTTTATTTTCCCATTTACCATTGTTGCATTTTGAAGGACTTAGAATATGGCTGGCAAATGGATATCCCATATTGCTAAACAACGGTACTATATCATAATCATCTTCATTTAAGATAATAGAAGATATATTCATTAACCTTCCAATCTGAGCAATTTCTGTAGAAGTGCCTAACATTAGGTGTGGCCTGTTTTTAATTGTATGCCATAATATTTTAAAATCCCTTTGGCAAAGTCCCCACGCAATGCCAAATTTACTATCTTTTCTGCCTTTAGGTTGAATGTTTATATAGGGAAATTTTGAGTTTTTCAATAAATCTTCTAAAACATCTTTTTTCTTAATCAAAATGGTAACTTCATGATGATTATCATTTAGTTCTAAAATAACATTCTTAAATAAATGGAAATGAGCAGGATGTCCAAGATAAATGAGAATTTTCATAATAACTATTTCTTAAAAATAAAAATGCTTCCTCTTAAATTATATTTTGAAATGTCACCATTCAAAACAATACGGTTAAATTCATTAACGATAATATGGAATTTGTTTTTCTCAATTTCCGCCAAATGTTTACTGTTATCCCAGCGGTTTAAAAAATAACTTCTTTGGCCAAAAATAAAAAACCAAAGGTATTTATTAATTTTGTAATGATAAGTAGGATGGGTTGTGACATTATGAGAATGGAATTCTATATCGTGAAATGAAAAGGCATCTGTCGAGAGATGTTTGTATATACTTCTGTAAATTTTCTCAGGGCACTTAACATGTTCTAAAACTGCCCTTGAAAAAATAAAATTTAAATTTAAGCTTTCACAATGATGCCAGTTTTTGACAATTTTGATCAGACTATCATCTGCAGTAGGATTAAGAATACTGTATCTGATTTTTTCAACCAAGGATTTACTCAAATTATTTTTGGATAGGATTTTATCGGGGAAAGAATAATCACTGATATTAAAATTTAAAGTATTAAATTTTTTAATATCACTTTTCTCTTCAAATAAACCTAAAATTCTATTAAAAATCAAGATATTTTTATTTATATCAAAGTTATCCTCAATCTCTAAAGCATAAAATTTCTCAGCACCTGTTAATAAAGCACAAATACCTATACCAAAAGAACCACCGGTGCCAATCTCTCCAATTTGAGCATAGGAAAAATCAATTTTTTTATCATTAAACAATACTAACAAGCTTAACCAAAAAGAATAACAGAATTCAGCAGAACCGGAGCTATGCCTGATTTTTGGTTTCAATAATTTTTTAACCATTAAAACCCCGGGGATAAAAGTGAAAGCACCTTTAAAAATCGCTTTTACTAACTTTTTATCTATCATTCAGTCTGATTTCAGGATTTCTAATAACAGTCCGTCTTTTACCTGAGGGAGTGAGTTTGATTTGGTCCACAATATTCAACTTGACATCAACATCAGAGCCTATATAAGTTTTCCAGTATTCAGATAATTTCAGGTGAGTTTCTTCATTAAAGTTCTCATTAACAACCATATTTATCTGAATTTCATTAATTTCTGACTGAATAACCTGAATCTGGTCAACTTCTGTAATCCATTCAAAATATGCTACAAAGTTCTCCACAACAAGATACTTACCTGAAGGTGTAATCAAAATATCGCTGTCTCTTCCTTTGATTTTTGAGATATTTTGAAAGTGTCTTCCACATTTACAAGTCATATTTTCACCAAGCACAATATAATCTTGTGTATCATATCTGATAAATGGGGAGGCGTAGTTATGCAAATCCGTTGTAATAAGTCTTCGTGGATTATCCTTATCAGAAAGAGTAAAAGAATCTGAAATAAACTCAGAAATAGCATATTCTTCTGAAGGATGGTAATTACTGTGTGTCGGACATTCTGCAAAGACAGCACCACCCTCACAACTGTATGCATCATAAATATTGACTTTAAATACATCCTGAATTTCCTGTCTTATATCATTGTGTAATGTACTTCCTGTAGTATTTATTGCAATGAGATTTTTACCATTGTAATTCCGGTGGTGTTTTTTGATCAATTGGGAAAGATAATGGAGTGGAACAGGATAGCAACGAATAAATGAAGGATTATAATTTAAAATTTTATTTTCAATCTCGGTAAATTCTTCAGAAGTTAATTGTGTTGAAGATAAATAAAGGCAATTATTAAAATAATCTTGAATTTTTTTCAACAAAGAAGACCTTTCATTCATACTGACTTTGACATATCTGTCTCCCAGTTTATACCCCATCCAATACCAAGCTCTTATAGCAGCTGCTTTTAACAAAGCCTCCGAATTTTTGGTCTTGTAAAACTGAAATGGTTCCCCTGTGGAGCCGCTTGAACTTCTGTATAAAATGTCTTTTTTCCTAATATTTAAAGCAAGATGTTTGTCTTTGTTCCTTTTAAGATCTTCTTTTGTCGTTATCGGGATTTTTTGCAAATCATCTTTTGTTACTATATCGTCTGGTTTAATATTATTTTTATCAAATAACTCGGTGTAATAGGGTACGTTTTTATAGGCATGCTGGATAAGTTTTCTAAGCATGATATTCTGATATTTGTCAATTTCATCTCTTGTCCAAAATTGACTTTTACCAAGAAAAGTAAGTTGTTTTTTTATGGGTTGCCCTGTAATAATATCCCCAATAGGCAACATTATATTACTTGCTATGAAACTTCTAAAATTCATTCTTATTTTTTAATATTCGTTCTAGTCCGGTTCTTATATCAAATACGGGTGTCCATTCAAGCAAAAGTCTTGATTTAGTTATATTTGCAACAGTATCCATTACTTCGCCTTGCCTATATTCTTTTGAGAAGTTCAAAGATGGTTTATGTGCAGTGAGTGATAAAATTATGTTAACAACATCATTAATTGAACTAGAAATGCCAGATCCAAGATTAAAAACCTGAAAATCGTTTTTAGAATATTCAACCGCCTTAATAACAGCACTTACAACATCATCTATAAATATAAAATCTCTCTTTGGTCTGGGATCTTTTAAATTAATTTCTTTATTTTCTAATTGACTAATGATACTGGGAATTAAGAAGGACAGCCCCTGTCCTTCCCCATAAATGTTGAAGGGTCTGAAAATAATTACAGGCACATTGAAATCACGGAAATACCCTTCACAAAGGTCTTCACATATGAGTTTACTTTGGGCGTATGGATTGTGTGGGGCAAGAGGATGTTTTTCATCAATAGGCAAGTATATTGGGGTTCCATATAAATAAGAACTAAAGAAAATGACTTTAGCATTGTACTTTCTAGCCAACTCTAAAACATTTAGTGTGGATAAAAAGTTATTATAAAAGAAGGCTTCTGGATAAATAAATGAATCCGGTACAAAAGACCTGGCAGCAAGATGAATAATAATATCAAAATGTTGTATTTTATCCAAATCTTCTTTCTTTGTTATATCAATACCCTTTGTTAAATCAATTTCGACTATTTTATAATGCAGTCGTTTGAAATGATTCAGCAAATGTTTTCCAATAAATCCGGAGCTACCGGTAATGGCTATCGTTTTCATCAGTAAATAATCTGTTTATAATTTGTCAGATGCCTGTCTGCAAGACAGATAGGGAATGTTCATGTTTAAAAAAAACATTAATACACAAAAGTGAATGGACATTTCACATAAAAGATTTCTCATCAAATTCGTTTATTGCCTTATTATAATCATCGGGGCGCCCTATATCTAACCAAAACCCATTATACTCATAGATAAATGGATATGTCTTCTTGTTTATCATTTGGTTCATTAAATGATCGAAGCCATAAAATGTATCCCTAGGGATTAGGTTAACAATATCTTTATTGACCATATAAATACCCATACTGACAAGAAACTCAAAAGAAGGTTTCTCATCAAATTTTATCAATCTGTTGGAATTGTCTTTATTAAGCACACCATAATCAATTCTGTCATGTCTTTTGAATGAGGCAATTGTAAAATTATTCTGAGCTTTGACATGGTGTTCAAAGAAATCAGAATAATTAATATCTGTCAATACATCACCATTCATTACTAAAAAATTATCGGGCAAGTCTGGAATGAGCGTCAAAGGCCCCATGGTGCTCAAGGGTTTTGATTCGAGTGTATAATCTATCTTAATGCCCCATTTCGATCCATCACCAAAGAAAGCTTTAATAATATCAGCAAAATGATTAACCGTTATTGTAATATGTCCGAAGCCATGTTTAAGAAGTTGCCTGATAATAATTTCGAGTATAGGCATCTCTCCAATAGGGACAAGTGGTTTAGGTAAAGAAATAGTATAAGGTTTCAATCTGGTTCCTTTGCCACCAGCAAGAATAACAGCTCTTTTACACATTGTATATATCAGTTTTGTAATATTTAATATTTTGTTTCAACCATTCAATTGTGAGTGACAAACCGGTTCTGATATCGAATTTTGGCTTCCAAGGTGAGGATGATATTAATTTTGAATTGTCACAATAAAGTCTTTCAACCTCGCTTTTTTCGGGGCGGACTCTTTCAACATCAGAAACAACACTTACATTGGTATTAAGTAATTCAATAATCAAGCTGACCAAATCGCCAACAGAAATCTCTGAATTATTTCCAATATTAACAATTTCTCCATTGAACTTATCAACTTTTGCAATTTCCATAAAACCTGACACTGTATCCTTAACATAATTCAAATCACGCGTAGGTGTAAGATTCCCTAATTTAATTTCTTTTGTACCACTAAGGATTTGAGTTATGATGGTTGGAATGATTGCCCTTGCTGATTGTCTAGGACCATACGTATTGAATGGTCTGACAATTTTTACAGGTAATCCGAATGATCTGAAATAACTTATAGCCAATTGATCTGCTCCGATTTTGGATGCACTATAAGGCGACTGTCCTACCATTGGATGCAACTCGTCAATCGGAACATATTGAGCAGAACCATAGGTTTCACTTGTTGAAGTTACAAGAACATTGGGCACATTATAGATTCTGGCTGACTCCAAAATATTGAAAGTACCTTCAACATTAGTCTTAATATAAGCCATCGGTGATATATAAGAGTAGGGAATTCCAATTAAAGCTGCGAGATGAAAAACAGTATCACAATCTTTCATGGCTTTACTAACTGAATCAAAATCTCTTATGTCACCTTGTATAATGTGAATATCGTTTTTAAAAGAGGAATCCTCCAACCATCCCCATGAATTTCTGGAGTTGTAATGAACAAATGCAGTAACATCGAGATTACACGACACACATTCTTCTACTAAATGAGAGCCAATAAAGCCACCTGCTCCTGTAATTAAAACCTTTTTCATTTTTTATCTATTTTGTTTATTATTTCTAACCAAACCTTTGATGCATTTTCTTTTGAAAACAGTTTTCTAACCTTTATGTTTAATTCATTAGAAAATTTGTGATACAATTCATGATCATTTAACAACAAATGAATCTTTTCACAATAAGCATCAATATCTTTATAATCATTAATTAAAAACCCATTAACATTATTGTCAATGACATCCGAAATATCACCAACATTTGATGCGATTACAGGGACACCACATGCAGCAGCTTGCACAATGGTTCTGGGAAATCCCTCTGTTTCGGAAGTAAGTATAAATATTCTGCCTTTATTGAAAAACAGATTCATCTCCTCATCAGGAACATAACCCAACAGTTCAATATTTTCCGTTAAATCATTTTCTTTAATAAGTTGCTTTATAGTCTCAAGCTGATCTCCTTTCCCTGCTATTGCTGCTCTTACACTTGAATTTGACAATTTGATTTTTTTTATAATGGCGACAATAATCTCAACATGTTTTTCCTCACTTATTCTACCTAAGCTTACAATATCATATTCTTTTCTGATGTTTAAAACCTCAAAAAAAGAAAAGTCAAGTGTATTGGGCAAAATGAATATTTTATCAGGTTCAATATTTTTACTGATTAAAAAGTTTTTTGAATTTGAACCGGTTACAGTTGCAAATGTACATTTTTTCAATATCCATAATATGAGTTTGAGCCTCAAACCCTTTCTTAATTTAGCATAAGCAGGATTACCTATAATGGAAACAACACTGGGTTTTTTGAGTAATAATCCTGCAATAACAGCAAGTAATCCATGGGGTATTTCATAAATACCAATTATTATTTTGGGATTCAATTTCTTACGTGAAAGAACTTGAAGTAAGCGAGAAATAACTTTTAATGCTTTAAACTTATTTGTTATTGGGAGAATAAACTCTGACTTTTCTGATTCAATAGTTTTATCATCTCTGAACACATAAATTTTTTTAATTTCACTCAAACTCTGAATCTGATCAATAAAATAATAGGAATCTAGATATCCACATTTAAGTATTAAAAAAACATTCATTTTAAAAGCTATTCAAATTAAATTAAAACCCAATTTTTATTTAAGCGGAAGATTCTGTTTGACTTTTACTTTTTCATTTCTCAAATAACCTAAGCACAAGCCCAAAACAGTCAGGCTTATTCCCCTGTGAGTAATTCCATACATTTGACCACTAAATGAAGTCAGAAGAATGGCAATAAAGAAACTGATAAAAGTGCTTTTAATTAATAAAGTATAATTGTTGTTAAGATTCTTGTTTGAATTTGGAGGTTTAACTTTCAAATATTCGATAAACATTACAATAAATATTAATAAATAAAGGGTTAAACCTAAGAGGCCTGACCCATTTAAAATATTCATATAATCAACATGAATTTGCCTGTTCCCATAGAAACCACCAGCATAATTTCCAACAGAGTTCCATATCTCTTTTCCAAAAAATGAATATTTAATATCCTCAAATGTAAATACCTCATCAGTGATATAAACTGTTTCAATAAAACGACCTTCATTTAAATAAGCATCTTCTTCAAATCTGTCTGACCGTAACTCAAATCGTGATTCAAGCATAGGGTAGAAGAATGGGAATAAGATAAAAAGAGCCAGTAAAACAAAAAAGGCAATCCCAATGGCTCTACCAATATATTTTCTGGCAAAAAATATATGAATAAGGTAACCGATAATCAAAATAATAATTGTTGTGCGCCTAAGTGAGAGAAGCAAAATGACAAAGGCAATAATCCCAAAAAAAATTACTATTTTCTTCTTAAATGGACTGACATGGCTTACAATTAAAGGCAAAAATAAAAGGACATATGAAATTGTAAACAAGGATGATCCTGCTATTCCACCCGTTGAGAAATCTGATTCCTCCCCTTCTTTAACATATTGGGCAGGAGTCAGTTTAAAAACAGAATTTACAATAGTGTATAATACAAATAATACTAAAATGAAAACTATTGAATTGACCAACTTCGGCCATTCAATATTTACTGAACCAATTTTAAAAGCAGCAAGGAATAAGAATAGAGTTAAATTGACTTTTAAAAAAATATTAAAACTATAACCTATGTCCGATGAGAATGGAAGTAGGATTAACTGATAAACAACCCAAAGATAAATGAAAGCAGATACATTTGAAATAGATTTGTGTTTAAAAAAAAATTTAAACAAAAATGCAAAATTTATCAAAACTCTAACCGTTGATAATAATGGGCTCTCTGAATAAAAAGGGCTCAATGCATCAATAATAAAATTGGCAGGAAGTAAATAATAAATAAAACTTTCTTTCTTTTTAATTAAAAGAAACAGTGCTCCGACTAAAAAGAATATCAGAAAAAGGTTACTCATAAAATTAATTACTCAAATCGTTCTTAATCAAGCTTGTTAAATTCTTTTTTTAACTCTTTCGGCAGTGCTGTTCCAATGTGGCTTACTTACATTCCAGTCGGTGCCATAAATCATTGTAATATAATCCAGATAATCTTTGGGGCAAGACACGTATAATGGTCCAAATGCAATCTTTGTCAGGTTTTTATAATAATGAACAGGTATGGCTTGCATCTCATTGGTAAATCCAAAACTATCAACTTTGTTTTTTAAACACCTGAAAATTATGCTTCTTAAGCCCTTGGGAATAACACCTACTACTTTGAGGCCAAATCTTCCCATAACACCAATTTTGTTCAGATATCTTTTATCATTATCAAGCACTTTATTTTCGACAAGCAGTTGGAAAGATTCAGCGAAATTGTATTTGCCATGTTTAAATATAAATTCATTGGGAATTGATTCAAATTCTGTCATAAGCATTTTTACAATTCTGGCCATATAATAAACCGGCTTGCTTGAATCATCATAAAACCTAAAAGACTTATATGTTCTGTAAATAAATTTGTTATAAAATGACTTTTTAAACCTGCTACAACTTACAAAAGCGATGTCTTCCAAAACATGATAGGTATGAATGTCAATAGTATATGCGCCTATTTCAGATGTTTTATGGATTAACTTAACCCTATCTTTTGAAGAAAAATCAATTTTAAAGCCGAGTTCATTAAATTTGTTCAACAAGAACTCCTTGTTTTTTTCATAATCCGAATACCAGATGCCCATATCAAATTCTGAATCCCATGGTATGATCGTTTTATCGCGAACGGCACCTAAAAGAGTACCGTATTCAATCCAATAATCAATTCCGACACTATCAATGACATTTAAAACTTCAGATAATTGATTAAACGCGATTGATTTATTTTTACTAATATCTACTTTATATTCCATAAATGTTTCAAATCAATAATAAATATTATTTAATAATTTCATTCAGAACCTTTCTGACAAGCGTACTTGATGTCGTTTTCGTATAAGGAAAGAAAATAACTTTAACACCAACTTTACTAAATTCAACTTCAAACTTATTCCACTTTTCTGTTCCTTTAAGGTCATCTCCAACAAAAATGACATCAAATTTATTTTTTTCCCATGAAACGAATCTATCAGTTGTATCTTGTTTCACCACTGAGTCTACATATTTTATAGCTTCAACAATTTTGATGCGTTCCTCGAATGGAATTACAGGATATTTATTTTTTGCCTGAAAACAAACTTCATCTGTATTAACGCCTACTATTAATTTATCACACTGAGAACGAGCATTAAGTATTATATTCAAATGCCCGATGTGAAACAAATCAAATGTACCAGGGAGATAACCTATTATCATTTTAATTTATTTTTTTATTAATTTATTTCTTATTTCAATAATTGTATTTGAGTCACTCTCTCCGGATGCTAGTACAGGAGGGCCTGGCCATCCATTATCAACAATCCGAATATTGTTAAACTCTCTAAAACCATTGTATCTAGGGATAATATGAAAGTGTACATGAAAATCGAACATCATGAGACATAAATAATTGATTCTTTCATAATTACAGAAAGGTTTTAATATTTTTTCAACATATTTAAAGATTAAAGACAATTCTGTAGATTCCTCTTCTCTCAAGTCACTTAAAGAATCACTATGCCTTTTAAGGCTTAAAACCAACGCCCCCAATGTTACCTGTTGAGGTCTTACACTGAGTATCCAGTAATCAAACTCTTGAATCTTTAAATTACTAATATTAAACTTTTCCAAAAATGCTTCATTCATATTTAATCTGATTTAGTGAATTTAATTTTCTTAAAAATATTAAACATGTCGTTTCTAAAATCTTTTCCTACGCCAAAAAACCAACAAATGGAAACATTTATTATAAATGCAATTGGGAATATTAATATCAGATATATCCAGTTAGAAATTAAAAAATACTGACTTATTAGAACAGGTAAAATTAATAATATTACACTGATTACGATTTTCTTAGCGAGGTCAATATAATTGTTACGGCTATGATCATTAATACTTTTCTTTATAATTATAGGGTAACTGACAGTCATTACAAGTCTCCCTGCAATGATACTTAAGCATAAACCAATAATTTCATATTTTGGTACTAAAATAAGAGCCAACAGAATGGTAATTATCACTGACGTAAATGCAAAATATACTTTATTTTGAATTTTCAAAGTAAGATTAATCAGTTCAGAATCATTAACAATAAACAGATATTGTATTAAAATAACAACTATTAAAAAATTGGCTAGTAAACCTGCAAATTGATTATCTCTGATCCACAAACCGATAAATGATTTATTAATCAACAATAAGGAAGCACCTAGAGAAATTCCCAACAACCAGGTTAGGGTGTTAATATAAGCACGTGTTTTTATAAGCTTGTCAAACTCTTTTTTTCCAAACATACTTCCTGCACCGGGAATAATACCTAATACTACAGAAGAAATCAAACCTTCTATTGATTGAGTAGTAAATCTGGTTATTGCGTAAACAGAAACAGTAGCAGGTCCAACTAGATAGCCTAAAATAATTTTATCAGAATTATACAACAAGGTTTTAATTCCTGTCCATGCGATAAACCACCCACTTATCTTACTAAAACTAATAATACTTTTAAAATTGGTTTTTCCGAAACCGTACCAACCAACATTTTTTTTAACAGCAAAATACAATGCAAAACCAGTGGCTAAAACAACAAATATCTGAACGACTGCCAATCCTATCAACCCCAATCCAAAATACAAGGTTAAAATTTGTAGTCCACCCCCAATAAGGATTATTAAAGCCCGAAATCCCATCCTTTTGTATATCATATTCATTCCTTTGAGAATAGCCTCAAAGAGATCAAATACTTTAGTGATGATTACCGATAGAACCATAAATGAACAAGTGATTCGTATGATGGTATGGTATTCTGGCGGTGCATTAATTATTGTTGGTGAAAACCATGTAAGTATGCCCCCTATAATCAAGACAATTGGTAAGATAAATGCGGTCACAAGGAAAGCAGTTGTCAAATCATTTCTCAATTCATCCTGTTCGGCAACTTCTCTTTTATTAGCAATTGTCCATTTAAGAACGGTAGTCGCTTTTGCATCTGTTAATTGTGCATATCCTGCCATCTGCCTTATAGTTTCCCACATACCAAATGCTGTACTGCCTAAACCATTGACAATAAAAGGACTTACAATAAAGCCAGAAATTAATTTCGCACCAAAATCAATAAGTGATGTCAGGGAATTAAGATAAGCCCGTTGCTTAATATTTTCTTTTTTCTTATCAATCTTGTTTTCTGTCATTCAAAAGTTCATCATTAAAATAACATTTACTTAAAGGTAACCTATAAAATAAATGAATCTTGGGTACAAAATTATAATATATTATATAAATTAACATTGAAACAACTATCTTCTCTCATGTGCAAAATAATGTAATGTCAGAGATTTATCAATTTTAACATTTCCCACAATTAACAATTTACTGTTTTCCAAACTTTTGGGAGAACACCCATGTTTTTATTATTAAATCCGATAAAAGAAACTTTATGGGTATTTCATAATGGAAATTCTAATGTTTTTTAATTAAAATTTTTCTTAGATAATCAGCATAGCTGCTTTTCCCAAGAGCCTCAATATTTCTCTTTAAGGTGTTGTCGTCAATATAGTCCATTTTATGTGCAACTTCCTCAACACATGCAATTTTAAGGCTTGTTCGTTTCTCAATAGCTTTCACAAATTCTGTAGCTTCACTTAAGGCTTCATGTGTGCCAGTGTCGAGCCAAGCAAAACCACGACTTAGAATTTGAAGTTTTAGTTGTTTTCTGACAAGGTATTCTTCATTAACTGATGTTATTTCCAGTTCTCCCCTGGCAGAGGGTTTTATATTTTTAGCAATTTCAACAACACTGTTTGGAAAAAAATACAAACCCACAACAGCATAATTGCTTTTAGGATTCTTTGGTTTCTCGACAATACTCAAAACATTAGCTTCATCATCAATTTCAGCTACACCATAACGTTCAGGGTCTTCAACATAATAACCAAAAATGACTGCTTTATTTTCGTTTTCCACAATCCTAACACTTTCCCTTAGAATGTTCTGAAAACCTGCACCATAGAAGATATTATCCCCAAGGACCAAACAAACCTCATCATTCCCTATAAATTCTTCTCCAAGGATAAAAGCCTGAGCCAGTCCATCCGGTGATGGCTGTTCAATATAACTGAATTTTAGACCTAATTGGCTTCCATCACCCAACAATTTCCTAAAGCTAGGAAGGTCGTGTGGTGTTGAAATTATCAGTATTTCCCTAACTCCAGCCAACATTAGAACAGAAAGAGGATAGTAAATCATGGGTTTATCATATACCGGCAAAAGTTGTTTTGATACCACTTTAGTTATTGGGTGGAGACGTGTACCGGCACCACCTGCGAGAATTATTCCTTTCATGTATTTTATATTAAATTATTATATAAATTAAATACTACTTAACATTTAATTGTTTAAATACCAATTGTACATTTTCTTAACCCCCTCATCAATTTCAATCTTATGTTTCCATCCTAACTGGTTTAACTTCGAAGGGTCGGTAAGTTTACGCATTGTTCCATCCGGTTTAGCTGAATTGAAACTCAGTTCACCCTTAAAACCTATTGTATCCTTAATTAAATGAGCCAGATTATAAATTGATATCTCTTTACCTGTACCTATATTGATATGGGTATTACGTATTTCCCCTGAGGTTCCACTTGCTTGAACTTCGCTCAAACCACTCTTGTTAATTTCATTAAGGTCAGAAAAATCTACATTCTCCATGACGAACACACAAGCATCGGCCATTTCTTCAGACCACAGAAACTCGCGCATGGGTTTGCCGGTGCCCCAGATTTCTATTGAGGCTGAAAAGGAAGGGTATGAAAGTAAATTAATACCATATTTTAAAAATATTTTGAGAATTTCCGCATCATTATTATTCCCGGAAATACCTTCAATGGGGCGTTTGTTTAAATCTTTTCGAATAGCAGTCCAATTATTATCTTCAATGCATTTACCCAAATAAATTTTTCGTATTAGGGCAGGTAAAACATGTGATTTTTCAAGGTCAAAATTATCGTTAGGGCCATAAAGATTTGTTGGCATAACGGATAAAAAGTTAGTTCCATATTGAATATTATAACTCTCACACATTTTTATACCGGCAATTTTTGCTACAGCATAAGGCTCATTTGTATATTCAAGAGGGCTTGTCAGCAGATACTCTTCTTTCATAGGCTGGGGACATTCGCGAGGATATATGCATGTACTCCCCAGAAACAAAAGTTTTTTCACACCACATACATAAGATTGATGGATAAGATTATTCTGAATCATCAAGTTCTCATAAATGAACTGAGCCCGATATGTATTATTTGCAACAATGCCTCCAACTTTTGCAGCAGCAATAAATACATAAGAAGGTTTCTCATCATTGAAAAATGCTTCAACAGCTTTCTGATCCATCAGATCAAGTTCCTCTATTGTTTTCCCGATTAGATTGGTATAGCCTTTTGATACTAAATTTTTCCATATTGCTGAACCAACGAGACCTGTGTGACCAGCCACATATATTTTGGCATTTTTTTCCATTATAACAATTTATTTGTATTTAGATTTCGATTTTAAGCATTTTCAAAATTTTAAAAACCAAATTCAGCTTGAAAATGCTGAAACAAAAACCAGTTTATTATCAATGATTCTCAAAAAATATTGCATAAATCATATCGAAGTTTTTGTTTTAAAAACAATTGTTCAATTTATGAAACTCCTGTTAGATAATTCGGTTAATCAAATTGAATTATTTCTTTTAATGGCTTTTTTATAATCGGCATTAACCATGACTTTAACCAATTCTTTAAAAGTTGTTTTGGGTTCCCATCCAAGTATCTTTTTTGCCTTTGCATAGTCTCCTATCAGCAAATCAACTTCTGTTGGTCTGAAATAGCGAGGGTTAATCCCAACAACCTGTTTACCATTAGATTTAAGAATACCAATTTCGTTAACACCTTTGCCCTTCCAAATTACTTCTTCACCAAAAACGCCAAAGGCTTCTTCAATAAACTCGCGCACAGTATGTGTTTCATTGGTTGCCAGAACAAAGTCTTCAGGTTTTTCGGCCTGAAGCATACGCCACATCCCCTCCACATATTCAGGTGCATAACCCCAATCTCGTTTGGCTTCCAAATTACCCAATAAAATTACTTCATGTTTTCCTGACATAATATTAGCTACACCAACACTGATTTTTCTGGTAACAAATGTTTTCCCTCTCCGTTCGCTTTCGTGATTAAACAAAATGCCATTACAGGCAAATAAGTTATAGGCTTCTCTGTAATTAACAACAATCCAATAGGCATATAATTTTGCAACAGCATAAGGACTTCTGGGATAAAAGGGTGTTTTCTCATTCTGGGGCACTTCTTGTACCAAACCATAAAGTTCTGAAGTTGAAGCTTGATAAAAGCGCGTTTTAAGACCATTTTCCTTAATTGCATCAAGAAATCTCAAAGTACCAATCCCATCAACCTCAGCAGTATATTCCGGCACTTCAAAAGAAACCTGAACATGGCTCTGAGCTCCCAGATTATAAATTTCATCCGGTTGTGTGCTTTCAACCAACCTGTTTAAATTACTTGAGTCGTTTAAATCCCCATAATGGAGAAACAGTCTATTATTGAGAATATCTTTATCATTATACAAGTGATCAATTCGAAATGTGTTAAAAGAGCTTGAACGTCTTATGATGCCATGGACAATATAATCTTTTTGAAGCAGTAGTTCTGCAAGATAACTACCGTCCTGTCCTGTAATTCCTGTGATGAGCGCTGTTTTCATTTGGTAAATTTATATTAATTAAAAAGATTTAGGACTCGAAAAAATGATTTTCTAAGGATTTAATAAATGATCCCTTACATATGTTTTACATACCACTCCACAGTTTTCTTAATGCCCTCACGGAGATTGAACTGTGGTTGGTAATTCAAAAATTTTTGTGCTTTAAAAATGGATGCTTGCGAATGTGGAATATCTCCCTGTCGGACAGCACTGTAAATCGGATTGATATTTTTTATCTGATTGTCGAAAGTTGACAAATTCTGAATTAACAATTCATACAAGGTATTAATTGTATTTCTTTCTCCGGCAGCAACATTGTAAACCTGATTCAAAGCTTCAGGATTGTCTGACATTGCAGCCAGTTGATTGATCTGAATGACATCATCCAAATAGGTAAAATCTCTTGAAAATGAGCCGTCCCCATTAATAATTGGTGATTCATGTTTTAATAGTGCGCTTATGAATTTTGGAATAACTGCTGCATAAGTACTGAATGGGTCTTGACGTTTACCATAAACATTAAAATACCTCAATCCGATTAGTTTCATCCCATAAGTATTAGAAAACACTTTTGCATACAATTCATTTGCTGTTTTTGTAAGTCCATAAGGAGAAACGGGGTTGCCAATCCTATCCTCAACTTTGGGCAAACCATCTGCATCACCATAGACTGATGAACTAGAAGCATACACAATTCTTTCAACACCTGAATCTTTAGCAGCACACAAAATATTTAAAAAACCATCAATATTAATCGCATTTGTGGTAACGGGGTCTTTTATTGATCTGGGAATTGAGCCTAAAGCAGCCTGATGCAGTACAATTTCTACATTTTTAACTGCCAATTGGCAATCAACAATATTTCTAATGTCGCCCTCAATGAGTTTGAAATTATTATAATCCAACAGCTGTGCAATATTTTCTTTTTTCCCTGTTATAAAATTGTCCAGGCAAACAACCTCATTATTTTGATTTACAAGGGTTTCGCATATTCCTGAACCTATAAATCCGGCTCCACCTGTTACAAGGATTTTTTTATTGAAGATCTTACTCTTTTCAGTCATTTTATCGAAATAATAATTAGGTAGTTAAAAATTGGAGTGTTTTTTTTGTAGAAAATAATTTTAAAATCTGCACAGCTTCGCCTTGTCAACTACATGTTTATTATTCTAAACATTTAATTAACAAGACGTTAACAATAAATAAATTAGTTAAGATTCAGACTCTGAAAATCAACTAAAACAATTTTATTCAGGGATTCAATTTCAATGGCAATATTTTTCTTCCCTCTGATTTCAACCAGCCTTCCGGATAACCCTTTAAAAGGACCCAATTTAATATTAATCAGTTTGCCACAATCCCTTATATTTTCCAATGTATTAATTGTAACATAATTGTTAAGCATTATCGATTGCCTGATGCCTTCAATAATTTCAGATCGAACAATGGCAGGCTTTCCCTCGTGATAAATGTACCTTACAATACCTTTACAATTTAGGACATTATTGTATTCTTTTTCATCTATATTCACAAAAAGGTATCCCGGGAAAAAAGGTTTTTCAACCCATTTCTTTCTGTCAACCCATTGTACAAGTTCTTTGTTGAGAGGAAGAAAAACATCAATTCCATGAGATGCCAGAATTTCACAAGATTTCTTTTCATGACGCGGTTTTGTGTAAACTACCAGCCATTGTTTTTTCATAACTCAACCTTTAAAACTTCGGCAAATTTAAGAAATAAATAAATCATAATTTGTTATTATTTGGCCTTTTTCATGGCATGTTATTATTTTTGAACTTTATGATGTAATGTAAAGAATATTAACTTTGTACAGTTTAAAAAAATTCATGTATGGTTTTTAAATATAAGCATCTGTTTTTACTCATATTTTTCAGTGTTACCCATTATAATTTTTTACTCTCTCAAAACAATTCATTCTATTTAATGATTGAAAAATCGGAAGAACTGAGGGCAACTGACAGCGAGCAATCATCTGAATATGCAGCATTGGCAGTAGAAGCAGCAGACAACATGAATGACACACAAAAAAAGGCATTGGCATATAAGACACTTGCTTTTGCATTGTACTACAATGGAAACTATCAGGAAAGTTTAAGTTATTTCCAAACCGCATTGGAACAATATCAAAATATTCAGGATTCTTCAGGCTTATCTTCTTGTTATAATGGCATCGCAATCATTTACAGAGATTTAAACATATTCTCCGAATCAGAAAAATATTTCTTAAATGCACTTGAAATAGATACAAAGTTGGAAGATATTCATGGTCAAGCAATTATCATGAATAACCTTGGCACATTGTATCATTTACAGGAGCGCACAGTTCCTGCTTTATGGTATTACATTAATTCTTTGAAAAAGGAAATAAAAATGAATAACAAACCGGGAATTGCCGACAGTTATTTGAATATGGCTGCAATTATGGAAGAAAATCAGTTATTTAATCAAGCTGACTTTTATTACCAGAAAGCAATGAATATTTATATTTCCGAAGGTGATTCAACAAGTTTAGGCAAGATTTACAACAACTTAGGCAACCTTTATATAAAATTTGACAAGTATCACAAGGCAATTGAGGCATTTCAGAATTCATTGACATTTAAAAGAAAAATCAATGATTATCAGGGTCAAATAACGACTTTGTTAAATATGGGCAATGCTTACCTCATTTTTTCAGACACTGTAAGAGCAAAAAAAGCTTATTTGGATGCTGTCAGATTAGACAATGAGATACAGGGAACCGGAACGTACTTATTGACAGAAAACAATAATGTAGTTCAACCGCAAATGGATGATTTGTTCTTTTATTTCTTTAATTCAGACACTATTGATTATCGCTTCTATGATTTTACTGAACGTTTGTTTAACAGAGCCTACATTTATTATGTACTCAGTGATTATAAAAGTGCTTTACCATTTTTCATCAACAGTCTGGAACTGGCCGAATTTCAAGGCCACGAAAGAATGATTAAACAAAATTGTCTTTATCTTTTTAAAACATACAGTCAGCTGGAGGACTACAAATCTGCCGTGTTTTATGCTGAAAAATATATTTCAATCACTGATTCAGCCGACAAAACAATTCTTATTGATATTTTAAGTTACATGCCTCAATTTTCTGATGAAAGTAGAGAAGTACCTGATATAATTAATCCTGCTTTAGATAATGAAAACGGAAATGGGCTATCAGATTTTTGGTTTTATGCCACTGTTATACTTGGTATTTTAGCAGCCATTCAATTTAAAATGAGAAAAAGAAAGTTCTAATCTTTCTTTTTATTAATAAATTTAAAGTATATAATTCCTGTTAAGCCTATTAAGAATAAAATGGTAGATATTATTTCTGCCTGGGTTATTTCAAAGCCCAAAATGTGATACACTTCGTTGACTCTGATTTTTTCAATAAAGAATCTTTCTGTGCCATTCATCACAAGATAGACTGAAAAAAGCAATCCATGGGTTTTGAATCTTTTTCGAATAGCCCATAAGATTAAGAAAAAAATGAAACAAATGGTTGTTTCGTAAAAAGCAGTGGGGAAAACAGGATTTGGCAAAACAGAACAATATTTTCCAACGCATCCTTCAATTGGAATACCTTCATTAAGGACATTATTGGGAAAATTATAAGCCCACATCCAATCAGGTAAAAAGCTAAGCCATTCGGGTTTTGGCATCAGATTTTCAATGCCCCAATCCCCATCGCCTGAAACCTGGCAACCAATTCTGCCTATGGCATAGCCTAACATTACAGCCGGTGCAGCTGCATCAACGAGCACTTTTGGTGGAATCCCATTTTTCTTTCCGTACCATATTAATGTAATTGAACAAACAATCAGTCCCCCATAGAATGTAAGCCCACTGAATGAAATCAGCGCATCAACAGGATCCCTTAAAAATTCATCAATATTTTCAAGGTTATGAAATATTTTTGCACCTATAATGCTTGCAATCACACCAATAACAATAATTGAAGAAGTTAGTTCATAAGGTTGTACTATTTCTTCAACCCATTTTGGTTTATCTAATTTATTTTTTTGTTTATCGTGCCACGACAAATATACAGAAATAGCACATCCCAAAAGGCCTCCAATAAAATTACCTTCTGATGAAAGGATATATGACTGGGGGTCATCGTAGAAATATGTGTAATTAAGAATAATACCAAGTAGTTTGAATCCCAGTAGAAATCCAATTATACCTGCAATAATGAGTTCTTTGGGTTTAGCCTTTTCTCCAACGAGTACTTTTCTTTTTGAAGGTAGTAAAAGACCTTCTTTTGTTTTCCTTTTTAATTCAAGGTACAGAAAATAACCTGCAATTATGAAAGCAAGCGCTACAAAAAGGCCATAACTCTGTATAGGTATTGGAATTTGAACACCAAAAACATCATATATAAAATCGCTGACTCGTGGATACATAGTATTTTTTAATGCAAAAGTAAAAATTTATACAGTTTTAATGATATTTTTTTTATCTTCAACAAATACGCCATCATTATCTATTGTTGTCAGAGGTATGCTTACAATTTTATTTATTAAATACTTATCATATAGCATTTTAACTTTCAAATAGTTTTTTGAAAAACCATGAATATACCCCTTGTCGTTTTTTGATTCAAACAAAACTTGATGAATTTTCCCTATCTGAGTACTGTAAAAAATTGTTTTCTTTTGATCTGCCAGCGAAAGTAAAACATTGGTTCTTTCTTTTTTCAAGGACGGTGGAACATTTTCTCCCATTTTGCTTGCTTGTGTTTGATTTCTTTTAGAGTAGGAGAACACATGCATGTATGATAATGGTAATGACTCTAAAAAACCTAATGAATCATTAAAATCTGATTCCGTTTCTGTAGGAAATCCGGTTATTATATCAGTACCAATACATGCATCAGGCATTAATTCTTTTATTTTAAACAACCTCTCCCGAAACAACTCAATTTGATATTTTCGGTTCATTAATTTTAGAATCCTATTGCTTCCGGATTGTAATGGTAAATGGAAGTGATTCAATATTTTTTCGGATTGAGAAGTTAACTGCAAAATGTCATCTGTAAGAAGATCCGGTTCAACAGATGACATACGAATTCGATACAAACCTTCAATTTTCTCCAAAGCCAAAAGAACATCAACAAGCCTTTCGCCTTGATTATTTCTAAAATCACCAATATTAATCCCGGTAAGAACTATTTCGCGAATGCCCTTAGCAACAATATTTGAAGCATTTTTAACGATGTTATTTACTGTATCACTCCTGCTTCTGCCACGGGCATAAGGGATTACACAATAACTGCAAAAATAATCACAACCATCCTGAATTTTGAGAAATGAGCGGGTACGTTCTCCTGAAGAAAAGGAAGGATAAAATGACTTTTCTGTCAAATTATATGAGCCTAATTCAACTTCAGAATTAATCTTTCGGCAAATCAAATCAAATAAACTGAATTTTTCATTTGCTCCCACAATTAAACCTATCTCATTTATTTCAGACAAGGCAAGTTTTTCAGTTTCAGTAATACATCCGGTAACAACAATAAATGAGTCAGGATTATTATGAAGTGCTTTGTTGATGATATTTCGGGATTTTTTTACGGCTGTAGATGTAACTGCGCATGTATTAATAACATAAATATCAGCTTTATCATTAAAATTTTTAATTGTAAAACCATTATGATTAAATTGATTGGCGATGAACGAACTTTCAGAATAATTCACTTTACATCCCAATGTATAAAAGGCTATTGATTTTTGTGGTAACATAAATTTCAATTATATAAAATAAAAAGTGTGCAGATTCAATTTTGAACCTACACACCATTTTAATAATTGGTCTATAAAAGAATTAAGCTTTATATGGATTTTGTTTACGGTCAATATATTCAGGACCTTTACCAGTTGAGAATGGGCCTGGAAATGGATCTTCTTCACCAGGAGTCATCAATACAAGGCTTATTTGATTGTCAATTCTTACTTTATTTAAAATGGGTCTGCTATATTTCTTTTTCATAACTTTATATTTTTCAGTAATCGTTTCAATTGGCAAAGATAATTAAAATATATCAAATACAATCTTTTTTTTATTTTTTTTTAAATATTTTTATCAGGAAATACACTGTCAATAAAAATTATTCGATGAAAGATAGATATAGTCCTACGATAGAAAACTCAGGCAACAAAAAATTTTTTTTCAAGAAATTTGGATATTTGAATTTTCTTAAAAATATTTAAATTATCAAAATCGTATGAAACATGCTTTTATAAATTCCTAATTTTGTAAAAAAAAATATATATGGCAGAAAAAATACAATGTTTGATAATCGGTTCAGGTCCTGCAGGATACACAGCTGCAATTTATGCTGCAAGAGCAGACCTTAAACCAGTTGTTTATGAGGGTTTACAGCCCGGAGGACAACTGACAATAACTACTGAAATAGATAATTTTCCGGGTTATCCCGAAGGGATTAACGGTACTGAGATGATGGAGGATCTTAAAAAGCAGGCACAACGTTTTGGAACTGATGTGCGCATGGGTATGATAACAACTGTGGATTTTTCTCAAAGACCGTTTAAAATTATTGCTGATGGGAAGCATGAAATCCTTGCTGATGCAGTCATAATAGCTACAGGTGCCAGCGCCCGATGGTTAGGTATTGAATCAGAAGCAAAATTTAACGGAGCAGGGGTATCAGCCTGTGCTACATGTGATGGTTTTTTCTACAGAGGAAAGGAAGTCGCAATTGTTGGAGGAGGAGATACAGCCGCAGAAGAAGCCACCTATTTGTCGAAGCTTTGCAGCAAAGTTACAATGATTATCCGCAGGGATGAATTAAGAGCATCCAAAGCCATGCAACAAAAAGTTTTCGACACACCAAATATTGAAGTATTGTGGAACCATGTTACAAAAGAAATTGTTGGCGACCAAACAGTAAATGGTGTTATTGTCGAAAATGTTAAAACCGGAGAAACAAAGCGCGTAAACATAAGTGGTTTTTTTGTAGCTATTGGTCATAAACCAAATACTGATTTATTTAAAGGTCAGCTTGATATGGATGAAAACAACTATCTTATTACAGCACCCAATTCTACAAAAACTAATATTGAAGGTGTTTTCGCTGCAGGTGATGTGCAGGATCACATTTTCCGACAAGCCATTACAGCAGCAGGTTCAGGTTGCATGGCGGCCATAGAAACTGAAAGGTTTCTAAGCAATGTATCTCAAACTCATTAATAATAATATTTGGTTTTAATCAATATTTAATTATCTTTGTAATAAAAAAAAATCAACACTCTTATATTTATTAACTAAATTCTAAACATTATGAGAAAATTTTTATTTTTAATGATTATGCTGACAATAGGTTTTAACAGCAGCATATCATTTATTCAAACAGTGCAGGCTGATTGTAGTCAGGCTATTAACATTCCTACCTTGCCTGTTACGAATCAAGCATTAGTTTGTGGTCTTGACAATCTCAATTCTACAAATGTTCCTGGAACTCTTTGTGTTTCTGGTTCCAGTGCAAGCTACAAGGATGGGGATGAAGCCCTTTATACCTTTACTGCTACTGTATCAGGTGCATATGAAATAAGTTACACCGGTCAAACATGGACTTCAATCATTGTTTATGATGGTTGCCCTACCAGTGGAGGCACATGTATTAGCAGTTCAGCTTCTTCTTCCAGTTCTAAAACTCTTATTGTTACCTTAACAGCGGGTACAACTTATTACTTATGGTTTGACATTTGGCCAACACCGGATAGTCCATGCCCTGGAACATTTTCAATTGTAGTACCGCCAAGTTGTCCAAAACCAACAGCACTAACCGCAACTAATATTACTTCTACAACAGCGGATTTAGGCTGGACAGCAGGAGGTACAGAAACATTATGGAATATTGAATATGGCATCTCTGGATTTACACCTACCGGTACTCCAACATTAAGCGGCGTAACCAATCCCCAAAATTTAACAAATCTAACTCCTGCAACTGTTTATCAATTTTATGTTCAGGCAAATTGCGGTGGTGGTGATTTAAGTGTATGGGCCGGTCCTTTTTCGTTTACAACAACATGTTTAGCTGTTAGTGCCTTTACTCAGAATTTCGATGCTGTTACAACTCCTGCTCTTCCTGTCTGCTGGTCCAAAGTAGGCACTTCAGGATCCGTTTCAACACAAACATCCAGCAACTTTTCAACACCTAATTGTTTATATATGTATTCAAGCTCTTCAACAAGTGTTGCAGTTGTTTCAATGCCAATGTTAACGAATATATCTACAGGCACACATTTCTTAAAATTCATGGCAAGAGCTAATTTAACTACAGGTGCTAAGCTTGAAGTTGGATACCTGACAGATGCATCTGATGCTTCTACTTTTGTAGTTCTTAATTCATTTACTCTGACATTAACCTATGCAGAATATAGTGTTTACCCCGGTACAACACCACCAGCTAACAGTGTTTTGGCTTTCAGAGCAAATTACTCACCAGCCTACAGTCTGTTAATTGATAATGTAGTTTGGGATGCTGTTCCAAGTTGTCCCGGTATTACTCCCGGTACTTTTGTTGCTTCAAACCAAAGCGCCAATAGTGTTGATTTAACTTGGACAGAACTCGGAACTGCAACTCAGTGGGAAATCCAATATGGTGTAACAGGTTTTACCATGGGTTCAGGAACATCCGTTTTAGCCAATGTTAATCCTTATACATTAGGCAGTTTAAATTCTGCAACTACATATCAGGTTTATGTACGAAGCATTTGCACCCCCGGTGATACAAGTACATGGATGGGACCAATTTCTTTTACGACCGCTTGCGCTCCATACATAGCAACTTTAACTCAGAATTTTGATGGTGTAAGTACACCCAACTTGCCTGTTTGTTGGTCTAAAATCGTTGTCTCTACCAGTACAGCTTCTCGTGTTCAGACTATAACAACAACAACACCTTTCAGTACACCTAATCATGTTGAGATGTACAATTCACCAACTGCAGGTGCTACTACTCATTTAATGCTGGTAAGCCCACAGATTTCTGACCTTGTTGGAAATAACTGGCTAAGGTTTAAAGCTAAATCAGGAGCTTCTTCTGAAAATCTGATTGTAGGTACAATAACTGACCCAACAGATGCTACAACTTTTACTCCTATTCAAACAATAAACACGCTTACAAATTCATATCAGGAATTTTTTGTTCTATTTAACAACTATTCAGGAACGGACGAATATATTGCATTTAAACATGCCAATACCACATCAACAAGATACGTTTATATTGATGATTTTGTTTGGGAGCCTATACCAAGTTGCGCAGGCATTATTCCCGGAACTATTACATCAACTAACCCCACACTCAATTCCATTGATCTTGCTTGGACAGAATGGGTGCCAGCTTCACAATGGCAAATTGAATATGGCTTAAGCGGATTCACACCAGGAAGCGGAACACTTGTCATTGCTAACAGCAACCCATCTACATTATCGGGTCTTAATGCATCAAGTACTTATCAAGCATATGTTAGAAGTATTTGTGCACCCGGTGACACAAGCGTCTGGAGGGGACCGTTTACTTTCTCAACAGTTTGTGGAACATTTAGTGCACCAATGGCACAGAATTTTGATGCCGTAAGCACACCTAATTTACCTTTATGCTGGTCTAAAATCGTTGTTTCTACAGCCACTACTGCCCGTGTTCAAACAATAACTACTACTACACCTTTCAGCACACCTAACCATATTGAAATGTTCAACTCGTCAACTGCAAGTGCAACTACTTATCTGATGCTTGTTTCTCCTCAAATGACAGATGTTGCTTCTGCTACCAACAGGTTAAGATTTATGGCAAAAAGAGGAACAAATGCTGAAGATGTTATTGTGGGTGTTTTAACAAACCCAACTGATGGTTCTACGTTTACAGCCATTCAGACAATACCTTTAACAACTACATATACGGAATATATTGTAAACTTTGATTCTTATGTTGGAACAGGTGAATACTTTGCATTTAAGCATGGCAATACCACAACGACACGTTATGTATATATTGACAATGTTGTATGGGAACCTATTCCAACGTGCTTAGAACCGGTTTATAACACATTGGCTGCAAGTAATGCAACTGTCAACAGTGTTGATTTGGCATGGACTGATAACGGAACACCTACCGAATGGCAAATTCAATATGGATTATCAGGTTTTGTACCAGGAACAGGAACTTTTGTGACCGCAAATTCTAACCCATTCACACTGACAGGCTTACAACATTCAAATAGCTATCAAGCTTATGTAAGAGTTGTTTGTGCACCCGGCGATACAAGTATGTGGAGAGGTCCTGTTGCTTTCGCTACTCTTTGTGGATCAAATGATGTATTCCCATTTACAGAAGATTTTGAAGGGGTTACTTTCCCTCCAACATGTTGGACAAGGTTTTCAGGACTTTTAGCTGCACCCTCTACACTTACTGCGGTAACATCAACATGGATATCAGATGACTTTGCAAATGTAACATCTCCGGTAAACAAATCATCCAGAATTAATATTTATGGTACAACAGTAAACCATTGGTTGATTACACCTTCTATTGATTTGGGAACTGGTACAGATTATTTGCTTAAATTTGATCTTGCATTAACAGATTATGCAAATGCAGCTGCACCTGATATGAATGGTGTTGATGATAAATTTGCTGTTGTTATTTCAACAGATAATGGTACAACATGGACATCAGCTAATGTTTTAAGGTTATGGGATAATGCAGGTTCAACTTCCATTTATAATAATATACCTTATACAGGTCAGAATATTTCAATAGACCTAAGTGGTTATACAGGAGTTATTAAAATTGCTTTCTATGGAGAGTCAACAGCTTCAAATGCAGACAACGACCTGTTTGTTGATAACGTTACCTTCACTGAAAAACCACCTTGTTCTACACCTATTCCAATTTTGGTTGATGCTACAGATACTATGGCAATTATTTCATGGACTGCAGGTGGAACCAATGCAACATCCTATCAGATTGAATGGGGATTAGAGGGCTTTACTTTAGGAACTGGCACTGTAATAAATACAACTGATTTGTCAGACACACTTATTGGATTAACACCAGGCACATCTTATGAGCTTTATGTTCGTTCAGTTTGTTTGTATGGTGATACCAGTGCATGGTCAAGTGCTCTTCAATTCACTACAGAACAATGTGATGCAGCAGACATGTGTATTTACACCCTAGAATTGGAAGATGATTATGGTGATGGTTGGAACAATGCTGAATTTAGTGTATTGCAAAATGGTATGTCACTAGGAACATTTACTGTTTCAAGCGGCAATTCAGCTACTTTTAACATCAGTGTATGTGATGGTGCAACATTAGAATTTATTTGGACTGAAGGAAGTTATGATGAAGAATGTGCTTTAACAATTAACAATCACTTGGGTATAACTATTTTTAATTTTGGATTCAATGATTCACCACTGGATGGAGATACCTTCTTTGTATATCTTTCAGATTGTACAATTCCAAGTTGTTTAATGCCTTCAGGTCTTTATTTTGATAACGAAGCCACCACAAGTATTGATTTGGGTTGGACTGCCGGAGGCACTGAAGATTTATGGCAAATTGAATATGACACCACTGGTTTTATACACGGAACAGGTATATTTATTGTTACAGGTGATAATCCATATACTTTGAACGGTTTAACTCCCGGTACTGCTTATGATTTCTATGTGAGAGCCATCTGTGATACTGTTGCAGGTGATACTAGTGACTGGGCAGGACCATATTCATTCCTGACACTCTGTGGTATTGTCAATACATTCCCTTGGAATGACCAATTTGATAATGCCATACTTCCAGATGTTTTCCCATGCTGGTCAAAAATGACTTCAGGCGGCGAAACATGGTATGTTGAAACCAACCAACCTCAATTTGGAACATATTATGTTGGTATTGAGTATGACGCAGTAACTATTCAAGACGAATATTTAATTACACCTACATTCGACTTTTCATATCTGGCTCATCCATACATTTCTTTCTGGTGGAGTATGAGTTATTACTGGGGTGTTGATCCTAATGACAACTACGATGTATATCTATTAGCTACAACAGATGACGGTATCACTATTGACACATTATGGAGTGAAACCGATGAAGGTGTTTTCCCCAACTTTACATGGGCCGAAAAAATGATAGATTTAACTGCTTATGCAGGAGAACCTACTGTACAGATTGGTTTTAACTATATTGGATTTGATGGTGCAGCATTCTATCTTGATAATGTTACCGTTCATGATACTACAACTGTTGGCATAGTTAAACCTGTCCAAACAGATTTGGATGTGAATATTTATCCAAACCCAAGCGAAGGTCTTTTCAATATTGTTATGATGAATGATGTTGAAGAACTTTCACTCACCATTATGGATATACAAGGTAAAGTTGTTTATGAAGAACAACTTAACGGCATCACTTACGGTTCATCTACTGAACTTAATTTAAGAGCTTTAGCTTCAGGCATGTATCATTTACGCCTTAGCGATGGCAAAACCATACTCAACAAGAAGTTAGTAATTAACTAAAGTAACTTCAATACTTAAAAAAGGCTACCTATCAAGGTGGCCTTTTTTATTATTAGCAATTCAAGTGAATTCTTTTCTCTTAAATAGAGATACTTAGACTAATTTTTAATAAATTTGTAGCATAATATTAAATCTATACTAAAGATTAATATTCTCGATGAAAAAAATCGCTTTTTTATATATAATTTTCTTTCTTCTCTATAGTCATGCTAAACCGCAGGATTACTTTATCAATTTTACAGCGAGCGGAGCAAGTTCAAATGTAGATTCTGTAAGGGTTGAAAACCTTATGCAAGACACACTTATCACTCTTAAAGGAACTGAAATTCTTAGATTAAAACTTATTTATTTTTCTGAAGATGATACAGGTCAAACCAATAGCAAAATAAGTATATCACCAAACCCTGTAACAGAAGGTTGTATGATACGTTTCTTTGCCAAAACCAGCGGTACAATTCTCATTAACATCTATGACAGCACGGGAGCACGTATTGCTCAGACTCAAAACACCCTTGAAGTTGCAGAGCATTATTATTATATTAAAGGATTGAGCTATGGGAAATATCTACTTGAGATTAATTCTCAGGATTATGCATATTCGGATACCCTAATAAGCAATAGTACAAATTTGTATCAGAGTATTTCTATTTTATACCGGGGTAAAAAGTCAAATTTCTTTATTCCTCAGGAATATTTTTATGCACGCACCGAACAAGTTTTACCATTCCGGTTTAATGATGCACTTAAAATAACAGCTTATGCAGGCAGACACAAAAAAATTGTGGTATTAAGGCCCAATGAAGAAAGCACAACTGTGAACTTATTTTTTCAGAATTGTACAGATGCAAACGGAAATGATTATCCTGTAGTAAAAATCGGTGATCAGTATTGGATGGCCAGCAATCTTATGACAACAAAATACAACGATTATACAGAAATCCAACTTGTTTCAGACAGTAATACATGGAGCAAACTTGAATCACCTGCCTACTGCTGGTATAAAAACGAATTCAGTGAAACCGGGACTGTTTACGGGGCTTTATATAATTGGTATGCTATTGATACTATTAGTAATAACAATAAAAATATTTGCCCTATAGGTTGGCATATTCCAAACTCATATGATTGGAAAAGTCTGTATGATTATCTTGGAGGAAATAATGTGGCAGGTGGGAAAATCAAAGACAGAGGTTTTGATTATTGGAAAATACCAAATACAGCAGCTACTAATGAAAGTGGTTTCACAGCTTTACCCGCAGGTAATCGCTTTGCAGGGGGTGCATATGGGAATTTAGGTCAAAGAGCTCATTTCTGGAGCTATAATGAATATTATGCAGTATATGCATGGAGTAATCTTTTGTTTTTTTCACCCAATGATATTCTTAGGAATGAACATCTCAAAAGATATGGCTTTTCAATAAGATGTGTAAAGGATTAAGCTTTAAAAGTTCAGATTGTTACAAAAAAAAACTGACCCTGTTAAGAATCAGTCTTTTATTATTAGATATTAATAATTTTATTCCTCAAAATTATCATCGAACATTTTCGGATCTATAAGTATGCGACCACAGTATTCACATACAATAGTGCGCTTTTGAATTCTTATATCAAGACGACGCTGCATGGGAATTTTATTGAAACAACCACCACAAGCATCTCTTTCAATGGGAACAACCGCCAAACCATTCTTTGCATTGCTTTTAATCCTATTATATGCAGTCAGCAATCTCTCATCAATAAAAGCTTCGTGTTCTTTTGCTTCTCTTTTTAATTCTTCCTCATCCTTTGTTGTTTCGGCAATAATTTCATCAAGTTCATTAACTTTGACTTTATATTCATTTTTGTAAACTTCAAGGTCGCTCTCAACTGTTTCAAGACTTTGAGTCTTAATGACCAACTTATCTTTAGCTTGTCTAATTTCTTTTTCAAGAAGTTGTATATCGAGAGATTTGTTATGAATCTGATTGGTTAATGATTCGTACTCTCTATTGTTCTTGACATTATCTTTTTGACTTTCGTATTTTTTAATTGCGCTGAGACAATCTTTAATTTCAATATTCTTGTTGGCAATAAACTGTTCAACAACTTTAACTTCATCTTTTATTTTTTCCACCCTGATTTTAAGGCCTTCAATAGAATCTTCCAAATCTTTAACCTCTACAGGGAGCATCCCTCTTAATTTTTTTAAGTTAATTATTTTGGTATCGATATGCTGTAAATTATAAAGGGCTTGAAGTTTTTTAAGCATTCTTGCACCTTCAGAATCATCTGACTTATTTTTTTTAACGGTTGCGTTTTCGACAAGTATAACATTATCAGGATTACTTACCTCCTCTTTTTGTTTCGGTTTAGTTTTAGCTTTTGAATCTGTTTTTTTTGTTTCAGCTTTAACTTTTTCAGTAACTTTTTTGTCGGGAGTTTTAGATTTTGCCATGTATTTTAATTATTATATTGATTTACAAATATTTAACAGGATTTACTTCCTCTGTTGAAATTTCGACTGCAAAATTAGAAAAATTTTTCTTTAATAGGTTATAAATTAATTCTTTTGCAAAAGACTCACTTTCAAAATGACCAATATCTGCAATCAACAATTTATTTTCGACATCAATAAAATGATTATATTTAAACTCAGAGGATATGAAGATATCAGCTTTTACAGCAATGGCATCGGGGATGAAAGAACTTCCTGATCCACTGCAAAAAGCTACCCTTTTAATCATTCTACCGGTAAATTTTGAGTGTTTAAGGACTTCAATATTTAATGTTTTCTTTAACTGATTCAAAAAATCTTTTTCATAAAGTGGGGTTTTCATTTCACCAATAATACCGGCACCAATTTTAGAATAAGTATTTTCTAACGAATAAATATCATAAGCCACTTCTTCATAAGGATGTGATTTCAACAATGCACTGATAATATTTTTCTCAAGGTGCAGTGGATAAATGGTTTCTATGCGCACTTCATTCTCAAAATGCAAAGTATTAATATGGCCCACAAAAGGTTTTGCACCTTCAGAGGCTCTAAAAGAACCTTGCCCATCAACATTAAAGCTACAGCAATCATAATTACCAATATGTCCAGCGCCAGCCTCAAAAAGAGCTGTCCTCACTTCTCCACTTTGTTCTAGAGGACAAAACGTAACAATTTTTCTAAGATAATTATTCAGGGGTTTTAATACCTTAACATGCTCTAAAGATAAAAGTTTTGCAAAATAGTGACTAAGTCCTTTATTTGAAAAATCAAGATTGGTATGAGCAGCGTAAATTGCAATATTATTTTTAATGGCATTAATTAGTGTTCTTTCAATATGAGTTTGTCCCTGAATTTTTTTTAGAGGGGTAAAAACAAGAGGATGATGTGTAATAATCATATTGCAATTTTTGTTTATGGCTTCTTGCATAACCTCTTCAGTAAGGTCTAGTGCAATAAGAACTTTGGAAACCTCGTTTTCAAACTTACCTGTTATTAGGCCGCAATTATCATAGGATTCCTGAATATTAAGAGGTGCAAAAGATTCAATAAAATTTGTTACATCTTTAATTTGCATAAATAATGGGGTATTATAAATATCTCAAAAATAATAAATATGTAACAAACTACAACGAAAATTACGTATAAAAGAAGTTTTATATAAATTTAAGGTATCAACAGGTTCAGTGTCCTTTGAATTTTTGAAATTATACACAGAACCAGAAATACATGGCATGATAAAATTCATAAGAATATTAGCTTATCCTATTTCACTGATTTACGGTTTAATATTGTTGTTTAGGAACAAGCTTTTTGATTGGCACATTCTATCCTCAAAATCCTATGACACTCCAATTATTGGTGTTGGAAACCTTAGTGTAGGTGGCACAGGAAAAACGCCTCATGTAGAATATCTGGTTCGTTTATTAAAAGACAATTATAAAGTCGCAATATTGAGTCGTGGTTATGGCCGCAAAACAAAAGGTTTTATTCTTGGAGAAAAAAACATGACTGTTAATGAACTTGGAGATGAAGCCATACAATACTTAAGCAAGTTTGATAATTTGATTATAGCTGTATGCGAAAAACGAAGAAAGGGGATAGAAAAAATATTAGAACTTTATCCTGATTTACATGTAATTTTACTGGATGATGCCTTTCAGCATCGCTATGTAAAACCCGGACTTAATATATTACTGAGCGACTATTCAAACTTATATTCAGAGAACTTTGTCATGCCAACCGGAAATCTACGTGAATTCAGGAATGGTGCCCAAAGAGCAAACACAATAATCATAACAAAATCACCAAAAATACTATCACCCATTGTTGTTAAAGAATATTTAACACGCCTAAAACCAACTGAAAATCAAAAAGTATTTTTTTCTTATATTGATTTTGAAAATTTTATACCTTTGTATAAGGATGTTGAAACGGTAATGCCTTCAAAAGTGTATGCAATACTTATGATAACTGGAATTGCAAACCCCTACCCTCTTGAAGAATTTCTGAAGCAACACTGTGTTGAATTATACAAGTTAGATTATAGAGACCATCACAACTACACACAAAAAGACATTGATTTGATTATTAAAACATACAACAGTATATATTCATTAAATAAAATAATTGTAACAACAGAAAAAGACAGTGCCAGATTAGACAAAGCAGAATTTCAGAAACAATTTATAGGCATTCCAATATTTTATATGCCCATTAAAATAAACATTCATAAAAAATACAATCAGGAATTTGACCAACAAATAATAAATTATGTTAGAACAAATCAAAGAAACAGTAAACTACATCAGTAACAAAACCGGCTTTAAACCGGAAGTAGGAATCATTTTAGGTTCAGGACTTGGAGGTCTTGTTAATGAAATAAAAATCGAACACCAAATAAGCTATGAAGACATCCCTCATTTTCCTGTTTCTACAGTAGAAGGACATAGTGGTCGTTTAATTTTTGGAAAATTGGCAGGCAAAAAGGTAATTGCTATGCAGGGACGCTTTCATTATTATGAAGGTTATACCATGAAAGAGGTTACTTTCCCTGTACGTGTGATGAAATTTCTAGGCATCAAAACCTTGATATTATCAAATGCCAGCGGCGGAGTTAACCCTGATTTCGAAATTGGTGATATTATGATTATCAATGACCAAATTAATTTACTACCTTCAAATCCACTCATTGGCATAAACATCAAAGAACTTGGCCCCCGCTTTGTTGACATGCATGATGCCTATGATAAGAATCTGATTAACAAAGCTTTAAAAATTGCCAAGAAAAACGGAATTAACTGTAAAACGGGTATATACGCTGCAGTTTCAGGCCCCTGCTTTGAAACACCTTCTGAATATAAATATGTTAGGAATGTTGGTGCTGACACTGTGGGTATGTCAACAGTTCCTGAGGTTATGGTAGCTCGACATATGGATATTCCTTGCTTTGCTGTTTCCATCATTACAGATTTGGGAGTTGAGGGGAAAATTGTTGAAATCAGCCATAATGAAGTAGTTGAAGTGGCCAATAGAGCTGAGCCTAAAATGACATTAATAATAAAGGAATTAATTGCAGAGCTTTAATTTCTTCATTAGAATCTTATAAACCAAAACTATTATAAGATTTTAAACAATCCTTATATTTTTATTAAAATATTTTAAAATGAAGAAAATAGTCCTTCTCATTTTTATATCTGTTTTAACTTTTAACCTTAAAATCTGTAGTCAAACCCACAATCCATTCTTCGAAGGTTTTTGGTATGGTTTACTTGAATTTCAAGGTACCGAATTAATCTTGACTTTTGAACTTAAAAATGAAAGTGACAGTCTTTCAGGGAGTCTGAATAGTCCACTACAGGGAGCCAATGAGATACCAATAACCAAAATTATTGTCAAAGAAGATTCTCTTCATATTTTCATAAAAAGTATGAGTGCAAACTTCAAAGGAAAACTTCTTGAACAGGATTCAATTATTGATGGGATTTTTTCTCAAGCAATTTTTAAAATTCCTGTAAAGTTCAAAAAAACGCAAGAGTTATTTGTCCTGAATAGACCTCAGGAACCTCACCCTCCCTTTAGTTATATTGAGGAAGAAGTTGAATTTGAAAACCCAACAGCCCAAATAAAATTAGCAGGCACATTGACTTATCCGAAGGGCGATAGTACTTTCCCAACAGTAGTTTTAATTTCGGGTTCAGGGCCACAGAATCGTAACGAAGAGATACTAGAGCATAAACCTTTTCTAATCATTGCTGATTATTTCTCAACGAGAGGTATTGCGGTTTTACGTTTCGATGACAGGGGTGTCGGGAATTCAGGAGGTGTATTTTCCACTGCCACAAGCATGGATTTTGCAACAGATGTTGAAGCTGCCGTAGCTTTTCTCCGACAACATCCCAGAGTTGACACAAGCCATATTGGTTTAATCGGTCATAGCGAAGGAGGCATGATAGCTCCTATTGTAGCTTCGAATGACAGAAGCATTGCTTTTATTATTTTGCTTGCAGGTCCGGGACTAACCGGAGAGCAAGTACTTTTAACACAAATTGAAAAAATGCTTGTTCTTGATAATGTTGAAGCCTCTATTATTAAAGCTATCATAAAAGACTCAAAAAAAGTTTATAAAATTCTTATCAACGAACCAGATTATAGAAAAGCAGCCAATAAGATTAAAAAATATTATACAAAAAGAGCAAAAAAAATATCTGAGGACTTACACTTGCTTTATGGATATACCTCACAAGGGATAGAGAGTAAAATTATGGCAATGAATTCATCATGGTTCAGATATTTTATCAAATTTAACCCCGAAGATTATCTACGTCGTGTTGAATGCCCAGTTTTAGCAATCTTTGGCGAGAAGGACGTGCAGGTGTTAGCTGCTCAAAACTTAGAAGCAATAGAAAAAATTATCCTTAAATATGGTAAAAGAAATTTCACGACAAAATTATATCCCGACAAAAACCACCTTTTTCAGAATGCCACAAAAGGTAGTATTTTGGAATATGCTATGATAGAGGAAACGATAAGTACTGATGTTTTGGAGGATCTATTATTCTGGATAAAACAAAGGGAATAATTTAATGGGCATCAATTTTTTTTTGTTTTATAAGGTAATGAGGTCGTTTTTTTACTTCAAAAAACATCTTACCTAAATATTCTCCGATAACACCAAGGAAAAGCAGTTGAATTCCTCCAATAAAAAGAATACTTAAGATTACTGAGGCCCAGCCTGTAATAGCTTTATCAGTAAAAAAACTAATATACAAAGCATACAATCCATAAAAGAAAGCAAAAGAAGAAATGATAAAGCCAACCAGAGTGGCAATTCTTAACGGTTTTATTGAAAAAGAAGTAATACCATCAACTGCAAAATTACCCATTCTTTTATAAGAATACTTTGACCTTCCTGTTAAACGCCTTTCCGGTGTATAATTCAGGGCATAAGAATTAAAGCCTATCCAACTTATTAGTCCTCTGTAAAAAAGATGAAACTCATTAAAATCATTTTTAAGAATATCAGCAATTTTTCTGTCAATTAATCTGAAATCTGCGCCCAAATTTGCATTGGGTGAATCTGAAAGCAGGCTGAATAATTTATTATATACAAGTGCTGAAAATCTTTTGAAACAGGAAATATTTTTACTGCTGTTTTTAATGGTATAAACAATTTCATATCCGTCTTGCCATTTTTGCAACATTTCAAGGATAATTTCGGGTTGGTGTTGAAAATCGGCGTCCATTGTAATTAAACAATCTCCTTTAGCATGGTCAATTCCGGCTTTTAAAGCATTCTGATGTCCGAAGTTGCGTGACAAAGAAATGTACTTTACATTCATGTCTGATTCAGCCAAAATTTTGATTTCATCCAATGTTCCGTCAGTGCTGCCGTCATCAATGAAGAGATACTCCTTTTTGTATGGCGTTAGAACTTTATCCAAAGCAGCCTTTAAGGCAATGAGGTTACCGCATTCATTATAACAGGGAATTATAACAGATATGAAAACCATTATATAAATTTGTTATAAAAGTAACAAACTTTTCAAATACAGAAACATTTATTACTTTTGTTTTAGTAGCAATTCAACTTTATAAAAACAATGCCAGATACTATTAAGTACCGTATCATCAAAAAGATTGAAAAGATTTATATTTTCAGAATTCTTCTTTTTATGAAGTTGTTCCTTAATAATAATATCAGAAAACATGGAGTAAGTAAAATTGAAGTATATAGAGTGTTTTCAAAATATATATTCAAATCCTTATTAAACCATCTTCAATTCACCTTTCTGAATTTGATTAATATCATAAGAGAAAGCCGTTTAGGTCTTGCCACCCGAAAGTTTTTTGTTTCAAGACTACCCTTTTACAAATTATTTTTTCACAAAATTAAATTGCCTGAAAACTTAAAAAAATCAGATTTTAAGTATCATACTCATAGGGATTATTTTATAATGAAACCCCTTAGAACAAAAATTATAAATAATTGTCATGTTTATTTAGATACTGATTTTGGAATCGTTTTTAAAAATTTGAACATTTTGAAGGATTCTGTACACGGCAAACTGGACATCAGAAACATTAAAATTCTCAAACCCTATAACGAGATTATATTTGAGAATTACATCAACAATGCTTTTCGTAAAGACAGTAATATAATCGTCAAAACTGATAATAAAAAGTACCTGCTCATTCATCATTGGTTCAATTATTATCATTGGATTACGGAAAGCTTATACAGGCTTTTAAATTTTGAGGGTGATCTAGGAAAAACTACGCTTATTTTACCGGATACATTTCAGAAAAATAGTTTTGTAACAGACAGTCTTAAAACTTTTCCTGATCTTAGCGTTGAATATATTCCTAGTAATAGTGTTGTTTTTTTTAAGTCTTTGGAATACGTTACCCACAAAAAATATTGTGATCATTACGATGCCGAGACTTTAAGAAAAATAAAAAAACACTTTGTAAAATATGTTCATGACAATCAAATAAAGTCACCTATAATAAATGATAAAATTTTCATTTCAAGAAAAAACATTGAACGCAGAGGCATTTCAAATGAAGATGCTGTTTTAGAACTTATTAATAAATATAATTTTGCAGTTGTCGACTTTGAAGATTATAGCTTTTATGAACAAATTGCAATGATGCAACAAGCCAAATACCTAATAGGCACACATGGTTCAGGATTGACCAATATGATTTTTATGAAAGGCGGCAGTAAGGTTTTAGATTTATACCGCCATCTTGGTGAACCAAATGCTCATAACTGTCTTGTTTATTGGCGGCTGGCAGGTATCTTGAAATTAAAATTTTACGTCCAGTATAGTGAAGTCATACAGAGTAATAATACAGACAGATACAATAATAGAAAAAACTATTTCAATACAGATTTTCACACCTTTAATTTAAAGGTTGATACAGAAGAACTTGAGAAAAATTTAAAGCTTTTATTAAGCTCTGATTAGCACCTATTTGAAAGTCTCACGAAACCATTTGTAAGTCTCCCTGACACCATCCTCAATCGTTATCTCAGGTTTCCAGTTATATGTTTGCATCATCTTTCCAACATCAGGATATCTGGCTTTAATATCAGTAAATGGCATAGGACGGAAAGTTATTGTAGGTTTTTTCTTAACGCTTGCATCATCTCTGGCAAGAGTAATAATCATTTTCGCCAGATGAAGATTCGAAATTGTAGTCCAAGGATCACCCACATTAAAGATTTCGACTTCATCATTAGGTTTTTCAACAAAACACATCACAGCATCAACGAAGTCGCTGATATAGCACCAGCTCCTCAAAGAGCTACCAACGCCGTCAATTACCAAATCTTCTCCTTTTAAAGCCCTGCTGCAAAAGTTACTCACAGCACTTTCACCAACCTGATGGGGTCCATAAATATTAAATAACCGAATAATCGTTGATTTCCAGCCAAGTTCTTCAGAATAACGATAAATCAGCTGTTCACCAGCCAATTTGCCAACAGAATACGACCATCTCTTATCACGCGGAGGTCCTATTCGCAAATAGCTTTCCTCATCAGATCCGATAACTTCAGTTCCAAGAACCTCACTAGAAGACATATCTATTAGGCGATTTATTTTGTTCTTTTTCACAGCTTCTAAAACATAAAAAGTTCCAATAAGATTCACTTGTAAAGTGCGGGAAGGATTAAGATAATAATCACTTACACCTGCAATTGCAGCCATATGAATCACCAAATCACATCCTTGCATAGCATCAGTTACATGCTGGGCATCCATAATATCTCCTTTAACAAACTCAACTTTGGTATTATTAAGAAGGTCGGTGTATTGAATGGCATTACGGTGCAAATTATCAAAAATTTTCACAGAATAGCCTTTTGTTATAAGGCGTTTTATTAGATGTGAACCAATAAAACCACAACCTCCGGTAATAAAAATCTTTTGCATGGGCATTTTTTTCAAAACAAAAATACAAATAAATGTGTAGCTGTCTGAAATAAACTTTATAGGCATTACGATTAATTTTTCTAATTTTACAGACAGAAATCAAAGCATCAATTATAAATCAATTAATTTTTTAATGACAATTCAGCCAATTTCAGTCCTGATGCCTGTTTATAACGCTGGTATTTATCTGAAAGATGCCATTGAAAGTATCCTTAACCAAACATTCAGGGAATTTGAATTTATCATTATTGATGACGGTTCAACCGATGGCAGTTTAGATATAATTAAATCATACACAGATAAGCGCATCAGACTTATTGAGAATGGTGAAAACATCAGACTTATTGCCACTCTGAACAAAGGCATTGAGCTATCTGAAGGCAAATACATTGCACGAATGGACGCCGATGATATTTCTCTTCCAGACAGACTACAAAAACAGTTTGCTTTCATGGAAGCCCATCCTGAAATAGGTTTATGCGGCTCATATATCCGCACAATTGGATTGGAGCACAATTACGATGTTCATTTTAAAACAACACACGATGAAATAAAATTTAAGTTGTTTTTCGACACTCATTTTCCACATCCGGCAGCTATGATTCGTAAGTCTGTATTAATTGATAATATGCTGAGATTTAAGAAAGAATTTATTCATGCAGAAGATTTTGCCTTGTGGAATGAAATGGCTGCTTTAACACAACTAGCTGTCATACCTGAAATTCTTGTGCATAAAAGAACGCATTCAGAACAGATTTCTAAGAAATTTACACCCACTCAACTACAAATATCATCTGAAATAAGAAAAATGCTTATAAATAAACTTGATATTAAGCCAGATGATGAGGAAATTAGTCTTTATGATAAATTCCTTGAAAACGATTATCCCAGAAAAAAGAATGAGCTTCTCATTTTATTAAATTTTATTGATAAGCTGATTTACTCCAATACCAAAAAAGATATTTATAAAAAAGAACTTTTTAATGTTTTCTTTGCACAAAAATATTGGGATATTTGTACCAAATCAACACATTTGGGTTTTTTTGTTTTTAAATTATTTAATAGTTCCGAAGCAAAAACAGTTTTAAAAATTTCATTTTTATTGAAATTAAAGTTTTTCGTTAAATCTCTCTTGAAATACAATTATGATAGAAAATAAGTCCCTTATATCGGTCATAATGCCGGCATATAACGCTGAGAAATACATCAGGCAAGCCATTGACAGTATTTTAAATCAAACTCACTCAAATATCGAATTACTTATTGCAGACGATGCATCAAAAGATACTACAAGAAAGATTATTAATACCTATACCGACAAGCGTTTAAAGACTTTTCATAATGAAAAAAACCTTGGTTATCTTCAGACCTGCAATAAACTTTTTGAAAAAGCTCAAGGTGAATTTATTGCTTTTCAGGATGCCGATGATTTTTCTTTACCTCATCGTTTTGAGGCACAACTGCGTGCATTTTCAAAAGCTCCAGACTTAGGTGTTGTAGGGTGCAATATGACTGCAGTAGATGTTAGCAATAACCCAATGTTCACAAAGAATTTCTTTACATCACATAACGATATTCTAAATGCCATACCTGAACATTTTTCAGTAATTCCAAACAGTTATTTATTAAGAAGTGAGGTTTACAAAAACATAGGGGGATATCATATTTATTTTGACAGAATGGGTGCTGAAGACTATTACTGGACCTATCTGATCATGGAAAAATACAAGTTAATCAACCTGAAAGAACCTCTTTATTTTTACAGATACAACCCAAATTCCATAACTGGCGATAGGTCGGACAATCTCAATAAGAAATTCAGCTACAGGATAGTAGGTTTTCTTGTCAACCAACGCAGGCAAACCGGTACCGATGACCTTGAAAAGCAAGACCATACAGAGCTCGACAATTTTCTTAATGGTCTAAAAAAACCCTACCTAGAGGACCCTTCGCTTTTTTACAGGGAGATGGCCGCTAAGTATTTTTATGAGGGGTTTAAGAAAAGAGGGATTAAACTTATTTGTAAAGCTATTTCGAAGAATTATTTTAAGTTAACAAATTACAGAGACTTGATTTATTTTATGAAAAATTTGTAAAAAAAATGATCATAGCTCAAATATCAGGCGGCTTAGGCAATCAGCTCTTCCAATATGCATTGGGCAAACAACTGGCATTAAAACATAACACCCAACTGAAATTAGATATTAACATTTATCAAAACCCGCCACCAGGTGCAACAAAAAGACAATTTGAACTTAACAATTTTAACATAGAAGTTGACATCGCTTCGATTGAAGAGATTAAAAAAATTAAACGATTTCATTTAAAAGGTTTGCTTAAATCTATTTATTGGCGCACACAATATCTTAAGCCCTATCACAAAAGAGATATTATTAAAGAAAAAACAAATTTGTTTGACAGTAATGTTTTAAAAGCTTCAAATAATATATATATTGAAGGATATTGGCAAAGCGAAAAATATTTTAAAAATATTAAAGACAAACTATTAAAAGAGTTTAAACCAAAAAACATAATAAATACCGAAGAGTACAAATATCTCAACCAGATAATTTCCAGCAATTCGTGTTCTGTTCATATACGAAGAGGGGACTATATCAGCAACCCCAAACATCACAGCATATATAAAATAATCCCTTTTGAATATTATGAGAAATCTATTGATTGTGTAAATGAAAAAGAAAAGAACGTCATGTTTTTTATTTTCTCAGACGATTTAGACTGGGCAAAAAAAGCTTTTAATAAAATAAATAATATTATTTTTGTTGATATAAACGATGCTTGTAAAAGCATGTATTTAATGAGTTGCTGCAAACATAATATTATTAGCAATAGTACTTTCAGTTGGTGGGGGGCATGGCTCAATAATAATCCGGATAAAATAGTTGTAACTCCTCAGGAATGGTTTCAAATAGAATCCAAATTAAAAACAGATGATTTGCTGCCTAAAGATTGGGTAAAAAAATTATTTTAGTGAGATTTTAAAAAAAAATCATGTATTTTATTTACAATCTGATTAATGTCTTCGTTACTTAAATCATAATAAAATGGCAATCTCAAAAGACTGTTGCTATAAAAATCGCAATAAGGTAATTGTTTCCCTTTATATTTGTCTTCATAAAAATTCGATTTATGCAATGACTGGTAATGAAACACTGCCCAAATACCTTGGTTTTTAAGGAAGTTAATAAGTTCCTGTCTTTGCATATCACATTTGCAGATGAAATAAAACATGTGGGCATTATTAGTAGCGTATTCGGGTAATACCGGGAGCTTTATGTATTCCTTTTTTTCAAGATTTTTAAGTTTTTCATAATATAGGTTCCAAATAGTTTTTCTTTTTTGTTGTATAACATCAATTTTTTCTAATTGTGCAAACAAAAATGCAGCTAGCAAATCAGATGGCAAAAAGGATGAGCCTGTATCAACCCACCCGTATTTATCCACTTCGCCCCGCCAAAATGCCGCGCGATTGGTTCCTTTTTCCCAAATTATTTCAGCTCTTTTTTTGAAAGTCTCGTGGTTAATTACCAGCATGCCACCTTCGCCACATTGAATATTTTTTGTTTCGTGAAAGCTGAAACAAGCTAAATGCCCCATCGAGCCCAGAGGCAATTTTTGCCCAGTTTGATTAACATAAAAGCTGTCAATGGCCTGAGCGGCATCCTCTATAAGCCACAGGTTGTATTTTTGTGATAATTCAATAAAATAATCCATGTTACAAGCTACACCTGCATAATGTACCACCACAATAGCTTTGGTTCTTTGGGTAATGAGTTTTTCCACTTCAGTCTCATCCATATTGGGCTGGTCTTTACAGCTGTCGGCAAAAACGATTTTTGCCCCCTGACGGACGAAAGCGAGTGCAGTGCTAACAAAAGTAAATGATGGCATAATAATCTCGTCGTCGGGTTTAATGTTGATCAATATGGCAGACATTTCAAGTGCATCGGTGCAGGAAGTTGTTAGCAGGCATTTATTAAAACCATAACGCTCTTCAAAAAAAGTGTGACATTTTTTTGTAAAGGCACCATTGCCGGATATATGCCCCGAGGAGACAGCATGAATGATGTATTCAGTCTCTTTTCCTGTAAGGTGAGGCTTGTTGAAATTTAATGGGTAAAAAACATTTTTATGATTCATCTGTCTCTTTATAATATTATTGGGTTGTTTTTGATGCGACAATCAAACAACTACTACCAAAAGGAATTTTCTTTTTTCTTTTCACACAATTTACCTCCCATAATAATACTTTTTTTAATATTCCTTTTATGAAAAAATTAAAAATATTATGCGTTTTTTGGGATTTATTTAGATTTTTTCTGCGAATTAATTTTAAAAAACTGGGTATAGTACGTAGTAAAAAAATTGGAATAGGAAGAAAAGAAAAAAAATAGGTAGCATATTCAATATTAAATCCTGATTTTTTAAGTTCACTTGACAAATTATTTAATGTATATCTTCTAAAATGACCAACAAATACATCTTCAGCCGACCATAAAAAACTATAAGCAGGAACAGTTATAAAAACCAGCCCGTTAACTTTCAAATACTTGTTTAAGTTAGTGAGAAATTCTGAATCATTATCTAAATGCTCTATTAAATCAAATAAACCGATATTACTTATAGACTCTAATGAAAAACCTGCATTTTCAAATGTAGAACATATTATTTTTTTCACACCTCTTTTAGTTGCATTTCTAACCCCATGCTCACCAGGTTCTACAAGGATGACATCAATACCGTGATTTTGTAAATAAACTGACACAAACCCGTTACCTCCACCAATATCAAAAAAAATATTATTGTTCAAATACATCAAAACCAATTCTTTAATAATATTGTTTCTATGTTTAAACCATAAACTTCTTTCTTCAATACATTTAAATATTTCATTACCGTCTTCAGGATATGAAATATTTTTTGTTTTACTGGAATAATAAATTCCATCTTCTTTTTTAATTAAATTTTTTGTAATATTCTCAATATCCATATTTCAATGTTTCCAAAAATGATAAATAAATGTTTTTTTTTGTATTGAATAACTATGTTTTTTATAAAAACTTACAGCTTGTATATTATTTAATTGTGTAACAACTTGCATTTTTGCATATTTGTGCATAAAGGCGAATCTTTCGGCATTTTTCATGAGTATTCCGCCTACCCCATATCCCTGAAAATCTTTTAAAACAGCGATTAATCCAATTTGTGCTATATAATTATAGTTTTTTACGATTGAAACAAATCCTGCAATTTGTTTCTCTTTACGATATACCAATACCTCTTGGGTAATATTTTTTTTAACACTTTCAAATATCCATTTTTTGTAAAGTTTTTCAAATTCGTTATTCTTAAAATTTTGGTCTGTTTTAAATCGCGAATACTTACCACTTTCCAAAGCAAGAGATTCAAGTTCAGAATAATCAGCAGAATTGAAAATATAGGGTGTACATTCGGGTATGGAATCTGAGAGTTCTTCACAAAGTTTTTTTAAAAATGTAACTTTTATATCATTTAAAGTTAATGACGGGTCATCGCATTTCAATTCTTCTTCTGAAAAGATATAAACTAGTTGGTACTTTTGGGCATTTTCTTTAAAAGACATTAAATCAAAGTCGGTAGTTTGTTTTAATTCCAATTTACCAACAGGGTAACCAAAAAAGTTACTGTCCCAAAAAAGTTTTTCAATCATCAAAAGTAGTTTTATCTATAATATATATCGGTCTGTTTTTCACACCCTCAAAAGTTTTTCCTACATACAATCCCATTAAACCAAGTGTAGCTATTATCACACCCGATAAAAACCATATTGAAACAACCAATGAAGTATAACCTAATACTTCAATATCTCCCATCAGCCATAGAATAAAAAAAACAATGGCAAAAACAAACGCAGAAAATGAAACAAGCAATCCAAATTTTACCAATAACTTAATTGGTTTATCTGAATTTGCAAGTATTATATCTAATGCCAGTCTCAATAGCTTATTGTAATTATAACCTGAACGTCCTTCTTGTCTATAATTATGATCAACATTTATCTTGGCGGTATTAAAACCGACCCATTTTACCATAGTAGGAAAATACCTTATGGGTTCTCTCATCTTATTAATCGCATCAACTACTTTTCTGTTGTAAATTCCAAAATTTGCCACAGTTTTGTCTAATTCTGTACCAGTTAGATAACTTAATAATCTATGAAAAAAAAATGAAGATAACTTTTTAAAAAAAGTGTCTTTTCTTTTATTTCTTCTTCCAAGTACAATGTTAAACCCCTCTTGAGCTTTATTATATAACTTAAGTATCTCTTCGGGCTTATCCTGCAAATCACAATCCATAACCACTACCCATTCACCTATGCAATAATCTAGACCAGCAGTAATAGCATAATGCTGCCCAAAATTTCTAGACAGTTTTATGCCTTTAACTCTAGGATCATTTTTGGCAAGTACTTCAATACCCTCCCAAGCATCATCGGGGCTGGCATCGTTAACAAAGATTATTTCATAGTTTTCTGTGATTGGAGTAAGAGTTTCTTTTAATCTTTGATAAAGCTCAAGCAATGATGTGCTACAGCCATACACAGGTGTAACAACAGAAATATGGCAGCTTTGAGTTTGCATTATATGTTTTTAAAGCAAAAATACTAAATTTTTAAATAAAAAGTATTGGTTTCTTAAGATATAAATCCAAAACAAAAAGCTTTCAATTATTATTTATATATTTGTTCAATATATAGGGTGGTGAGACAATATAATCTATAAAAACAAAAAAAGATGAAATTTTCAAAACTATTTAGAGAGAGAGAGAGCATTATTTTGCTAACCTTTATGGTTACATTTTTTATTGCAATGATATATCCAACTTTTATAAGCACCCATGTAATGTATATACCAAATTTTGTAACTGCTTGGGACTTTTTAGGTGTTGATTTATATGACGCAATAATTATTGTTAAAAATAAGTCAGGTTCTTATTCTCCTTTATCTGACTATCTATTTTTAGTAATTAGCAAACTCCCACATAAAGTAACATATCGCTTATTTTTATTATTTAGTTTATCTTCAATAACTATAATATGTTTTTATTTGTTGCCTCGTATATCAAGCAATTACAGTTTAAATATTTCATTAATTTTTTTTATTTTACTTGTTTCATCATACGGTTTTATGTTTGAATTAGAACGCGGACAGTGGAATATTATAACATTTCTTTTTATTTATTTATCATTGTTATTTTTTAAAAGGAATAACGTTTTTTTTTCAATTCTTTTCATTACAATAGCAATCCAGCTAAAAATTTATCCAGCAATTTTTATAATAATGTTTTACAAGTCAAACCTCAGTGTTAAAGAAAATATATTATTCATTCTTAAACTTGGAATAATTAATCTTTTATTGTTATTTTCAAGGGGTTGGAATCATTTTTTATGGTATATTAATGAAATCTTTATTTATTCAAATGACCCTTTTTGTTGGGCAGGCAATCATTCAATTTCGTCCTTTGCATCAGAGTTAAGCAAAAAATCTATTTACCTACCCTTTTTACCTTATGTTCTATTCATACTATATATTATATGTCTTTCTATAATTTCTTACTTATCATATAAGAAAAGAATGCCTTTTTATAACAAGTACATGTTTTTTATGTTAACAATTGGCTCTTTAATCATACCAAGTGTAAGTCACGATTATAAATTACCTGCTTTAGGTATTGCAACTTTATATTTCCTCTCAAATACTGAGTCAGTTTTTAACATTAAAAAAGGGTTTATATATTTGTTATTATTATTTACCATATTTCTAACATTCTATTCTTATACAAATTATATTGGAAGATTTAATTTGTTAATTCTTAAAAATAAATTTTTATTAATATATTTTTCAGGAATTGTAAATACATTTTTATGCTTTGACGAATATTACAATATAAAAAAAACGAATTATTGCCCTAATGAATTAAGAAACGATGTAAGTTAAAAATTCAATGAGTTTTTTAATAAAATACTATAATTTCCCCTATAGGCACTATCTTTTTATTGAGACGCTAGATAAAGAAAATTTACATTCTAAAGAACAAGTAATCAAGATATCTATCTCAAAAAGAATATTTAAAAACAAATTAATTATTTCATTTAGATTTCAGTAATAGCATTATTATCTCCATTTTGGAAGCAGTAAATTATATCTTATTCATGAGATTAATATTTTTTTTAAAACACAAATTAATACAATTATTTAATAAAATGCATTCTTATTATATTGTTTTTTATTGTAAAAAATATTTTTTATTAATTTAAAAAAATGGAGTAAGTTTGTCTTAGTTTTTTAAAGTTTTTAAATTAAATATTGATATTTTATTATTTATGTCTAATCCCTTAGTCACAGTTTTAATGCCCGTTTACAATACCGAAAAGTATATTGCAGAGGCTATTGATAGTGTGTTGAATCAAACCTTTAGGGATTTTGAGTTTTTGATTATTGATGATGGTTCAACTGATGATTCGGTAAAAATTATAGAATCATATAATGATAAAAGAATTCGTTTGGTTAGAAATGATAAAAACATTAAACTTATTGCAACGCTGAACAAAGGGATTGATTTGGCTTTAGGAAAGTATATTTGCAGAGTTGACGCTGATGATATTTGCATGCCAACAAGATTAGAAAAACAAGTTCGTTTTATGGAGCATAATCCTGATTTTGTAGCATGCTCATCGGGTGTTGAAATCTTCTATGAAAATTCTAACAAAAGATTTAATATCCTTTATGAGGAATATACTGACGAAATTAGGATTAAAACCATATATCAGAATCACTTTGTACACCCTTCATCTTTTATAAGAAAAGAATTCATAATTAATAGAGGACTTCGTTTCAGCTCTGAGTTCATTCACACAGAAGATTATTTCTTTTTCGTTAAACTCTCTGAATTAGGCCAATTACATAATATTAAGGAATCTCTGGTTAAAGTTAGAAAACACATGACAAATGTTTCTGTTTTAAACTCTGATATTCAGGACAGAAATTCAATAAATGTTATCAAATATCAGTTAAATAGAATTGGTATTTGTCCTGTTGATATTGATTTTGACTTGTATTTCAGGTTTTTTTACAGCAGTTTTGACTTTACAACTGATGAAATTGAAAAGATTGAAAACCTTGTTATTGACATTATTAAATCTAATAATGCAAGTGAATACCTACCAACTGAGAAACTTAACACTTTTATTTGCGATAAATGGTATCATCTATGTGTTAATTCTACAAGATATGGTTGGTGGGCTTACAAAAGATATAAATACTCCCCTTTAATAAAATATTTAAAAATATCAAAGTTTAAAAAATTACGATTCATTATTAAATCACTACTTAAATATTAATTTTTTATATTACCATCATTTTTTCTGTTCAAAACATGACATATTACCTTATACTTTTTCATAAGACAAATTACATTCTCAACAAATTAGCAGAACAGCTTCAAGAGAGAATTTATTTGCATCCCTGTTTAAATTTAAAAAAAAGTAATGAACAAATTAGAAACACTTTTAAGGAACAAGTTGTCATAACAGATAAACGATATAAGGGTAATTGGGGTGGATTTGGCATTGTCGAAGCTACAATTGAAGGCATTAGACAAATTCTCAAAGAACAACCCAATTGCACACATATTTCTTTATTGAGCGGTGTGGATTACCCTATAAAACCCATAAAAGAATACGAGCTTCTGCTTGCAAATAATCCAGAAAGAAGTTTTATCAAATATTGGGACTTTTATCCTTTTGATTCAATGGAAAGTGACACAACAAATCCATGGCATGAAGGTTCTATGGTACAAAAATTAAGAATATCCAGGTATTATTTGAATTTATTTAACACTCGTTACAGCATCCCACCAATTGAAAATCATGGTTATTTTCAGTTCAATTTTTTTCAAAAGTTTAAGCATTTTATTCGGTTTAATGCAAAAGGTTTCACTAATAAATATTCAGAAGAATTTGTTCAATTTTTTTATAGTTTTATTTTTAATTACCCAAGAGAAGCACCCTTAAAAACTATTTACGGAGGAAGTCAATGGTGGTCTATTTGCCGAAAACATGCAGAATATATTATCAATTATCACGACAATAATAAAAAAATAATCGACTTTTTCAGATATACAATGTTACCTGATGAAACTTACATACAAACAATTCTTTTGAACAGTGAATATAAAAAAGATGTCATTAATAATAATTTAAGACATATTAATTTTGAAGGAAACACCTTTCATCCTCAGATAATTACAACTAATCACCTTCAAGAGCTTAAATGCTCTGATGCATTTTTTGCCCGAAAGTTTGATGAAAAAACGGACACAAATATTATTGAATTAATTGAAAGAGAATTACTTTAAATTAAGCTAAATGTTAACAGTCAGGAAGGTAATTACAGAGGATTTCGACAATGTTATTGAGCTTTTAGAAATGTTCGACAATAAAGATATTGATAGGGAGCAGTGGAAGAGACTTTTTTCACCTGTTTGCACTAAACTCAATAACACTTTTTTTGGATTTGCATTGGTTCATGAAATCAAAATTGTAGGGTTTATAGCAGCTATTCAAAGCCAACGGGAAATAAACGGAAAAATTTACAAATTTTGCAATATCAGCAGCTGGATTGTTCATCCTGCCTACAGAAAGGAAAAGAAAGGTTTTTTGCTTTTACAGGCTTTAATGGAAATGGAAGGTTTTAATTTTTACGTACTTTCGCCAGTAAAACACACATTTAATTATTACATTAATTACTATGGGTTTAAAGAAAATACATCTAAAGTAAGTACCGTTCCTGCACTTCCATCAATAAGAGGCATATTTAATAAACCGAATGTTTTAATTAATCATGAAGCAATTAAAAATTATTTAACCGAGACAGAAATAGAGCTTTATAATGACCATCAGCTTGACAATATATTTCATATCCTATATTTTTATAAAAATAAACCTATATATTGCATAGTAAAGCCATGCAAATATTCTTCATACGTCTTGAATAGCTCTTTTATAATTAGGATTTTTACTAAAGGATGGTTTAAAATATTAAAAAAAGATTTCTTTAGTTCAAAAATTTTATTAGGCTTAGTACATTTTACCAATAACCCTCTTCTCTTTTCTGAATCTTTAAACACAGTTGCATACACAATTTGTAAAGAAATAAAAATCAAAGGGTTAAGTATAAATGAGAAGTATCTCATTAAAAAACCATTATTTTTAATAAAAAACCACATTAATTATTCAGGCCTTTACAAAACCGATGAGCTTTCACAAGATGATTTTGATTCCCTATACTCTGAACTTACGCATATGAATTTAAACCATTTTCAGTTATGAGTTTTATTACAGATAAATCGTTGGGTTTTTTTGTAAAAACAAGAGGGTATTTTTCAAAATATTTTTTTGGAGGAAAAGGTCTTGCATTGATGTTTCATCGTGTTAGACCGGAGAAATTAATGTCTGTTTTTGAACAAAACCGTAAATGGGAAATAACACCTGAACATCTTGAAAATGTCATAAAATTTTTCCAAAAGAAGAATTTTAGTATTATAAGAGCTGATGAAATTTACACTTATTTAAAGTCAGGTAAAAAAGAGCCTTTTGTTATTTTTACTTTCGATGATGGTTATTTAGATAATATTGAGTATGCTTACCCTGTATTCAGGAAATACAAAGTGCCATTCACAATTTTTATAACTACTTCGTATGTTAAAGGCTCTCATTATCCATGGGAATTTTTGATTGAGTATACTCTATTAAATAACAGTAGTTTTTCTTTTAAATATTTAAACAAAGAATTTTCATTTAATAATCTGAGCTTAAAAGACCGTTCTCAAGCATTTTCACAGATATACAGCATCATTAAAATCAAAAACAATCCCAAAATGCTTCATGACACACTGTTAAGTATTTTCAACGAACTTCCTAATATAAACTACAAAACAATAAATATAATTGACCCGAATACAATAAAGTCTCTAGCAACTGATGAAATTATTAATTTTGATATACATTCTGAAAACCATTATGTATTCTCTCAATTATCAAAGGAGGAACAAGTATCAGACATAAAGAATGCAGGGATTTACTTATTTGAGCTGACAGGTAAAAATTCAAAAACAATGGCATATCCCTATGGTGGGCCAAAAGACATTAATGCTGATACTATTAAAGCTGTACAGAAAACCAAATTAGATTTGTGTTTTACAACTTGGCCTGCGAATATTACTACCGATTTTAACAAATTTTTAATACCGCGCTATACAATTGAGATGAAAACAGATGAGCAGGAACTTAATTATTTAATCAACGGGATAAGACACTTTTCATACAATGGGTTTAAGAGGATAAACAATTACAATATCAACCATCATTTAAATGAATAATTATATAAACAATAAACTTATTGCATTCTTTGTAAAAACCAATGGTTTTTTTTCCAGAAAGCTTTTTTCTGGCTTGGGACATATTATCACCTTACATAGAGTTATTCCTGAATCTGACTTTTTAATCCCTGAAAACAAAGCACTTGAAATCACACCGGATTTTCTCAAGCATTTGGTCATCTTCTACAGAAATAACAATTATGAATTTGTGACTTTGGATACTCTTTACGATGTTTTAACAGGAAAGAAAAAGATAAGTAGAAGGATTGCTGTACTGACATTTGATGATGGATATAAAGATGTTTACACCCATGCTTATCCACTTTTAAAAGCTCTTGAGATTCCAATGAACCTATATATTACCACAAGTTTTCCTGATAAAACTGCATTTATGTGGTGGTTTCTAATTGAGCAGCTTTTAAAAGGAAAAGAATTTATCCGGATTAACATTGATGGTGAAAATAAAAAAATTGCATGTTCAACAAGTCTGGAAAAACAAGAGGCTTTCAAACACATAAGAATGTTGATCTTAAATAATTATATCAACTATCAGCAAATACTTAAACAGATTTTCTTAATAAACGATGTTGCATTTATAGATAATACAGAGGAATTATCATTAACATGGGAACAAATAAAACAAATGAGCACAGACCCCTTAGTCAATATAGCTGCACATACAGTCAACCATCCAATTTTCAACAGAATAACAGAAACAGAAATTATTAATGAGGTTATAAGTTCAAAAACGATTATTGAACAACATATTAACAAAAAAGTCTCCCATTTCGCTTACCCTTATGGAGGTAAAGATGAGGTTGGTATAAGAGAATTTGACATCTTGAAGGAACTTGGTTTTAAAACCTGTTCCACTACACGGTTTTCAAATATCTTTAGTGGGCATCGAAGTCACTTGGCATGTTTACCCCGAATACAGGTAGGCATGCACATGGTGGACGAAAAACTTAAAAATCTAGAAATGGGTATCACACAATTCAGCAAAAATAAATTCAATCGGATTGTAACTTTATAACATTTTTCCAACGACAGCAAAATGGAACATATTCAAATCCGAAGAGCAGAACATACAGATATAGACAAATTAAGAGAGTTTTATGCTGAAGCTTACGGAACTAATTTTAAATATAAATATCCTGAGCGTTATAAATGGATTTTTGAAGAAAATCCATTTAACAAAGATGCCACTTTACAAATTTTCATAGCTATTGACAATAAAGGGAGGATAATTGGGCATGCTGCTGCCAGCAAAGCTAAATGCAAGATATTTAATCATTTTACAGATTTAGGCTGGGGAGTAGATGCATTTAATTTATTAGAATACAGAGGACAAGGCATAGGTAAAAAGCTACAAAGAATCAATCAGGATGCACACACTGTTTTTGCCAGTGTTTCCATGACTGAAATAAACAAAATTATTAAACTAAAATTAGGAGCAAAAAAAGGACCTGCTTCATATACCTATGTAAAGTTTACAAATTTCGAAAAACGTTTCACTTCTCTGATAATTGGCATCTTACAATTCCGTTTAAATTTTAAAAGAATTTCAAAAGACTACAGTGTGGCCTTGACTAAATCAGACATATATGATGATAAAGACACTGAATTATGGAATAAGACAAAATCCATTTATGATTTTGCTGTTGAGCGGGATGCTTACTATTTAAATTGGCGTTACAAAAAGCAGCCACATACAACTCATTATTGCCTGAGGGCTTACAATAGGGATAAAATCCTTTGCGGAATTCTTGTTTATAGGATAGCTGAAGAAGTAAATCCCAAAAGCATTATCATTACTGAACTTTTCGGATTATCTGAAGAGCTAGGGGTTTTTAATGCATTACTAAAAGAGGTTGAAAAAATTTCGAAAGAAAGTAGTTTTTTGCAAATTCAGATAGCTGTGAGTGACAAAAATATAAAGAAAATCATTCTTGAAAAGGGATATATCCCTGTTTCAGAAAATAATCTTATTATCAACGGTCCTGAACATTTGATTGGAGGACTATCTCAAGAATCAACAGCCATGATTACATTTGGAGATCAGGACTGGGATGAATATCCATTGGCAAAAAACCAATCTTTTTTTGAAATCATCCAGAATACCTATTTCAACAACAAATATTTTTTAAAGAAAAATTTTATATTAAGAAATATTATTAAAATGTACTTTTTTTATCTAAAATTACGGTTTCCTCAAAGGAATCTTTCAAACAGGCAATCATTATAATGGGCTTTCAAAGCCTGTTTAAAAACAAGATGTTATATCTTAATAAACCTTAAAGAGTTACATTCATCTTCCGACTTCACACAGCAATAATATATGCCGGAGGAAAATGCTTCAAAATTCAGATTAATATCATTCTCTCCTTTTAATAAAGTTATGGGCTGAAAAAATAAAACTTTGCCACATAAATCAAAAACATACAAACCCGCATTTTTAAAATTCTGCACTTTAATATTTAATACAGCATTATTTATAACCGGATTGGGGTATAATGAAAGCGCATCATAATTAAAATTTTCGGTAATTTGATTTGTAGAAAGAACAACACCATTTTCATTATACACAGAAATTCCGCCTCCCAAAGTCCCAATCCATTTGTTCCCATTATCGTCAATGTTAATAACTGATACCCAGTTGTTTGAAATACCTGAATTCCCAGTTTTCTTAAATGAAAAAACACCAGACTTATAAATTCCAAGGCCGTTATAAGTTCCAAAATAAATAGTGTTTGTTAATTCTTCAAATTTTACGCAAAGTACTGTAGAGAAGTCAAAACCAGTATTTGAAAGATTAAATAATGTCCAATGGTTATACCCATCAAATTTAACAAGGCCCAATTCTGTTCCTAACCAGATATTATTTTGAGCATCAAAATCAATAGCATAAACAATATTTGATGGTAAATTCGAGTTGGTAGCATTGTATATTTGCCAGTTATAACCATCGAATTTTGCAAGACCACCGCCATGTGTTGCAATCCAGATATTATCATATTCATCAATTTTAATATCATAAACGCCATTTACAGGTAACTCTGAATTATACATATTATAAGTTTCCCATTCATTCTCATTATACCTTGCAATTCCCCCACCCCATGTACCAAACCATTTTTGATTCTGATTGTCAAAATCAAGTGAAGTTATATTATTGACGGGTAGTCCTGAATTAGATGTATTATAAAGCGTCCATGCTCTCTGACTTGGATTATTGTCAATAGAAATTAATCCATTGCTTGTTCCAATCCATTTTGTACCATCCTCTGCAACAGCAATGGATCTTACGTAATTATCGAGTAAATCAGAATTTGATGTATTATACACTTCCCAATTATTATCTTGTAATAAATTTAATCCATTAATAGTTGCTATCCATACTTTACCCTCATCAAAATCAATATCTTTCACTGAATTACTTGACAAACCGGAGTTGTTTTGTTTGAATGTTACCCATTCACTGTTTGAAACTTGAGCGCTTGCTATAGAATAACAGCAAATCATCAAAAAGATAATAAATGTTTTCATAATTAATAGTTATTAAAGGTTTATCATAAGACGAATTAAAATTTTGAAAAGTTACAGACAAAAAAAAATTACATTCATAACATTTTCTATAAGTATATTTGTAAAATGAAAAAGATATTAATCTTAAGCTACTTTTTCCCTCCTTCTAACTTTGCAGGCAGTTATAGAGTTGCTTCATTTGCCAAATATTTTCATAAATACGGTTATTATCCCATAGTTATAACACGTCAGGCGCCTAATAATGCAGGCACTTTCAGAGAAATGGCAGGAAGTTGCGGAACAGACATTATATTTGAGAAACATGATGGGTACGAGGTTTACTATTTACCCTATAAAGCCAATCTAAGAGACAGGATTTATTCAAGATATGGTGATAATAAATTAGTTTGGCTCCGAAAAATGCTTAGTTTTTTTGAATTGATTTTCCAAGGTATTACTGTAAAAGCTATCCCCTATGCCAATATCTATTTTTTTGCTAAAGATTTTTTGAAAAAAAATAAAGATATTGATTTTCTTCTGTGTTCAGGAAAGCCATATCAACTGTTTTTGTTCGCCCATTTATTAAATAAAAAATTTAAAATCAAATGGATAGCAGACTATAGGGATGAGTGGAACAGCTTGTTTAGTAATAATAATATTAAATTAAATTTCAAGGAAAGATTTTTCTTAAATTTTGATTCTCAACTTGAAAAAAAATGGACTAAAAGTGCCTCTCTAATCACAACAGTTACAGAAGAATGGGCAAAAAACCTTTCCAACTTTCTTAATAAGCCTTGCAAAGTTGTTTTAAATGGGTTTGATTTTGAAATAATCGACAGTTTCCGTTCAGCGCATAAGACATCCTCAGACAAGGAAAGTCTTGTTATCTTACATCTTGGCTCACTTTACGATTATCAACCCATTGAAATATTTATTGAAGCTGTTATAAATCTTTTAAGAAAAAATTTTAAAATTTCATGTTTTTTCCCTGGAATAACCAATAGCTTCAATAATGAGAAGCGATTACAAGATCTCACAAATGATTTTTCAGATAGTTTTGTATTAATGCCAAGAATTGATCAAAAAAAAGTATATCATCTTATGGCTAAAGCGGATATATTTATTATGATTGGTTATCAAGATATTAAAGGGTGGATGTCGAGTAAAATATTGGAATATTTACCATGGCATAAGCCAATTATTTTATGCCCAAGCGATAATGGTATTCTCGAACATCTGATTAAACCATACTCCAAATCATTTGTTTGTAACACTTCAGAAGAAGTTGAAAAAAACATTATTTCAATTTACAATAATAAAAAACAACTTTGTGATTTTAATGCTGATGATGAAATTTACTGTAAAAATTTCACTCGTGAAAAACAAGTTGAAATACTTTCAAATTATTTAAACAAAATTTCTTTTCAGATGAATGAAAATATTAAAGTACTATGTTTTCACAGAGTTTCAGATGAGTACAGTCCTGCTTATCCACCCATTCCAATTAAAACCTTTGAGAAAATATTAATCTATCTTAAAAAAAGATACGAAATCATTGGTTTTGATGACATACAGAAATCCACTAAAAAGCCAAAAATTATAATAACATTTGATGATGGTTATAAGGATTTCTACACAAATGTTTTCCCCCTTTTAAAAAAGTATCAAATACGGGCTATACTTTGCATTGTACCTTCACTGGTAGAATCCGGAATCTGCCCATGGAGCCAAATATTAAACAAATCGATAGAAGCAGCCTATAATAAAAAACTACTTTTTGAAATACCCGAAATAGGGATTAATAAAAAAAGATTAACCAAAACAAATATCGAAAGATTTGCTGTTAAGGTATATTATTTACTGTCTTCATTAGAACCTGAAATTACAAATGATATAATAAAGAAATTACACATAAGATATGAGCCTGAACTTACTAAAATGACTTCTTGGGATGAACTTAAAACGCTGGTTCAATCCGGTTTGGTTGAATTAGCATCCCACAGTATGACACATTGTAACTTAACAAAGTCACCAAATAATGAATTTTTAATTAATGAAATTCAATATTCAAAAGAAATAATAAATAAAAAGCTTTCCATAAATGTTAGAAACTTTACCCCTCCAGGTGGTTTTATTGACAAACAAACTGAAGATTTAATTATTAAGAACAATTACAAATATATTCTAAATGTAGATAATCTTATTTGGAATACTAAGAACATGAATGTGTCTAGAATACTGATGCCGTATACGGTATATTGGAAAAATATTTTGATGATCAAACTCATTATTCCGAGAATAAAATCATTCATAAAATTTTCATAATTTTTTATCAAAGATTTCTAACTATCTATTATGATTTAATTTGTATTTTTGCAAAATATTTTTTATCATAAATTTTACTTGATATGATTCAATTTTCTTTATCAGACAATGAAAGGGATTGGCTTAATAAACTCTATCCTTTAAAATTAACACCTTACCTTAAAGAACAAGCCGATAAAAGTTATTTTATTAAAGCACAGTTCTTTCCATCTTCAAATGAATTTAATGAGGAAATTATCACCAAAGAACCCTTTAAAGGTTTATTAAATACTGAGAACGAATTTATAGAAAGACTATACGAGGATAGGATAGTATTAAAATTAACAAGTATATGTCCTGCGCATTGCCGTTTTTGTTATAGAAGAGCCTACGTTTTTGGTCAAAATATGAACATCAAAGATAAAGATGTTGATATGGCTTTAGAGCTTATAAGAACAAATAGTGAAATACGTTCTGTTCTTATTACAGGTGGTTTTCCAATATTACTTGGAGTAAAGAAGTTAAAAGACATTTTATCCAGAATTATTGAGGAAAAAAGTATTTCACAAATCTATATTGCTTTAGGCAGACCTATAATGAATCCTTTTCTTATTACTGAAGAGCTCGCAGAAATGATTGAAGGACTCAATCGCCTCAATAATCATGTAACAATAGCATGCACAGTACATATTAATCATTATGACGAACTTACAAGTGAAGTTGTTAATGCTCTTAATATTTTAACAAGAAAAGGTATAAGCCTTTGGAATCAAGCTACATTACTTAAAAGCATTAATGATGATGAAGTAACTCTTTCAAAATTATTTAGCGAACTTAGACGCATTAATGTTATTCCATATTACCTTATTCATGCCATGCCACTTAAAGGAGCTTCTCATTTTAGAACAACCATTGAAAAAGGCACTCAATTAATGAAATATCTTGAGCAATATTCTGGTCATGAAAGGCCTATTTTTATAGTCATTCCAACTGTTGGAAAAGTCCAACTTGTTGGGAATAGCAAAATTGAACATAAATTGATAAACAATAAAAAATACGCTATCCTTAACACTCCTTACAAGGCTGACAAGTTCATGGAGATTAATAACATTACCGAACTTCCCGAAAACCATGTGATTGACAAAGAAGGTTTTATTGTTGCTTATTATTTAGATGGAACAGACTAGAATGACATTACAATATGACAGAATATGTTATTGACATAATTGACAGGTCTGATTTTCACTTATTATTACCATTAATGAAAGACTGTTTCAACTTAGAAATGGAACAGAATTATTTTGAATGGAAATACATCTTAAACCCTTCAGGTACTGCTATTTGTATTGGAGTAAAAAACAAGAGTGGAGACATCATAGCATTTGAAGCACTTTTACCTGAAGAATTCATTATTGATAAAAGAAGTACAATTTTGTATCATTCCGTTGATACCATGACACATTCTGCTCACAGAAGAAATGGTCTTTATAAAAAAATTGCCTTTAAAGGGTTCGAAATACTGGAATCTAAAAACAATTTAAATGAATATGGTTTTGGAGGTGATATGTCAACTCCTGCAATTCTTAAATTTGGCTGGGAAATTCTTTTAGAAATTCGTTATTTCTTTAAGACTTATTATCAATGTAAGCTGAATTGTTTTAACGTCTGTAAAAATAAAGAATCTCAAGATTTTATAATTAAAGAAATCTCCGAAACAAATGAAATTATTGAATTAAAAAACAAGTTGATAAAACCTGTCATATATAAGTTTTTTGATGAAAATATTTATAACTGGAAGCTTTCTCATCCACTTTATCAATTTCATAAAATTGGGCTTTATAATTTAAACGGAAAGCTTAATGGCTACGCTGTTTACTACTTTCATAATAATAAAATTTTCTTATATGATTTTGGATTCATTGAAAGTATTTCGAAAAAGGAGCAAAAACTTCTATTTAATGCAATTGAGGAGACTGTACTTAAAAATAAATTAAAGGGTATTGTTACATTTTCACAGGATCAAACAATTTTCGCTGAGACCCTTAAGTGCCATGGTTTTATAAGTAATAAGTTTAAATGGGGACCTCTCAATAAAAAAATACCCTTCCTATTGTATTCAAAAGGAAATGACTTTGTAAATTACAAAAAACCGGATTGTTGGGCTATAACTCCTATATATCATGACAGCTTATAATACAAAAACACTCAACAGTATTTTTAATCGTTATAAAAGTTTAAATCTTTTTTATAAAGAAAAACTTATCAACTCATCTAATTTTTTTAATAGTCCGCTGACTCAAAAGAAGGAATTAATTGAATCACAATTAATTAACCCAACATTTGGCCACTTCACAAATACCAAAAAACCCATTTCTCAGATTTACAGAACAAGTGGAACTCATTCAAACCCTCTTATACTTACATTTACCCAAAACGATATCGCTTTATTGACAGATATTGGAAAAGAAAGTCTGATATACTCCGGTATGGGTAAATATGGTAATAAAGAAGTTGTGATAAACTGCTTAAACTACTCCATGTGGACAGGAGGTGCATTTGATGCCATGGCTATTTCAAAAACAGGCGTTAGACTTGTAAACTTTGGAGCTGGTAATACACGTGCACTTATAAATTTTATTAAACTCTTAAAACAAGACAAAAAAATTAAGGTATCATTACATTGCACCCCTTCATATCTTTCAATTATTGAAAAAATTTTGAACGAGGAATTCAATACCCTTCCTGAAAAACTAGGAATCTTTACATTTTATCTTGGTGGTGAAGCTGGTATTCAAAATAATGCTTTCCGAACTAAGCTCATGAATATTTGGAAAGCAAATATCTATAATGCCAATTATGGCATGAGTGAAGTTAGTTCTACAATGGCTTCTGCAAATGATTTTAATTATTTAAAGTTTGCCAAAGGGTTCTTAAATCAATTTATCGTTGAATTAAAAACAAACAATAATAACCATATATTATTTAGCGATATAAGAGAAAGTGATGAAGGTGAGCTGGTCATTACTTCCTTAAATAAAGAAAGCCAGGCTCTATTCAGATATAATACCAAAGAAGTTATAAGAATTATCAAAATGGACGCCAAGGATGTTTATTTTGAAATAGTGGCCCGTACTGATGATATGTTTGTTTATAAGGGCATTAACGTATTTCCGGAGCAGTTCAGAGAAATTATTAGTGAATTCAATGATTTAAGCGGAAACTATAAAATAAAATTAAAGAAAGAATCACATAATATCATTTCCGAGATTCACTTAATTTGTGAAAGAAGACATACCTCAAGCACAG
>JAQVVM010000063.1 GCA_028698995.1 Bacteroidales bacterium
AATGCCAGACATCGCTACTTTAAACCGCCCTGCTGAAATTTTTAGGGTAGATCTAAACTATTTTTCAGAGAGTTTCCATTATGAAATCACTGAAACAGCTTATACTAATCCCACTAACTCTAATCAAGCTATTGAATCACAATCTTTTAATCAAAAACCTAATTGGGACATGTCGCAAGGGAATTGGTTAAATGTTGACTTTTCAGGCTTAAAAAATCTTCATGAAAAATTCTGTTTCTCAAATATGCAAAAATGTTTGTTTATCGGTTCAAATTTGTCTGGTCTCTTTCTAGAAAGCAATATAATTGATAGTTGTGACTTCACGAATTCCGACATCAGTAACTGCCAGATACAGAATTCTAACTTAGGCAACAATATTTTTAAAGATTGTTCTCTAAAAGAAACTGTTCTTTCAAAAAGTAATATCGGTAATTGTGATTTCTCTAATGCTGATTTTACAAAAACAATTTTCAAAGCCGGAAACTTTTTAAAAAACTTAATTGCAAACGCAAAATGGCATGACGCCTCTTTTATTGAAATGCAAATTCAGGATACAATTTTTGAAGGTGCTATAGATGGCTGTTTCTTTGAAAATAATACCTTTTATAGGGTAAAATTCAGAAATGCCAAACTTACAAATACCTTTTTTAAAAACAATAAGAAATTAAAACATGTACAGTTTATTGATTGTAAAGCAGATAAAATAACTTATGCCTTTTTGAAAAGCAATATGGCAAATATGACAGGCATCACATTATTATCGTAACAAGTACTTTCAATGATTGTAATGGAACATTGATTGTTATAAAACAAGCTACACACTAATAATTAATTTTCTATTTACCCACACCATGGACTCATTAAAAATCATATTTGTATGGATACTTGCTATAAATGTAATTATAAAAAAGCCTTTGAAGGGCCAATAAGCCTAAAAAGCCTGCGGCCATGAACACATACTTCAAATACCCCAGGACTTCTTCCATTGGAGAAAAAACCATTAAAGTAGCCCCGCCCAGAAGAAAATAATTAATCTTTTCATAGATCTTAAAAAATGAATTGCAAGCTGAACTCTTTTCTTTATTAAATGTTTTAAAAAACACAACATATATGATTGCAGCCAAAGCAGTTTGAACAGCAGCAAATGCAATGAGTCCTAAGACAGAGTAAATGACAATCTCATACATAAAAAATAATTAAATTTTAAATTTTTAATATTAATTAGGGGATTGTAACCTCCCAAAAATAAATACAAATAGACTCTATTTGGTTTGTTTTCATATAAACCTTGAACCAAAAATATATAAAATATTTGTACTTTTGTTAATAAACTAAGAATAATTAAACTTGATACTAAATAGTAACTACTTACAATTTACACATGAAATACATCATAATTTTAGCCGACGGCTGTGCAGATGAACCCATTGAACGATTAGGTTTTAAAACGCCCTTAATGGCAGCCCATATTCCTCATATTGACGCACTTTGCGCTAAAAGCAGGTGCGGGCAACTTGTTACTGTACCAGCTGATATGCCGCCCGGTAGTGAAATAGCAAATCTTTCTGTTCTGGGTTATAATGTGAAAGAAGTTTTCGAAGGCCGTGGCGTTTTGGAAGCAGCCAGCATGGGCGTTGAAATTAAATTTGGGGAGCTGGCCATGCGTTGCAACCTTATCTGCATTGAAAACGGTAAAATCAAGAACCATTCTGCAGGACATATCACCACTGAAGAGGCAGGACTGCTTATTGAAGCATTAAATAAGGAATTGTCATCCGAGATCGTTAAATTTTACCCGGGTGTCAGTTACAGACATTTAATGGTGGTGAAAAACGGGGACAAAAACATTGCCTGTACACCTCCGCATGATGTACCCGGAACCCCTTTTGCCGATGTGATGGTAAAAGCGAAGAATGAATCAGCTCAAAAAACTGCTGATTTACTAAATGAACTTATTCTGAAATCTCAGAAAATTCTTGAGAACCATCCAGTAAATATAGCACGTAAAAATGCAGGTAAAGACCCTGCCAATTCAATATGGATGTGGTCGCCAGGATACAAGCCCAAGATGAAAACATACAAAGAATTATTTGGAAAAACAGGAGCCATAATTTCAGCCGTTGACTTATTGTACGGCATTGGTGCTTATGCCGGTTTTAAAGCCATTCATGTGGAGGGTTCAACCGGGTTATACAATACAAATTATGAGGGTAAAGCAAAAGCAGCCGTTGAAGCACTGAAAGAAGTTGACTTTGTATATCTCCACATCGAAGCCAGCGACGAAGCAGGGCATGAAGGCAATGTAGAACTGAAAACCAAAACTCTTGAGTATTTAGACCAAAGAGTCGTTAAATATATTGTAGAAAAAACGACCGCAATGAATGAAGATGTAGCCATTGCAATTCTACCCGACCATCCAACTCCTTGCGAAAAAAGAACTCATACACATGATGCCATCCCTTTTATGATTTACCATCCGGGAGAAATACCCGATGGTGTTTTAGAATATAACGAGGAATCTGTAAAGAAGGGTTTTTACGGAAAAATTGAAGGTGACGCTTTTATTAAAGCTCTTTTCCGTATTTGATTTTACCCTTTCAAACTGTTTTATTTGTTTTATATTGAAGTTTTTTTAACAAAATATTATTGCAGGAATATCTGTATTTAATATAAATTTGTTTGTTTTATAGTGGTTTCTTTATTTAAATTTTAAACAGATTTATTATGAAAAAGGTATTTTTACTAATAAGCGTTGTTTTTATATTTCAATTTGCAGCAGCACAGGGTGTTATGCCAATAACAAACAATGCAGGCAGAGACTTTTCAGTCTTAACTGGTTTACAAAACTTCAGTGTCGCCAAAAGCCCAAAGTCAAATTTCAGCAGATGGTATAACTACGGCGAAACAATGGATCTGTTTAACGGTACAACTACTCCTACCTTAAATGGGAATTACCTGTTTCCGGATTCAACTATTTTGGTAAATTATGGCACATCGGGTTATAGCGGTACATGGATACATAAACTCGGCGATTTGTTGGATGTTACTTCTGACATGTTTAACAATGTAGTTCTCCACCCCGGAGAACTTAATCTTGATGCTGCAAGTTATTACAGTCTGGATAGTATTGAGTTTTGGTTTATTTATGAAAGAAATATGCCTGATCAAAACATAGTAGATACTTTGGTTTTTGAAATTTGCACCAATAACAACCTGAGTACAGTCTATTTTGGTCCGGGCACTTTGTCAACAAATCTGGGAACTGATACAGTTTATGTAAAAAACATTCCTTATTCCTACCAAACGAATTCGTTGAATTTACCAAATAAACAGATATACAAATATCCACTAACCCAAGCAACTCTTGGAGATTCACTATCTAATGGCATTCACATTGCAAAAATTGCAACAACAGGTATGCCCACAGTTAATCCCGGCATGCTTGTGTTTACTTCTGTGGGATTTATTCCGGGCTACACATGGGTACCTAATGTGGACACCATTCATAAAAAGAACAATGTTTTATTTATTTCAAGGAAAGAAAGAAATAACGACTATCCTGTTTATACAAAAAATGACTACAACATATCATATATTGTTCCCGTTGATGTGCGTTACAATCAGGCAGCTTCATGGAATGGGCTTTATATTCCTTCTTTTGCATACATGGGTTCAGCACCTACATACAGATATGAGCACCATTTGATTTATTACAAAGTCAGTTCTTCATTTAATATCACTTTCAATTCCCAGAATGTATCCTGTTATGGTGGTGCCGATGGTTATGTCAACATGACTGTTGCAGGAGGTGTTGCTCCTTATACTTACCAATGGAGCAATGGAGCAACTACTCAGAATATAGCAAACCTGAGTGCCGGTATATACACTGTTACCATTGTGGATGCAGACAGCAGTATGGCTATGAGAATGTTTAATATTACACAACCCCAGCCTTTGCAGGCCACAGTTTCATCAACACCTGCATCAGGTTGTGGTATCAGCGATGGCAGCATCAACGTTACAAATATTCTAGGGGGTACCCCCTCCTATTCTATTGTTGTTCTGGATGCTGACTCCATCACCCAGGGCATAACCGACTTAGCTGCTGGCATTTATACAGTAAAAGTTACTGATTCCGAAGGATGTAAACTTGTCAGCTTGGTTACTATTAACGAAACAGGTGCTCCCGTTCTGAATACTACTGTGGAAAATGTAAGCTGTTATGGACTCAATGATGGAAGTATAAATCTTGCAGTGGTTAATCCTTTAAGCACACCTACTTACAATTGGAATACCAGCCAGACAAGTGCCTCTCTTACGAATCTCTCTCCCGGACAATATTGGGTAACAGTTACAGATGGGAATTGTCATATGTATCGCATTTTTAATATCACACAACCTGAAGTGCTTGGTGTAACAGGAACAGTTGCCAATGCTACCGGAGGGAATCCTAACGGCAGTATTATCCTTAATGTAACCGGAGGTACACCTGCTTATACGTATGCATGGAGTTCAGGACAAACGACAGCCAATATTGGCAGTTTACCGGCCGGTTCATACACTGTAACTGTAACCGATTCTGAATTATGTACTGCTGTGGCTTCATTTAACATCATTTCTACAGGTATAAATGAAGGCGAAAACACTCTAAGTAAACTGAAAATTTACCCTAATCCTGTTTCTGATATGCTTTATGTTGAAGCTGAAGGCTTTGAAGGTAATTTGGCAAACTTAACAATTTATTCAGTTCAGGGTCAGGCATTAAAATCCATTGATTTTAAAGTAAACCAAAACATGTTAGCTGTTCCCTTTTCGGAATTTTCAGCAGGGATATATTTTGTTGAACTTAAGGTAGGAAATAAACGCCTATTCAGAAAAGTAATCAAATAAATCAGAACTCATTTTCTGTGATGTCGAATATACGAGTTCCCTTATCATCAACAGTAATGTGAACCTGAATGTGATTATCGGGTAAAAGACCCTCTATCTTTTCGGGCCATTCAATTAAACAATAGCTGCCACTGTAAAAGTATTCTTCATAGCCAATATCAAAGGCTTCTTCAATTCTTTTTAGCCTGTAGAAATCAAAATGAAAAACAGATTCTTCAGTCTCCGTCAGGTATTCTTTTACCAAAGCAAATGTAGGGCTACTAACAGTTTCCGAAACATTTAGATGCGTACAAACTGCTTTAATCAGACTTGTTTTTCCTGCACCCATCTCTCCAAAGAAAGCAAAAATTCTGCATTCAGGGAAATTGTCAATAATTTTTCCTGCAACAAATGGCAATTCCGACAGATTTTCAGCTTTAAAATACATACTATTTCGCCTTTAAGTAAAGAAAAGGAACCATTATTTCTTCCATGGATAAGCCTCCATGCTGGAATGTGTTCTTATAAAAATTCACATAATAATTGTAATTATTGGGGTACACAAAATATTTTGCTTCTTTAGCAAAAACATAGGATGTGCTTACATTTGGTCTGGGAAGGAAAATTTTTGCGGGGTCTTTAATTTCAAAAACATCTTTTTTCTCATATTGGAGTGCTTTACCCTGTTTATAACGCAAATTGGTTGAAATATCCTTGTCGCCAAGCAGTCTGGAAGGATTTGTAACCCTTACCGAACCATGGTCGGTGGTTATAATGACGTTCATCTTTCTTGAAGCGATGTGTTTTAAAATTTCAAACAAAGGAGAATGCTCAAACCATGAAACTGTGAGAGAACGATAAGCCGATTCGTCTTCAGCCAGCTCACGAATAACTTCCATATCTGTTCTGGCGTGTGACAACATATCAATGAAGTTATACACAAGTACATTCAGCTCATTATTGTGAAGATTGCTAATGTTGTCAAGAAACTTCTTCCCTGCATTCAGGTTAAGAATTTTATTATATGAGTAGGATATTTTTTTTCCGAAACGTTTTAGCTGTTCGTCTAACAACTGGCTTTCATATTGATTTTTAGTTCCTTCATCTCCTTCATTATTCCAATACTGAGGATATTTCTTTTCAATTTCTGCCGGCAACATTCCCGAAAAAATGGCATTACGGGCAAATTGTGTGGTGCTTGGCAATATACTGTAACATATTTCATCCTGCATCGTTCTGAAATAACGCCCAAGAAGAGGTTGCAGAACTTTCCACTGATCATATCTTAGATTGTCAATAAGGATAAAAAAAAGTGAGTTATTATTTACTTCAAGTATAGGGAAGACCTTTTCTTTAAAAATCAGATGCGAAAGAACAGGTCTTTCTCTTAATTTACCATTCAACCATTGTTCATAATTCCTTTCGTAAAACCGGCAAAATAAATTATTGGCTTCCTGCTTCTGTTGCATAATAATTTCTTCCATGCCCTCATTTTCCGATTTTCCTAATTCCAACTCCCAAAAAATGATTTTTTTATATACTTCTGTCCACTCTTCATAAGTAAGATTATCACTCAAAGTCATGCTAATATTTCTGAAATCTGCTTGATAGGCTTGCGTTGTTTTTTCAGTATGTATTCTCTTATTTTCAACATTCTTTTTAAGGCTCATTAAAATCTGATTTGGGTTTACCGGTTTTATCAGATAATCAACAATATTAGAACCAATGGCATCTTCCATTAAACTTTCTTCTTCGCTTTTGGTAATCATTACTACAGGCATGTTGGGCCGCTTCACCTTCAAAACCGATAAGGTTTCCAGACCTGATAAACCCGGCATATTCTCATCCAAAAAAATAATGTCATAATAATTGTCTTTTATTAAATCCAGAGCTTCATCTCCACTATTTGAAGTTGTAACTAGATAACCTTTTTGTTCTAAAAAAATAATGTGTGGTTTTAAAAGATTTATTTCATCATCCACCCAAAGTATTTTTATTTTTTCCATATTTTTAATTCATTTTTAAATAAAAGCCTGATTTTGATTCAGCAGCATTTTAATTTTTTCGTCAATAATATCTGTGGCACCCGAATTTCTTAAAACGAAGTTTTTGCTGATATCTGATACCAGCTGATGATATTTAACATCATTTAATAACTTTGTTAGAATTACATATAAATCATTATTATTTGAAATAGGAAAGGCTCCTCCTTCTTCTGCCAAAGAAAGAGCTTCAGCAAATTTTTTATAATGGGGACCAAAAATAACGGGTAAACCAAAGCATGCAGCTTCAAGTATATTGTGAATGCCCTTACCAAAACCACCACCAATGTAAGCAATAGATGCATAACGGTAAAGATGAGACAGAAATCCGATTCCATCTACAATAACAACATCAAATTCAGAGGCATTGCTTTCACTCAATTCAGAAAATTTACAACATCTGCTTTTAGTATCATACATCAACTTGTTTATATATTCATTATTTATTTCATGTGGTGCTATCACAAGTTTGATTTCATGATTCCTGTTTTTAAAAAAATCAAGTAATAACGCGTCATCCTTTGGCCACGTACTTCCTGCAATAAGAATTTTAGAATTCTTTCCAAATTCTTCCATTTGAGGAAAGGCCTTTGGTTCTGTAGTAATTTTAATAACTCTATCAAAGCGTGTATCCCCACTTACAGTTACTTGTGTTATGCCGTTAGCATTAAGTAGTGTTTCTGACAACTTGTTCTGAACAAAAAAGTGGCTGACCAATTGAAGCCTTTTGAGAGCCCACCTGCCATAAAAACGAAAAAAGTAATGCTCAGGTCTGAAAATGGCCGAAATAAAAAAAACGGGTATTGATTTTTTGTATAAAATATCCAAATAATTAAACCAGTATTCATATTTGATAAAAATTGCCAGTTGTGGCTTCACTAAGCTTACAAATGCTTTGGAATTGTAAGGAGTGTCAGCAGGCAGATAAAAGATATAATCGGCATTTTTATAATCTTTTTTTACTTCGTAGCCCGATGGTGAAAAGAAGGTTAATACTATTTTGAAATTTGGATATTTCACCTTAATTCTTTCAATAACAGGTCTGCCTTGTTCAAACTCTCCCAAAGATGATGCATGAACCCAGATAATCTTGTTTTTTTCATTCTGTAATGAATCGGAAATGGTTTTAAATATATCTTTTCTACCCCTAACCCACAAAGAAGCCTTGTTGCTGAAAAGAGAAGCTATTTTAATGAAAAAGGTATAAGTAAATATTAAAACGGTGTAAATTGTGCGCATTATCAATTGTAGTAAAAATTCTTAGGTATTCGTTTATTGAATGGAATCATCCAACTTAGTTTAATGCCGTACAAAAGGTCGATACGGCTACGCAAGTCTTTTCCCATATAATCGAAGTCGTAGTTGCGGTAAGCCTTTGTAAAAGCTTGTGTAAACTCAAATCCAAAGCTGAAATTAAAAATTCTTTTATCGCTGTAATGCACATATCCAAGATACTGTGATAGGGCCGGTCCGTTGGTAAGCTTATCGTAACCCATTTTATAATCCCCATTAATTTGAGGAACTGTCTGACCCGGGTTTTCAATACGAATTTTATGTTGTAAAAACCCTCCTCCAATCATCAGAGCCAAACCTGAATTTGGATTGTCATTAAAAATTCGGAAAATCCTGCCTGCTTTGGCCATTATGGTAAAACCTCTTTCATAGGTTCGCACATCAGCATACATGCCATCCCCGTCAACAATATAACCTCCTGAGGTTTTAATCTGGTGAAAAAGTGTATCTTCATTAATAACCTCTCCGAACAGATAATTTCCTTCTAAATTAAACAGAAAATTACTTTTCGTTTTCAGAAAAAACCCACCACCAACATTGGCATTAGACCCGAAGCGTAGAGCCATATCCCCCCCGGGAAACTCGTAGCTGAAATTGGCTTGGGCACCTAAAATCCGCTTTTTCTCCTGCACATCAATTTGTGCAAACAATGATGAAACAAATATGAATAAAAATACTGTGAAAAGTAACTTTTTTCCAAGACCAAAACAATTCATGCTTCTAATTTTCAACAAAAATAAGTTTTTCTTTGACAATAACGATAGAGATTGTGAATGATTGTTAACAACCAAAAATATTTAAACCGTCATATAGTGCAATTAACTATATTTTTGTATTTTTGTTTAGGTGAATAATTCTCTTTTTGGATGAGTAGGTTAAAGTGCTTTTTATTTGTTGCATTTTTGATATCTTTAAGTCAGTTATCGGCTCAAAGAAATATCAGACAATGTTGCTCGGGAGTTATTTCATTCATTGAGAATAAGAACCAATGGGATACCCCTATTAAATACAAAGTTGAACTTACAGGAATAGGTATTTTTCTTGAAGAGGATGGCATCACTTATGTTTTTGAAGACAGAAATGCCGTTCAAAAATTGATGCAATACAAGCTGGCAAGCAGTGAAGAAAAAGAGCATATGAGTCTTCCTTCATCTTTGGTCAATTATCACGCCTTTAAAGTCAATTTTGTGAATGCTCATAAAGTGGTTTCCACTTCTGCTTATAACCCTGCTCCGGATTATATTAACTATTATATTGGAGACGACAAAAACAAGTGGGCATCAGAAGTAAGAAAATTCGGAAAGGTTGAATACCAAAATCTTTACGATTATATTGATGTTGTTTTTTATGGAACAGATCATTTGTTTAAATATGATTTTGTAGTTAAGCCTCAGGGTAATCCTGAAAATATAATTATGGCATATGAAGGTGTGGACGACATCAGCCTGAATGGACGGGGAAATCTTTTAGTTAAAACTTCAGTAGGTGATATTACAGAGTTGAAACCTTATGCTTATCAGATTATTAATGGAGATACAATTGATGTAGCTTGTAAGTTTTTACTTTCAAGAAACCAAGTAACCTTTCAATTACCCGATAACTATAATAGATCTTATAACCTGATAATTGATCCCACCTTAATTTTTTCTACATTTTCGGGCTCTACATCCGACAATTGGGGTTATACTGCCACTTATGACTATGATGGATTTGTTTATGCCGCTGGAATTGCAATGGGTGTAGGATACCCATTCACCTTAGGTTCCTTTCAACAAACATTTGGTGGAGCCTATTGTGATATTTCAATAACCAAATACGATACAACGGGTTCAACTTTAAAATATTCAACCCTTTTAGGAGGGAATGGGCCTGAAATCCCCCACAGTATTTTTGTCAACAACAACAACGAGCTTTTTGTTTTTGGCACCACAGGTTCCAATAATTTTCCGGTTACAACAGGTGCTTATGATGAAACTTTTAACGGTGGCCCTCCTTATGTCATGACAAATGTATTGAATTATAACTTAGGGTCGGATATTGTTGTAACAAGGTTTAATGCAACAGGAACAGCACTTATTGCTTCGACTTACCTTGGCGGTACTGGAAATGACGGGTTAAGCTCTGCTGCACCGCTCAGATATAACTATGCCGATGAAGCCCGAGGTGAAGTTTTTCTTGACGAAAATAATAATTGTTGGATAGCATCAAGTTCGCAGTCCTTAGATTTTCCTGTTACAGCCAATTCTTTTCAGCAAACACATGGTGGAGGACAACAGGATGGAGTCATAATTAATTTGGACAATGACCTTTCCACACTTATCTGGAGCTCATACATAGGTGGCAGCGGTAATGATGCTGTTTATAGCATCACTATTGATGAAAATGACGGACATATTTATGTGTCAGGAGGTACAAGTTCTCAGAATTTTCCCGTAACACCCAATGCCCTCAAACCTAATTTTGGAGGCGGGTCATGTGATGGTTTTATTTCAAAGATACATAAAAACGGAAATAATATTATTCACTCAACCTATTATGGCTCAAATGCTTATGACCAAGCTTATTTTGTTGAAAGAGATAAACTGGGTTATGTTTACGTTTTTGGACAGACTCAGGCAACAGGCAATACTTTTATTCACAATGCACTTTGGGCAACTCCCAATGGAGGACAGTTCATTAGCAAACTCGGATCTCAATTGGACACATTAATCTGGTCAACTGCTTTTGGTACTGGTACGGGTGTACCAAATATTTCTCCCACTGCCTTTCTGGTTGATTTGTGTAATAACATCTATCTTTCCGGATGGGGAGGTGCTGTAAACGGCTTTGGAGGAACCAGTGGCTTACCAATTACAGCAAACGCTTTTCAATCCACAACAAACAACAATGACTTCTACCTTTTGGTAATTACAGATGATGCTTCATCATTGGTTTATGCTACTTATTTTGGGGGAAACATCAGCGCCGACCATGTGGATGGGGGTACCAGCCGCTTTGATAAAAAGGGGGTTATTTACCAGTCTATGTGTGCCGGTTGTGGCGGGCATTCAGATACTCCAACTACTCCCGGAGCATGGTCACAAACCAATAATAGTTCAAACTGCAACAACGCTGTTTTTAAGATGGATTTTGGGTTACCTGTAACTGTGGCCAATTTTAATGTGCCTCCAATTTTATGTGCACCTGCCACTATTAATTTTTTCAACACTTCTTCAACTTCAAGTGGCAGTGGCATTACAGCCTCTTGGAATTTCGGGGACGGTACAACTTCCAATCTCTTTCATCCAACACACACTTACACTCAGTCCGGTGTTTACAATGTTCAATTAATAGTAACAGATACAGGTTCCTGCAATTTTTCCGATACCATAGTAAAACAAGTTGTAATTTTATCAAATACTGTTGATACATTACCAGCTGTAACTATTTGTCAGGGTGATTTTGCCCAAATTGGTATTTTACCTTTGCCTGACCCCAATACTACTTACTCATGGGTGCCTGCAGCAAATTTAAGTAGTACCACAGTCCCAAATCCTATAGCTTCTCCCCTTACAACAACAAATTATTTATTGCTCATTTCAAATGGTATTTGCACAGACTCATTGTATCAAAGGGCTGAAGTTGATAATTTGAATGTATATGCGGGTCCTGATACAACTGTTTGCCAAGGCACTGTAACTCTGACAGCCATAACAAACCAAGTGGGAAACTCTTTTCTTTGGTCAACAAATAGTGGTTTTACCGACACAATAAATAATTACCCATCCGGAAACAGTATAACAGTAAATGTGAACGGGAATATTACATACTATGTTCAGGCTCACAATGCCAATTGTACAGACTATGATTCAGTCAATGTTACGGTTTCAAGTGTAAGTATCAGTGCAACTCCAACCTATAACTTATGTGCAGGAGGTTCAGTTCAGCTTAGTGTCAATAACCTGAATCCCTCCAATCCCGTGAATTATTCATGGACTCCCATTTCATCCATCATCAGCGGTGCCAATACTCAAACGCCACTTGTAAACCCTCAGGTTAATACCACTTATACAGTTACAGCAACTGATAATTTTGGTTGTCATGCTACTGCACAGGTAGCTGTTCATGTTATCCAGCTGCAGCTTTCTTCAAATCTGACTCATGCAACATGTTTCAATTATTGTGACGGAGAAATATCTATATCCCCTTATGGAGGTGGTTATCCTTATACTTTTTCGTGGAGTAATTCTGCCTCAACTGCGCAGATTTCGAACCTTTGTGCCGGACCCTATTCTGTAACTGTTACAGACACTAACAATTGTCAGATAATAGAGCAGTATAACATAGTACAGCCACCGGTATTGAGTGTTCTATTAATTGATACTGTTCATGTTGTCTGTAATGGCATCTGTGATGGATTGATAACTGTCGGTGGTTCAGGTGGAACACCGCCCTATTCCTATTCATGGATAAGTGGTCAAAACACACCCACTATTAACGGTTTGTGCGCAGGCATTTATACAGTTACTGTTACAGACAGTAATAACTGTTTTGCAGTTCTCCCTGTCGAAATTGATGATACCTCTAATTTTGATGCACAAGTAAATATTTCAAATATTAGTTGTTTTGGATTTTGTGATGGAGAGGCTCAGGCTTTTGGAATTGGAGGAACAATGCCTTATACCTATCAATGGGTTGGCGGACAAACTACCGACACTTTAGGCGGCTTATGTGACGGTGTTTATAATGTAACAGTCACGGAATCTCTTGGTTGTTTAAGAAATGTGTATATTACTGTTACTCAACCCCCACAACTTATTGTAAACACAAATATACTTAGTAATCCCAGCTGTTATGGCTTCTGCGATGGAGAAGCGCAGGCCAGTATAAGCGGTGGCACACAACCCTATAATACTTTATGGAGCAACAATCAAACAGGAATCAGCGTAAGTAATCTTTGCGATGGCACTTATAGTGTTATAGTTACAGACAGTAATCTGTGTATTGCAGGTGATACTTTTATTATGCAAGAGCCTACACCTCTTATTCTTGAATTATCTTCCACCAACGTTCCATGTGTAGATGTATGTAATGGTGTAGCCATTGCAACTGTATCTGGCAGTACTCCCCCTTATACTTTTTTATGGAGTGATGGCCAGACCACCAGTTCTGCAAGTAACTTATGTTCAGGTAATTATAGTGTGACTGTTCTTGATGACCATAACTGTAGCATTATAAATAATATTACTGTGGCTGATTCAAGCGTCCTGCCTCCAACATTTAATGTGACTTCTGAATTTGACACTATTTATAACAGCCAATCATCCCAGCTTATTGCAACACAATTACCCGGTTTTTCCTATTCATGGTCTCCTTCCGGTTCACTGAATAACCCTAATATTTTCAATCCTATAGCAAGCCCCACCCAAACAACAACATACTATTTAACACTTACTGATCCATGGGGATGCACTTATATTGACACCATTACAATTATTGTTATTGAAGTTATTTGCGATGATTCCAATATCTTTATTCCAAATGCATTTTCTCCTAATGGAGACGGATACAATGACTTACTTCTTGTACGTGGTCATGTGATTGACGAATTGTATTTTACAGTTTACAACCGTTGGGGAGAGAAATTATTTGAATCCAAAAAATTATCAGACGGATGGGATGGTGTTTATAATGGGATGATGTCTGAATCAGGTGTTTATGTTTATTATCTCGAAGTTATTTGTATTGACAAACAAGAATTTTTTAAAAAGGGTAATATCACATTAGTGCGATAGAAATTGATATGAAAAGAAGCTGTCTGTTTGGTTTTCTGATATTTATGCTTACAAAGTTCTTGTTGGTTGCTGATATAAATGCTCAAGACATTCATTTTTCACAATATTACAGCTCCCCTTTGAATATAAATCCTGCTCAAGCCGGATATTTTATGGGTTCCTACCGCTTCGGATTAAATTACAAAAATCAATGGCGTTCCGTGACTGCCCCCTATAGAACTTTTTCAGGCTCATTTGACATGGGTTTGTTTCAACGTAATCTACTTCAAGACATGTTTGGTGCTGGTGTTGTTTTTAATACTGATAAAGCAGGAGATGCAGATTTCAATACCACTCAGGTTAATTTAGCTTTCTCCTACATTAAAGCATTGAACAGAAAGAACAATCATTATCTTTCAATTGCTGTCCAACCTGGATTTTCACAAAAATCAGTAAATTACGACAAGCTTTATTTTGATAGTCAGTATAATGGGACAACTCATGATGCTTCTCTACCCACAAATGAATACTTTAACCGCTATTCGATGACTTATTTTGATATTTCAATGGGTGCATACTGGAATTATCAATTATACAATGGTTTAGGATTAGATGCAGGCTTATCTGTTTTTCATATCAATAAACCAAACCAGTCATTTTTTAATGAGGAGGATGCTGTGTTACACAGAAAAGTAATCTTTTTTGCAAATGGTATATTTGAAGCATGGCAAGATGTGGATATGATACCCGGAATTTTTTATGCACGTCAGCATAAGTTCAGTGAATTTATCTTCGGAAGTACTTTCAGATATATTAAAAGCCCCAACCCTACTAACTACACCACACTAAATTTAGGCTTATTTTTCAGGACAGGAGATGCTGTTATTGTTATTGCCGGATTTGATTATCTGAACTATAATTTGGGTGTAAGCTATGACATTAATTATTCTGGGTTAAAACCGGCCAGTAGATATCTGGGTGGGCTTGAGTTGTCCTTTAAATATATTCTGGAATCCCGAAGATCATACATAAAAAAAACGCCTTGTCCCATTTTTTAAAATATATTTTAAGCACTCAAAATGACTTTATTTTTAAAAAAATATAAACTTTCAATAATATCAAAACTGCTTTATATCTCATTTCTTCTCATCCTGATAAATATTCCTCTAAATGCTCAGAATGTAAGGGATTACATTTACTTTGCCGAGCTTGCTTATGCCAATGGTGATTACTACAGCGCTGCTGATTATTTAAAAAAAGCCATTGAACAGGATCCTGAAAATATTGATATTGCTTATAAATTGGCAGAAGCATCCCGTTTTTCTCATGCATACAATGACTCAGAAAAATGGTATCTTTTTGTAAAAAGCAAATCCGGAATGAATGATTACCCATTATTAAATTTCAATTTGGCAAGTGTTAAAAAAAACATGGGTAAATATGAAGAAGCTTTACAACTTTTTGAGGAATTTTACCATGTAAACACAAACGACACTTCCTTTATTCTAAAAAAAACACAACAGGAAATTAAGTCATGCCGGTTTGCTATAGAGCTTATGAAAGATACTGTCAAAGCTCAGATTGAACAATTAAGTTTGCAAATAAATACACCCTATTCCGAATTCAATCCTTTTATTCTTGGTGACAGTGTTTTATATTTTTCTTCACTTCGACCCTCTTCTTTAGAATCCCCTAATGCTTTGATACCCTCCTCATACAACACAAAGATTTACAAATCCAATCTAAGCATCAGAGGATGGTCCGATGCCACTGAAATTGACAACCGTATCAATAGCAGAGATGCACATAATGCCAATATATGCTTTAATTCAGATAGAACTCAGATGTACTTCAGCAGGTGTTTTGAAGAAAGATCAAATAAAATGAATTGCCAGTTATTTGTAAGCAAATGGGAAAACAACAGATGGAGTATTCCTGAGAAATTATCCTCTGAAATAAATGTGCCTGGTTTCACAAGTACACAACCTTCTTGGGCAAGTTTTAACGGGATGAATGATATGTTGTTTTTTGTCTCTGACAGGCCTGGAGGGCAAGGTGGACTTGATATCTGGTACTCGGTTGTCAATAATAATACGATTCAAACACCAATCAATCTCGGAAGTTTCATAAATACACAAGGAGACGAAATATCACCATTTTTTCACATGCCTTCACAAACATTATATTATAGTTCTGACTGGACTGAAGGCTTAGGAGGATTTGACATATTCAAGACAAAAGGATATTACAGTTCTTGGGAAACACCTCAGAATCTTGGTTTCCCTGTTAATACATCGTATAATGATATATATTATGTAATGAGCGAAGAATACCCTGAAGCATACCTCACTTCAAACAGGCCGGGTTCTTTATATCTTAAAGGAGAAACCTGCTGTAATGATATCTTTTTTGTAAAATTTGAAAAAACCATTCCTGATACTGTCGTCGAAATTGTTGTTATTGAAGATACCGTTGTTACAATTGTTGAAAAAATAAATGAGCTTTTACCCCTTACTTTGTATTTTCATAACGATGAACCTGACCCAGCGACAACCAGAACTTTTACTGATAAAAATTACAAGTCAACTTTAGAAGGGTATTTAGCCTTAAAAGATATTTATATCAGGGAATATTCTTCCGGTCTTGAAGGCGATTTACAATTACAGGCAAAGGCAGATATCCTTGATTTCTACGACACCTATATTATGGGAGGGTTTGAAAAGCTAGAACGTTTTACTGCATGGCTCAGCGAGGACCTTAGTGCAGGTAAAACAGTTCAGATAACAATAAGAGGTTATTGCAGTCCTCTGAACACCAGTGTTTACAATATAAATCTTTCCAAAAGACGTATTTCAAGCTTAATCAATTTTATTAAAGAATACGATAATGGAAGCCTTTTACCCTATTTGAATAGAACAGCAGAAAACGGAGGTGTCCTTGAAATTTACGAAGAACCTCTTGGCGATAGAGAAGCCAGCCCTTTTGTAAGCAATAATCCCAATGATGTTAGAAATTCTATCTATAGCCGTGCAGCGGCTCTTGAAAGAAAGGTTGAGATCATTCAGTATGCTTCTGGACTAGACAGCAGCGATTTAAAATTTCCGGAAATTACCTTTTCAAACCCCGTTCATGATTTTGGGAATATACAAAAAGGAGAAAAGAAAGTACATATTTTTACCTTCCGCAACACCGGAAATTCGTCGCTTTTTATAACAACTGTTGAAACTACAAGTTCAAATCTTGTTACAGATTGGAAAGTCAAAGAGATATTGCCCGGCGGCAGCGGTGATATTAACGTCTTATTCGATTCAAAAAACCTGAATGGTTCAGTGAGTGAGTATATTTATGTAAACGGTAATACCAATCAGGGGAAAATAACTTTAGAGGTAAAAGCAATGATTTCTGAGTGATTTTTATTTTATCTTTGCAATTTAACAGGTGAAATCTATACCTTGAAAAAACTTTACAAAAACCTTTTTCTACCCTATATTTCAAAACTGAGTAAGTTCTTGTATAAAAGAAAACTGCGCGGTTTACCTCAACAAAAAGACATAAAAATATTATTGCATTTTATCATCGAAAAGTGGAATAAAACTTCTGAGCTCTCTCTGAAATCTTTTTTCCTTACAAACTTTGATGATCATAAGGCGAGTGTTAGAATTTATTATAAAAAAGGTGATGATTCGAATATAAAAATAATCGTTGAAAAAAATTTATCGAAGAAGGGAAACTTTAAATTAATTGAAATCACTAATGATGAAAAACCATTTGTTATAGCATTAAAGAATAGTGTAAAGAATTCAGGAACCTATTCTTTCCATGCCTTTTTACATGCAGAAGCACTTTTTCATAAGGAATGGTTTAATCAAAGTATTTCTTTGGGTTTGAAGTTAGTTCATTCAAACAACAACTATAAAATTGGTGCTTTTTCCACATTCAATCCATCTGATTATAAGCTCCTTAGAACAATAGAGGATTCAAATGATTTTGTTTTAAAAGACGGATTTTCTTTTTTGAATATTTTTTTTTATGACGCATTCTTAAAAAAATATGTTACAAAACTCAAGCTTATAAAGTGTTCTAAAGATTTTACGGATTTTTTTCATACTTATGATTTTTTTGCTGCATTTTCAAGGGAGAGCTATATAGAAGGAATTAATAACTTTTCAGATATAACTGCTGAAGATTTTTTTCCAAAACAAAACAATCTTTCATTTGCTCAGAACCCCAAAATATCCGGATGGAGTATTACTGAAAATGATGCAACTTCATTTTCGTTTCTTAAACTACGAACACTCGTGATTCAGATTAACTATGGAGGTCTGGGAGATCACCTTTTCTGTACTCACCTACCCAGAATTGCAAAAGAAACTGGGAGGTATGACAAAGTCTATATTTCAAACCACTCCCTATTCAGACAACAAGAAATCAAAAACCTCATCTGGGAACCTAACCCTTATATTGATGGGTTTTGTGATGAACCCGGTTATAATATTGAGTTTCTTAAATTTGATACCAATATAATGAATATATTGGACGACATAATGTTACTTCATCATTTAGATGATGGGCAACGTTTTCATGAGCCTGAACTTTACTTTAAACCTGAGATTATTAAAGAACTTGAAGGCAGAATTATTTTCGACCCAAATTATATTTCGAATGCAGGGGATTTAATTAAAAATGAAGATATTAGAAAGTTTTTCCAAACAAGAAACATAAACATTGATTATCAGATGTGCAAAAGAGATAAGAATGTTTATCTGGAAAATATGGGAAATGATTTACAATCAAATTCTCTGGAGAATTTTATTAATATTTTAGCTTCATGTAAAGAAATATATTGTTTTGCAACCGGTACTGCTACCTTATCTGCTGCATTGGGAAAGAAAGCACATGTATTTTATAGTGAGGGTTTCAGCAAGCAGTTTTTACATTCAAAAAGTAATGAGTATATAAAATTATGATACTTTCAAGAATACAGGGCGGATTAGGTAATCAAATGTTCCAATATGCTTTGGGACGCTCTTTATCTTTAAAACTTAATAAAAAGCTATATCTCGATATTTCAGGCATGTCGAGACACGTTGAGGGACATCTCGATAGGTTTTTTATGCTGGATGCTTTTAATATAAAAGCATCCATTGCTGATGAAAAAATATTGAAAAAAGTCAAGTTTGGCAATATTTGGGATATCATTTTTTCTCCAACACAAATACACTTCAAACAACTTGTCTTTGATGAAATGCCTGATAATAAGAGTTATTATAAAAACTCTGCCTATAAAGTGTTGCCACTTACTTATAAGTTTTACCGAGATATTATGGAATCGAGAAAAGGCACTATTATTTTTGATGGTTACTGGCAATCCTACAAATTTTTTAGCAACATCGAAGACACTCTTAAGGAGGATTTTGTTATTCAAAAAAAATTAAATCCTCAAATTAAAGGTTTACACGAACAGATTAAAGCTTGTGGCTCAATTGCAATTCATATCAGACGGTCTGACTATTTAACTACTGAATATGGACAGAAATACTATGCAACTATACCCATGATGTACTATCAAAAGGCATTGGAATATGTGTCAAATAAGGTTAAGGATATGAAGACTTATATCTTCTCAGACGATATCGAGTGGTGTCGAACTTATTTTAAACCCCCTCTGGAAACCATTTATATTTCTAATGAAGACCCTGTTGAAGACTTTTTACTTATGCAATCATGCAAACATCAAATTATTGCCAATAGCACCTTTAGTTGGTGGACAGCATGGCTGAATCAAAATCCTCAGAAAATTATCATCTCACCTGCTCAATGGTATCAACATGTAGGTGAAGAGGAAATGGATGAGCTTTTACCAGAATCATGGATAAAAATAAAATAAGATGGAGCTTATATTAAAGTATTTTAAAGACATCAGCCCACTTCAGATTCAGCAATTCATTGCCATGGAAGCAATATACAAGGAATGGAACGTAAAAATAAACGTGATTTCACGAAAAGACATTGATAACCTGTATCTCCACCATGTGTTACATTCTTTAGCTATAGCCAAAGTAATTTCTTTCAAACCAGAAACTCAAATTTTGGATATTGGCACTGGTGGTGGCTTTCCTGGCATTCCATTAGCCATCATGTTTCCCCAATGCCGCTTCCATTTGGTGGATTCCATAAGCAAAAAAATAACTGTTGTAAATGAGGTTTACAAGGCTTTGGATTTAAAAAATGTAAGTACAGAAGTTGCCCGTGCTGAAAATATTAAAGAAAAATTTCATTTCATTGTAAGCCGTGCCGTTACAAATTTACCAGATTTTATGGGATGGTGCAAAAATAAAATTAGTAAAGAGAACTCCAATGATTTGCATAATGGTATCTTGTATTTGAAGGGTGGTGAAATTAATCTTGAATTGACATCATTGAGATATAAACACTCAATATATAAAATTTCCAATTTCTATAAGTTGGTTTATTTCGATGAGAAATATGTGATACATTTGTATTAATATTTAAGATTTGTTCACAAATTAATGAATATATGAATATTTCTATTTTAAAAAAAATTTATCATAGGTTACCACAACCAGATAACTGGAAATTTTGGGTTTTAATTGCTTTTATTGTCAAAAGCCTTTTTGTTATTTATTTTTTCTCATTTGTGTATAGTTATGATGATAACTTTTCCGGATTTAACTGGGAAGGATCTATTGCAAAGGCAGGAGGAGATGCCCCCTCATACTTTGAACCAATAGAGAATTTAATTAATAATGGACAGTATTTAGATGACTACAGAATGCCAGGCTATGGCTGGATATATTATTTGTTGCGTTGGGTTTTTTCAAAAACGATTTCCTTTAATATTATAATAATTATTCAATTAATTTTTTCAGCAATAAGCGTATATTTATTGGGAAAAATTGCACACATAGTCTTTGAAATAAAAAAAAGTTTTTACATTACATATTTCCTTTACTTAACGAGCACTTATGTCTCAATTTTTGATTATGTTTTAATGACAGAAAGCCTCACTGTTTCGACAATCATAATTTCATTGTATTTATTTTTTTGTCATATTAGAAGTAAATCATTTATTCATTTATTTTTTTCCGGATTATTTATTACATGGGCAATTTTTTTACGACCAATCGTTGCTCCAATTTTGCTCCTGTATTTAATTTTCTTGATATATTTTTTTGTTAAAGAAGGGCTTTTAAAAAAGCTTAGTGTTATTTTTATCTTTTTATGTTCATTTATCATCATAGATGGTTTTTGGATTGCAAGAAACTACAGAATTTATCAGAAATTAATACCTCTTCAAAAAGATAGAGATTTTAAAAGCGTAGTTAATGGCTATGGAATTCACATGAGGGACTTTATTAGGTCCTTTGGTGGTAATGCTGAGTTTTGGTTACCAAATTCAGAATCATTATATTTCACACCTGAAAGTGATTATTTCATTAAAGCATATGAAGAAGACACTTTATTAAGCCTGATTCCGCATTACATTTATACTAAGGATTTTAATATTGACAGTTTAAATAGAATCAGAGAGCAAATTGTTAAAATATACGATCCAAAAACAAAAGCCTCTGAGGTCAAAGATACTGAAAATGAAATAATTGTTAAATTTGACAATTATCAAAATTCGATAAAAAAAGAAAAACCATTTCTTTATTATGTTTTCAGCCGCCTTATATCACTAAAAAGAATATTTATTAATACCGACTACAACTTTGGCTTTATTGGTTATTATTTCTCTCCCAAACATTCAGTTTTATTTACTATTTTCAGTAAATTTTATATCTTTTTTTATTATATTGTAATGATTTTTGGAATAATTGGTTTTTTTATGTTAATTACAAATAAAAATTCCTATAAGAACAAAAAAATCCTTCTATTTATTTTTTTATTTTTTTATTTTAATACTTGTTACTCTCTTATTTTTAAAGAAAATCAAAGCAGGTATTTGACTACTGCTTATCCCTTCTTAATATTGTCTTGTCAATATTTTTTTTTCAAATTATATCATATATTAAAAATAAACATTCCTGAGATTAATTATTATTTCACACATAAGGTTCAGAATTTTATTCACTTTAAAATAAAAAAGTAACTATCTTACACATTTTCTTAAGCTGGTATAATAAGAATATGCAAGGATAATTTTATAATTATTTGCAGACTGGTGTTTTATATTTTTGTTAAAGAGATAGAATTGGAATTGATTTCTGGGAAAAAGTATTATATTGCATTAAATTTCCATTTTTTTTGAAAAGGTATATTTCGACGAGAAAGATATAATATATTTGTTTTAATATTTAATTTTTGTTAACAAATTAATGAATATATGAATATTTCGATTTTAATAAAGATTTATCATTGGTTACCACAACCATATAATTGGAAATTCTGGGTTTTAATTTCTGTCATTATTAAATCGGTTTTAATTATTTACTTTATATCCTTAGTCAGCAACTTGGGAAATGATTTTAAGGGATGGAACTATGAGGGTTCTTTTGCTAAAGCTGGTGGTGATACAGAGTTAATGTATTTTAAACCTATTGAAAATTTAATTAATAACGGTGAATACTCAGATGATTTAAAAATGCCAGGATATGGTTTTATTTATTATTTATTAAGATTAGTTTTTGACAAAACTATTACGGCTAACTTTATCATTCTAATCCAGTTGTTTTTTTCGACTATTTCTGTTTATTGTTTAGGTTTAATTGCATATATGGTTTTTAACAAGAAGATTCTTTTTTTGTTAACATTTTTTTTATACCTCTTTAGCATTTTTGTTTCTGTAAATGACTATGTATTAATGACTGAGAGTTTAGCTGCATCTACACTAATAATATCCATTTACTTTTTTATGTCTTTCTTCAATAAATCAAAACATGTTTACTTGTTATATTCCGGAATTTTTATAACATGGGCGATTTTTTTACGACCCGTATTAGCTCCTATCTTAATAATTTACATTTTGTTTCTTGTTGTATATTATTTATCAAACAAAAAATCATTTAAATCATTATTTATCAATATTTTGTTTATTTCATTATCATTTGTTATTATTGACGGTATATGGATATACAGAAATTTCAAAACACACAACAAATTCATCCCCCTACAAAGAAGTGTTTATGGTTATGGAGTAGAAAAAGGGTTTGGTGGAGCTACTTATGATTTTGTTCGAGCCATTGGGGGAGATATTGAATTTTGGGAGCCCCATTCAGAACTCATTTACTTTTTTCCCGAAAGCAGATACTTTAACAGTAATATGGCAAAAGATTCTAATTTGTCATTAATCCCCAAATACGTTTACACAACTCAATTTAACAGTGATACCCTTATTAATTTACGGAACAAAATAATTGAATTATATTCCTATTCAAATAATGACAAAAAAAAGATACTTTTTGAAAAAGAAATTACATCTCAAATTAATTCTTATACCAATTCTTTTGAAAAGGAAAAGCCATTTCATTATTATATTACTACCAGATTACGTTCTTTAAGTACATTTTTTACCATCAGAGGCTATACATGGGGGCTTATTTGGATAAATGGGTTTTCAAACTATTATATAGGTGCTGCATTTAAATGGGGTTATACATTCTTTTACTATTTAATAGTTACAATTGGTTTAATAGGAATGTTAGGTCATTTCATATGTAATAAAAAACATTTAAATATTTTTAATGTTCGCTTCCTTTTAATAGCAATATCCTTTTATTTAATTTTTTCTCATCCCATATTATTAAAGTCAAACCCTAATAGGTTTCTTGTTACAGGATTTCCTTTTTTGGTTGTGTATTCAGCTTATTTTTTTGAAAAAATATTCACTTGGCTAAACTTATATATTAAGAAATTTTACTAAATCTTAATATCCCTAAAATCAGACAGAAAATAAATAAGACAACATATAATGTAACATATTAGAAATAAATTGCAATATAATTAGGGTCTGCTGAAAAACATTAAAATTAGGATTAGAAGCGAGAAAAATGATGATATTTGCATAGAAAAGTGCAAATAAAAATGAAAAAACTTGTAAAAAGGCTTGCACCAAAGCCTCAATATG
>JAQVVM010000100.1 GCA_028698995.1 Bacteroidales bacterium
TCCTTGTCAGACTGTCCCCAAGGGCAAAAAGTTCAAAAGTTCTGTCTCCCAGATTATCAATTTTAAACGAATTTTCTGGATTTTCGGGGAATTCAAGTTTTATGGACTTGATTTCACCCAGTTTATGGCTGAAGATAACAGGACTTCTCCAGTCTTTCTCTCTTGGACTGAATCGTGTGTTAAGAAAACCTCTGAAACCCGGCATATAAGTAACAAAGGGTTTGGTTGAATTCTCCATGAGCATATATGTCCCCATTTGGTCGCTGGTAGCTTCTCCCACATAAAAGGTTTTTGTCTTTTTCACATAGGGGAATAACTTAATTTTGTCGAACCAGTCAATACGGTATCTGTTCTGGTAAATCTCAACTTTTACCCCAGTGGATGCCAAAAGAGCATTTATCTCATCCTGATGTTTCTGAGGAACAGGCTCTCTGACCTCAACCCAAACCAATGTTTTAAAAAGTGTCTTGATATTTTCATTATTTACTTCATAAGCTTCGTTAACTGTCCATCCGCCTTCCGGTTTTCTTTCAAGTTTCACTGAATTAAAATTCATGTCAGAAATGAAAACTTTCTCTATTGTTCCTGTATCTTTTACAGCAAAATCAGACAGTTCTTTTCGGAGGGTTGAAGTCGTATTGCTAAGTATTAATGAAAGAGCAATCAGACCTAATAAAACGGCTGTTATTGTAATGTAAATTATTTTTTTATTTCGCATAATCGAGATTTTACAAACTAAATTTCCTTCTCCTGTAAAAATACAATATTAACCCTAAGATTATTATTATAAGAATAGGGAGAATGACATTTGCTAATTGAATGAATAGTTTATACTTCTGTACTTTCGTATCATCAAGCATTCTGAGTCTGAATTCTTTGCTTCGGGCATAAATAAGTTCTGAGTCATCACACAAATAATTAATGGCATTGAGTACAAAATCTTTATTCCCGAATGTCTGTCGTGTCCATCTGTCGTAACCTAAAGGCAGGGGAATTATTTGTCCACGTTCATCAACCCGTATCTGGTTTCGGATGATATCCCCATCACTTACCACAAGCATTTTATTGGGGACACTTGTTTCTTTTATCACAATATCTTTGGCCATGGCTAAAAAAGCGGGGGGTAAAAGCCTATTTTTATATAAGGATTCAAAAGCACCTTCCAATAAAACAGCAATAGGTTCATAAGATCTATTGAATAATCTTTGATCAGGAATATTTCGAAGTAAGCTTAAATCAACAGGTACAGGTGAATTAAGTGCCCGACTATATGCTGAGGAAGACAATAAAACAGTTTTTTTGACATTGGGTATGGCTATGGTATCAATACTGCTTACAAACTCACATCTAAGAGCATTGATATTTTTCACCACAGGATGAGAAGCTTCGGGCATGATAATAGGGAAAAACAACCAGGGAAGATAGGAATACTGTGGCTGGTTGGCAATTCTTCCGGTTTCAATGGGTATGGTAGCTGATTTCAAATCCTGAATCAGGTTATTGTTAATTCTCACCCCATATTTAAACAACTGGTCTTCGAGGTTAAGTTTCAGAGAGAATGCAAGTGTAGCAGGATTAGAAATTAAACTGTCCATGGTAATATAAACAGGGTCAATGAACCACAATACTTTTCCACCATTCATGACAAACTGGTCAATCATAAACTTATCTTTCTCATTAAATTCAAATTTAGGTTTGGCAATAATGAGGGCATCAAAAGTGTTAAGCCAATCAAACTGAAGTTTCACAAAATTACTTATCAAAACATCATTAACTTCATTTGTGTCAATATTGGGATCAATACCTGTTGTATCCTTTGATACAAATGCCGAATCTCCGGTTTCAATGACATAAGATTGGAAATCAGGGTCATCATAGGCCAGTTTGATTCTGCGCACCGCATAATAATCAGACAATTCCATGGAAATATCGGCAGTCTCATACATATCAAGCTCACCATGTCCTTCAAGAAAAGCAATTTTTGGTTTTAAGGGAGTAATAAGTTTTTTAATAGCATGGGCAAAGCCATATTCCAATGCCTGTATTGAATTATTTATAACCATTTCGGGATTGACACCTAACTGCTGATTGAGCAACTGAACAGGGACTTCCCTTCCCTTATAGGACACAATAGCCCCGGGAAAAATGACCTGCGTATTAGAGCCCCCTTCTTCGTTGTAATACACTTGAGTAGGTTCCAGACCTTTTTCCATCAGCAACCTGTAAATATTTTTTGTTTCCTGCTGGTCTTCTGAACGCGTTGGGTTGATAAACTCGTACTGAATATTTGAAGAATATGCTCTGAATTCATTCAATATTTCTCTGGTTTCGTTCCTTAGCTTTTTAAAACCTGCAGGAAACTTGCCTTCAAGGTAAACCCTAAAAAAAACCACATCATCAAGATTACGCAACATCTCTTTAGTCGCTTTTGAAAGCGAATACCTTTTTTCGGCTGTTAGATCCAGACGGAAAAATTTGTATGTACTTATAATATTGACAAAAATGATAATCAGTAAACTTATGAGAAGAAAAAAAATATTAATTTTCTTTACCTGATGCTTCTTTTCAATAACGCTTCTATTTTCCTTCATTATTGTATGTTTTTTTAGTATTTACTTCCAAATTCTGCTTTCAAGAGCAATCTTTGTGAGTAGCACAAAAATGCCAATCAGACTTAGGAAGTATATCACGTCTCTTGAATCAATAACACCACGACTCATTGACACATAATGCGCCTGAATGCCTAATGATTTGATAAACAAATCAATATTGCCAAATAGATCAAGAGAATAAATAAATTCAAAACCAATGTAAATCATGCCACAAAAGAAAACAGAGAGGATGAATGAAACTATCTGATTTTCTGTTATTGAAGAAACAAAAATACCAATAGCAACAAATGCAGACGCCAGAAACAACAATCCAATGTACGAGCCCCAAGTGCCTCCCATATCAACATTTCCGGTAGGATAGCTCAGCAGATAAATTGATAAGAGGTAAATTAATGTTGGGATTAAAGCAAAAATTACAAGAGAAAATCCTGCAAGAAATTTCGAAAAAATTATCTGCATATCACTTATTGGTTTTGTAAGCAATATTTCAAGAGTGCCACTTCTTTTTTCCTCAGCAAAAGAGCGCATGGTAACAGCCGGTATCAGGAATAGGAAAACAAAGGGTGCCTGTATAAACAATCCTTCAATTGAAGCATATCCATTCTCCAACACATTGCTTCCTGCTGGGAAAACCCATAAAAACAGACTGTTAATTATTAAAAATACAATAATGACAATGTGCCCGATAAGAGAGCTTAAAAATAAACTAATTTCCTTTTTGTATAATGTAAACATCTCAATTCCCTTTACTCAATTCTGTTGCAAAATTATAATTTTTAATGAATCAATTACAATATTTATTAAGCTCGAAAAATTTGAATTTTTATCATTTTTTAAAACAAGTCTGAAATAAATTATCAACAAATCAAATAATTATAATTTCCGGAAATATCGGTTTCCTTTTGTCAATACTCTTCAGTCCTCAATTTCAATCTAATTATTAAAATTAATTTATTGAATAAAAACGCTGCAGAAATTTTTGGTTTTACCTACTTTAGGTTTTTCATTTTGTATTGTGTTTTTTTATAATTTAGCCGTTTGTTTAATAACCACTCATTTTAGAAAAAATAGCACAATGAAGGACTATCAAAAGTATAACAACATTATTGGCTGGATTATTTTTATAATCGCATCAGCAACCTACCTGCTCACTATTGAACCTACAACAAGTTTCTGGGATTGCGGAGAGTATATAGCAACCTCCTACAAACTTATGGTTGGGCACCCTCCCGGAGCACCGATGTTTCAACTTATTGGCAGATTCTTTACTCTTTTCGCATTTGGTGATGTGACCAAAATTGCCATGATGATAAACATTATGTCTGCACTTTGCAGCAGCTTTACTATCTTATTTTTATTCTGGTCCATTACTATGTTTGCAAAAAAAATAGTGAGCAATGGCTTAGAAATGACAAAGGCTCAAATGTTTGCTGTTTTTGGCAGTGCTTCTGTAGGAGCTTTAGCTTATACTTTCTCGGATACTTTCTGGTTTTCAGCTGTTGAAGGTGAGGTGTATGCCATGTCTTCTTTTCTGACCGCTTTGGTTTTTTGGGCTATGCTTAAATGGGAAAATGAAGCCGACAAACCTTATAACTTACGATGGATTGTTTTGATAGGTTACATTGTTGGGCTATCCATTGGTGTCCACTTATTAAATCTGCTTACCATACCGGCTATGGTATTCATTTATTATTTTAAAAAATATAAAGTTACTCCCATAGGTTTCATAAAAACAACCCTCCTCTCAGTTATTTTATTGGTTATTGTTCAGAATGGCATTATTCCATGGATTGTTAAGGTGGACTGGCTCTTTGAAAAGTTTTTTGTAAATAGTCTGGGTGCACCTTTTAACACAGGTACATTTGTATATTTCATATTGCTTATAGGGGGTATTGTTTTAGGTTTATTCTATACCAGAAAAGCAAACAAGGTTTTAGCCAACACTATAATACTGTGTTTCACATTTATTGTTATAGGTTACTCCTCGTTCCTGATGCTTGTTATCCGTTCAAATGCCAACACACCGATTAATGAAAACTCCCCTACTGATGCACTGGGATTAATGGCTTACTTAGGCAGAGAACAATATGGAGACTGGCCTATAAGTTATGGCCAATACTACAATGCACCTGTTGTGGGGCGTAAAGATGGCAATCCTGTTTATAAAAAAGATACCCAAACAGGCGAATACATCATTGTTGATGAACGTAAAGGCATCATACCTGAATACGATCCGCGTTTCATGACAGTTTTTCCAAGGATGCATGGTTCAAGAGCTGACCAGATTTCAGCTTACGAAATTTGGGGCAATATTAAAGGAACTCCTATTCAAGTTACACAATATAATGGTACTAAAGAAACCATTTACAGACCTACTTTTGGTGAAAACATACGTTTCTTTTTTAGCTATCAGATTGGGCACATGTACTGGAGGTATTTTATGTGGAATTTTGTGGGTAGGCAGAACGACATTCAGGGACATGGAAGTCCTCTCGATGGTAACTGGATCAGTGGCATCTCCTTTATTGATGAAATGAGGTTAGGCCCTCAAACCAATATGCCTCTTCATTTAGAAAACAATAAAGGACGTAATAAATATTATTTTTTACCACTCATTCTCGGTTTATTAGGTTTTCTATTCCACATGAAGAAAAACTATAAAGATACGCTGATTGTTGGTCTTCTATTTTTCATGACAGGAATAGCTATTATCATTTATCTGAATCAAACACCGTATCAGCCGAGGGAAAGAGATTATGCCTATGCAGCATCCTTTTATGCTTTTGCATTTTGGATTGCCATAGGAGTTCTTGCCATCATTGAAAAAATTCGCACTTTGATTGACGAAAAATTAGCTGTTCTCGTTACAACCTTGATAACGCTTCTCCTCGTGCCGGGAATCATGGCTAAGGAAAACTGGGATGACCATAACCGTTCAAATCGCTATACGGCAAGAGATGTTGCCCTTAACTATTTGGAATCTTGTGCCCCAAATTCCATTCTATTTACTAATGGTGATAATGACACATTCCCTTTATGGTATTTGCAAGAAGTTGAAGGTATCAGAACTGATGTTAAAGTCTGCAACCTGAGCTTGCTAAATACAGATTGGTATATTGACAATATGATGCGAAACAAAACCTATGAAGCTGACCCGATTCCTCTTTCTTTAACACCTGACAGATATATTCAGGGCACAAGAGATGTAATTTACTTCATACCGGATCCACGTCTTACTCAACCTATAGAGGTAAAAGAGCTTATTGCTTTTGCTGCTGATGACAGAAATAAATACCCTACTCAAGGTGGCAGTGTTGGTTATTTTCCAACAAAAAAATTCAAATTATCTGTTGATTCTGCTACAGTTGTGAATAATGGCACTGTCCCAATAGAACTGGCAAATCAGATATTACCTGCTATTTAATGGACTATTGATGCCAACCTAATCACAAAGAACACTTATATCCTTTTTGACATGTTAGCTGCCAATAACTAGGAAAGACCTGGCTATT
>JAQVVM010000064.1 GCA_028698995.1 Bacteroidales bacterium
ATGGCTGTACTTATTTCTTAAGCTTCACTATTACTCAGCCTACTGCTCTTGTTGCTGGTATAGTATCTTCAACAAATATCTCTTGCAATGGTACTTCTACTGGTTCAGCTACTGTCTCTGCTACAGGTGGGGCAACTCCTTACGTCTACTTGTGGAATGACATCGCTGCTCAGACTACCGCTACGGCTACAGGCTTAGCTGCAGGTACTTACAATGTTCTTATTACTGACGCCAATGGTTGTACTGCCTCTGCTTCCGTAACCATCACAGAGCCTGCTGCTGCAATCGACATCACAACTGTCGCTGCTGTACCGGTTAATCCAACATGTAGTGGTGCTGCTAATGGAAGTATTGACATTACTGTTACAGGTGGTACTGCACCTTACTTCTATGCCTGGTCAAACGGTACCAACAGTGCTGATGCTTCAGGCTTAATGGGCGGTAATTACTTCGTGACTGTCACTGATGCTTTAGGTTGTCAGATTACAGGCGGACCTTACACATTGACTGAACCTGCTGCCGTTACCATTACTGTAAGCGGTATCGTTAATACGCAGTGCAGCAGTGCGCTGGGTTCTGTGGTGCTTACTTCTTCTGATTGCAGCACGATTACACTTAATGGTGTAACAAAAGCTTCAGGTTCTACATGGTCTGGTCTCGTAGCAGGTTATTATACAGCTACTTCAAACGGCACCTGCCCCGCTTCGGCTTCATTCAATATTACTAACAGCAACAGTACACTCGCTGCTACAGTTTCTGTGGCCAATCCACTCTGCAATGGCGGCACTGTTACTGCTAACGTTACAGCTAACGGTGGTACTGCACCTTATACGTTCGTCCTCAATGGCGGTACAAGCAATACCACTGGTGTATTCGCTGGTCTCAGTGCGGGCAATTACAATGTCCTCGTTACTGATGCTAACGGCTGTACCTTTGCTGTCGCATTTACTATTACGCAACCTACTGCACTTATTGCTGGTATTCATTCATTTAGTAATATTTCCTGCAACGGGGCTTCTACTGGTTTTGCTTCTGTTATTGTGAGTGGTGGAACAGCTCCTTACTCTTACCTCTGGGATGATGGCACTGCTCAGACCACGGCTACAGCTACAGGCTTAGCTGCAGGTACTTACATTGTCATTATTACTGATGCCAACGGCTGCACTGCCTCTGCTTTTGTTACCATCACGGAACCTGCTGCTGCACTTGACATTACTACTGTTGCTACAGTAATTACCAACCCCACCTGCAATGGCTACAATAATGGTTCGATTGACATCACTGTATCAGGCGGTACTGCACCTTACTTCTTTGCATGGAGCAACGGTCAGGGTATTGAAGATGCTGGCAGTTTAACTGCAGGCAACTACTTCGTAACCGTTACCGATGCCAATGGTTGTCAGATTACAGGCTGGCCTTACACTTTGACTGAACCTGCTGCCGTAACCATTACAGTAAGTAACTTAGTCAACACACAATGTAATGCCTCTGCAGGTTCTGTTGTCCTGACATCAAGTGATGGCAGTACCATAACAGTAAATGGCATCACACTTCCTTCCGGCAGTATATTTACAGGTCTTGCAGCTGGTTATCATACAGCAGTTTCTAACGGCTTATGTTTTGCTACTGTCACATTTAACATAATCAATGTAAACAGCACACTGGCAGCAGTGGTGAATGTTGCACAACCGTTATGCAATGACTCTTCAGGAACAGCAACAGTTAGTGTTAACGGTGGCATGGCACCATACAGTTACCAAATCAATAACGGTACGGCTCAGAGCAGCAATGTATTCACCAATCTTTTACCGGGTGTTTACAACATCACCGTAACAGATTCTATTGGTTGCACTTATATGGTAAGCTTTAATGTAACAGTACCAACAATCATCTTTGCTGAGATTATAATCAATGCCGATGAAACCTGTGCAGGAACTGCCGATGGTTCTGCTACGGTCAATGCAAGTGGTGGTACCACGCCGTTTACATACCTCTGGTCGGTAAATGCAGGCAGTCAGACTACAGCAATTGCAACAGGACTGAGTGCAAGCACTTATACCGTTACTGTTACAGATGCAAATGGTTGTCAGGCAACAGCAACAGTTACGATTGGCGTAGGCCCCACACCTGTTGTTTTTGCTGGCTTAAATGACACCATCTGTTCAAATGCTACTTACACACTAAATGGAGCAAGCGTTACCAATGCCACAAGCATTGTTTGGTCGACATCAGGAACAGGAACTTTCAGCAATATGTTTATTGTGAATCCTGTGTACACTCCAAGTACTGCAGATATTGCAGCTGGCAGTGTTACACTTGTCATGTCGGCACAATCAACAAGTCCGTGTGCAGCAGCGACCGACACGATTGTTCTGACTATTATCCCGCAACCGTTTATCAATGCAGGTGCCGATGCCTCTGTCTGTGCAGGTAATACATTTACACCTTCTGCAAGTGGCAGCAACTATACCAACCTGGCATGGTCAAGCAGTGGCACGGGCACTTTTAGTAATGCAAATATACTCAATGCGGTTTATACACCAAGTGCGTCTGATTTGCTTGCCGGCAGTGTTATGCTTACACTTACAGCATCAACACATGCCTCTTGTGCCAATGCAGTGGATAATGTTGTTTTGACATTTATCAACAGCGTAACAGCAAATGCAGGACCCGACCAAACAGTTTATGCGCAGACCTCCGTAACCATGAATGCAAACAACCCGGCGCCGGGTTCTGGACAGTGGATACTCATCAGTGGGCCAAGTGTTCCGTTTATTGTCGATCCGACAAATCCAAATACAAATATTACAGGTCTGACCGCAGGCACTTATATTTTCCGTTGGATTGTAAACAACACACCATGTCCGAACACCTGGGATGAAATGGTTGTTAACAACATCCCCTCTGCCGACCTTGCTGTGGTTAAAACAGTCAGCAATGCCAATCCTGTGGCAGGTTCCCAAATCAGTTACACCATTACAGTAACCAACAACGGTCCGTCAACAGCTCAGGATGTTGTGGTTACCGATGTGTTGCCTGCCGGTTTAACTATCGCCGGAGTAACACCGGGCATGGGCTCTTGGACTGCCCCATTATGGACAATCGGAACCTTGTCCAACGGACAAACTGCCACATTACAACTACTTGTTAATGTGAACAGTACCGTTGCTCAGGGAATGGTAATAAACAATATGGCTTCAGCAGGTAGTTCAACATTTGACCCCAATATGGTTAATAATTCAGATACCGCTTTAGTTACAGTTAATACCCTTGCCGACCTGAGTGTGACCAAAGTTGCAAACAGTGCCACAATCCAGGCTGGTAATATGGTTACCTATACCATTACCCTAACCAATAACGGACCTTCTATGGCGGCTAATGTCGTGGTGACAGATGTCTTACCCACAGGCCTCACACTTGTCAATGCAACTCCTGATATCGGCACATGGATTGCTCCGGTCTGGAATGTAGGCAATGTTAATACAGGAAGTGTATACACCCTGACAGTAATTGCACAGGTTGATCCTTCTTTAAGTAACGGAACCTTGATTGACAACATAACAAGCGTCACGTCTTCTACTACAGATCCGGTATCAGCTAACAATGCCGACACAGCAAGCATAGTTGTTACTGCACTGGCCGATCTGGCTATAACAAAGGTTTCTTCCGCAAATCCTGTTCTGGCCGGCGATACACTTACTTATACCATAACTGTAGTTAACAACGGATACAGCAATGCGGCAAATGTAACTGTAACAGATATTTTACCTGTTGATCTTGTATTTGTCAGTGCGACTACTACTACCGGAACATGGAATGCTCCGTTGTGGACAATCGGCACACTGAACAGTGGAGATACAGCAGTATTGACTGTTATTACCTATGTTCAGGCTGGTACTCCTAACGGCATTACAATTTCAAACACAGCAACAGTAAGCAGCACAACGCCTGATCCTGATGGGTCAAACAACTCAGATACAGAGCTTACTTATGTGAATGCATTTGCTGATTTGGCCATTACAAAAACAGCAAACAACGACACTGTGGTTGCCGGAGAAAATGTAATCTATACCATTACTGTTACCAACTATGGAATCAGCAGTGCACAAAACGTTACTGTAAACGAAATGCTGCCTGTAAACATGACTCTGGTGAGCGCTGTTCCTTCTACAGGCACATGGACTTATCCTGTTTGGTCGCTTGGCACATTGCTGGTAGGCGCTCAGGAAACCCTTTTGGTAACTGCAACTGTAAATTCCAATGTTGCTGAAGGGGATACTATCACAAATACTGTAAGTGTAAACAGCACCACACATGATCCTGATACATTGAATAACATTGACTCTTATGATATTAATATTATTACATCTGCAGATATTCGTCTTGCTAAATCAAGTCAAAAGACTATGTATTACCAAGGAGATACAGTAATCTATACTATAAATGTAACTAATGATGGATTCTCAGATGCACTGAATGTTATTGTTACAGATGTGCTGCCCACAGGATTAACCTATGTTAGTGGAATTGTTACAATGGGTACATGGAATTATCCAATTTGGCAAGTTGGAATGATGACACCTGGTCAAACGGAGACTCTAATCCTTAGGGCTACTGTTGATAGTAATATGACAGGAGGCACACAGATCATTAACTTAGCTTCTGCTACAACAGATACTTACGACCCTGATACAACAAATAATACTAATAACGACGGGGATGCATTGATAACTATTTCTCATGCAGACCTTGCTATTACCAAAATGGGCAATGTTACATCAGTGATGGCAGGAGATAATCTTTCCTATACCATTACAGTGATTAATAACGGACCTGTAACATCTTATGGCTTGACTATCACCGATACTTTACCTCTCGGACTGATATTCATCTCAGCAAGTGATAATGGTATTTATGACTCCATTAATAATACAGTTATATGGATGGTACCCACTTTAAGTGTTAATGAATCAGTTTCTTTTACATTACAAACCAAAGTAGAAAGAAAAGTTACCGGTGGATCAATTATAGAGAATATGGTAACTGTTAATAGTTTGACGGATGATATTAATTTGAATAATAATACAGCCCATGAATATACTATTGTACAGTCGCTTATTTTACCATTTATCCCGCAGGGATTCTCGCCAAATGGAGACGGTGTAAACGATTACTTTGTAATTACAGGTCTGGAAGGTTTTCCAAATCATTCGTTTATGATATTAAACCGCTGGGGTAATAAGGTTTATGAAGCGGCACCTTATAATAACGATTGGGATGGTACAAATATGTTTGGTATTACTGTCGGTGGAAATGAACTGCCGGTCGGGACATATTTCTATATTTTTGATACAGGAATAGAGGGACAAGAGGTTATAAAAGGTTATATCTATCTTAACAGATAATAAGAAAACATGCTTGCTTGTGTGATACTCTCACACAGGCAGCCTGTTTATAAATAAATTAAATGAACACCATAAAAAACAAACATATGAAAAAGTTAATTGTTCTTTTAGGAATTATTTTTAGCATAAGTGCATACGCTCAGCAGGATGCCATGTTTACGCACTATATGTATAATACATTATCTGTTAATCCGGCTTATGTCGGCAGCAGGGATGCCCTCACTATTACTGGTCTTAACAGAAACCAGTGGGTTGGTTTTGATGGTGCACCTATTACTCAAACATTGACCATGCATTCACCAATTGGTTCAAGGAATCTTGGACTGGGTGCATCTGTGATACAGGACAAAATAGGGCCTGTAAAAAGCACTTCTGTTTATTTAGATCTCGCTGTACGCATTCAGTTGACACAAAAAAGCAAACTGGCTTTTGGGCTTAAAGGTGGGTTTAATTTCTTTAGTGCTGATTTGCCATCTTTACAATTAGATGAACAAAATGATGTCTCTTTTTCCCAGAAAATTGAGAACAGAATTATGCCTAACTTTGGTGCAGGTCTTTACTATTACAGAGAAAGGTTTTATGCGGGTATCTCAACACCTAAACTTTTAGAAAATAACTATTTTGAAGGGACATCATTATCTGGTTTTTCAGCTGCTAAAGAAAAAGGTCACTATTATTTAATAATGGGTTCTGCAATAAAGCTATCACCAATTATTGAGTTTAAACCCTCAACTTTGGTTAAAATGACAACAGGTGCACCAATTGAAATTGACGTTACAGGTTTGTTTGAGTTTGACAAAAGATTTAATGCCGGTTTGATGTATCGTACAGGGGATGCTTTCGGATTTTTATGCGGATTAAACATTTCAGAACAATTGGCTGTTGGTTATTCTTTTGACTTTTCAACAACAAACAGTACTTTGAAGTATAATCAGGGAAGTCATGAAATAATGTTAAGATATGATTTTGTTTTTTCGAATATTCATAGAATTAAATCACCAAGATACTTCTAATTATAAATTGTAAATAAATTATCTTAAACTACATATAATGAAAACATATAAAATCTTCATTCTTGTCTTTATAATGCTTTTTGGGTTAAATGTTTATTCTCAGAAGAGATTAATTGAAAAAGGTAATAAAGAATACTTTGTATATAATTATGATAGAGCGATCAGGTTATTTGAATCTGTTGATAATAAAAATATTGAAATAGAGCGAATTTTGGCTGATTGTTACACAAAAATTGAAAATTTTCAAAATGCAAAAGTTTATTATTTAAAAATATTAAATAAGCCAGAGAGAACATTTGATGACGTTTGGCATTTTTTTCAGGTGCTTTTAATATTGGAGGAATATAGTGAAGCTATGAAGCTTCTTGATACGCTTTCAGAATTGAATCCCAGTGACACCAGAGTTATAGCTTATTTGAATGATACAACGTATTTTGAAAAATTAAAGCAGAATGAACCAATATTTGAAGTGCGAAACCTTAGAATGAATAATAGCCAGCAGGATTTTGCACCGGTCATATATCATGACAATGTAGTATTTGCATCTTCGAGAAATAGGCAGGGATTAATAAGCAGAATATGGAACGGTAACAGATTGCCTTATTTAAATATTTTAAGGGCTAGAATTGATTATGATGACGAGCTAAAAAGAGTGAAAACTTTTGACAGGAAATTTATTAAAAAATTTCATGATGGACCTGCCTGTTTTAATAGCGATGGCACATTAATGGTTTTAACCCGAAATAACTATGGGGGTAAAAGCGCTGATGGCACAAGACATTTGCAGATATTTACTAGTGAACTGGTTGAAGGCAGATGGACACCACCTGTATCTTTTCCCTATAACAATCCGGAATATTCTGTAGGACAAGCTTCCCTTACACCTGATGGTAGATTTATGTATTTTGCATCAGATATGCCAGGTGGTAAAGGAGGCACAGACATTTACAAAATTGAAAGAAGAATTGATGGCACATGGGGAACTCTAGAAAATCTCGAGTCAGTCAATACTGAAGGAAATGAGTTATTTCCTTATTACCATTCTACAGGAGTGTTATTTTTTTCATCTGATGGACACCCTGGTTTAGGTGGGCTTGACATTTTTGTAACTTCATCCCAAACAGATGTTTCAGGACAAATCAAAAACTTAGGAACACCCGTTAATTCATCAAAAGATGATTTTGCCATGGCTCTTAATAACGAATTGCAGAAAGGTTATTTTTCTTCGAACAGAATTGAAGGTAAGGGCAGTGATGATATTTATTTTGTTAATGCTTTAAAGCCACTGAAATTGCGAAAAATAATAAAAGGTGTTTCAAAGGATAAACAGGATAATATAATAGCAGAAACTATGGTTAAACTGCTTTTTGATGGTGTAGTAGTTGATAGCACTCTCAGTGACTCTTTGGGTCGTTATGAGTTTCCTGTTGAGACATTTGGTTTATATCATCTGACAGGAGATAAAGTTGGTTATATTGGAGGTAATAATATAGCTGATACGGATGTGCCTGAAGAAATTATTTATGCTGACATCATTTTGGATAGAATTCCGGTATTTGCATTGCATATTTTAGTAACTGGAAAAAATTCGGGTCTGCCCTTGGAGAATGTAAAAATATCTCTTGTTAATATTAGTTCAGGTGTAGATGAAGTTATTTACTCATCGGTAAATGGTGATTTTAGCAGGGTTTTAGAAGAAATCTCTTTAAACGACACCCTGAATTACAGACTCAAATTTGAGAAAGAAAGATATTTTACAGTCTTTACCAATTATAGTGAACTTGTTGACAGAGAAGGCATTTATGAGATAAAAGAAGAAATGCTGTCATATGATGATTTGCGTATAGGGGATGATTTGGCAAAGATTTTCAAAATCAATATGATCTATTTTGATTTGGACAAACATAACATCAGACCTGATGCAGCCATAGAGCTTGACAAAATTGTTGAGATTATGAACCAATACCCAAGTATGTTTATTGAACTCGGTTCTCATACCGACTGTCGCGCAAGTATTTCATATAATATAAGACTTTCAGACCGAAGAGCAAAATCATCAGCGGCTTATATAAAGGAGCGTATTACAAATCCTGCAAGAATATATGGTAGAGGATATGGCGAAAGCAATTTGGTTAATAGGTGTGAGTGTGAGGGAACAAGGGCTGTACCATGTAGCGAAGAAGAGCATCAAATGAATAGAAGGACGGAATTTAAAATAATAAAACTGTAGTGAGGTAGTATATCTGTGAATGGATTTATTATTCTAAGGTCCTACATTCCCAAATATATTATTTGAGAAATTGTTACCACCTCCATTAATAAATTCCGTATTTTGCTGTACATATACACCCCAACTGGCACTGCTAGTTATGTTGCACTGACTCATTTTTAAAAAAACATCAGGGTAACTTATCGGGCCTCCTACATAAATGGCTCCCATATAAATAGGACTACCTCCTGCATATTGGATATTTACATTAGACAATTCATTGTTATTGCTTCTTGATTGATATACAATGCCATTCCAATATCCTGGAATATCCTGACATGATTTGAGGTTAATTTTTTCAGAAGATGTTCCTATAGCCTTTAATGATCCTGTTTGTTTGATGATAATAGAAGATCCATAATCAAATGTAATATCAATACCGGCATTAATAATAACATCTGATTCGATAGAAGTGTTTCCTCTAAAAAGGTATGGTATTGACTTTTTATCCCATGTTAAAGGGGTTATAATATTTGAACCGATGATGGTGATATAAGAACTGTCGTTATTATTGAAAATGGTGTTGTTTCCGATAGAAGGTATTTGATTGGGTCTTATTTTGACAGGGCTTTCATTATTTTCTATTACATTATCAGAGAAGTCATTCAATGTGCTGTTTTCACCCATAGCAACCAATGCATATTTTTTACTATTGGTAATACTGCAATTTTTCATTGATAAAACACCACCTGAATTTAAGAAAACAGTACCATTATTTGAGGCATCTCCGCCACCATATTCAATATTAACATACCGAAGTTCATTTCTGGGGTCGGTTGAATTAACCATAATATAGTTCCAGAATCCGCGTGATTTTGATTTGCCTGTTATGGTTATGGGGTATCCGGGTGCGCCTAAAGCCATGATAGTACCCTGAGTTTTTACTACAATACCTGCTGATGGACCCATTTCAATAACAACACCTGAATCAATTGTAAGCTCAGATTCTACACTTAGAATTCCTGTTATATAATAGTCAGCCACATTGGGATCTGCACTAATATTGCTGAAAGTAGTGGGTTCATAGATTGTTCCTTTTGTAGAACCATCATCAGGTTCAGGATCGGGTATTATTACTTCATCTTCTTTACAACTGCTTAAAGAAACAGCTATTGCAAATAGAAAAAATAAAAGTGAACGGGATACAATTTTAAACATATTTGTGTTTTTTCAAAGAATTAAGGTCCGATATTACCAGTTGTGTTATTATAGAAATTGTTAAATCCTGCATTTTCAAAATTGTAAACACCATTACGATAAATTCCCCAATTATAGCTGTTTGCTACAGTGCAGTAACTTATCTTGAAAAAAGCATCCTGCAGGTATATACAACCATTCCAATAATAATAACCACCCCCGTAATTGAGTGAAACATATTTAAATTCATTGTAAGGATTATTTGATAAAAACAGTATGCAATCCCAGTACCCGTTAATATTTTGAGCGCCTGTAAAGAAAATACTGTCTGTTTCTAATCCAACAGCATACAATGAGCCTGTTTCTTTTACAAGTATTCTTCCGGAAGGACCAAAAACAAATCTTGCTCCTGGTTTAATAATAACATCTGTATTAATTGAGGTAGCTCCCGTCAAATAAAAAGGGACATCTGTTCTCAGCCATGATTCTACCTCGTAGATATTAGAACCCACAACTTCTATGTAATTAAACATATTGTTGTTGCTTAAAATGGTGGTGCTGTCAATTGAGCTGATATGTGAACTAAAAATATAAAGTGGTGCTAATCCACAGTTTTCAATATTGTTATTTTTAAACTCCAGAAGTTTTGAAGAATGATCTTTAAGATATAAGCCGTATCTTTCAGAGTGTAGTATTGTATTATTATGAAACTTCATCATAGATGAGCCATTTAAAACCAATTCAGCAGGTTGATAAATGTTTCCGCCCCCATGTTCAATAATTGTAAATTTGAATTGGTTAATTGAATCATAAGAATTAATCATGATATAATCCCAATATCCGGGATTTTGTTGTCTTCCGCAAAAAACAACATTACTGTCTGGTGTGCCCATACTTCGGATAGAACCTTGAGATGTTACTGTAATTTTTGCTTCAGGTCCCATTTCTATACGGACACCGGGCATGATGGTAAGCTTAGAGGCAACAGTATAAGTTGTAGGTACTTTATAATCGGCTACCAAAGGGTTTGAATAACGATTGACCAGAGTTAAAGGAGAAGATAAAGTCCCTGAAAGAATTTCAAGATCAGGTTCTTCTTCGTCATCGGGCTTTAGAACGCCATCGCCATCTTTTTTGCAGGCACCCGTAACAATAGCTAAAATGAAAACATAAAGCAATATTTTCAGATAAGATGTTCTTTTTACTGTCATCATTAATAATATTTTTTGTTGTAATAAAAAACAAATTTATCAAAAAAAATTATTCTAATACATTTTCAGAATAAAAATAACAAAAAAATTGTGCTACTCATCAAAATTGTAAAGTATTTCAGCTTCAGCAATTCTTATTGATGCTTCAATGCTGCTTAAATTTCCTAATGTGACAATTAAATAGGAGCCAAGTGGAAAGTACTCATCTTCCCATGTTTGAATAATTAATTCTTCATTATATAAAATTTCACTATCTAATGTGCTTATCAATAAGTCAAGGTCGCTTGTATTCTTATTTTGAAACAATGATTTTATAAAATCAAGATATTCACTAATTCTTTCTTTAAGAACAACAGCCTGTCCTGAGAAGCCATCACTACCTCTCATTATTCTTGTGGTTTTGTTTGTTTCATCTTTCGCTTTTAATGCTTTTATATTAAATAAACCAGTGGAATCAATAACCGGAGAATCTGCTCCTTCAACTGTTTGAATTAATTCAGTTTTAATTGAATTGATTAAACCGATTACATTCTCTGTCTCAGATTTGAGTTTTAAGATTTTTTCAGTATTTTCCGGAAGACAAGATTTTTCTATGTTTTTATACAACATTTTGTTTCTTTCTTCCAATAGCTCACTTGTTTTTATATCATCATTGGCATTGCTAATAATCCCTTCAAACACATCTCTGCTTGTATTCAAAGCCAGAATGGAAGAAAACAATGCTACATAAACCATCATAAACATCACACCCAGAAAGTTAAGCATAGACTTCTCCTTTGACTTATTGTGGTGATACACACAAACAGGCAGAAAATAAATAAATGGTAAAGGAATGCCAATTAACAGAAACCAACCGGCACCAGGCCAGTGCTGAATTTTAAAAATTGCTCCAATAAAAGTGATGAAAGCACAAATGAATCCTGCAATATATAAGGATTTATATTTTTCCCCATTTCCTTTATAACTATGGTAGAAAGCGACAGGAAGAAAAATAAAACTAAACAATCCAAGGCCAGAAGTTATTAGTATTCCGCCTCCTGGCCAATGCTGAACTTTAAACAAAGCACCAAATACAAAAATATTTACAATGATAACTCCGAAAATATATATTAGCTTTTTCATGATTATTTTTTTTAAGTGTAAATGAAAAATTATTTTTTTTATGAACGTGAGAGATTATTTATACACAGGGCTGCTTCTTTTTAAAATGTTCTAAAGCTTCACATTCTGCAATACGCACATTTCTTTGAAGATAGCTAAGTTTGTTTATAGCGGCAATTGTTACTAAATGATAAAAATTCCCCATTTCCCAACTTATGGCTTTTTCATCAACTAAAAGAACAGAATCTGTATGAAGAGCATTTAATATTATTTTTTTTGCATTTTCATCATCTTCACACAAATCCAGCAGTTTCCCTCTAAAAGCTTCAATTTCATTTTTAATTAGTGTTGCTTTTCCGCTTAAACTGTCCTCTTCAAAACCACACAGTATGAAGGTTGGAGTGGAAAAATTATTTTTATTAAGTATCAAAGCCGGATTTTTAGCTTTTGTTGCAGCTTCATTAAAATTTATGTCATCAACTTGTGATATAACATCAATTTTTACATTTTCAATTAAGATACAAAGGCTATCAGCAATGTCTTTAACTTTATTAATCTTTGCAATTGAGATGCTGTCTGTATTCAAAGTATCATTAAGTAAATTTTCAACCAACAAATTATTTCTTTTTTCAAGAAACTGAGTCATTTTAATCCTCTCATTACCGGGTTTAATGAAATAACTAAGGACGTTTTTTGAAACATTCAAGGCAAGTAACAGATTAAACATATTAAAAAACACAATGCCAATACATAAAAAGAGAAAACTTGATTTAATGCTGTCTGCCTTTTTATAAACTTTAATAACGTACATGGGGAAAAAGACCGTTGTTAGACCAATAGCTCCAAGAATTAGCATTATTGCGGCTCCCGGCCAATGCATTATTTTAAAAAGTTCACCAAAAAGATAAAAAATAAGAGAAACAGCACCAATGATATATGTGGGATGAAGATTCTTTTCTTCATTATTGCGCAATTTTGAAATGAGGATAGCCGGTATAAGCAATAACCCAATTATTGAAAACCCCATAATGATTAAAATATTTGCCCCCGGCCAATGTTGTATTTTGAATAAAAACCCAAAAACAAAAGGGAAACTCCCTAAAATTGATACAATATAAATTAGAATATTACCTTTTAATTTTGATTCCTTTTTCATAACCCATAAAGCGGAAGGCATAAAAACTGCTCCGATAAAGAAAAAGCCTATTGTTAACAGGATTCCTGCTCCCGGCCAGTGCTGAATTTTAAACAGAGCTCCTATGGTTATAAGAACTAAAGAGACCAAACCGATTGTTTTCATTGATTTTTTCATAATTCTGTAATTTTTATCGATTAATAATAAAGTGTCTTCCTGTACTCTTTTTATAGCTTTGCTGCCAATTTGTTTTAATGTTTTCTCAAAAGCTTCTTCAAAAGTTAATCCCTGTTGCATTTCTGATTCAATTATACAACAGATATGGTCAGCCAATTCTTCCCTAAGGTGTGAGAAGGAAATGCCTTCATTGGTTACCACTTCATAAATCTCTTTAAGTTGTTTCTGTGTTAAAGCTTGCATATATCGAGGCTATAATTAGGTTTAATTAAAATACCAAGCATCTCAATAAATTCTTGAAGTTCTTTAACTTTCTCATCTGCAAAACTTTTTCCAACAGGAGTCAGTCTGTAATAAATCCGTGTTCTTCCGTTAGTAATTTCTGATTCAGTTATAACTGCCCCTTCAGTTTCAAGCTTATGAAGAATTGGGTACAAAGCGCCAAATGTAAGCTTGATTTTTCCCTGACTAAGCAATTCTACTTTTTGAGTTATTTCGTATCCGTACATCCGATTATTTTCAGACAGGAGTTTTAATACTATTGACTTTAAAGAGCCTTTTAATAATTCTTTTGAAATCATAATCAAATTATATTTTAATATTGTATATACTATAAACTTATATATTGCAAAAATAGTATATTATTTTAATATTTTTTTATTTTCAATAAAATATTTTAAATTTGTGTAATTCATATTCTGAAAATTTATTATGAAAAGATTTTTTTTTGTTCTCATTATTTGTCTTTTGGGGTTAAGTTCCGAAGCACAACACATTATAAATTTTACTATTCCCGTTTGTCCAACTGTTGGAATAAATAGTGCTAATGTCAATGAATCACAAGTAAGAATCTTTCCCAATCCGGCTCAAAATGTGCTTTTTATAGAAATTGAAAATGAAAATTTGTTTGAATATATTGAAATTCGTGACATATTTGGAAAATGTGTTTATAATACCAAAGTGGATTTCTTTCTTGAGAGACCCTTTAAAGTAAATGTGTCTGACTTTCCTAAAGGTGTTTATTTCCTACTATTGATGGGATGTGAAAGGAATTATAGAGATCAGTTCATAGTTTATTAATTTCAAAAACATGAATAAGAACATTAAATATATCATTTTGGTAACCTTCCTTTTGTTTTCATTAAATCCATTTTTGAATGCACAAACCTACTGCGCAGGCGATTCAATTTTACTTAATGCGCAAGCTTATATATCAGGAGATGTTCAATGGCAAAACTCTTCCGATCATGTAATTTGGACAAACATTCAGGGTGCAAATGCATTGACTTGCATGATTTATCCTGTATCTTCTGCTTATTATCGCATTCTAATTACTGATAGCAATTGTTTATCTCCATACTCGAGTAATGCTCAATATATATTCATTACACCAGAACCGACCGCAGCTTATGCAGGAATAGATCAGACAAATATTCAGGGGAGTGCAACTACTTTAAATGGAAATACTGCTATATATGGAGTAGGCACATGGTCAATAATTAGTGGCATTGGTGGCATTATAAATGATATTCATGATCCGCAATCTTCATTTTCCGGAATTTCCGGCAATTCTTATGTGTTGCAATGGACCATAGAAAATGGTTGTGGTAGTACTTCTGATGCCGTAAGCATTAATTTCGCCCTGTTTACCTGTGGTAACCTGCTTACAGATATTAGAGACGGGCAGTTATACCCTACTGTGCTCATTGGTTCTCAGTGCTGGATGGCCAAAAACCTGAACATAGGACAGCAGATTTCCGGCACATTGGCTCAGTCCAATAACCTAATTATTGAAAAGTATTGCTACGGAGACACTATTGGTTCATGTAATTTGTACGGTGGAATGTACCAGTGGGATGAAATGATGCAATATAGTTCAACTGAGAGTATTCAAGGAATATGTCCCGAAGGATGGCATTTGCCAAGTGATAATGAGTGGAAAGTTCTTGAAATGGCATTGGGTATGACTCAGACTGAAGCAGACATGGGCAATACATGGAGAGGCGCCAATGTGGGAACAGCTTTGAAAGCCGGAGGAAGTTCCGGATTTAATGCACTTCTAGGGGGAGGCAGATGGAGTAATGCAGCTTTTATGTATGTGAATCAGATGGGTTATTTCTGGACGTCAACACAAAGTGGGTCAAACGCTTGGCGTAGATGTCTGAGTGCAACTGACCATTTAGTAGGCAGATGGGATTCCTTTTCAAAAATATTCGGATTCTCAGTCAGATGTTTAAAAAATTAAAATATTTTAATAATGAAAAAGAAAGTGTTATTTGGTAGTCTCCTGTTAATAAGTGGTGTAATTATTTTTCTTGAAGCCTGTAAAAAGGATAATGACACACAGGGAGATACTATTCCTTTGGTTTTCAGTGATTTAAAGGCCGAAAATGACACCATTTATGCCGGGACATCTACTTCTATAACTGCAACTGCTACAGGTAAAGATTTGATTTATATGTGGTCAGCAAGTGCTGGAGATATTCTTGGAAGTGGTAATACGGTTACATATGCCTCACCACCTTGTGTACCAGGCATAAACGAAGTGAGTTGCACTGTTAAGGACAATATTAATAACACCCAGACGAAAACAATAAACATCGTAGTTTTATAACTTATGTTCATGAAAAAGACAATATTTTCATATTGTTTTCTCAGTATTTTACTATTTCATCATAGTGGTGTTTATTCTCAGTGTTTTGCCTCCCCTGGAAACCCTGTAGCCGGAAGTGCCAATCTGGGTGTCTTGAAAAAACATAGTGCCAGAGCTATTCTTTTTTTCAAGAACAGTCAGTTTTCGGGTTATTATGAGGGTGATAAAAAATCTGATTTTAAGTATATATCTTTAGCTGAGTATAATTATTCAGGTTTTGTTTTAGGATACGGTCTGGGAAAGAAAATTACTACTGAAGCTGAGGTGGGTTATTTTATTAATAAAACCCAGCACTATGATTTTCTTAATTTGTCTCTTAGGGGCTATGGGTTTTCCAATGCAGTAATTTCATTAAAGTATAATATATATAAAAGCCTACCAAAGGAATTTGAATTTTCAATTGCTGCAGGTGCAAAATTGCCTTTAAAGACAGAACCTCAAATTGTTAATGGTGTAACACTTCCAGTTGATTTACAAGCTTCTTCAGGTAATTTTGGGATGGTATTGCAATCCTTTCTTGTTAAACAATATCCCGAAAAAAGTCTTCGTCTATTTCTCATCAACAGATATGAAAAACATTTTAATGAAAATAAACAAGCTTATGTTTTTGGAGATGCTATAGCATCTTCTTTTTTTGTTTCAAGACATTTATGGTTTCCATGGACAAGTCTTACAGAAGACTTTACAGCAATTTTACAAATCCGTCATGAATTCAAAAAACCGAATGACCGCTTCAGTCAAAAAGTTAAAGCATCCGGCAGCAATTTGGTTTTTGTATCACCTCAGCTTAATTATAATTTCAGTGAGTTATGGAATTTATCGGCCATTGTTGATATTCCGTTATATCAATATTACAATGGTATTCAGTTAAGTAATAAGTATGGATTTTCAATTTCCTTATCCAGAGATTTTGGATTGGAACATTAATATTCTACCTTGTCATCTTTTTTGGTCCAAGCACTAAAAACTTTTAAACCTTCCGACCTAAGCATTTGAAAAGTAGGAATTTTTCGTTCTGATAAAGAAACATTGATTTCCTGATAAATAAATGAATCATCAAAATTGGCTTTGGCTGCATCATTCTTGTCACAAGCAAAAAAGATTTTTTGAGGTCTGGCCCAATAAATTGCTCCAAGGCACATAGGGCAAGGCTCACAAGAAGAGTAGATTTCGCAACCATCCAACTGAAAGCTGCCTAAAACCTTGCATGCGTTACGAATAGCAACCACTTCGGCATGAGCTGTTGGATCATTAGATGATGTCACCATATTGGCACCACTTGCAATAATTTTATTGTTTTTTACGATTACAGCTCCAAAGGGGCCTCCATTTCCACTTTTTACATTTTCATAAGCCAGATTAATGGCGGCTTGCATAAATTTTTTTTGCAATTCAGTCATTTTTAAAAATTTTTAGGTTAACAATGCTTTAACACCGGGAAGTTCTTTCCCTTCAACATATTCAAGCATGGCACCGCCACCTGTAGAAACATAAGAAATCTGGTCTGCTAAGTTATATTCATTTATAGCAGCAACAGAATCACCTCCCCCTACTAGAGAATAAGAACCGCTGATAGTAGCTCCTGCAACAGAAATTGCCATAGCCTTGGTCCCTTGTTTAAATCTTTCCATTTCAAAGACACCCATTGGTCCATTCCATAATATTGTACTGGATTTATTAATGATTTCTGCAAAACGTTTGCGGCTTCTTTTCCCAATGTCAAGCCCCATCATATTATCGGGAATATTATCTATTTCGCATTCGCCATATTTAGCAAGGTCTGAAAAGCCCTCCGAAATGCATGCATCTGTTGGTAGATACAAATTAACCCCTTTTAGCATCATTTCCTGCAACATATCCTTGGCGTCTGAAATACGATCTTCTTCAATAATTGAATTCCCAACTTGTCCACCCAAAGCTTTGATAAAAGTAAAAGCCATACCTCCTCCAATAATCATATTATCAACTTTCCCAATGAGATTTTTTATGATACCAATTTTTGAAGATACTTTTGCCCCACCTAAAATAGCTGTAAAAGGAGGTTTAGCATCATAGAGAACGGTATTAAGGTTCCTAATTTCACTTGCTAATAATAGTCCGAAAAATTTATTCTTCGGAAAAAGTTGTGCAATAGTTGCTGTTGATGTATGATTTCTGTGAGAAGTTGCAAAGGCATCATTTACATAACAATCAGCTAATGAAGCTAAATCCTTGGCAAAAGCTTCATTAGGTTTTTCTTCTTCTTTATAAAAACGCAGGTTTTCTAATAAAACAACTTCTCCCGGTTGTAAGGCAGCGGCAACTTCTTTGGTTTTTGAGCCAAACAAATCTCTTGTAAATATTACGTTTTTATTTAACTGTTTTGATAGCACAGGAACAATAGGTGTCAAAGAATAATCTTGTTCATATTCCCCTTTTGGACGTCCTAAGTGCGACATTAAAATAACTGATGCACCATCTTTCAATATTTTATTAATAGTAGGAATAGACTCTCTGATACGGGTGTCATCTGTAATCTGGCGGTTATGATTCAAAGGCACATTAAAATCAACACGAATCAAAACTTTTTTCCCTTTAAAATTAAAATCATTGATGGTTCTCATTTTTGAAAAATCTTTCATATATTAATTGTGTTATTAATTATTAATTATTTTTAATTTATATAATATATTTTATTTTTAATCTATTTTTAATGTGATATTTTTGTGATTTTAGATATTCAATTTTTCAATGATTGAGCAAAAATATAAAGACTTTTTGACATAATCAACAATGGAATGAAATATTAACTTTTTTTTCCTTTATAGATTCAAAAAATAATTTTATAGGCATATCCTATAATTTAGAAAAAATTTTTTCATTTAATTGTGTTTGATAAACTTATTTTATTTATTTTTGCGCAATTTTTAAAATACCACATAATTTATGTATTGGACGTTAGAACTGGCATCAAAATTAGAAGATGCTCCATGGCCTGCAACAAAGGAAGAATTAATAGATTATTCTTTACGCTCAGGTGCTCCGATGGAGGTTATTGAAAACTTACAGGAACTGGAAGATGAGGGAGATATTTATGACAGTATTGAAGATATTTGGCCCGACTATCCGACTAAAGAAGATTTCTTTTTTAATGAAGACGAATATTAGCCTTATTGTTCTTAAAGAAGGGCAACGCGTCCTACATAAGAATATGTTTTCCCTTTAAAATCTTTTACAATAATTTTATAAACATATACATCTTGTATCAAGGGTGTATTGTTGTGCATGGAGCGTCCATCCCATGGCTTGTTATAATCATTGCTTTCAAAAACAAGTTCACCCCACCTGGTGTATATATACATAGCGTATTCATCTATGGCGTTTCCAAACCCTTTAAAAAAATCATTCAATCCATCATTATTCGGGGTGAATGCACTAGGGATATAAATGGAATATTCGGGTAGAATTTTCAAAGAGCCGTATGCAGTATCAGCACAGCCAAATTGTGAAAGAGCTATCATTACAACTTCATAATCTCCTTCATTGTTGTAAGTATGAGAAGGAGAATGTAATGTTGAAAAATTATTTTGTGAAGAGGCAGGGTCATCAAAATTCCAAAACCAGCTTGTTGCACCGGCAGATAAATTTGTAAACTGAACGATGGGGTTTTCAACGGTTGCTGAGGTTGGATTTAAACTAAAAGCAGCCTGTGGATTAGGGTAAAGATGTATTAGATTATTATACGTTAGACTTTTAACACAGCCCTCTGTTGTTGTTACAGTTAACATAACGGTATAAACTCCAGGCTCTGTATATTGATGTGTTGGATTTTGAGTTGAAGATGTATTGCTTGAAGAATAGGCGTCGCCAAAGTTCCACGACCATGACACAGGTATAGGTATTGTATTGTCAGTAAACTGTACAAGCAAAGGAGAACATCCATTGTAAATATCAGCGCTGAATGAAATCTGAGGATCAGGGTAAATGCCTACCGAAACATCATCTGTAGCTGAACAACCATTGGCATCAGTAACAGTAACAGTATAGGTAGTACTTACAGGAGGAGAAGCCATTGGATTGGAAATAGTTGCTGAACTTAATCCCGAGGTAGGACTCCATTGATAATTAACACCTCCACTAGCATTCAAATTTCCCTGATGACCTAAACAGATTTGAATATCACCTCCGGCATTGGCATTTGGTGGACTGTGAATTTGAACAACAACTGCTGCTATCTCGGAGCAGTTATTCTGATCAGTAACAGTAACTGTGTAGGTTGTATTAGATGTAGGAGTAACTGTTATTGAAGCTGTTAATGCTCCTGTATCCCAAATGTAAGAGGTTCCTCCGGTTGCAGTTAATTGAGTTGAAAAGCCGTTACAGACAGCTGTGTTATTCCCCGCATTGGCCGGTGGTAAGGGGTTTATTGTTAAGACCATCGCATCACTGGCTGAACAACCATTGCTATCGGTAACAGTAACATTATAAGTGGTTGTTACTAAAGGATTAACAACAGGATTATAAACATTTGAAAAATTCATATTGGATGTAGGAGACCACAAATAAGATATCCCACCTGAAGCATTGAGCTGTGTACTGTTTCCATAACAGATAGCAGTGTTTATGCCTGCATCAGCAGGGGGTAAAGACATGACAGTAAGCAACAAATCATCTGTTGCCGAACAACCGTTAGCATCGGTAACTGTAACTGAATAGTTGGTTGTAGTAACAGGATTGGCAACAGGGTTATATATTAAAGAATTACTAAGCCCAATTACAGGAGACCATGAATAACTGATACCTCCTGTTGCAGTAAGAAGCGTATTGTTGCCTGAGCATATTGATGAGTCATTCCCCGCATTTGCTATGGGTAAGGGATTAACAGTGAGCACCATATTACTGGTGGCGGAACAACCGTTAATATCTGTAACTGTAAGTGTATAAGTTGTTGTAACAGTGGGGTTTGCATTTGGGTTAGCTATAGAAGTACTACTAAGCCCGGTGGATGGTGACCATACATAATTTACACCTCCGGTTGCACCCAATTGAGTACTGTTTCCAAAACAAATTGACTGGTTTGTACCTGCACTTGAAGGAGGTAAAGAATTAACGCTAACCAGAACATCATCTGTTTTGGAACAACCATTGTTATCAGTTACCGTAACTATATAGCTTGTAGTAACACTTGGATTAGCTATCGGATTAGCTATGGTAGTGCTACTTAAACCCGTTGAAGGAGACCATGTATAACTTAGTCCCCCTGAAGCATTCAATTGTGTGCTGCTCCCTATACAAATAGCTGCATTAGCACCCGCATTGGCAGGAGGCAAAGGATTTACAAATACAACAGCATTATCGGTTGCTGAACAGCCGTTGTTATCTGTAACAGTAACAGTATAGGTTGTAGTGACAGATGGGCTAACATTAATACTCTGAGTTTGTGAACTATTACTCCATGCATACGACACACCTCCAAAAGCAGTCAGATTTGCAGATTGTCCAACACAAATAATCTGGTCTGTTCCGGCATTTGCAGGAGGTAAAGTGTACACATTTACAACAACATCATCTGTTGCAGAGCATCCACCTGCATCGGTTACTCTTACAACATAAGTTGTAGTAACGGTAGGTGATGCAACAGGGTTAAAAATTCCGGTATTACTTAATCCGTTGGCAGGTGTCCATAAATAAGAAACCCCACCTGTGGCATTAAGTTGTGTACTATGTCCCGAACAGATTGAAACATTATTCCCTGCATTTGCATTGGGGAGATTATTAACTGAAACAACAATCTGTGCGCTTCCCGAACATCCTACATTAGAAGTTCCTATGACAGTATATGTTGTTGTTGTAGGTGGTGAAACACTAATACTTGCCTGATACTGTCCCGTATTCCAACTGTAAGTATTTGCACCTGCAGCAGTGAGCGAAGCAGCTTGTCCGGCACAAACAGCTGTATTTGCAGGACTTATGGTAACTGATGGATTTGTGTGAACTGTAATAACAACAGAAGAAGTATTTGAGCAACTATATGAATTAGTAGCTGTAACCGTATATGTAGTTGTAGCTGCTGGACTGACAACTTGGGTAGTACCTGCGCCAAGCCCGTTATTCCAGTTGTATGTGGATGCTCCGCTTGCGGTTATTGTTGTAGATCCGCCAGGGCATATTGCTGAGGGTAATGGAGTCAAAGTTATTGTTGGCTTTGGTTGTACAGTAACAGTAACTGTAATAGGAAGTCCTGTGCAACCTCCGGCCGTTGGTGTAATCGTGTAAGTTGCAGTACCCGGATTAGTGCCAATTGCTGTTAAGGTTTGAGAAATTGTGTTTCCATTGCCGTTTGCAGCTCCAGTTGTACTTAATTGACTAACTGTCCAACTAAAAGTTGTATTTGCAACATTAGAACTTAAGGAAATAGCAGTTGAAACACCCGTACAAATCGTTTGAAGAGCCGGTGTGGCTGTTGCTATCGGAGCTTGTGTGACATTTATACAAATCATATTTGAATAGACAGTACTTCCACAGCTGATAGCTACTCTAAAGCATGTGTTTGTTGTAAGAGCCTGACTGGTATAAGAGCTATTGGTTGCCCCGCTGATATTGTTCCAAGTGCTTCCACCATTGGTTGATGACTGCCATTGAATGGTACCATTATGGCCTGTAACACTAAGGGTTGTTGTTTGTCCAGCGCAAATTGAAGTGGGAGCAACTGAGACAGTTCCAGCGGTTGCCACCCCATTATAAGTTATTGATACTGTTCCTGTTCCTGTATTATTTCCCTGTGTACAAGTACCACCGGCAGGTGTCAGGCTCGAGCCGCCACCGCCACCGCCACCACCAAGTGGAACATTATTATAACAGTCGCTTCCGCCGCCGCCACCACCATAGTATCCGCCACCGCCACCGCCACCGGGACCTTTGTTGTAACATGGATCGGTAGCTCCATTACCACCATTTCCTAAAGCACCGTTTTGGCCATAGTAACCGCTCGAAATCCAAGGAGGGCCACCCGAACCACCAGCTGAAGAAGTAGCACCGCTACCTCCAACTCCAAAAGGACTATTACCTGCGCCTCCAGAAGCACATCCGCCATGACCGGCCTGAGCATCTGTATCGCCGCCACCCATGCCACCACCGCCTGCTGCTACAATCAGTCTGTTAGCCATGCCATAGGGAGTAACTCTGATGTCAGAAGCACCACCTCCACCACAACCACCATTTGCTGTTGTGTTGGCTGCTGCGCCACTACCGCCCCCGTTAAAGCCCCCTGCTCCAGGACAATTGCCGCTACCCCCAACATTAATTTGTAAAACCTGACCGGGTGTTACATTTAATGTTCCTGTAACAGTTGCACCATTTCCGGCAAAACTGCCACCTCCCTTTGAACCCTTAACTGTTACATTGATTGAGTAAACACAAGCTGGAACTGTCCATGTTTGAGAACCCCCTGTATAATTAAAGTTAACTGTTGTTTGTGAATAGACTGTATCAATGCCATAAGCAATTAGAGAAACATAGCAAAAACAAAAGAACCTGAATATTCTTGTTATCATTATAAAATACTAAAGGCAAAGAAAATTTTGAAATAATGTCAACAACAAATTTAGATAAAAAACCAAATAAAAAAAATATTTTTTTGGTATTTACTAACAAATACTTCACATAAATGTTGGATATTTCATTATTTGATGTGCTGAAAAAAAAATAGACCTTTGCAAAATGGCAAAAATAAGCAGAGACCCCAAATGTATAGAGGAACATCTACTACGGTTATTAGTTCCGCAAGATATTCTCGAA
>JAQVVM010000065.1 GCA_028698995.1 Bacteroidales bacterium
ATGGATAATAAGTTTATGAGCATTGGCATGACGGATTACATTGGTTAAGGTTTCCTGAAAAATTCTGTAAAGTGACAGTTCAATCTGTGTGTTTTTAGGAATACTTTCGTCGAGTTTCAACTCACAAACAATTCCTGTTCTTTCCTCAAACTCCTTGCAATACCATTCGATGGCAGAAACAAGACCTAAGTCATCAAGAATTCCCGGACGTAATTCTGCAGAAATTCGCTGAACTCTTTTAATAATATCATTGACAGTACCTATCATATTGTCTAACTTTTTTGTGCAATCTGATTTATAGTCAAGATTCTTTCTAAGCCAGTTAAGATCAATTTTAAGAGCAGTCATTGCCTGACCAAGTTCGTCATGAATAGCCATAGAAATATTGTGTCTTTCTTCTTCCCGTGCATCAATCTGGTACTTATTCAGCATTTCAAGCTGTTGACGCGTTTTTTCAAGCTTAAGTTCAACTCTTTTACTAGCTGTAATGTCAATGCATGTAATGATGGCACCATCCACTAAGGGTGCAATTTTAATGGATAAATATTTATTTTTGTATTTTACTTCAGGAAAATCTTTAATAACATTTGTTTCTATACAGTTCATTAATTCTCTATACATGTCTGTTTTATGCTTAGCAGCATAATCCTTATACATGATCAAACCGATAGTCATGGCTTTGTTACTGAATTTCTTCTGTGCTGTATTCCAGTCAAAAATTCTGCCTTCATTATCAACTAAGATAGCAGGTATGGGATTGTTTTCAAAAACAGCATAGTTAAAAGCCTGCTTCGCTTTGAGTTCTTCTTTTTGACGAAAAAGTTCAAGATAAACATTGATTTTGCTGTTTAATACATGCTTGTTAAAAGGTTTAATAATGTAATCCACAGCACCTGCATTGTAACCTTTTAGAATTTGAAACTCATCCGAATTAAATGCAGTCAGAAAGATTACAGGTGTTTTTTCATTTTTCCTTTCAGCATTAATTTTCTTTGCAAGTTCATAACCATCCATTTCTGGCATTAAAATATCTATCAGGGCTAAAGAAATGGACTTATCTTTAACAAGATTCAGGGCTTCTTTGCCAGAAAATGCCGATAAAATAGTGGCATCTGATTTTCTCAGAATACTTTTAAGGAGTTGAACGTTTTCAGGAGTATCATCAACAATTAAAATATTTTGTTCGTTTTTTATCATAATTTTGAGTAAAGCAATTACTGTATCGAAATAAAAATAATAGTGAAAAAGCTCTATAAAAATAAAGAATTAAATAATACATAATTTATACAAATATATAAAGTAGTTTTGATATAAATGATAAAAACTTACATTTTTTCAGGAAATTTTGCTTTTACAAATTATCATTTAAAAACCACTCTGCAAAAGCTGTTTCTGTTTCTTGCAATTTTAGTGAAAACAATTCTGTGTTTATGGGAAGGACATTTTTAATTTGACAAGCCATATCTGCAATAATATTTTCGCAGGTAGGTTGATAATCGAGAAGGATAATCCTTTCAAATCCACTGCTGAAACTTTTCAGGAGCTCACCATTTGTATTTTTATTTAAAAGAAGAGCGTGATCATATTTGGAAATAATATTATCCTTAATCAATTTGCTAAGTACTGAAAAATCCATAAGCATCCCATTTTTTGGGTTTTGTTCTTCACAATCAGGTTCTCCTCGAAGTGTTACCCATAAAATGTAAGAATGTCCATGAATGTTTTTGCATAATCCATCATATCCCAGAAGAGCATGGGCCATTTCAAATGTAAAGCGTTTTGTGATACGAATTTTGAACATATAATTATTACTTTTAAAATGAAACAAAATTAGCAATAAAAAAAACAAAATAGGGTAAATATTCAATTATGTAAAAGAAGAAATTCATTCAAAATTTTAACATTAAGCTCAAAAAGATATATACGACTCTAAGCCGAAAATAATTGTATATTTGCAACTTTAAATGTAAAAAACCAGATGCTGAAAGATTTTTCCGAAAAGAGCAAGTTTTATACTGTAATTGAAGCTTCCAACCCATGGAAACCATTTGATTTCAAGGAGATTTTCAGATATAAGGACATGCTTTATTTTAAGATTCTTAACGGCTATAAAGCCCAAATGAAACAAACAGTATTCGGCTACTTCTGGGTATTTTTCGAGCCGGCATTTAATGTTGTATTTTTCAGTTTAATTTTTGGGACTATTGTTAAGATTGATACAGGGAATATTCCTTATGTTGTTTTTAATGCCACTGCCGTATTAGGATGGGGTTATTTAAGCGGTTGTATGAACGGTTCCATAGGCAGTTTATTAAATGAATCGAACCTCATTCAAAAAATTTATTTCCCAAGAATTTTTATTCCTCTGATTCCATGCATAATTAAACTACCTGATTTTATTTTGCAATTTATCATGACATTAATTCTCATGGCTTTTTTTGGATTCTTCCCAGATGTACAGATATTACTTTTAATTCCCATTCTTATTATCATGTTTATTTATGGAATAAGCGTGGGTTTATTACTATCCACTTTTGTTCTTCAATATAAAGACATAAACAAATTCTGGGGTTATTTTATGCGCTTTTATGTTTATGCAGTACCTTTGGCTTATCCGCTTACAAGTGTTCCGGAAAAGTACCAGTGGCTTTATTTACTTAATCCGGGGGCTGTACTTATCGAGAGTTTCAGAGGCTCCTTGATTGGAACTCCAATACCATGGTTATATTTAGGTTTCACTACCATTGCAGCATTTGTTTTTTTATATATTTCAGCAGTCATTTTCAGGATTAGAGAACCCAACGTTGTAGATACACTTTAGCCCATATGAGTAAATTTGCCATTGAAACATACAACCTCAGTAAAAGATACCGCCTTATAGACGCAGCCTCCAGTTCCGCGAATAAAACTGTTCTTGATTATTTGATTTCCCCATACAAAAGGTTTAAAGAAATCAGAAGTTTAACTAGTTTTAAAGATGATGACACTAAAAACATTTTCTGGGCATTAAAGGACATAAACTTAAAAGTAGAACACGGGGATGTTATTGGTCTAATTGGGAAAAATGGAGCAGGGAAAAGCACATTACTGAAAATCCTAAGTAAAATAACTGCACCTACAACCGGTAAAGCCATTTTAAGAGGACGTGTAAACAGTCTTCTGGAGGTAGGGACAGGGTTTAATGGAGAATTAACAGGCAGAGAAAATATATATATGAATGGGACACTGCATGGGATGAGCAAAAAGGAGATTGACAAGAAGTTGGATGAAATAATTGATTTTGCAGGTGTTGAAAAGTTTATTGATATTCCTGTAAAACGATATTCCAGCGGCATGGGTGTAAGACTTGGATTTGCTGTTGCTGCACATCTTGAGCCGGAAATACTGATTGTTGATGAAGTTTTAGCAGTAGGTGATGCTGAGTTTCAAAAGAAAGCCATAGGCAAAATGCAAGATGTGAGCCAGCAACAAGGCAGAACAGTAATTTTTGTAAGCCATAATATGACTTCAATAGAAAATCTATGCACCAAGGCATTTATGTTGGAGACAGGAAAAATTGTTTTTGAAGGGAATGTAGTAGATTGTATTAATAAATATCAGGAACATAATATTGACAATGCCCATTTGGAACTGATAACCAGAAAAGACAGAACAGGAAACGGTAATATCTTGTTTGAAAAAGTTGTATTGATGGATAAGAATGGAAATCCATTAGGATTACCCCGTTCAGGAGAAGATATTATTATCAGGATGTATTATCATGTAGTAAAACAAGGAGAACATCGCAATTGCAGAATTAGTTGCGAAATTCACTCGTCGAGACATTTGATGTTTATTGCTTCTACGGAGTTTGTAAGCGACAAAGAAATTATTATTAATAAATCAGGATATATTGATTTGTTAATAGAAAATTTTCCTATTAGTAAAGGATCTTATTTTATTACACTTTTTATGGAATCCAATAGTGATATTGTTGATTATATAGAAGCAGCCCATCCTTTAGATGTGATTGATGGCGATTTTTATGGTTTTGGGAAAAATTATCCAAATGGATGGAATGGCCATACGATACTCATAAAACACAAATTTCTAATATAGCATGTTTGAAACACCTATTTTATTTAATGTTTTTGTAAGGCTTGATTCTACAAAAAAGGTTTTTGAGAGAATCCGAGAAATTAAACCCCGTCATTTTTTTATTGCTGCGGATGGTCCCCGTCAAGGCCATATAAGTGATACCGAGAATTGCGAGAAAGTTCGCAAATATATTCTTGACAACATTGATTGGGATTGTAAAGTTGAAACACTTTTCAGAGAAAAAAACCTGGGTTGTGGCTTAGCACCCTTTGAAGCTACAACATGGTTTTTTAAAAATGTGGAAGAAGGAATTATTTTAGAAGATGATTGTGTCCCGTCCATAGGTTTTTTTATTTATTGTAAAGAGCTTTTAGAAAAATACCGTCACAACAATAATATCTTTGTTATTGGAGGAAGTAATTTTCAAAACAAAAAAAGAGGCAATGCATCCTATTATTTCTCTGCCTATGGTCATATTTGGGGATGGGCTACATGGCGAAGGGCCTGGGAAAAATGCAATTACAATTTGAATCCTTCAGATGAACAGTCATTCAAAGCAGCACTAAATAAGTACTTTTCGACCAATAAGGAAAAAGACTATTGGATGGGTGTTTTCAATACTATGAAAAACCACCATTTAAATGATATTTGGGATTACCAATGGACAGTTTCTCAATGGCTTAATAGCGCTATCAATATAACCCCAAATCTTAACCTGATTCAAAATGTCGGTTTTGATGAAAATGCCACCCATACCAAATGGGAAACACCAGGTGTTTCATATTTAAAGGCACATGAAATTACTGCTATTAAACATCCTAAGAAAATAAAAATCAATAGAAAAGCAGATGTATATACTTTTAACAAAGTCTTTGTACCTAAAATTGAAAAACAGAATAGTATTTCAAAGTTTTTTAAAAGAATTATACTTTCAATTGTAAGGTCCTTCGGTTATGATTTGGTAAAAATTAACAAGAAAAAATAACCGATATAAAATTGCAAAACATATTGAATGCTAAATGGCTGTTGTTTTGAATCTGTTTAAAAGAGCCAAGGCGAAGAGAATTGCAAGGGATAATAACCCCTTTTAAACTACTCTTTACACCATTTAAATCATGGATTAGAATAGCTTTTGGTTAGAATCAATTTATCTCTTGAAATTTTCCAGATCGTTTTTATTAAGTCCAATATCAGAACTGCCTGTAATTTGTTGATTATCCAGATATAAAACCTTCCCGTCTTTTGCTGAAATGATAAATTTCCAACATCTGCCCGAATCCTGGTTTTCCCAAGGTGCTACAAGATGCAGAAACAATATATCCATTTCATTTTTTACAGCTTCTTCGATTTGATCTTTGGTTACAATTTTGAAACTATACGGATAAACCGATCTAATTTTCTCGGAAGTATTTATTTCCGGAGATAATTCATCCTCCAGAAGCCATAATTCTTTAAGTTTTATCTCGCTGTTAAAACTGTTATGAAAATCCATTAACTGTTGAATGTTGTTGATATTATTGTTTTCAATGGCTTTAATTTGATATTGAATCAATTTTATAAAAGCAGGGATTTTGTAAAGGTATTTTTCCTCCTCATCCTCAGCATAAGCAAGGGGAATTGAACCTAAATCCGGCAAATCATCAAGGCTACTGCCTCTTTGGCCAAGTACAATATTTAGAACTTCAAGGTTAATCTGCTGTCTTCTTTCTGTGAATGCAGCTTCAGAAATAAGTAAAAACGACAGATCTGTTCTACTCAGAGTATTTTCAAATTCATTTTCATCAATAAACTTAAAAGGAGTGATTGTCCAATCGGCCTCAACAGCCTCTTTAAGATAAGCATTGAAAAAAGAGAATGGTTTACTTGTGTTTACAACACATGTAGTTGTATTCTTAAATTGTCGAAACTGTTCAGGAGTAGCTACCTGAACCTGAGTATAAGCCATATAATTAAAGTGCACTAAAAACAATAGGAGGATGTAGGGCTTAAATATTTTCTTTATCATTATTTGTTTATTTTTGTGAATCATTATTTAGAATAATAACAATAAACAAAGATAAATATTTTGTTTTACCGCAAGAAAACGTTTGAGGGTGGAATTTCACCAAATTATCTAGCATGGGTTAGGTTTAAGAAAAACAAATTATCACTTTTCTTCATGTACTTGATAATTATCACAAGCTTGATTTCTACATTAGGCTACCTTTTAACTCCTGATTCTACCCCCAATGCTAATGAACAATTTCTTGAATTTTCACTTCAATATCCCGGCTTTAAAGCTAAAGTTCTGAATGTCAGAAAAAATGAAGCCCATGATAAAAAAAACATATTCCGCAAAATGTTGTTTGGTGAAGTCAATCCATACACATCTGTACCATATGACTCTTATTATTTTGAGAAAGATGATATTCTACTTAAAACTTTCTTCAGTGAAGACACAACAGAATTCCTAACAAGGAAAATTAATATTGCAGATGTGATATTCCCCCTATCTGTATCTCAGACAGATATTAATTTCGATGGTAAAAATATATGTTTCACAACCTATGATGGTGTTGAACACAAAGAGGAGGTGTCGAAACTCTATAAACTAATCCAAAAAGAGCACCTTAAAGAAAAAATATTTTTTCTTGGTACAGATAGGCTTGGCAGAGATATTCTGAGTCAATTGATAATTGGATCAAGGGTTTCTTTGTCGGTGGGTTTTATTTCTGTTTTTATATCACTCTTAATAGGTATTACTCTTGGAGCTATTGGTGGATATTTCAGAGGATGGATTGATGATATAATAGTATGGTTTATTAATGTGATTTGGTCAATACCTACTTTACTTTTGGTTATTGCAATAACTTTTGCCCTTGGAAAGGGTTTCTGGCAAATATTTATTGCTGTGGGGCTTACCATGTGGGTAGAGGTAGCAAGAGTGGTCCGCGGACAGGTTCTGAGCATCAGAGAAAAAGAATTTATTGAGGCTGCAAGAGCATTAGGATATAATAATATCCGGATTATTTTCAAACATATCATTCCAAACGTAATCAGTCCTGTCATAGTTATATCTGCAGCCAACTTTGCATCTGCGATTCTTATTGAAGCAGGACTTAGTTTTCTTGGAATTGGTGTTCAGCCTCCCATGCCTTCATGGGGAACGATGATTAAAGAACACTACAATTTTATTATACTTGATAAAGCTTTTCTTGCACTTTTACCGGGTGCAGCCATCATGATAATGGTTATGGCATTTATGATAGTGGGTAATGGTTTAAGAGATGCATTGGATGTTAAGGTTGTAAACAAATAAAGGTATCAATTATTATTTACAGAGATTAAAAACTCAAAACTTCCATTGCCTTGATATAGATTTTCTCTTCATCGGGCAATATTGCTTTTTCAAGAATTCTATTAAAACCTACGGGTGTAAAAGCGGAACCTACCCTTTTGACAGGTGCATCAAGGTACTCAAAAGCTTCTTCCATGATCAAGCTTGTAATTTCAGCACCAAAACCCGAAAATACTTTATCTTCATGAACAACTAATGCCTTAGAAGTTTTTTTAACTGATTTAATAATCGCTTCTTTATCAAGAGGAATTAAAGATCTTAAATCAATGATTTCGATTTCTTTACCGGTTTCACTTTTGATTTTTTCGGCTGCTTTAATGCAAAAATGGACTGTATTTCCAAAAGTAAAAATTGAAAGGTCTTTACCTGGTCGCCTTATGCGTGCTTTACCAAATGGCACTTCAAAATCTTCCGGGAAATAAGCTTCAGCTTCCTTGGCATTATACAAGGCTTTAGGTTCAAGAAATAAAGTGGGTCCCTGAGATCTGATTGCAGTTCTGAGCAAACCGGCTGCATCATCTGCAAAAGAGGGATAAACAATACGTAATCCCGGCAATGTTGATAAAGCACCCTCAATGTTTTGAGAATGATAGAGACCTCCACCAATATACCCACCTGAAGCCAATCTGATGGTAACATTTGGGCTGAATTGTCCATTGCTTCTCCAATAATCGTGAGTCAGTTCAACTAACTGTTCCATAGCAGGCCAGAAATAATCAGCAAACTCTGCACCTTCAATAACAATTCTTATCTTTCTATCAAACCTGCTCATGCCATTGGCTGTACCCACAATAAAATCCTCAGCAATAGGTGCATTAAAAACTCTTTTTTCACCAAACTCCTGTTGCATTCCTTTAGTCACATTAAAAATACCCCCCTTGTCTTTATGAGCAATATCCTGTCCCCAGATAAAAGTGTCGGGGTTATGACGAAATTCTGCTTTTAGTGTTTCGTTAAGCGCTTGAATCAGCTTCATTTTTGAAGCTTCAATTCCTGTATAAATTCCATCAGGATATTTCTCAGTTTGATAGGCAGGAGGATAAACAAAATTATATATCCCAGTAGGATCGGGATTTGCAGCATTAATCGCCTTTTTATGAGCTGCTGAAATAATCTCGCTAACTTTAACTTCAATTTCTTCCAAATCAGATTTAGAAACTTTATTGCTTTTAAGCAGCACACTTCTAAACTTAAACAAGGGATCGTGTGCTTTTGTACATTTTAATTCTTCTTCCGAACGATATAGTTCATGCCTGTCGGAATTTGAATGAGGGCCCAAACGTAAACAGCTCGCATGCACAATAACAGCCTCCATATTTTCTATCGCATGTTGTTTTGCCATGCTCATAACATTCATTGAGTCAAATACATCTTTCCCATCGCAATACATAATTTTGAGATTCTTAAAACCTCTGAAATTATCGGCAACTTTCATATTGGCTGTCTGATGTTTTTTTGGAACAGAAATACCATATCTGTTATCCTGAAAAACAAAAATTACCGGCAGGTTTTCACGAGAAGCACCGTTAATGGCTTCGTAAACATAACCTTCAGAAACTGAAGATTCTCCCTGTGAGCTAATTGCAACGCCTTTCCCTCCATAATACTTAATTGCTCTGGCTACTCCAACTGCATGAAGAGTGTGATTGCCCGTTGCCGAAGATACATTATGAATATTCCATTCTGGTTTGGCAAAGTGATTTGACATATGCCTGCCACCTCCAGCTACGTCATCAGCTTTTGAGATACCATTAAGTATAATTTCTTCTGCACTCAAACCGGCAGAAATTGCTGTAAGCATATCACGGTAATAGGGAAAAAGGTGGTCAGTTTGTTTATTAAAAGTTTGTCCAATAGCTAACTGAATGGCATCATGTCCTGCATAAGGTGCATGATATGACCATCCTAAAGCTTGTTTTAGATAATTTGGTGCTTTTTCATCTAATTTTCGCCCCAAAAACATCAATTCATACCATTTCAGTAATGTTTTTTTATTGGTGTTCTCAATTGAAAAACTTTCCATATTATTTTTTTTTACAAAATTAACAAAATGCCTTAAATCATTTATTTAATTATCTCAATTTAGTTATAAAGAAATTAGTAATTATATACATATTTATTATTAATTTTGTAAAAATTTTCAAGTAGTTTATAACAATAAATAACTAATAAAAAATGAAAAACAACTTTTTAAAATTAGCACTTTTTTTATTTGTTTTAGCATCATGCGGTACAAAAGTAACTGACTTTTCTCAGTTGCAGGATAGAAACGGTTTGTTTTTTTTAATTAATTCAGATAAACCTTTCAGTGGCAAAGTAGTCAGTAGAAACCAAGGTGTTATTGAATTTGAGGGTGTTTTTAAAAATGGTATAAAAGACAACATGTGGGTGTATTACCATCCAAACGGCCAGAAGAAAACGGAAGGTGTATATGTTGATGGTGCAAAAGATGGTCAATGGCCTATTTGGAAAGACAATGGAGAACTTGATTATTATGAAATCTACAAATTTGGCACTTTAGTAACAGATAATCAAGTTAAGGATGGAACTGAAACCAATGCCAACGGAGAAGTTGAAAATAAAGATGGCGAACAATCTGAAACCACTCAAAACAATCAAACAACACAAACAACCGAGAGAACTGAAGAGAATCAGACACCTTATGTAGATTGGGAGCGATTAAGGGGTGGCAGTCGAAAGACTTTAAATGGAACACCCTATACAGGAGGATTTGTACAATATTTCCCAAACCGCACTAGAAAACTTGTTGGACATTATAATAATGGTTACAGATCCGGCAAATGGACCTATTACAATAAAAATGGCACAATTAAAGATGTAAGATATTATTAATCAACAATTTATTTCACTATTAAAAAAGCGTTTCATTTTATGAGACGTTTTTTTTAATTTAATTTTTATTGGTAAATATGATTGAAACATTAAATGAATGGATTAAAGCTTATAATGAATATATTGGCGGATACCTTATATTAGCATTACTCCTTCCTACAGGCATTTTTTTCACAATAAAATTTCGTTTTCTTCAGATTACCAAGTTTGGACATGCGTTTAAGATTGTTGCAGGGAAGTTTTCAAAAAAGTCTGAGCCCGGCGACATCAGTCATTTCAAAGCATTAACCACTGCACTTTCTGCAACAGTAGGAACAGGGAATATTGTAGGAGTTTCGCTTGCAATCAATTATGGAGGACCGGGTGCTGTTTTCTGGCTATGGGTAACCGGATTTTTGGGGATGATGTTAAAACTTGTTGAATGTACACTTGCCCATAAATTTCGTAGAACTAATGCTGATGGCAGTGTTTCAGGAGGCCCTATGTATTACATGGAGTTTGGTTTAAAAGAACAATTGGGAAGGTTTGCAAAAGTACTTGCAGTTATATTTAGCGTGGCTGCAATTTTATGTTCACTGGGAACAGGAAATATGGCGCAATCAAATTCCATGACAGATGTGCTTTTTGTCAATTATCAAATACTTCCTTTATACTCAGGATTGATAATTACATTTCTTGTATTTCTTATTATAATTGGTGGACTAAAACGCATTGCAGATGTAACGTCTAAGTTAGTTCCTCTTATGGCAATTTTTTATCTTACCAGCACATTTATTGTTTTAGGAATTTTTATAAAAGAAATTCCTTCTACATTTTATTTAATTGTTTCTGATGCCTTTACTCCTAGTGCAGCGACTGGTGGATTTATCGGGAGTACAATTATAATGACTATGGTATGGGGTATTCGTCGTGGTTTATTTTCAAACGAGGCAGGTCAAGGCTCTGCTCCGATGGCACATGCAGCAGCTAAAACCGATTATCCTTTAAGAGAAGGCCTTGTTTCTTCTTTAGAGCCTTTTATTGATACCATTGTAATTTGTACACTTACTGCTCTTGTCGTTATTATTAGCGGTGCGTGGTCGAGTGGTATTGCCGGAGTGGGAATGACTGTTCTTGCTTTTGAAAGTGGGTTCTCTTCTATAGGTGTAATTGGAATAGCAAAACATGTTGTGGCATTTAGTCTATTACTTTTTGCCTTTTCAACCATAATCAGCTGGTCGTACTATGGAACCAGAGCAGCTCAATACCTTGCAGGGGATAAAGCCATTAGACCATACTATTATTTATATTGCCTTTTTGTATTTTTTGGTTGTATATGGAGTCTTGATATTGTCTGGAATATTGTTGACATGTTAATAACTTTTATGACTATCCCTAACCTTATTGCTCTATTACTGCTCACACCAGTCATGAAGAAAGAAATTGACACTTACTTTATTTCGATGAGAAATAAGTTACAACGATAAAGATAAACTATAAAGAAAAGTAGTTTAATGATATGCGGGCTTTATCAGTGTGAAATGCCCAATATAAGACTTCCTAATTCGGGAAATAGTTCTGATGTTGATTTTATAAACATAAACATCTTGAGGGCAAACTTCTGATGATCCATCATTTATCCTTCCATCCCACCCTTTCATAAGGTCATTAGATACAAAAATCAGATCTCCCCAACGGTTAAAAATCATCATCTCGAATTCATCAATACCATAACCTTTTGGCATAAAATAATCATTGTCCGCATCTCCATTAGGTGTAAATGCACTGGGTATATAAATTGACCAATCAGGCTGAACGGTTACACTGCTTTGGGTAGAGTCAACACATCCATAGATGTTTTCAACCAATAATTGGATTAAATAAGTGCCTGTATCTTCATAAAGGTGGAATGGGTTCTGATAATTATTTATCTGACTGTTATCCCCAAAATTCCAATACCAGTATGCAGCTCCAATAGAGTGGTCATGAAAATGAATAACCGGCTCTAAGACTGTAGTTTCGTGAGGAAAATATGTAAATGCAGCAATGGGGAGAGGATACACAGTAATGTAGTCGGGTTTGGTAATCACTGTCGTACAGTTTTGATTTGAAATTGCTGTTAAAGTAACATCAAAATTAATCAAAGAACCGCTGTTATTAGTGAAACAGGCGTTTGGATTTGGGCCGTAAGAATTTGTACCATTTCCAAAATCCCATTGCCAAATCACAATACTACCGCCACTAATCGTTGACAAATCAGAAAATTGTGTACAAAACTGACTACAACCGGCTTGTTCAGCTTCAAAATTCAACTCAGGGTTGGGGTAAGTAGTAACAATTTTAATAATACTGTCTTTACAACCGTTTAGAGTGGATACAACAAGCTCAACATTATAGGTTCCGGATGAATTATACAAATGGCTTGGGTTTTCAATAGTATTAATTGGAGAACTATCTCCAAAATCCCATACCCATTGATTCACTAAGTCGGGAGAAGGAACTGAGCTTGAATCTAAGAAGTTAACAGGAAATCCGTCACAGGCATTAGCAAAATAGAAGTCAGCATCCGGCAGGGTAAAAATTTCCACATCGTGCCTTATACTGTCAATACACCCATGATCGGTAGAAACAGTAAGCAAAGTTGAATAAATACCGGGTGAAGGAAATAGATGCACAGGTGATGTTGTGGTGTCAATAATACTTGAATATCCAAAATTCCATTGGTTTAATACAACTGTCCCAATGGAACTATTTACAAAATGGACAGAATCTTTGAAACACACATCTGCATGAGTAAATATTGCTGATGGCATAGGATAAATTTCAATAGATTGATTAACACTGTCACGACATCCGAAATTTGACTCAACAGTCAGTGTTACATTATAGGTCCCTGCAGTAGGATATAAATGTATGCCATTATAATTGGTATTATCAGGTGAGCTGTTGTCGCCATATTGCCACTGAAACCAGTCAATAGTTCCAAGAGGTTCAGTCGAATTATTAGTAAAAACAGCCGAATCGGATAAGCAAACATTATTAAAGGTGAAAGCAGCAACAGGATAATCATAAACAGAAACAGTTTTGGTTGTGGAATCTATGCATCCCTGATTTGTAACAATATTTAGTGTTACATTAAAATTACCATGATTGGCATATACATGTGTAGGGTTAGGATTAGTGTTAATCGAGCTTGTATCACCAAAATTCCAAGCAAAGGAATTGATCATACCACCACCTTGAATAGTGGTTGTGTTTGTAAATTGTGTTGTTTCACCCTGGCACACATTGGTAAAATTGAAATCAACAGCAGGCTTATAGTAAATGGTAACAGGTTTACTTATAGAGCTTGTACAACCGGTATTGGAAGTAACCGTTAAAATAACATTATAAGTACCCCCGTCAGCATAGACATGAGTTGGGTTTTGTAATGTTGAAGTAGTACCATCACCAAAATCCCATTGCCATGAGTTCACAAAATATATGGAGTCAACTACAGAAAGATCTGTAAATGAAACAGCCACTCCTTCACACACACTTTGAAAAGAGAAATCAGGAAGAGGTTTGATAACATAAACGCTAAAACTACCGAAAGCAGGACATACAGGGTTGTTAACCATAGTTCCCGTAGCAGTGTAAATTGTATGAGTTTGTGGAACTACGACAAGGATACTGTCTGTAGAACCGGTATTCCACACCAAATTACTTACCCCATAGGAATGTGCATGTAAAACCAGTGTGTCGCCAAAGCAAATAGTGTCAATCCCGGTAATTTCAATTTCGGGACCATCAACAACAACATTTTTTTGAATAGTATCAGAACTACAACCATCTGTAGTAGTCAGAATCAAGCTGACAATATATTCTCCAAGATTTGCATACTGATGTGTTACGGATAGACCTGTTGCAGAATTTCCATCTCCAAAATCCCATTGATAATTAATAACATCAGGATATGGCAGTGTGGTGAAAGTAATGCTTTCACCGGGGCATACAGTATCATCTGATACAGTAAAATCGTAAATAAGATTTTTTAGACTAAATCCCACATTATACCCATAAGATTCATAGGACCCAAATCCATAAACCATTGCAACAAGACCACTATCTGAAACAATGGTGTGATTCCCTTGAGTGATGGGTGCTCTGGTGTAAGAATAAGCAGGATTCCCAGGAACAGGTGTAAAAGGACGTGGGGCACCATCTAGGGTCAGAAGACTTGCATAAGCAGTTCTGGTAACAATATTGACATAGTAGCTTGTAATGATACTTGAAGTAAAAGCATTGAATGTAATATTATCAATAGATTGTTCAATAGGAGGCACCATAACAGAAAATGGATCTCCCACACCATCACATGAACCACCCTGAGCATATTGCATAACTAAAGAAGGTTTTGTGGTTTGAATATAGGAAGCAGTTCCTGTTGAAAACTGATGCACCTGACCGGCATTCAGATTAATCGGGGCGCCACCATTAATAGTAACCTGGGTCGCATTTTCATTAGCCGTAATTCGGAAATAATCCTTGCTTTTCCCTGAAAAGGGAACAGTAACAAAGTTTTTACCCAGTTTACTTACCGGCAGGATCTGTTCACATAAATGATCGCAAGCAACACAACCCCCAATATTGGTACATACATTACCCACAAAAACAGCAACCCTTTTACATGTAGAAAAATCCTCAATAAAAGCACCGGTTAAATCATTTGCACTTCCAACCTGATAACACTGACCGGCATTAAGATTAACATTAAAAGAAGCCCCTCCCATTGGGGTAATTTTTACAGTAGTATTATTTTCTGTTGCTACAATTAAGTATTGAACACCCCAGTCGCCCGGCCATCCTTTAATAGTTCCAACACGGTATTCTCTGTCCAATGTATTTACGGGGAAAATGACTGTAGCATCTGATGTATAGGGTTGATAATTCAAGGCATAAACGCTAATTGTATCATTTGAAACAACATGGACTCCTTTGGTTTGAACTGTGTTGTTGGCAGACATCATTGCTCCATTAGGAACAGTAACAGAAGTGGTAGTATTTGCAGTAACAGTAAAGTTTTGACTAAAACCTATACCAGGTACAGAGACAGTTCCGGAAGTATTAACTGTTGAAGTAATGTAAACCCTTAAATAATCGGCTGCATTACCATAATTTGACATAAAGCCAAACCAAAAATCCTTTCCTTTAGTGCTTACACCTTGGGCATTAAGTAGTCCAAAACTAAAAAGGAAAAGTATAAGCAAAATAAAAGAAAAGCGTAACTTCTTAATCATATTTTTTATTTTGTAAGACGTTAATATCAATTAATAGCAGCCTAGAAATATTATCGTAATAACGAAATAAATCCTGTTCTGCTGTAATCTTTTGTTCCTGATTTAGCTGTCAATATATAAAAATAAGTACCAGAGGGTGTTTCAACACCGGCTATGGTTCTTCCATCCCAATGTATTGCTGAACTGTAACTTTCAAAAATCAACACCCCCCAACGATTAAAAATTTGTAGGTTGTATTCAATGATACCACTTGTTTTTACCTCAAAAACATCATTATACCCATCACCATTTGGAGTGAAAACATTTGGTATTTCCAATCCTTCAACAACGAACAATAGAGTGTAAGCCGTATCCATACAACCGTCACTACTGATTGTAATAAGAGAAATTTCATATTCACCGGGTAGAGAATACATGTGATAAGGGGTTATCTGTGAAGAACTCATCCCATCACCAAATGTCCAGAAATAAGTAGCCGCATTTACACTGTTATTTAGGAACGAAATAAGTTCATTTGTAAATATATTAGAATCGGGAGTGTATCCAAAATCAGCAACAGAAGCGGGGAAAAATGTAACAATAACATCATCGGTTGCAGTTGAACAATTGTACTGATCTGTCACAGAAACAATATATGTTGTTGTGATGGCTGGTGAAACAACAATAGTTTCTACAGTGTCACCGGTACTCCAAAGAAATGTTGAGTTGATAAGACCTGTTGCTGTAAGTACAGTAGAATCACCTTCACAAATTGCAATATCTTCACCTGCATAAGCAGTAGCCAGAGGATGAACAGTAACTGTAACCGTACCAGAGATGGTACCACAGTTATTTGCATCCGTTACAGTAACCGTATAAGTTGTTGTATTCGATGGATTTACATTGATTGTATCGGTTGTTTCACTTGTACTCCATAAAAATGTAGAGCCAGGTAAGCCAGAAACAACTAACGTTGCTGTATCACCGTTGCAAATTGTTTGATCAGTAGTTAACGAAATTGTTGGTAAAGGATTAACAGTTATATCTCCTGTAGTAAAATTTGTGCATGTATTTCCATCTGTATAGGTATAAGTGATGGTATGGGTACCCACACCTGCAACAGCGGGGTCAAAAGTGTTATTTGTAATACCGGTACCCGAATATGTGCCTCCAGCAGGGCTACCTGAAGTAAGTACAAAAGGCGAAATATCGACACAAACATCAGGCATTGCAGCCATTGTTACTATCGGCAAAGCATTAACAATTATATTTGTTGATGCAGAGTCGGTACAATTATTACCATTTGTAAAAGTATAAGTTATTGTATGAGTTCCAACTCCTGCAACTGCTGGATTAAAAATGCCAGAAGAGACACCTGTGCCTGAATATACACCTCCAGAAGGAGCGCCTTGAATAAGCGTATATGGTGCCGCATCTACGCAAAATTGAGGCACTTGTGAAAACTGAACTACAGGTAAAGGATTTACAGTTACAGGTATTGAGGTAGACCCCGAACATGCAAAATTATCGGAAACCGTAACACTGTATGTTCCGCTTGTAGTAACGTTAATACTTTGAGAAGTGGCACCATTTGACCAGTTATACTGTATATAAGGACCTCCGGCATTTAAATTGACACTAAGACCGTTACAAAAAGTAGTTGGTCCACTAGGAGTAATTGTAGGAGCGGGATTTGGATTAACAGTAACAGGAACAGATGCTGCACCCTCGCACCCCCTGGAATCAGTAACAGTTACAGTATAAGTACCAGAGGCCCCAACATTTATACTTTGATTGGTTGAACCGTTTGACCAATGATAAGAAGCGAAGGGACTACCAGCATTCAGAGTTACAGAGCCTCCCTGACAAAATGTTGTAGGTCCACTTGGTGTAACATTTAAGTCTAATTGAACAATATGAATTGTTTTCTGAATAATTGTCGTTGAGCAACCATCTTGAGTTGTTAAGGTGAGTGTTACGATATAGGTTCCATAGGTTGCATATTGGTGAAGAACAGCAGCACCTGTTGCAGTATTACCGTCACCGAAATTCCATGTATATGTAGTTACATCAGGATAGAGCATTGGTACTTTAAAACATAATAGTTCATTAGGACAAACCGTATCAACTGGTTGAGGAATAATTCCTGGAGCAGAGCATATAGTATCAGCATTAGAAATATAAAAGTCATAATTAAGGTTTTTCAGGCTAAAGCCAGTAGAATACCCATAAGATTCATAAGAGCCATAGCCATAAACCATAGCTATAAAACCACTGTCAGAAAGGATAGTGTGGTTTCCTTGAGTAATTGGAACTCGTGCATATGCATAAAGTGGATTTCCCGGAACCGTGGTAAATGGTCTGGGAGTTCCATCTAAGGTAAGGATATTTGTTGAATTTGTTTTAGTAACAATATTAACGTAATAACTTGTTATAATAGACGAAGTAAATGCATTGAAAGTAATGTTATTTATGGATTGTTCTATTGGAGGGACCATAACAGAAAAAGGGTCGCCAACACCATCACAGGATCCTCCTTGTGCATACTGAATAATCTGAACGGGTTTTGATGCAGTAATAAATCTTGGTTGATTAGCGTCAAACTGATGAACTTGACCGGCATTCAGATTAAAGGGAACACCATTGTTAATGGAGACTGAAGTAGCATTATCGTTTGCAACTATACGGAAATAATCTTTTCCTTTATTCATGAAAGGGGCTGTAATAAAATTTTTTCCCCAACGACTCAAAGGTAGAATTTGCTCGCATAAATGATCACATGCTACACATCCACCAATATTCGTGCATACATTTCCAACATAGACTGCAATTTTTGAACATGCTGACATTTCCTGAATATAAGTTCCAGAAAGGTCATTTGACGATTGGACCTGATAGACTTGTCCGGCATTCATATTAACTGTATAGGCAGAACCACCAGGAGGTGTAATCTGTACAACTGAATTATTAGCTGTTGCAACAACCATGTATTGTACGCCCCAGTCATTTGGCCACCCTTTTATTGTCTGAACCCTGTATTTTCTATCAAGGGAGTTTACCGGATAAATAACACAAGCATCAGAGGTATATTCCTGATAATTTAAAGCATAAACACTGATGGTATCATTAGAAACAATTCTTATACCTTTATTCTGTACTGTTCCTGAGCCTGTTGCCATCGCACCAATAGGAATATTTATTGGAGTTGTGCTATTAGCTGCAACAGTAAAATTTTGATTCCAGCTCAGACCAGGGATTGAAACTGTCCCACTTGTTGCTAAAGTAGCTGTGATAAAAATCTTCAAAGTGGCTTGGTCATTATAATTGGCCATAAAACCCATCCAAAAATCTTTTCCTTTTGTGCTAAAAGCCTGACCAAACGAATTATTAGTAAACGAAGCCAACAAAAGGCAAATAGCAACAATGATTTTTGAAAAATTCTGAACGTATTTTTTTTCCATAATAACGTATTTATAAATACACTGGTTAAAACTTATTAAAGACTGTTAATGCTTATTTAGGTTGCCGATTTAAATTACTTCAAATAGCAAATATATAAATATTTTTTTACTCTATGCTTTTTTTCAAAGTTATTTAAAATATTTTTTTTATACATCTGAAAAAAACTCCTTTTCGTTCACTCAAAATTTTTATTTTATATAAATAATTTGAAATTTTTATGAATGTAAATGTTGAAAAAACAGAGTGATTTGGAAAAAAAATGTTAATAAACCTTACAAAAATCATCCAAATTATGCATCTGATAAAGCCTGAGGGAATTGTGAAAAAATAATTAAAAAATTGTGGGATTTTGTGGGAATTTGTACGAAAAATATGTATATTTGAAAACTTTTTCAGAAGCAAATTATGAAATATTTAATAGGAGAATTTAACTGTACCATAGACTCTAAATGTAGGGTTTTACTCCCTGTGCAGCTCAAGAAGCAGCTTAGTCCGGATGATCAGAGTACTTTTATCATCAATAGGGGATTTGAAAAATGTCTTATTATTTACCTTTTAAGTGAGTGGGAAAAGGTCAGCTCCGAACTAAGCAGACTCAACACCTACAACAAAAAGAAAAGAGATTTTGTGCGTTACTTTCTAAGAGGGGCTACCCCCATATCTCTTGACACAAGTAATCGTTTGCTTTTACCTAAACAACTGCTTGATTACGCAGGCATTAAAAAGGACATTATACTTTCAGCCCAATTTAACAAAATTGAAATTTGGTCAAAAGAAATTTATGAAAATGTTATGACAGACGAACCTGAAGATTTTGCAAAATTGGCTGAAGAGGTTATGGGAGAAAAAGACGATTTTCCTGAAGTAGAAAACAATGAAGAGTAATAATTCATATCATGTACCAGTCATGCTTGAGGAAAGCATTACAGGACTAAACATAAGTCCTGATGGTATATATGTGGATGTTACATTTGGTGGAGGGGGACATTCAGAAGTCATTCTTAATAATCTTAAAAAAGGAAGACTAATAGCTTTTGATCAGGATGAAGAAGCAATAAAAAATGCACAAAATGATGAAAGAATCATTTTTATCAATGCCAATTATTCATTTTTAAAAAATTTTTTATCTCTTCATGGCTTTTTCAAAGTTGATGGTATTCTTGCCGATTTGGGTATATCTTCATACCAGATAAACACACCTGAGAGAGGCTTTTCAACACGATTCGACGGGACATTGGATCTTAGGATGAATAAAAATGGAGACTTAACGGCAAGAGAAATTATCAATACCTACGATAAAGAAAATCTGAAAAGAATTTTTAAAAATTATGGAGAACTTTTATCTCCGGGAAGAATTGCTGATGAGATAATCAGTTCTAGGTTGTCCAAGGAAATTATATCAACATTTGACTTGATAGAAATTCTTAAAAAATTCACCAATCCCAAAACGGCCAATAAGTTTTTTGCTCAGGTATTTCAGGCTCTCAGAATTGAAGTTAATAATGAAATTGAAGTACTTAAGATGCTACTTACTCAAAGTGCAGAGGTTTTAAAAAAGGGAGGTCGTTTGGTTGTCATTTCTTACCATTCATTAGAAGACAGATTGGTAAAAAATTTCATGAAATCCGGCAATTTTGAAGGTATTGTTGAAACTGATTTTTTCGGTAATAAACTGACTCCTTTTAAAATGATTACAGGCAAACCTCTGACAGCAAAAGATGCGGAATTGGCCATAAATAACAGAGCCAGAAGCGCAAAACTCAGAATCGCAGAAAAAAACTAATAAAACATTGTAACGATTATATGACTAATAATTCTAACACAGAGAAGACATCAAAGACTGTTAAAAAGAAGAGTTTTTTTAGTGTACTAAAAAAACTTCTAGACGGTACTTTTCTTTTAGACAAGTGGTTATCGAAACAACTGCCCTTTATTATATTTCTTATAGTTCTAGCAATAATATATATTACTACCAGAATATCAGCAGAAAAAAAACACCGACAAATTTCTGAAATTAAAGATAAGATGAGCGAAATGATTGCAAAAGACAGTGAACTAAACAAAAGGTTGTCGGGGCTTAGTAAACAAACTGTGATAGCAAATAGACTAAGAAGAAGAGAAATAAAAGTATCTGTAGAACCAAAAATCATTATCAAAGATGACAAAGGACATTAAAAAAGAAATAATGGCGCGTACGTATTTGATCTATGGATTTACATTGGTATTTGCAGTGTTAATCGTTGGTAAGCTATTACATATCCATTTGGTTAAAGGCTCAAAGTGGCGTTCCTATTCGAAAGAAATAAATTTTGGTATAAATATCATAAAAGCTGAAAGAGGTAATATATTTTCTTCAGATGGGATGATTTTTTGTCAGTCAAAACCAATATATGATATCTACTGGGATCCACTTGCAGAAGGCCTACCGGATTCAATTTTCAATAGAGATATCAATGAGTTAGGTCAAAAATTAGAAACACACTTTGGAATAGAAAAAAATAAATTCATCTCCGATGCAAGGAAAATTCGCAATCACGAGATTAGAAACAGGTATTATCGAATTAAGAAAGGTATTAGCTGGAGTGAATATGAAATGATGAAATCATTTCCGATTTTTGAACGAGGAAATATCAATGGCGGTTTTATAGAGAATAAAAAAATTGTAACTGATTTTCCATACAACACACTTGCCCGTAGAATTATTGGTGATGTTGATGAAGAAAAAGGTATTTGTTTTGGACTAAACTGCACTTATAATGAAGAACTGAGAGGCTCCTATGGGATGCAAGAAGTAAAGAGAATAAAAGATATTGAATGGTATCCGGTATCTTCAGACTCAAATAAAAGAATAGAGCCAAAACGAGGGTATGATTTAGTAACAACAATCAATCTAAAATATCAGGATTTCACTGAAAATGAGCTCAAAAAAATGTTGATTGAAAACAATGCAGATTCAGGTTGTGTCATTGTAATGGAAGTAGCCACCGGTCAAATAAAAGCGATTACAAATTTGAAAAAGACTGCTGAAAATGAATATATTGAATCCGACAATTATGCAGTTAGTTTTCTCATTGAGCCCGGTTCAACAATGAAATTAGCTGCACTCATGGTGGCTCTTGAAGATGGTTATATAAATAGTACTGATACTATAAATTGTAGTGGAAATCTGGGCGGGGGAAGAACATTAATACAAGGTCATATCTATGAAGATGTTCACAAAGGAGGGTATGGAAAACTTAGTATTAAAGACATATTCAAATACTCTTCAAATGTTGGTGTTACAACAATTATTGAAGAACATTATAATAAAACTAATGAACAAAGAGAAAAATTTGCAAATGGGTTAAGAGATCTCGGGATTTATCAACGAGTGAATACTGAAATACAGAATGAGCCCCATCCGGTTATAAAAAATTCAGAATTCTCGCTTATTTCGGTACTTCAAATGTCTATAGGTTATGAAATTCAAATGACGCCTCTTCAGATACTGACATTCTTTAATGCTGTTGCAAATAATGGTGTTATGGTTAAACCAATGTTTGCAAGTGAAATCAAGGAAGGTCGAAATACAGTCAGACGATTTGAGACTGAAATTTTAAAAAGAAAAGTTGCATCAGCTGAAACAATATCATTGATGAGAGAGATGCTTGAAGCTGTTGTAGCTGAAGGTTCCGGTAAAAGCATTAACAACACAGTTCACTATAAAATTGCCGGCAAAACAGGTACAGCTCAAAGACCAGATGGAGCAAGAGGATACGAAGGCTCAACTCTGTTTACAAGTTCATTTGCAGGATATTTCCCAGCTGATAACCCAAGATACTCTGCAATAGCTGTTCTGTACACGGACAAATCTAAGGGAGGGCATTTTGGTGGTGCCATTGCTGCACCGATAATAAAACAAATTGCAGATAGAATTTATGCAAGTGAAATTGGAATTGATGTAGAAAAGTTTATCGAAGGTTATAATCAAATGCCAATGTCTTTAAGAAAAGGCTATACTGATGATATAAAAAAATTACTTAATTATTTTGGCTACAATTTCATTGATGAAGCACCAACGGCACAATGGGTGAACGAAGTAATCAATGACAGGATTATTTCATTAAACGAAGCTATCATTGAAGACTTTATTACTCCTGATGTTTCAGGAATGACGCTAAAAGATGCATTGTTTTTACTTGAGAATATGGGATTTCAGGTGTCATTTTCAGGGAATGGTATAGTCAGGAGCCAATTACCAAATTCAGGGACAAGTTATAAAAGAGGAGATATTATAAACCTTACTTTATCTATTTAGAAGTTGAAAACATTACAAGACATATTATATAAGGCTGATTGTGAAGCTGTGTCAGGAAGGACTGATATAAATATTTTTGATATCACATCAGATTCAAGAACAGTTAATAA
>JAQVVM010000015.1 GCA_028698995.1 Bacteroidales bacterium
CTTATAATAAGATTCTCTGCATTTTTGTCTTTAAAATTCACAGAGTTTATAAAATCAGAATTCTTAAGCCCTCTGCACGCTAAAATTTATTATGTTTGTGTCTGAGTTATTCAGCAGACCCTAATTATTAATTTTAGTCATTATCATAACTAAACTCACACAAGCCTTTTAACTCTTGACTCTTTTGTCAACTGAAGACGGGGTTTATCAATATTTTCAATCAGTAGAACCCCGGGTTTTTTATCCTTTGTAAAAGAACCAAGTTTACGCTCTTTACCCATATACTCTGCCCCGTTGAGGCAAGCCCATTTAAAAAGAGTATTTATTGGGATTTCTGTGTTCTGTTGAATGGTTTTCAGCTCTTTAAGAATGGACAAAGCTGTATTTGATGCAAGACTGTCAGTTCCAATGCAAATGTGATTACTGTATTTTTCAAAAAGATTAAAATCCGGCAGATTATTTTCAATATACAAATTGGAATTTGGACACAAACACCACCACACATTGTTAAGATTTTCTTTAGCATGTTTTATATCCTCATTATTAGCAAAGGTGTTATGTACTAAAAGCTTTTTCGGTTTTTCAGGTAACAAATTCGACATTGTTACCAATGGTCTTAAGCCACTAGGGCTGAATGCACTTGCGTCAACACCCATCAATCCAAGACGCTCAATAATTTTCCCTGTTTTGTTTTTAAAATATAACAGCTCCTCTTTACTTTCAAGATGATGCAATGAAAACAATTCCCCCTCATGTTTTGCAAATGCAGTTACTTTTCTGAAAAGTTCTTCGGAAACTGCATAAAAAGAATGAACGGTAAGAGAAACATCATTTGTGCTTTTAAAATCCTCATATACTTTTATCCCTTTATCATAGGCAGAATCAGCAAAAACAGGGTCTGAGGCATAAACCTCAACTAAAGTGTGATAGAAAATTTTTGTGTTTGATTTAACTGCTAAGGTTAGAGTTGTATTTGAGATATCACAGACAGCCTGAATGCCCTTTTCAAACATGTCTTTATCAGCTTCAAAAATGGCATTTTGCACAACATCATCCGGCGTATTTGTAATTGGTTCTTTTTTTATTTCCATTATAAAATTGTCAAGACCTAAGCCCCTTGAGGTAGTACCCTTTAAATAGGACAATTCCAAATGACAATGTGTATTTATAAAACCGGGACACAAAAACCCCTTGTGTTTTTCAATATCAGTGAGCGAGTAATCAAGAAGCAAAGGGTTAAGAACTTCTAAAATACGACCATCGGTTTCAACAATAAGAACACCCTCAGGAATAGGATCCGACACAACAGGAAAAAGACATTCAGACTGAATCTTGCGCAAAACTGAACCTTTTACTTAAACAATCTGATGACATCGTTCACGTTGGCATAAAGTACAAGCAGTAGTAGAATAGCCAAACCAACGTATTGTGAATATTCAAGAACTTTTTCGTTTGGTTTTCGTCTTGTAATTACTTCATAGAGCAAGAAAATGACATGTCCGCCATCTAAAGCCGGAATGGGCAATATATTCATAAAAGCAAGAATAACGGATAACAATGCTGTTATTGACCAAAAATGAATCCAGTCCCATGTAGGTGAAAAAATATTTCCGATGGTTATAAATCCACCCAAATTTTCACTTGCTTTCACTTCTTTGGATGTGAATAAGAGTCTTAGTTGCCTGATATAATCAACAATGGTTTTATAGGCTTTAACAAAACCTGCCGGAATAGCCTGAATAAAGCTATATTCAATAGATTTCAATTCAAAGAATGAACTTTCGGTTTTTGGATATATCCCAAGCACAGCGGTTTCAGGAATGGTCATTGAAAGATCAACAACAGCTTCGTTTCTTAAAACCGAAATATAAACATCCTCGTTTTTAAGTTTTTGGATTTCCGTTTTAAACTCATCAAAAAATTCTATAGGTGTATTATTGATTGCTATAATCTGGTCGTCAATCATGAAGCCTGCTGCCTGAGCCGGTGAATTTTCAAAAAAACCGTTAATAATAAATGGAATTCGCGCTTCAATAAAACGAAGATTTTTGGAACTGAGCAATTGGCCAATAAAACCATCTGGAATATTGACATCCATAGTATCTCCACTTCTGTCAACCTGTATGGTTTTGGCACTGTTAAAAATAATTTCAACAGGAATTTCTCTAAAATTCTCAACATATTCATTGTCAATGCTTAAAATTTTATCACCGTTTCGGAGTCCAATTTCATATCCGGCAGAGTCAACAGCAATGCCATATTTAAGGTTTTTTGTTGGGAGGAAGGTTTCTCCGAGAAAAAAGAGCAACAATATATATATAGCTATAGCTAATATGAGGTTCATAAATACGCCGGCCACCATCACAATAAGTCTTTGCCATGCAGGCTTTGACCTGAATTCCCATGGCTGAGGCGGTTGTTTCATCTGCTCTTTGTCCATACTTTCGTCAATCATTCCCGCAATTTTAACATAGCCGCCAAGTGGCAACCAGCCAAGACCATATTCAGTTTCCCCATTTTTAATTTTAAAAATGGAAAACCATGGATTAAAGAATAAATAAAATTTTTCTACCCTGATTTTAAATAATCGCGCCGTAGCATAATGACCAAATTCATGCAGGATTATAAGTATTGACAGACTAAGAAAAAACTGAACTATTTTAATGAATATTTCCATTGATTTTTAAGTGTTTATTAATAGAGAATTTTTTTTGCAAAGGTAATAGTTTCTTTATGAGTTTCAACAAGAGTTTCATAATTTGGTTTTTCAACAAAGCTTATAGTGTTCATGCATTTGTTGATCAGTTCAGGAATTTGCAAAAACCCGATTTTATCTTTAAGGAAAGCCTCTACAGCCACTTCGTTTGAGGCGTTAAGAATACAGGGCATATTGCCACCTTTGTTCAGAGCCATATAGGCGAGATCCAGACACTCAAAAGTTTCTCTGTCGGGTTTTTCAAAAGTCAGACTGGGGTAATCGGCAAAATTAAACCTTTCGAAATTGGTTTTTACCCTGTCAGGATAATTCAGGGCATAGTGAATCGGCAATTTCATGTCAGGAAGACCCATTTGTGCTTTTATTGAGCCGTCACAAAATTGAACGAGTGAATGTATAACAGATTGAGGATGAATGATAACATCAATTTGGGAGGGTTGTAAATCAAAGAGCCAACGAGCTTCAATAACCTCAAGTCCTTTATTTACAAGAGTAGCAGAGTCAATGGTTATTTTGCAACCCATACTCCAGTTTGGGTGTCTGAGCGCTTCTTCTTTTTTAACTGTGGACAGGTAATCTCTTCTTTTCCCTCTGAATGGTCCTCCTGAAGCAGTAAGATAAATTTTCTCAACAGGGTTTGCGTATTCACCTACCAGACATTGAAAAATGGCAGAGTGTTCAGAGTCAACAGGTAAAACCTGCACCCTGTTGGCCAAAGCATTTTCAACGATTATTTCTCCTGCAACAACAAGGGTTTCTTTATTTGCAAGAGCTAATCTCTTTTTGTGCTTAATGGCATTTATGGCCGGTTTAAGGCCTGAATATCCTACTAAAGCCAATAGGACAATGTCTATGGATTCCATTTCAACAATTTGAGAAACCGATTCATCTCCAGCAAAAACCTTGATGTCTTCACCTGACAGAGCTTCTTTGACTTCTGAATAAAGTTGTTCGTTGGCAATAACAACAGCATTCGGAAGAAACTCCAAAGCCTGTTTTATCAGCAGGGAAGCATTATTCTGTGCTGTCAACACCTCCACTTCAAATAAATCGCTATGAGCTCTGACAACTTCTAAAGCCTGTGTTCCGATAGAACCCGTTGCTCCCAAAATGGCTATTCTTTTTTTCACATACTTTGTTTTAGAAAATTATGTAGTCCTTTGGATTCACTGGAATTCCATTAAACCATAGTTCAAAATGCAGATGAATTCCAGTAGTGTATAAACCCGTTTCTCCGATAATGGATATAACCTCTCCTGCTTTAACAAAATCTCCCTTTTTCTTTAAAAGTACGGAATTGTGCTTATACATTGAGAGTAAATTATTTTGGTGCTGAATTACAATGGTATAGCCAAATTCCAGAGTCCATGCAGATAACACAACCACACCATCAAGAGTGGATTTTACTGCTTCGTTTCGGGGTGCGACAATATCTATCCCAAAGTGTTGCTCAACCGGATCAAAATTATTTGTTACAGTTCCTGATAAAGGAGGAAAGAAGAAAAAGCTTTTTATGGATTGTGTGCCCGAGTAAAACTGGTTTTCTTTGTTGCTACTTTCTGTAAGTTCAAAGCCGGGCTGACTTTCAATAATTGAACGTAAAATTGAATCTTCCTCTGAGCGTTTGAAATTTATATTTTTATTTACACCCTCATTGTTGGGTTGGGTGGGATAAGCCTCCAATGATAAATTTCCTTCCAATATATTTTTAATATTTAACACATAGAATTCCTGCGATTCAACAACCCTTTCTAGAGAATCTGCTTTTTTGGTCAGGGTATAAATATCTTTTGCCAAGTCAAAGTCGGCATACCCCGGAATATATTCCTTGAGTGGAGTAAAGGCAATAATATAGGTAGTTGCAAAAACTAAAAATATACACAAAGAGCCAACAATTATGAAAACATTCAAGCGCGATAGTTTTACAGATAATTTCTCCTCAAGGGTCTGATCGTTCATAATTACCAAACGGTACTTATCCTTGATTTTTTTAAGAAAAGAATCTTTTTTAATTTCCATTCGCTTGTAAAATATTTGTTGCAAATATCGGAATAATTGAATGATAAACGGGCAGTTTTTTAGTATTTTCTTTTTGAGACTACAGCAAACAACGATTTTCTTTACAAAGGGGAAAGAATATCCTAAATATCTGTTCTTTTGATGCAAAATTCAAAAAAATAAAATAATTTTGCCTTTTATTAGTTATTATGTATTCGAAAAGCAGAAAAATGATTACTTTTTATTACAAAACGGATAAACATTCATAATGAAGCGAAACTATTTTATACTCCTATTTCTTCTCAGCCTGTTTCTTCTCAATGCTTGTTCAACCAAAAAAGACAAATGGATGAACAAAAAGTATCATAATTTACTTGCAAAATACAATGGCTATTTTAACGGCTATGAAAGCTTAAAAGAAGGCGTATTGGAACTGGAACGCGGCCACGTTGATAATTATGACGATATCCTCCCCGTTTATCGTCTTGGTTCTGTTCAGCAGGCTCAGGGACAGTTCCCTAAAATGGACAGAGCCATCGAAAAAGCAGTCAAAATGATTCGTAAGCATTCCATGACTTTTAAAGGAGTTGAACATGTTAAGTGGGTGCAAAAAAGCTATTTGATGATAGGGGAAGCTAATTTTTATAAAAGGGAATATGAACTGGCTTCTGAAAGTTTTGATTTTGTCATAAGACTTTATAATTACTCACCAATCAAATATGAAGCCTACCTGCGTTCAGCAATTACGAATAATATTACCGGAAATTACGGTAAATCTGAAGCCATGCTAGAGTTGTTAGAAAATGCAATTGAGGAAGGCAAACTCAACGGACGTCAGATTCACGAATTCCATAAAACGTCTGCAGATTATTATATCAGGACAGGTGATTTTGAAAATGCAGCTAAAAGCTTGACAGATGCTTTAAAAACAACAAGAAAAAAGAAAACAAAAGTAAGGTTGAATTATATACTTGGGCAAGTTTTTATGCGTTCCGGCAATCTGGCCGAGGCCAGCAAAGCTTTTAACAAGGTGATAAGAATGAGTTCTCCTTATGACATGGAATTTAATGTGAAGATAAGTGCAGCCATGTGTTACGATGCTGCTTCGGGTGACAGTAAAAACCTTATTGAGCTGCTGACCAAGATGTTGCGAGATGATAAAAACAAAGATTATTTAGATCAGATATATTTTGCCCTTGCACAGATTGCAATTAAAGATCAGGAAGTTGATCAAGCCATAGAATATCTTAAACTTTCAACTCAAAAAAGTGTTTCTAACGACAGGCAAAAAGCTATTTCGTTCCATACCATTGCGGAATTGTATTTTGAAAAAGCTGATTATTTAAATGCAGGAATTTTTTACGATAGTACAATGGCTTTCCTACCTACAGATTACAGAGAATACAGACAAATAGAAGCCAAACATAAAGTGCTCTCAGAATTGGTAAAAAACCTACAGATTGTTATTCTCGAAGACAGTCTGCAAAAGTTAGCAGGCATGAGCGAAAGAGAAAGAATGGCTATAGTTGATGGTATCATTGAAGAAATTGTTGCCGATGAAAGACGTATGCAGGAAGAAGAAAATGAAAGGATGCAGAGTCTAGCCCTACATGGTCAGAATCAAATGGGTATGCAACAACAAAATAGTGATGGAAAGTGGTATTTCTACAATCCCCAAGCTGTCAGTTTTGGATTTTCTGAATTCAGACGTAAATGGGGAGAAAGAAGACTTGAAGACATGTGGCGCCTCAGCAACAAGGAAATGGTGATGGACTTCAATGATGGTTTTACAGAAAACCAGTTGTCTGATTCAACAGGTGGAACGGCTTCCGGAGGACCAACAGATCCAAAAGACAAAAACACCTATCTGAAAAATATTCCTACTACCCCCGAAATGCTCGAGAAATCCCATACTCGAATTATTGATGCTATTTATGCTATTGCTACTATTTATAAAGAAGGGCTAAGAGAATTAAACCTGTCCAACGAATCTTTCGAGGAACTTTTAAGAAGATATCCGGATAGTAAATATACCCTGAACACCTATTACCACCTTTACAGAAATTACGCTCAACTAAACAATGTTCCAAAATCGGATTATTATAAAAACCTGATTCTAAACAACTTTTCCGACAGTGAACATGCCAAACTTATCAATGACCCTGAGTATATGCAAAAAATGGCACAAACTCAAAACGAAGCAGAAGTCTATTATTCTGAAGTTTACAATGATTATGTGGCTAATAATTACAACAGCGCGATTATGAAAGCAGATATGGGAATCAGCCGTTTTGCAGGATCATCTACTGAAGCAAAATTTGCCTACATCAAAACACTTTGTATAGGAAAAACACAATCAAAAGAAGTTTTTACTCAAAGCTTAAATGATTTTATGACAAAATATGGTAACAGTGACCTTGCACCTTTAGCTAAAAATATTTTGGATTACTTAGGCAATTCATCAACTGATTCAACCCAAACAACAACTACCAGAACGGGGGATATTTATACCAAAAATCTTGAAACAATCCATTTTTTTGTAATGATTGTAGATGCTCAAAAAATAAATGTCAATCAGTTGAAGATTAAACTTTCTAATTTTAACTCAGAGTTTCATCGTCTGAAAAACCTAACTATCAGCAATGTTTTTCTTGACAATGTCAAACAGATTATCACTATAGCAAATTTTGATAATGCTTCAAATGCCATTAATTATCACAGTTCAGTCCTAAATAACAGAGAATTATTTTCTGATTATAGTGCAGCAGATTATACCACTTTTGTTATTTCTGTTGATAATTATCCCGTATTTTATAGAGATAAAGATGTACAAAAGTACATGACATTTTTCAATGCTAATTATCCTCAATAAAAAAAATATTGATTTTGTAATATTGCAATAAATTTGTATTTTTGAAATCTGAATTGAGATATTAATGATGTTAAAAAAATAATTGTATTATGGCAAAGATAAACGAACAGGAATCCCCTTCAATAAACCTTATTGGCAATGGCACTGTCATAATGGGAGACATAAAATCAAACGGAGATATTAGAATAGACGGTACTGTCGTAGGCTCGATAAAAGCAAATGGAAAAATTGTTGTGGGCGCAACAGGAAACATTGAGGGCGAACTCGATTGTATAAACGGAGATTTTTCAGGTACTATAAAAGCAAAAGTTAATGTCAAAGAATTGCTTTCCTTAAAAGCTTCTTCAAAGCTTACCGGTGATATTGTAACCAATAAACTCGCTATTGAGCCCGGTGCTATTTTTACAGGAACTTGTAATATGAGCAAAGAAAATACCTATAAAGCACCGCTCAATTTTTCAGAAAAAAATGAAACAGCAAAAGTCAAAGAACCCACTACGTGATTATGCAAAGTATTCCGGTTTGGCTTTTCAGATTCTTGGAACCTTTCTTTTAGCAGTGCTTGGAGGTTTTAAATTAGATAAATTGGTTTCAACACATTTTCCTTTTTTTACACTTGGTTTCACCCTGATTGCTATTTTAATTGTTTTTCTCTTAATATTTAAAGATTTTAATAAAAAATAACATGCGTGAGCATTTCATAAGTTTTTTTAAGAAAATAAGTTTGGTAACTCTTTTCTCTGCTTTATTAGCTTTTGTTGCAAAATTCTTGCTACCAACCCAATTTCTAAATCCCCATCTTTTTTATATTCTACTTTTTTTTTATTTGTTTAATTTATTAATCCATTTTTTATTGCTGAAATTTTCTCTTAAAAAAATTAAACAATTTCCAAACTTCTATCTTGGTTCCATTCTTATTAAGCTCATGTCTTATATGGGTATTATCGTTTGGTATGCTTTTATGTTTAAATCACAGGCAGTAAGTTTCATTATCAGTTTTTTTATTTTCTATGTTGTTTTCACAGTTATGGATGTTATAATTCTTCAAGCATTTGTTCGAAAAATTAAATAATAAATCCTTTCGAGATTGGAACAATAAAAAAATACTCCAAATTGATTAGAGAAAGTTAAAAAAATAAATTCAAAAACATTTATCCATATTGTTTTTGATACTATTAACTGTCAAATTATTTGCATTTTCATTATTAAAAACGCTTCTTTTTATTACTGAAGCCGTCTTTGAGTTCGTAAAAACCTGACAGCTTTGGTTTTGAAATAAAATTTTGTTGGTTAAATAAATTTCATAAATTTGAAATGTTTTTATTCGTTAACTTTTTAGCAAATCTATAAATATGAAAAACAAATTACGCTCTCAAATTGTTCTAATTGGTCTGTTTTTTTTATTTAAACCATTTCTTTTTGCTCAACCTTCTGAAACACAGTTTAACTGGACTCATCCACTCTCTTTTATTGAAAACAAAGGGCAGTTTGATGGCAGAAACTGGCAATCAACTCAAATAGAGTATGCTGTTGACTATAATGGTTTATATATATTATTTACAAAAAATGGCCTTACATATAGACTTAGTAAATTTGTCAGGAATCCAGGAAGGTCACGTGAGCGAAGACATGAACCCAAGAGACTTTGTCATAGCGAGTTGATTTCTGTAAATTGGCTTGGTGCAAATAGTAATGTTGAATTGATTGCCTCAGATAAAATACAACCTTATTATTCCTATGCCATTAATAATCAAGAAACTGGTGAAGTTACAAATGAAAATTTCATCAATGGTTTCATGAAACTTCTTTATAAGAATTTATATAATAATATTGATGTTGAATATGTTAGCTATCCCGGGCAAGGAATAAAGTACAATATTTACTTACATCCGGGAGCAGATGCTTCTCAAATCAGTATGAAATATGAAGGCTTTCACACCCGGTACATTGATGAAAATGTTGAAATTGAGCTTACTTCCGATGGAAAAATTCACATGAAAGGCTCCCTGGGAGAAATAACAGAGTTAAGTCCTGTTGCCTTTTACGAGGATAATCATGAACCCGTTGGCATTTCTTACTCTTACGAAGAAGGTATTGTGAGTTTCAATATTGATGATTACGACAATACCAGAAAACTTATTATTGATCCTTGGATTATTTCACCCGTATTAAATTCTTCAAATGCTGTTTGGGAAGTAGAAACAGATGCAGCCGGTAATATTTATGCAATTGGAGGAGAAACGCCAATGAAATTAAATAAATACAATAGTGCAGGCACACTACAATGGACATATTCTACACCATGGGATACAGCAGGTTACTGGCTTGGCACTATGGCTACCGACAATGCAGGAATAACTTATGTTACAGCAGGCACATCACCAAAAATTCAAAAGGTTTCAACTACCGGTAGTATGTTGTGGAATAACTCTGGCCCCAATGCTTCTTGTGAATACTGGAGTATTACTTTTAACTGTGATAATACAAAGCTTATTGTTGGCGGTACTTATTTGCCCATTGCCATTGGATTTGATTTTTCTTCCGCAGTCTATAATATTAATGTAAGTAATGGTGCTGTGGCGGGGATTCAAACTTTTGATACGACAAATGTTATGGGCATTGGTACATCACCTATCGAAATACGTGGTATTTCTGCTTCACGAAATGCTAAATATAATTTCCTTACTCATAATTCAGTGGGATTAATTACCCAGAACATTGGAAGTTGTCCGACAAATACCCCATTATATAAGGTACCACTTAACTATACCCTTGGTTATAAATGTGAGAATTATTTGCCAAGTACACAGAATGGTGGCGGTCTGAAAGCAATTATTTCAAACAATAATTTTGTTTATACCCATAGTGGGAGTCAGATACACAAAAGAGATCTGGCTACAGGTGCATTGATAACATCAGTAAACATAGCTGGTGGTCAAAGCAGCACTGTACTACTGGGCGCACTTGTAGTAAAAAACTGCGGACTCGATGTGGACGATTGTGGAAACGTATATGCAGGTTCTTCAGACAGGGTTATCAAGTTTGATCAAGATTTGAATGTGTTAGCTCAGGAATTGACTGGTTTTACTGTATATGATTTAAGTGTTAACACAAATGGAGAAGTTGTGGCTGTTGGTGCTGTCAACAATAATTCGGCTTCAGCCAGAGACGGTAAAATTCGATCCATTAATATGAGTTGCTGTGCTCAATATAATCCTACCTGTTGTGATGCTACAATATGTCCTGCAGGACCTGTTTGTCACAATGCACCCGCCTTTAACCTTGTAGCAAATAGCCCTGGTGGTACTTGGAGCGGTCCAGGTATTACAAGTTCAACCCTAGGCACATTTGATCCTGCTGTGGCAGGTACCGGAAGCCACATGATTGTTTATACTTTGGCTTGTGGCAGCGATTCCACTCTAATAGTTGTTAATTATTGCGCCACTTTAACTCCTTGTGTTGAATTAAATGGAGATATTTCAGTATCCGGAGGTACTGCACCCTATACATGGCAACAATGGATTCCTGCAGGAACCGTTACAATTACAGATCAAGCTTCTTGTGTATCCTGTGGTTATACATGGAATGCCCTAATCGGTCAGTGTCTGAATGGCATGTTCCCTGCAACCTCTTGCACTGCTGCAGCACATTGGCAAAATTTCACAACGGGAACAACCATTACGCCTCCACCAAGCAATTCTTACCCTCTTCAGGTTATGGATGCCGGCAACAACGCTGCTTCAATTACAAGTTATGCTTCTCTTCAACCCTGCTCCAGTTGCCCAACGCTTACTATAATACCCTCAAATCAAGTCAATATTCTCTGTAATGGAGGAACAGATGGTAGCTTTAATGTCATAACATCAGGTGGATCAGGTCCTTATGATTATGTGCTTATGCAAGGGACAACAGCTATAACTTCATTTAATGGCGTTACTGGTACTCAAAGTTTTACGGGTCTAGGTGCAGGATCTTACATCCTTAATGTGCTTGATAACGATTCTTGTCCTGGCTCAATACCTATAACAATAACAGAACCTACAGCTATAGATGCAGGCACACCATCGGTTGTTGACGCCAATTGTGGACAAAATAATGGTTCTGCTACTGTCACTCCTTCGGGAGGTACACCAATTTACAGCTATGAATGGAATACAACTCCTGTTCAAACAACTGAGACAGCCTCAAATTTACCAGGAGGAACCTACACTGTTACTATTACTGATGCCAATAGTTGTACAGTTACTACTGCAGTAACTGTTGGAAATATTGGCGCCCCAACATTACAAACTTCATTTACCGATGCAAGTTGTGGTCAGGCAAATGGATCAGCTACAGTTACTGCAACAGGTGGCTCAGGAACTTATACCTATCTTTGGAGCACAACACCTCCTCAAACAACTCAAACCGCCACCAATATTACTGCAGGCACATACAGTGTTACGGTTGATGACGGGGTTTGTCCGGCCAGTGCGTCTGTTACAATTAATGATATTTCTATACCTATTTACGATTCCATTCACAGTATTTTGGATGCCAATTGTAACAATCCTGTAGGTGGTGCTATTGTAACTGTTACTGGAGGTACACCTCCTTATAATTATGAATGGAGCACCACACCTGTCCAAACAACACCAAACCTACAGAATGTAGGTCAGGGAACATATTCGGTAACCATTACAGACTCTCAGGGTTGTTCAACAACTTCAAGTGTCACTATAGGTGGAATTCCAGGTCCAACATTAACCATGTCTTCCACTAATGAACATTGTGATCAGGGTGATGGAACTGCAAGCTGTGTTGCCACAGGGGGTTCCGGAACTTATACTTATTTGTGGAGTAATCAGAGCACAAATACCTCAATATCACCTCTTTCAGCAGGAACCTATTCTATTACTGTTAATGATGGTAATTGTGATGCTTTTGCTTCTGTATCCATTAGCAATGTACCCGGACCCACAGCATCTTTCTCATATACCCCACAAATTATTACAAGTGATAATGCTGTTGTTACGTTTACGGGAACTTCTTTAGGTAATATTAATAGTTGGGCATGGAGTTTTGGTGATGGCAATTCTTCAACAGCAGGAAACACTGTTATTCATGAATATGGGTTACAAGGCACTTATACGGTTGTTCTTACAGTAACTGATATTAATGGGTGCACAGACTCTGATTCCGGTCTCATTGTTGTCAATGAACCATTTTCAATTTATATTCCAAACACCTTCACTCCTGATGGTGATGGTCTAAATGACGGCTTTGCCCCAATTGGAAAAAACATTGACCCAGACAATTTTGAAATGTATGTTTTTGACAGATGGGGTAGCATTATGTATCGAACTACCGAATGGCTTGGTGAAACTTGCAAAGCATGGAATGGCACCAAAAACAATAGTGGAACAGAAGAGGATGTTGTTGTTGATGTATATACTTATCGGATTAAACTCAAATCCAATCTGGGACATGAGTATTCTTATATTGGCAGTGTAACACTTATTAAATAAGTTTTTAGGAGCATCTGTCGCTTTTAGCTTTTACAGTATAAGATTCTCCCTATAATGGGGTAAGAGTACAATCACTTGGAAAAAATAATTACAAATTAATACCCTAAATAATGGAGATTTGGCTGCCCTCAGACTATTATTAACCTCGGTAATTCTATAACCATAAACACTAACAAATTTTCTTTCTCAACTGTTCTCTAAAATTCTCATAACCAAGTGTTTGCCAAAGTTTCTTTGCTCTGGTATTGTTTATAAGGCAATGTAGTTCAACATACTGCACCTTGTGTTTTTTAAAGAAATTATTAATAATATAAGCTTCAAGAATTTTACTTACAGATTTCATTCTGTTACACTCTTCCACATATATGGACGAAATATATCCGTTCAGGCCCAAGGATGTAAAAGTGAAAAATCCCGGACGAATATCTCCGGCAATGAAACCCTGTATCTCATTTTCTTCTCTTGCAATGTAAATAATATGATAAGGGTCTGTGAGTTTTTCTTCAAAATAGTTAAGAAGTTTTTTAGTAATATTTTCATCGTATGTAAAATTAAATTCATTGCAATCGTATCGTAAATAGTTAATGAACTTCATATACAAATTAACGAAAATAGGCAATTCTTCTTGTTTGAGGGTGGTAATTTGCATCATTAAAAAAATTAATTTGGTTCGTAGTTCTGAATTTGAACAAAATATTTTGGATCAGAATTTAAATAATATACTTGTGATGAACTTTGGTGTTGCTTATTATTATAAGTATGCTCTATTTTGTCAGTGAGTTCAAGTTTAGAGAAAAGAATGTTCAAAACTTTGCATGTACCACCAAAAACATGATACACTTTTGCAAATTCGCCAAAACATTTAAATTCATTTTCAGTTATGAGGCTTATTATTTGATTATAGCCACCGGCTTCAGATATTAAAAACTTCTGAGCCATGATGCCCCTGCAAAAGGGGACATAGTGAACACCGGTTTTTGTAATTTTCTTACAACCGACAAAATTAGCAAAAGAAGCTTCCTTATTGGTGTCAGAAATATCAGGAACATAAAGCAATGTCTCATTTTCTTTAACAAATCCCCTTTTAAGTCCATTTTTTAAGATAAATTTACTTGACCTATTTCGCAAATTACTTTCAAAAAAGACAAGTGAGATGTCTGAAAAATCCAAGCCATTGTAATTTAAAATTTCTTTGTAAGCTGGATGCAGCCTAAATTCTTTTTTAATAAACAAGCGCCCATTGTTATCAAGGCCCATGTCATTAATAAGAAAGGCTAAAGACGGATTAAGGTTTTTTTTTAGTGCGGAAATGTAAATTTTTACAGCAAAATCAAAAACAAAAGAAGTCAGTGTATTGGGTTTATGATAGATTTGTTTACCGTGCTGCTCAAGAGGATAATGACCCCCGTCAATAAGAATTTTATCTGTCAGTTTTTCGGAAACCAAAGAAAACAAATCACTCTGGGTTCTTAATGATTTCACATGACCTTCATTAATTAAAACATTTGAAAAATTATAATTCCATTTTTCACTCTGTATATCGTTAAAAAAATGGGTGTAATTCATTTTAAATATCAGAGAACAATTATAGACCCAATTCTTCAAGTTTTTCTTTACAGGGTAAACCTTCTTTCGACCAGCCTCTGATGCTGTAATATTCCTGCAACAATGGCTGAAGGTCGATTTTTACACCTTTTGATTTTCCCGACGGAAAAGGTTCATTTAAAATGCGATTTGGTAAGTTGTCATCTTTCTGAGTAAACCCTTCTCTATTGTTATACAATCTTTCTAGATTCCAGATCCTTTCTCCGGTTTTAAGGTATGCGTCAGCAGTAATCTCAACACCTGTAACAGCACTTAAGTATTGTGCATACAAACTTGGATTGAGCGCAAAGGCAGTAAAAAGACAAACGCCCATAGAATCAATCATCGCGGTATTCTCCTGATACAGTTTAACCAACATGCTCTTTCCTTTACCTTCAAATCTGTCTATTGCGAAAGGAGTGGCAACACCTTCGGGTGCTACTGTATAGCAACGCAAATGGCAACCGCCTCTGTTGCTTGTGGCATAAGCAATACTCATTCCTTTAAAACCACGTGCATCATAAGCAGGAAGTTCAAGCCCCTTTACCTGCATGGCCAGTTCGGGATGTCCGTATTTTTCTGCCAGACGTTTACTACCCATGCTGATATATTTTCCAATACCTTCACCCTTGCCTGTTAGAATGCTGAGTTTTAGCATTGCTTCGGCATCACCGAATTTGAGTTCTCTGCCCAATGCATCATGAATAAGTTTCTGTGCATCAGCATCAAAATATCCTCTCTCCGAAAGCTCCATCGCGCATGCTATTGAGCTTCCCGCAGAAATGGTGTCTATGCCCAATTCATTGCAGTTGTAATTGGCGTTTACGATGGCTTCAAAATCACTGATGTTGCAAAGAGCTCCCAAAGACCACAAAGATTCAAATTCTGGCCCCTTACCGCTTCTTGTTGCTGTTTTGGATAAGTGTGCACAACCAATTGTGCATCCTCGGCAGGGCTCACTTTTAGTATAATATAATTCTTTAAAGGTTTCAGCAGAGATCGAGTCCACATCGTTAAAAACGCCTTCCTGGAAATTTTTTACCGGAAAAGCGCCATAACTATTGATAACCCTTGCCAGAGATGGTGTGCCATGTTCTTTTAACACGTCTTTTGTAAGAGGTGCTTCGCCTATGAAACTTTGCCAGCTTTTTTTAACCTCGTTGACTTTAGCTTCGTCTGCCACAGGTGTTTTATTTTCACCTGCCACAACAAGGGCTTTCAGGTTCTTGGAACCCATTACGGCTCCCATGCCTCCTCTGCCCAAAGCATGGTTTTTATCATTTATGATGCAGGCTAATAAAAGCTGTTCTTCTCCGGCCGGACCAATGCACGAAACAGCTGCCTTTGATCCTGCTTCAGCAAGAAGTAAATCTGTTGTTTCCGGAATGTTTTTACCCCACAGATGACCGGCATTGCGAATCTCAACATCTTCTCCATTGACAAAAATATAACTGGGACCCGTTGCCTTGCCTTCGATGGCAATAACATCAAAACCTGTCGCTTTAAGAATAACTCCAAAGTGACCTCCGGAGTTACAACCACCAACAGTTCCTGTCAGGGGTGATTTGGTTACAGCAGAAAACCGACTTGAAGTTGTGGCACCCGTACCGTTAAAAGGCCCTGTAACATAATAAATTGTATTGTTGGGACTAAGAGCGTCAGTTCCGGATGGAACTTCGTCATACAGTAGCTTTGTACCTAAACCTCTTCCACCAATGTAGTCTAATAATAGTTTTTCAGGAATATTTTCTTTCTGAACAGTTTTATTGCTGAGATTAATGCGAAGCAAACGACCATGATAACCGCCTTTAATTTTTTTATATTCACTCATTTTATATTGGTTTTTAGGTTTCTATTTAAAAATCTTTGTGTTTGCGGAATTCTTTATGTTGACACACCTGACAACGTTTGTTGCTGTATTCTCTCAAATCAACCCTGTGTTTTGATGTATGATGGTAAGGACAAATGATACAAGGAATAATACCTGCTTCAACCCAGCCTTCAGTGTTGTGTAAGAGCCAGCCCATCGTAGAAATAATGGCTAAGGGTCCGCTGGAACCAAACCTGAATTTATCGGGCGTTTGCAAAGAAGGGTCTTTAGCAGCTGCCCACATCAATCGCATGGCTGTCATAGCATCTGAAATACCACCTGAAGCTTTGACACCTTTTGTGTTGCCTACAACTTGTCGCATAATCCACATGTGATCGGGCAATGCACCAAAAGCATCCATGCCTGTTGAGTTCTTAATAAAATCGGCTTTTGATTCCGCTACAATTTCGGAAATAGCCCATACTTCTTCCTCTGTGAGTTCTGATGAACGAACAATAACTTTTACCAATTCTCCGTCAGCGGCCTGACAAACAGCATTAATTTCATCTAAAGCATATTTATGATCACGCTTAAAACGTCCTACATTTATTACCATATCAAGCTCCATTTTCCCTTTCCCTTCGCCACGTAATTCGCGGTTTTTTTTGACAACATGCTCTGTCTGTTGGGCTTTTGAGTCTATGTCAATCTTTCCTAAAGGAAAATCTATAACATAACAATTTTTAACACCACTGCCTTTAAGTAATACCGGCAAAATATCAGCCGATTCAACAGGATTGACACAAACTGAGGCACAATGATGCGTAATAGCCCACTCAGCCATTTTTTTCATCTTGGGCTCCTGAGTGTCGGCTTTCAGGTCTGTTACATCAATAAAATGAGCTAGTTTTTCGGGTGTAAATCTCTTGATTAACTGAATAAGTTCCTCTTTATTAATATCAACCAAAGGAGGTCTGTTTGGAATAAATTGTGACATTTTTGCTCTCTTTTATTTATAATTACTAATACTGTCCTTTTTCTTCTACAAAAATAAAACTTTTGTTTTGAAATGTCGTTTTTTTTAGAAATGAATTTCTATTTTAAATTCCAAACAAGGCCATTTATTCTTTTGTATATTTGCAATTATTATTTAAATAATCTGATTTTTTTAATGACAACAAAAAATAAAATCAAAAGTAAACCTGCAAAACCCAAATCAGAGGTGAATTCAAAAAAGAAGACAGGTTTTGGAAAAGGATTGTGGCAATTTTTGACCAATTCAAAATTTCATAGGATTCTTGGTTTATTTCTTACCCTTTTTTCTATATATCTTTTTGCTGCATTTATTTCCTACTTTTTTTCGTGGCGCGATGATGATGGCTTTCTGAAGAACAACACCATTTTTAATATTCTTTTTGGTGAGGATGTTTATGCTCAGAATGTTTTAGGACGTTTGGGAGCTTTATTAGCCTATGCTTTTATTAAAAAAGGATTTGGATTTGCCTCCTTTGCATTCGTTTTTATTTTTTTTCTGAGTGGTGTCAGGGTTTTTCTGAGTATTAGATTATTACCCCTGCGCAAATCTCTTAAACATGTATTGTTCTGGTTGCTTTGGCTTTCTTTAACTATGGGATTCTTTTTCAAAAAAGAACCCTTTGATATTTTAGGAGGGGCTTTTGGAATTGAAAATTCTGATTGGCTCAAAGCATTTATGGGGAACTTTGGACTGGCAATGTTTCTTTTCTTTGCTCTTATAGTTTACATTATCATAATTTTTAATGTTTCATTTACAAACCTTTTTAAATCTCGATCTAAAGAAGAAACAGAAGAAGATCCTTCTAATATTAACAAGAAAGAGGAAAATGAAAATGATGTTATTCCTGAAAAAGAAACACCTAATACCGTTGAATTATCATTAGATACCAACGATATTTTACTTCAAACTGATGATGTTGAAGAGGATATTGAAGAAGAAAATGAAACAACATCTGATTATGATAAATCGGATATTGAGCTCGAAATTGAGGAAGTAAAACAAAATGACAAACTTCATCAAACAAATCATACAGAGGAAGTTAGTGATACAGATGAGATGTTACATATTCCTATTTCTGAACCTTATGATCCGCGTCTGGAATTACCTGCTTTTCAGTTTCCTCCTTTTGATTTACTTGATGATTATGACAATACATCAGCAAGTGTTAAAAATGATGAGCTTCAGGCCAATAAAAAAAGAATTCTTGATACCCTTGAAAATTACAGCATTAAGATTGAGAAAATTAAAGCCACTATCGGCCCGACTGTAACCTTATATGAAATTGTACCGGCTCCAGGGATAAGAATTTCGAAGATTAAAAACCTTGAAGATGATATTGCCTTGAGCCTTTCTGCATTAGGCATAAGAATCATAGCTCCAATGCCCGGGAAAGGGACTATTGGTATTGAAGTTCCAAATCAAAACCCTGAAATTGTCTCCATGAAATCCATACTCATTTCAGAGCGTTTTCAAAACAATAAATTCGACCTGCCCATTGGTCTTGGAAAGACTATTTCTAACGAAAGCTTTGTGGCAGATTTAACCAAAATGCCACACTTACTCATGGCGGGTGCAACAGGACAGGGAAAATCTGTTGGGATTAATGCTGTTCTTGCATCATTGCTTTATAAAAAGCATCCATCTGAACTTAAGTTTGTGCTTGTTGATCCTAAAAAAGTAGAACTCAGTTTATTCTCAAAAATCGAGAGACATTACCTTGCAAAATTACCCGACAGTGACGAAGCTATTATTACAGACACCCGTAAAGTAGTGCGAACCCTTAACTCATTGTGCATTGAGATGGACAACAGATATGATCTATTAAAAGATGCTCAGGTTAGAAATATAAAAGAATACAATTCAAAATTTATTGCACGCAGATTAAACCCTGAATCAGGACATAAATTTCTCCCATACATTGTACTTATTGTTGATGAATTCGCTGACTTAATCATGACGGCAGGCAAAGAAGTTGAAGGCCCGATTGCACGACTGGCACAATTGGCCAGAGCAGTTGGGATCCATCTGATTATAGCTACCCAAAGACCTTCAGTAAACATCATCACTGGAACTATTAAAGCAAACTTCCCTGCCCGTTTGGCTTTCAGGGTAACTTCCAAAATAGACTCCCGGACTATTCTTGATACAGGGGGTGCCGACCAACTCATTGGAAGGGGAGACATGCTTTTATCAACAGGAAGTGACCTGATGAGATTGCAATGTGCTTTTATTGATATCCATGAGGTGGAAAAGGTAACTGATTTTATTGGCTCACAAAGAGCATTCCCCGATGCCCATTTGTTACCGGAATATGTTGATGAACAAGCAGATAACGATATCTCTATGGATTCTTCTGATAGGGACAGCATGTTTGAGGAAGCTGCAAAAATAATTGTGATACATCAACAAGGCTCAACTTCTCTAATCCAACGAAAACTTAAACTTGGCTACAACCGTGCTGGACGAATTATTGACCAACTCGAAGCTGCCGGCATTGTAGGATCTTTTGAAGGTAGTAAAGCACGTGAAGTCAAATATAAAGACTTGTTTGCTTTGGAACAGTATTTGAACAGCCTGAAAAACAATTAAAAACTTAAGAGTCATGAAAAAATTCAGCCTAATTATAAGTCTTGTAGTTATTGCAGCTTCTGTTACCCTTGCACAAGAAATCGACAGAAAATCAAAAGCTATTCTAGATGATTTGTCATCAAAGATAAAAGCGTATAATACATATAGTATTGAATTTTCATATAAAATGGAAAACAAAGTTGATAATATTGAAGAAACTTATACGGGTACCATTTTAATGAAAAAAGAAAAATACCGTATTGAATTTGCAGAACAGATAATTATTTGCGATGGTGAAACTGTCTGGACTTATCTGAGTGATGCTAATGAAGTACAGATAAGCAATGCAGAAGCTACAGGTGAAGGTTTAAGTGTGTCTCCTCATAATATTTTCAGCCTTTATGAAGAAGGTCACAGAAGTAAATATATTAGGGAAGGAACTTTCAACAATACCACTGTGCATGTTATTGAACTTATTCCATTAGAATCACAGGTTTATCATAAAGTAAGACTTAATATTGAGAAAGAAACCAATAAACTTCTCAGTGTTGTAGTTTTCGACCGTGAACAAACCACATTCACTTATGAGCTTATCAGACAACAACCAAATTTGGTGATACCTGATAATAAATTCAACTTCAGAACAGAAAATTATCCCGGCATTGAAATAATTGACCTCAGATAATTATTTAACCCTTATTAATAAAAACAGTGTTGTGTTTTATCCCACAACACTGTTTTTTATTTATTACGAAATATAGGTAGATTATAGCTGTGGGAAGTGTTTATTATAGTTTGCACGAAGAAAATATAAAAATATTGAAATAATTATAAAAATATTTGTCAATTAAAAAAATATTATTAATTTTGCAGTCCCAAAAAAGAAAAATGGTCCGTTCGTCTAGGGGTTAGGACATCAGGTTTTCATCCTGGTAACAGGGGTTCGATTCCCCTACGGACTACTCACATTTAATAAAAAAAGAAAACATGGCAAATCATAAGTCAGCTTTAAAGAGAATCAGGTCGAACGACGCTAAAAGAGTGCGTAACAGATATGTGGCAAAAACGATGAGAAACGCAATTAAAGCACTCAGAAATCTAACCGAAAAAGAACAAGCAGTAAGCATGCTCCCAAAGGTTATTTCGATGTTAGACAAAAATGTAAAGAGGAACTTAGTTCACAAGAACAAAGCTGCTAACCTCAAGTCAAAATTGATGAAAAAGGTAAATGTAATGTAATTGCATACTAATGCCATAATTAAGAAGCCTTTCTATTATTTAGGAAGGCTTTTTTTATAAACTTTAAGCCATATTTTAATGAAATACAAAAACAGTATTAAAAACTGGGCAAAAGATGACCGACCAAGGGAAAAGTTTTTGTTAAAAGGACGTAAAGCTCTAAGTGATGCTGAGCTACTAGCCATATTACTGGGTTCGGGTTCAAAGGATGAAAGTGCAGTAGATCTTGCCAAGCATATCCTTGCAGAAGTAGGCAATAATCTGGTTGAGCTTTCGAGGCTTGATATAACATCCTTGAAAAAATTTAAAGGCATAGGTACTGTTAAGTCAATTACCATTGCCGCTGCCCTTGAACTAGGAAGGAGAAGAAGAGAGGCAGATGCTTTAGACAAGAAGAGTATCAATAGTAGTAAAGACGCTTTCGAGTATTTACAGGCTGAATTGAGTGATAAAAATTACGAAGAATTTTGGATGGTAAATCTTAACAGTGCCAATAGAATAATCAATAAAGTGCTTATTAGTGAGGGCGGTATTGGACAATCTGTTGTTGATTTACGAAAAATTTTTAAAGCAGCCCTTGAAAGCAATGCAGTATCTATAGTATTGGCACACAATCATCCCTCGGGCAATACAAAACCAAGTAAAAGCGACATAGATGTTACCCAAAAAATTAGAAATGCTGCTGCCTTGCTTAATATCAGTTTACTCGACCACATAATATTAGGTGATGAAAAATATCTGAGTTTTGCTGATCAGGGGATTTTATAAATTTTCTACTAAAAAGTCAAAAATATTAAATGGATATTGATTTTTTATAAAACAAGGATATTTTTTTGAAGACCCTTTAAAAACAATTTAGTAGTAAATAACAACTCTACCGGCTCCACCTGCTGCACCACCGCTGGCACTGGTACCACTACCGCCACCACCTCCTCCTAAAGTACCAGCAGTAGCAGGAGCTCCACCAATACCACCCTTGCCTCCAAAACCACCATTTCCGCCATTACCGGGACTACCTCCGTCACCACCTGAAGAATGCGAATAAGCACTGCCGCCTCCACCTTGACTACCCGTAATATTAAAGGTTGCAGTACTTGTTCCTCCTGCTCCACCGGTTAATGGTGCTCCAATAGTTACATTTCCTCCTCCTGTAGCACTTATCAAGCTTCCAAAACTGGTGGTTCCTCCTACAACACTGGGAGAGCCTGCAGCACCCCCGGCACCACAAGTAACAAAATAACTTGTTCCAGGTGTTACAGTAAAAATCTGACATCCGTAACCACCGGCACCGCCCCCAGCTCCACTGTATGTTGTTCCGCCAGAGTAGCCACCTCCACCACCACCCCAAACGTGAACAGTAATTCGGGTAACTCCTGCTGGAACAGTCCAATTTGAACCACAGTTTGGTACAACTACAGTAGTATATGTCCCATTAGCCCCTGTTGCTCCGGTAGGTCCGGTTGCTCCATTTGCTCCATTTGCCCCTGCAGCACCGGTTACGCCGGTAGCCCCTTTGGCTCCGGTATTACCTGTAGCGCCTACTGCACCGGTAACACCATTTGTACCTGCTGCTCCTGTAACACCTATTGGGCCTTGTGCCCCGGTATTTCCTATTGGACCTTGTGCTCCGACAGCACCGGTTGGTCCGGTAAATCCATTTATTCCGGCTGCGCCTACTGCGCCCGTAGCGCCTATAGCGCCTACTGCCCCTGTAACACCATTTGTACCTGCTGCTCCTGTAACACCTATTGGGCCTTGTGCACCGGTATTTCCTATTGGACCTTGTGCTCCGACAGCACCGGTTGGTCCGGTTGACCCAACATTTCCCTGAGAACCCTGTGGTCCTTGTGCCCCAATGGCTCCTGTTACTCCGTTAGCACCTATGGCTCCGGTATTTCCTATTGGACCTTGTGCTCCGACAGCTCCTGTTGGTCCGGTTGAACCAATATTTCCCTGAGAACCCTGTGGTCCTTGTGCGCCTATGGCTCCAGTTACGCCGTTAGCACCAATGGCTCCGGTATTTCCTATTGGTCCTTGTACACCGTTAGCACCTGTTGGCCCTGTTAACCCAACATTTCCTTGAGGACCCTGTGGTCCTTGCGCACCTATGGCTCCGGTATTTCCTATTGGTCCTTGTGCACCGACCGCTCCTATTGGTCCAATATCACCTTGAATACCTTGTAAACCAGTCGGACCAGTTGCTCCTGGTAATCCGGTTAAACCGGTAGGTCCTGGAGGGCCTATCATGCCCATATCTCCCTCTGGTCCGGTAGGGCCGGTTATTCCGGTTAAGCCCATGGGACCGGTTGGACCTACTGCTCCCGCAGGACCTGTTAAGCCTATGGGGCCTTGTGGGCCTATAGCGGCAACCCAGATGGTGCCGTTAAAATACCAAAATTGAGCATAATCTAAATCATATACCAGTAATCCATTGGCGGGGGATGAAATGGCATTGCGTTCAGAAGTTTTTAATCGAGGAATCAAAATACCTTTGGTGGTACTTTCCAATTCCATTATTGCACTGGGAGCTGTTATCTGTGGATTTTCTCCTACTTTATAATTTCTTACATCTCCAAAAGCTATATTATTTCCATCCAAATCTACTAGACGGTTTCCATTAATAGTACCATCCGCTGTATATATGTTATCTCCACCACTTCCTAATTTTATCCAATACCCATCTGAAATATCTGTTGTTCCTGTTGGATTATAGAAATAGTAAAATCCCGGGCTAACACTGACTACTTGTCCCTGACCTGTAAGTGTACTGCCTGTGCCTACATTATACACTATCATGCCATCAAAGGCTGTTGGAAACATGCTGCCATCCAACAAATCTGTTTTGAATTCCCACTGGGTTAAATCAGTACGAGGAAAAACAAGACCTTTGTTGTTGTTGTTTTCAAACGTAACAGAGGGGTCATGATTGGTAGATGCATCAAAAAACGGGTTTTCATTGGGAATACTGGGATCTACAGAATTACCGGTTAAAACTTGAGCTTGAGTATGAAAAACCATCAAATTAATCCAAAAGGCAGTGGTTAATAAAAAAAAGTTGTTAAGTTTCATAAAAAAGTACGAATAGAATAATTAAGCAAAGTAAACAATATAAAAAAAAATGCGATATAAATCGAAATAAAAATAGTATTGGTCTTAATAAAAAAAACAAATTTAGTAAAAACATCTGTTGAATTTGAAGCATATGACAATATTTTTTTTCTTTCCAGAGTTAATCAATCTCAGCAAATGAAATACCTCATTTTTTTTGTTTCCCTAATTTTATAATTAGTGCAATCATCAAATATTTATACATTTGTATATAATCCACAGAGTTATGAATTATTTAAGCAGGACAATAATAAATTTTCTGAAGTCAAAGTACAGATATATTAATAAGGGTTTTCTTTTTATTTTGTCATTACTGATTGTATTATGGGTAATCCCCAAGGAAACAAAGTTCAAATATGATTACCACATTGGTAAACCTTGGTTACATGAAGAATTGATTGCACCGTTTGATTTTCCTGTTTACAAAGCTGAAAGCGATCTTGAAAAAGAAAAAGAAGCTGCACTTTCCGGTTTTATTCCATTTTTTCGTTATGATGAAGCAATAACTAAAGGATTAAACGATGAGTTTCTTCTGACTTTTGAAAGATTATGGACACAAGAGAAAAGCTCTTTACCGGAAACCGAGAAAATTAAATCGCTTCAGTTCTCTCAACAAATTTTCAATAATGTTTTAATAAAGGGAATTATAAATATTTCGGATGTCAGAAGAATAACAGACAGTCCGAAGATTTACCTTCTATCTGGCACTACAGCAAAACTTGTTGATGTGGACAGTTTATATTCTATAAACAAAGCCAATGAAAAAATCATCTCTGATCTGAATGCATCAAGAGAATATGATGGAAGATTTTTATCGGAAATAATTCAAAATGTAATTGGTTATACGGTTTTCTATGATGAACATTCAAGTGAAAAAAACAAGACAGAATTATTGGAAAGCATATCCCCAACAAGGGGTTTTGTTCAAAATGGAGAAAAAATAATTTCAAGGGGAGAGCTTATTACTGATGAGAAGTTTCAATTATTGGAATCGTTCAAGAAAGAATATAAGGAGAGTCTTGGCACTGCTGACCGCTATTACCTCACCATTTTAGGGCAGGTTATGATTTTGAGTGTGCTTATTATTGTGGTATTTCTTTTTATATACAATTTCAGAAAGAAAATTTATGAAAATAATAAGAAACTTTTTTTTATTATTTTACAGTTGGTTTTTACGGTTTTAATTACAAAATTGATTGTGGGTTATGACATTTCATTGTTGTATGCTGTGCCCGTTTGTATTACCCCAATTATTGTAAGGGCCTTTTTTGACACACGCCTGGCAATTTTTATTCATGTTATTACTGTATTAATAATAAGCAGTTTTGCTCCAAACAGTTACCAGTTTATTATTTATCATTTGATAGCGGGAATTGTGGCTGTGCTGAGCATTGTGTCGCTAACAAAAAGAGCCAAATTGTTTTATACGACCATTTATATTTTTATTACATATATGGCTTTCTATATCGGTTTTCTTTTGGTTTATGACGGGAGTTTAAAAAATTTAGAAACATCTTTAATTATTCAATTTGGAATCAGTTCTGTTTTAAACCTGTTGGCCTTCCCAATGATTTTTATGTTTGAAAAACTTTTTGGGTATGCTACAGATTTTTCTTTGTTAGAACTTAGTAATTCTAATAACCCATTGTTAAGGGAACTGGCTTCTAAAGCACCGGGGACATTTCAGCATTCAATGCAGGTGGCTATATTAGCAGAAGAGGCTGCTTATCGAACAGATGCAAATGCCCTATTAGTAAGGGCAGGAGCTTTATATCACGATATTGGGAAAATGTATGCCCCACACTACTTTACAGAAAATCAGGTAAAGGGAATAAATCCTCATGACGAACTGTCTTTTGAAGAGAGTGCTGGTATTATTATCAATCATGTGATCAAAGGAATTGAAATGGCCAAGAAGTATAATATTCCCGAATATTTAATTGATTTTATTCGCACACACCATGGCACCAAGAAAACAGATTTTTTTTACCGTATGCAAATGAATGAAAAGCAGGGAGAAACTGTTGCGAGTAAATTTACTTATAAAGGCCCTCTTCCCTTTTCAAAAGAAACAGCTATCCTTATGATGGCTGACGGCGTTGAAGCCGCATCAAGAAGTCTTCAAGCCTATGATGATGAAAACATTGATAAGATGGTTGATGGTATAATTGACGGACAAATAGCCGATAATCAATTTTATAAATCAGAGTTGACCTATAAGGACACGACTTTAATAAGACAGGTTTTTAAAAACAAACTTAAAAACATTTACCATGTACGTATTGCTTATCCCCAATTAAACAAATCAGTTTAAGTAATAAAAAAAGAGTTTTTTAATATTTGAAATGCTTCAGAGCTTCTCTTTTACTTAAAGGTTTAAGTGAAGCACTTGATACGTATTGTAATACCCAATCAGGATTAGTCTTGGCATATTCTCTTAAGATCCACCCAATTGCCTTTTGAAGAAAAAATTCCTTTGAAGATTTACAGTCTTCAATATAAGAAGCTAACAATTCTATATCGGTTTTGTTTTTATATTGCAATTGAAACAGAATGCAGGAACGTTGAAGCCACATATTTCCGGAAGCCATCCATGATTGAGTAACAGGTAATATCATTTCGGGGAATTTCAAAAAATAAAAACCCACAAGCTTAGCAGCAATTAAATCAACGGTATCCCACCATGACTTTTCTGTAATCAATTGTTCATAAAATTTAATTGTGTTTGTATGCGTGTACTTACGATATTTGAAAAGTAACTCCATGGCAACATATTGCATTTCTCTCTCAGGAATATTCCAAAGCATAAGGCAAAGTTCTTCTAATTTTTCGGGGGGCGGTGGTTTGTGAAGCTGAGAAAATTCTTTGAAAAGATCTGCTCTCAAAGGTTTTTTTAATCCGTAAAAAGCACATTTATTCTTCATGTATTTAGCCATCCAGAAAGCGTTTTCATCATTGGCATTTAACTGAAAAATGTTTTCCAGTTCTGTTACATATTTAATCGTATCAAACGAATCCATATCATTATTTTTTTAAAGATTAAGAATCAATATTTCTAATTTAAAATTAAATCATTATAAAAGACACGCACAAACTAAAGTAATTTCCTATTCTTCCTGAACTATTTCAATCCATTTCCCTGCAATTTTTGCATTTATTGAATTATCATACATAGTTTCTGTATAAACTGCGGGCAGGTAAAATCTACCTAGATAAGCCGCATTAAAACTGAATTGAAATACTTTTGTCTCATTTGGTCTCAGATTGAAATATAAATTAATTCTGTCATCTCTGATATCCATATAATTATAGGACGACAAACGTAAGGTGGATTCACCCTGACTCAAACGGGGATTGGAAATTTCCCAGCCAGATGGGACAATATAGGAGAGCGCAATTTCTTTATATTCGCCTCTGAGTCCGGGGTTTTCAACAATAATTTCTCCGATAAAATCAGAGCCATGTTTAATTGTGTTAACAGAGAAATTCTCCCCATTTGTTGTTTTATAGTTAAGTCTCATTCTTAAATTGTTCTCACTGCTGGTTTCAAGACCCGGTTCAGGAATACCTTCAAGAATCATTCTTGCAAACAATACCCCCCTTCCTGTATTTTTAATTTCACAGTTACCCTCAACAGCCTGACCTCTGAATGCCATATCTGATTGATGAATAATGGTGTTTCCATTATAATTACCTTGGGTTCCGGGTAATTTGTAAGTGTAACTTAAGGTTTCATGAACTCCTACATTTTTATAGAAATGACTTAAGGCAATAAGAGAATATGCTGTAGATTGAGTACTGAGCCATTCATCGGATGCTAACTCCTCGGAAATGATCCGTGCCAGATGTGAAGCTTTAGCATTTTCACCCATAAGGATAAGGGCTTCCAAAATCATCGATTTATCTCTGAGAGAGCTACCATATGTATAAGACATTTCACTGTAGGCTGGAATTTGCATTGAAAGGTTACCGGTAAGTCGTCTTGCTGCCTGATTTTGTCCTATAAGCGTATAAGCTGCTGCCAGTCTCCACTTTGCTGCAACAGAAAGGCTTCTTTGTTCTCTTAATCTGTTCATGGCACCAACATCAGCTTTTCTAACCAAAGCAAGGGTGTAAAGACGATAAGCTTGTATGAGATCAGAGTTATAATAATGTGTTTGTGGAACCCAGGAAGCAGCCATTTTTTGCTGATACTTGACAAATTTGTCAATAAATCCAACGGGCATTGTGTAGCCTTTATTTGAAGCTTCAATCATAAAGTGACCGGCATAATTTGTACTCCAATCGTCTGTGTAGTTAGCCCCCGGCCAATAAGACAAACCACCATTGCTAATTTGTAAGCTGTTTATCTTTCTGATTGCAGCATTGACATTTACTTGAATACGATCTTTTTCCTCTTGTTTTAACTCCATAAAATTCTCAATATATAATTGAGGAAAAACAGATGATGTTGTTTGTTCAAGGCAACCATGTGGATAAGCTATTAAATAATTCAGCCTTTTTTCGAGATTGATTGGAGGAACTCCAGACACCTCAAGTGTTCCTTTATTACTTCCTCTGATACCAATGGCTTTGAATGCTTTATTAAGTGTTTTTCCAGGTTCAATCATCATCTCAACAACATCCACAACCCTTGGATTCGGATTTCTAATATCCATTTCAATGGTATGTTCTGCCCTTTGATTACCTGAAACAGCCGTTATTTTAACACGACCGATACCTACTTCCGAAGCTGTTTTAAGTTTATACATTATTATTTTGTCGCCTATGCTTTCAAAAGTTATATTTTGCTGAGCATTACCATCAATTGTAAACAAATTATTGGTTTCTAATTTCACCCTGACATTTCTTATCTGGTTTTCCATGGCAAAAACACTGACAGGCAGTTCAACAGTTTCATTGGGACCTAAAACTCGGGGCAAAGTTCCCAACAGCATAAGAGGATTTCTGACCGCTACATTTTTTTCAGCATTTCCATAAGCACCTTTGTACCCTGCAACAACCATTACTCTCACAGAGCCAACATATTGTGGAACATCAAAACTATGGTTGTTGGATCTGCCTTTTTCGAGATGGAATGGGCCTAAAAATCGAACCATCGGCTTAAACCTGTTGGCTTTTGCTGATTCGGCTCCAGGTGCTAATTCATCATCACCTCCAATGGCCAGCAAACGGCGTAATTGACCGGCATTTGCTCCGGCAATAAAATCATATAAATCCCATGTTCTAATACTAAGAGCTTCTTTTGCATAAAAATACAACCATGGATTTGGTGTTTTGAAACGCGTCAGATCCAAAAGCCCCTCATCTACAACTGCAATGGTATATGTCATGGCATTGTTATGTTCTTCTTTGATGCGTAGTCTTGCAATTTGTCCTGGCCTGATGACATCAGGCATAGTGATGACAGGTTTCAGGATGGTTTTTTCATCTTCAACAGAAACCGGAACAACACCGTAGAGCCTTATAGGTAGGTCATTCTGTACTTGAGCATGAGGTTGTAGATAGGTTACAGAAGCAAACGCATTAGGAGTCATTTCTCTTGTAGCCTCAAAGATGAAAGTGGTGTGCCCCCTTTCTGTTTCTACCCAATGTGATTCAATAATTTCAGAACCCTTTTCAATACAGACCAAAGCCCTGCCTGCTTCACCGGAAGGAAAAGTCAATTCAATATTCTCTCCAACATTAAAAGAGTTTTTATTAGTTGTGATAGTAAGAAGTGAAGCGGCAGATGACTCGCGCATACGGTTTCTTCCTACCCATTCGGGATAATCAATATACACAAATCCGCCACAAGAGTGTTTGCTTTGGTTATCAGTTACCCTGATAAAATACCTGCCCCATTCCGGTTTTTCAACCTTGAAATTAAAGTGTCCCCTCCCTGAAGGCAGAGAAACTTCTTCGGTATGCATAGGTGTGAGGTAATAGGAATTCAGATAGTTAGAACCATTGTCAGATTCATCCCACCACCAATTCCAGTCAATTTTGTATACCTCCACCGTAGCAGTATTTCCGGGAACAAGTCTGCCATGTGCATCCAGATTAACAATATTAATTCTATGATTTTTATCAGTCGTAAGAACATTATTATACCCTTCTCCTTCGGGGACTTTAATTCCCACATAAGAACGGTATGAATAAAAGGGCATTGAAAATCTATCTATACTAAAAGCACCGCTATTTTCGAAAACACGCACCTGAAAAGCTGCATTCAGAACTCCCGGAGCTTCGAGATTGAAGTCAATATCCGGAGCTATAACTGCTTCTCCGTTTTCATTAAGCCTGCCATTAAAAAGCTCATAATCCGTTGTGTAAAATGCCCTAGATGCATCATCAAATACATACTTAGGATATTGGTCGAAACTGGTTTTACTTTTACTTAAGGTTATATTGATATCAGCTCTGAGGTTTTTCGCTGTTGCACCATGCAACCATGCTGATTTTAAAAGAATATTCTGGTTTTCATAAGCTATAAGTTTATCGCCTTCAATTTTAAGTTCAATTTTGAGGCGATTAGGCATAATGGTTTCAATTTTAATAGTTTTAGAAAAAACAGAGCCACCTACATCTACCTGAGCAGTCCAGTTTCCTGTTGGAGCATCGTTACTTGTAGGGACAATAAAAGTATAGAACCCGTTCAGAGAATTTGTTTTAACAGTTCTGTAAACAATCTGACCCATAGGATTAAGTAAAGTAAAAGCAACAGGATGGCTTATGGGAAGTCTTTGAAGTTTGTCTTCAAAAATGAAAGACAAAAACAATGTGTCGCCAGGGCGCCAAACACCTCGTTCTCCATAAATAAAACCTTTATAACCTTTGTTATTGGTTGACCCGGAAATATCAAAACTACTTAATGACAAAGCATTGTTGTTATCAAGTTTCAGATATGCTTTTTGATTACCCGCTTTTGCAACAATGAAATATGCTGGTTTGGTAAGGCTTACTTCAGCTTTTCCATCCCTATTTGTTTTGGTCGTTGTAATTAATTGTTGCTGCAGATTATAAAATTCAAGTGTAACATTTGACCATGGGCGTGTAGTTCTCAGGTCGTTAACAAAAACATGAATCTTCTCATCATTACCTTTTTTTGCAATAATACCCAGATTTGAAGCAATAAAGTTTCTGCTTACTGATTTATTGTAATAGTATGATGGTTTACAAGGATCTTCTCTTTCGTACCAGTTGTAGTCTTCATAATAGTCACTGTATTCATAGTCATACCCATAATCATAATAGCCCATGCGGTCATAAACTCTGTCATCAGGGTTGACAGTAGGAATGATTGTCAAGTGTTCTACTTGTTCAACATTGTCATTACAGGGATAAGTTGAATATTCTTTTTTGAATGAAATACTAATCTGATAAATAGCTCCCGGTTCAGTTCTGATGAGTTCTTCAAGATTAATTGCAAAACTGTTCCATTTACCAAAATCAACAATTTCACTATTGGTTAAATCAATTGTTTTTTCAAGAATTAAACGGCCAACACTATGCAAATCATAAGATCCATCATAGTTATTATTTTGCAGAAACTGAAGCACATTATTTTCAAAAATTTTGACTATTTTTACGTCAACGGCATTAAGGTTTACTGCTTCAAAGGGAAAGATAAAGCCATTGGAAGAGGGTACAATGACACCGTTATCTTTGAGTCTCACATTTGGTTTAATTTCTTCAAACGTAACTCCGGCAGTTTCTCTTTTTGGTAATTTATCACCCAGTGTATTACAAACTGCTTTTTCAATAACTACCGTTTGGAAACCAGTTAAATTTCTCAATGGGAAAATATGCAGTTCGTTGCCTTCAATAAAATATCTGAATGTTGAATTCATGCGTATAAGACCGTCAAGATTCTGTTCAGAAGCAAGAGGGTCTGAAAATTGAATAATAATTTCCTGTTCAGGGGCCTGTAAAGTTTTAGCACGCGTCATTTTAAAGTCATTAATCCCAGGAATTTCAATATTATTACTTCCTTTTTGTTTGGTGTTTATATATTGACCATTCCATGAAAGCTTCACATTATAGCTTGTTGCCCTGCGTTGGAGGCTATCAACATAAAAAACATGTGTCTTACTGTTTTCCGAATGAACCCATTCAAATTCAGCGTTAATATTGTCACCCGAAATGCTTAAAACCTTTTCAATATCTTCATTAACTGCAAAATCTGCAGTGTTTACTTCTCCTATTATTTTGACATATTCATAAGCATCACCGCTTTCATTATCATAAGGCATCACATTTATTAGTTTTACATCCATGGCTTGCTTCATGGTATGAATATAAAATTTAAAAACAGCAAGGCTATCCGGCATTTGAAGAAGCTTATGCAAGTGAAAATCAATTTTATAGATTTTATCGTGAGGTAATTTTTTTTCGGGCTTAAAAGAAACGGTTTGTTTGTCTATCCATACAGTTTTTCCTGCAATATCAGGACTGAATTCAAATAGCCCTAACCGGCACTCATTCCCAATCATTTCGTCGTTGGCATAATCAAAATTAAGACGAATTTTTATATCAGCAGATGTGGATACTATACCTGTAGTAAAACCGGATATGTATGGACTGAAAGCAGGATTGATTTTAAAATAAGCATCCTTATCTTTATTCACCAAGATTGTTACTATATAAATAACGAGTACTAAAACAACCAAAACAATACTGCCTGCTATGATTTTTCGCTTCATAATTTTATTAAATTAAAAGGTTAATCCCTTTTTATGGAATGATAATTTAGAGTATGATTTTTAAAAAAAGTGTATCAAATATTACATATTTTGAGGAGACAACGACATCACTGGTACTTTTGACTGGCTTATAATAGACTGAGCAGTTGAGCCTACAAAGAACTCTGTCCAGTCATTTTCCTGTTGAGTCATAATCATTATCAGGTCTGCTTCAACTTCTGTGGCATATGTAAGAATCATACCTGCAAGTGTGTCTTTCCCTTTAATTCCTGAGCGAAGCTCAGAAGAACAAGCCACATTGTTTTCATTAATTGTCTTACGAACCTGATTTATCTGTTTGGTCAAATGAGTTACAATTTCTTCGTCGGATGTGAGTATACATGAAAAAACCTTGATGCTGGCATCATAATACTTTGCAAGCAGAATGGCTTGAGCTACTTTATTTTTGGTCTCCTTAGTCAGGTCCAGGGGTAAAACAATGGTCCGACAGCCGTCTCTGAATTCATTTCCCTTGATGGTTATAACCGGGCATTTAGCCTCTCTTAACACCCGTAATGTATTTGATCCAAGGGTGCTTTTCTTTTTACTGTCAGGGGGATTGCTGTTGACACCCATAACGATGTATTTGGCAAAAATTTTCTCAGAAATTTCAATTATTTTCTCATATATTTTCCCTGAATCTATTAAAGGCTTTATGGTTACCTTGGTTTTTTTTGCTGCTTTGGCTATAATCCCATTAAGCTTTGCCATACATTCTTCTTCATATTGCTTGGTCATCAAATTTGTCTGCACCTTTGAAAAGAATGGAATAAAAAAAGTACTGGTATTTTCAGGAATTACATACAGAAGAGTTATGGGAACATTATTCAGACGGGCCAGATTGTATATCTGTTCCATTGCCACAAGAGATTGTTCGGTAAAATCGGTTGGAACTAAAATTGAATTATAATAATCCTTCATAAGTTGAATCCTTTTTTAATTAAATACAAACGATAAAATTAGGAATAATATTCTATAAAACAAAATATAATTATTCATTAAACAAATTGTAAAATTCAGTAATGTTTATGCTCAATTCCAATTTTATTAGTAGATTTGTGTAAAAATTATATAAAAAACATGAAAAGAATAGCGGAATCAGAACTTGTTTTAAATCCGGACGGGAGTATATATCATATTAAACTCCGCCCCGAACATATTGCTAAAGACATCATAATTGTTGGAGATCCAGGCAGGGTAGATCGTATATCAAGGCATTTTGACAAAATTGAATTTAAAATTCAAAATAGGGAATTTATAACCCATACGGGCTCCTATAAAGGAAATCCTATTACAGTATTAGCAACAGGCATAGGAACAGACAACATAGACATTGTCATAAATGAGCTGGATGCCATTGTTAACATTGACTTAGAAAAAAGAGAAGTGAAAGAAAATCACACCTCTTTAAATATAGTTCGATTGGGCACATCCGGTGCTCTTCAGCCTGATGTACCGGTGGACTCGGTGGTTCTTTCCACACATGGATTAGGTTTAGATGGTATGCTTAATTACTATGCACAAACCAATAATATCTTTGATAATGAAATTTCTGAAGCCTTTATTAAACACACCTCATGGCTAGACACTCTAGCTTATCCTTATACTGTAAAAGGCTCAGAAATTTTAGCTAAAAAGATAGACAACAACTATCACAAAGGAATTACAGCTACATCACCCGGTTTTTATGGACCTCAGGGACGTATCCTTAGATTGGGTACTGCTTTGCCTGATTTGAATAAATATTTGGGTAGCTTTACATTTAAAGGACATCGTATTACTAATTTCGAAATGGAAACATCTGCATTATATGGCCTAGCGGGTTTACTTGGCCATAATGCCGTCACTGTATGTGCCATTATTGCCAACAGAACAATTCAACAATTCAGTAAAGATTATAAGAAGACTGTAGATATTTTAATTGAACAAGTTTTGCATAATTTGTTTTCTTAAATGTCCGATTTTTCGAGAGCCGAATATAACAGAATAAAACTTTTAGTAAGTTTCCTTAATGATGAGGATGCTGTTGTTATAAGCAGTGTTGAAGAGGAACTTATGGCAATACCTCATAAATATCTGCCAGTACTTAAAGAAATTCAATGTGATATAGAAGAAGAAATCATTCAAAAAAAATTAGCCGGCATCATATTAAAAAAAAGCTTCAATGAAATTGAACTGAAAATTTTATCATGGATACAAAATCCCCATGATATTTTTGTTCCTTTTGATATTATTGCAAAAATGGAACATCAGAATCGTGCTGTCAAATCAAAGTTTGATATGCACTATTGCGGATTTGATGTTTTTATTGATCTTGGGAATTGCTCATCAGCATTAGATGTCGTTGAAACTTTAATAAACAGGGTATCTCTTTTTCTTAGAGATTCAGGATATCTTAAAACAAACACTGTTTTATTTATTAAAGAAAAGCTACCACCCTGGTTTTCGTCTGCTTTTATTAATACCATTCCTTTTCTTGCTATAGCGCAACGCTATGATATTCCAATAGTTCCACTTAAGGTTAATGAGAGCTTTGTTCTTGCTTATAAAAACACTGGAGATTATGAAATTAGTTTTATTGAGGATCCGTATTTAGCGATTATAATTCTTGATGATAATGAGAACACACAAATAGTTTCATTTAACGAATCTCTGAACAATGGTATTTTAAATGATATTGATGAACTTAACAATGTGGAATTGTTTTCAATGTTTTTAAAAATGCTCTTAATTCATTATAAAGACACAAATATACAGCTCTTTGAAAGCATAAGAAATCTGAACTTAAAAATAAACGGTGATACCTTTTTTTAGAACCGGAATACCGCGCTTATTCTAACTCCAAATTTTTCAGGCTTATTGCCGAAACTATCATTATTAAGATAAGTCAAGCGGTGAACGGCCTCAACACGAAAAACTTTAATTATATTTTCGATACCGTAAGAAACTTCAACATAGGGTTTATTTATGTCTAATGTTTTAAAAGAAGTAATGGGATTACCAATGTTGTCGGTTGCAGGGAGGATGCCTTCGGGGTTGTTCTGAATATTATAAATACCATTTCTTTTTTCGTCAAAACTGCCATAAGCAATACTTGCTGTTGTCACAGAACGTAAGCGTAGTTTTTTAATGATTGGAATTTTATCTAATATAAAACCATCTTGCCTGTATGTTAGAAATATTTCTGCTGATTCATCAGCAAGAAATTCTCCATATTTCATAAGATTAAATGTTTTTTCGTTTCTGAAAAAGGATTCGTTTCCGGGGAAAAGATTTAATAGGGGATAGGGCAGCGGTGTAAAACATTTTGACAGCTTGATATCGTACGAAAAAGCACCAAGACCTCCAAGTAATATATTATGATGGATTCCGACTGAAACCTTATGATAGTTAAAATTACTTTTAAATACATTTTTAAGTCCCAAGGTGTAATTTAAGGTGATGGCAGGAGCCTTTTTCAGAGCAACTGGGAAACGCTCGTTCTTATCCACAATAAATGTGGCTTTAGGTTGGTAGAAAGAGGTAAAAGAAATCTCAGAAACGATAATATCTTTTCTGATAATAGTTCTTGCTGCATCTGCAAAATAGGCAAAATAATAATCGGGACTTAATGGACTATAGAATTTGTTTTTAAACACTACTTTTTGTGTAAAACCTCTGAATAAATCTGTTTCGAACCAAACCCGCCCTGTTTTTATACTGTTGAGTTTATCGGCACCCCCAAATGATGAAGCAAAAGAAAGAAATGCACTGTTTGAGTAAAACTCATCAAGCGCACCAAGATTTTCAACATCTTCTGCATATTGGACACCAATTTTTGTCCAGCTCTTTCGGGATAAAAAGCGCTCTAACTGTGCATTATACTTAAACTTTCTATCTTTTGTGCCATAAGCCAAAAATCCTTTAGCAACCCATTTCTGGCTAAAGGCTGAGTTCGTCCTGAATCCCAAACGGAAACGATGTCCTTCCACTTCATTATTCTTATATAAAAGAAGATAGGGCCCAATTTCAACTTTACCTAAATTAAAATAGCCTTTTATTGACATGTTGACAAGTGCAGCCAGAAACTTAACTGAACTTCTGAGTTTAAGGGAATCAATATTTGTGTTTGTCTCTACGTCGAGACTGTCAAATACACCAGCACGTAATACCTGCCACGTCTCATCATTTACATTGCTGGCTGTATCTGCTACTTCCAGTTCTTTATCATAATAGCTAAGCGGATGACTGCTATCAGTACTAAAATTGTCATTAATAATATAGGCACTAATGAAAATATTAATGGCATCGGCTAGAATTCTTGTTTTTTGTGGAAACCATACTTCTGAGTGAGCAGGCATAAGATCCTGCTGTATTTTAATGCGTTCAATAAAGTTCAGGTTTGCTTCTTTACCAACTTCAACCGAAATACGTTTCATAGCAAATGTGGTGTCATTTATCCAAACACTGCCACTGAAAGTTAAATCCTCTTTTCTTCTTGGCACAATCCTTATTTCGTAGCAATATTTATCACCAATGAATAAACTGTCTGTAAGATAGTATTTATAATAAATTTGACCATTTGATGAAATAGGGGAAATAAAGTTTTTATCTAAGATTCTAACAAAGTTTTCATAAAAGTTGTATTTGGTGTTCTTTTGGATAAGTTGTGTAAGCATAGCGGTTTCAATATCTGCAAGGCTATTTGTAGAGGTTGCTTTGATAGTAACTTTTTCTCTTTCGGGAAAATTCAGATAACTGATACTTGAAAAGACTTCGCTCATATATACAGGCAAAGCCGGCATGGCATTTTCATCGGCCACAACGGAGAAATTATTAAAGGCACCTTCTGAACTTGTATCTCTAGGTGCTTTGTTGTTAAATAATCTGCGCAAATAAACCTGAGTTTTTGCATAGCTATCAAATTCATAGGCCTCGAGATTATCAGCGTTTACTTTATCTTTGTTTGCCCACACCTTTTTAAGTAATGTGATAGCAGGATTTTCTCCAGGCACAATTATTACCTCTGCCAAACCAATCATAGAAGGATTTAACTGAAAATTAACGGATTGAATTATCCCTTTTTCAATAAGTTTAGTTGATGTATTGTAACCCACAAAACTTACAGTCAGAGAATCTGTTGCTTCAAGAGAGGTGAGTTCGTAATACCCTTCAAAATCAGTTGTAGTTCCAATCGTGGTGTTCTTAAAATATACATTGGCAAAAGCTACAGGTTCAAGTGTGGATGCGTCTATTACACGTCCCGAAATGACTGTGGTTTGTCCTGATGCCGTAAAAAAAAATACAGTAATGAAAATAAAAGTGAAAAATGTTAAAATAGAATTTAGACCATATTTAATTTTCATAATCATGTTTTCAAGCATAAATTACTGGCAAAGCAAAACAAAAATACATATTAATTTTATCATTAAATAAATTGGATTTAAAGACAAGATGAAACTCGTATGGGTATTATTTTTTCCTTCACATAATAAGCTCATTCGTTGCATTTTTATTTAATTTAATTACTTTTGTGCTCTAATCACATAAAGGTTTAAAACTATGTTAAAATATTTGATAATTTCTCTTAAGGGCATTGGGATGGGTGCCGCAAATGTTATTCCAGGTGTTTCGGGTGGTACTATTGCCCTCATAACAGGTATTTTTGAACGTTTGATAAATGCCATCAAATCATTTGATCTGACAGCATTAAAACTTTTATTCACCGGAAAGTTTAAAAGTCTTGCAAAACACATAGATCTCAGTTTTTTAATTGCTCTTTTTGCCGGCATTGGAATTGCAATTATTAGTTTTGCAAAATTGTTTGAGTATCTTTTTAACAATTACCCTGTTTACATTTGGTCTTATTTTTTTGGGTTGATTTTGGCATCTGTATTTTTTGTGGGAAGAACGGTAAATAAGTGGACATTATCAGTTATTATAATTTTTATTTTAGGGACTGCTATTGCGGTTGTTCTTTCATTATTAACTCCTGCATCAGAAAATGACAATATATTTTTTCTTTTTATTTGTGGTATTGTTGCTGCTTGCAGTATGATACTTCCCGGCATTTCAGGTTCATTTGTCCTTGTGCTGATGGGAAATTATGAACTTGTAATGATTAATGCAGTGAACGACATGAACTTGGCTGTTCTTCTTCCTGTTGTTGTTGGAGCAGGATTTGGATTAATCGCATTCTCCTATATTTTGTCATGGATATTTAAGAAATTTCGGGATCATACCATAGCAATACTTACAGGATTTATCTTCGGTTCTTTGGGCATTATCTGGCCATGGAAAACCACTCTGTATAAAATGACAGAAATGGGTGATTTTATTTTAAGTCGTAAAGGAGAGAAAATTGTCACAGGATATGACTGGTTTTTCCCTACATCATTTAATCAGGAAGTTGTTTTTGCAGCTTTTTTTATAGTCGTTGGCATATTATGTATCTGGGTTACAGAGTTTCTTGCCAGTAAAAAAACAAGCTAATGAAGATCTTCGGAATCATTGGTTTTCCACTGGAACATTCATTTTCCCCCACATATTTTAAAAGGAAATTTCAATCTGAAAACCTTTCCGGTTATGATTACCGTTTATTTACGATGAAAGATGTAAAGCAGATAAGAGCCTTATGCTGTTCTATGCCTGAGTTATCCGGACTTAATGTTACAATTCCTCATAAAATCAATATTATAGAATTTCTAGACGAAATTGATGAGCAGGCTGCAAACATAGGGGCTGTTAACACTTTAAAAATCACACATTTAAGTGATAGAGTTCACATCAAGGGGTATAATACAGATTGTGACGGGTTTAATGAAGTACTAAAGACTTATGACTTATCGAGACACAAAAAAGCATTGGTTTTGGGTACAGGTGGTGCCGCTTTGGCAGTGGCTTTTGCACTTAGGAAACACAACATTACCACAACTTTCGTTTCGCGAAAAGCTCAACAAAAGGATATTCTGAATTATTCATCCCTTTCATCGGAAGTGATGACATCACATACAATCATCATTAATGCAACACCCTTAGGCATGTTCCCAAATATAAACGATTGTGTAAATATTCCCTTTAATCTAACAGGGAGAAACCATCTTTTTATTGACCTCATATACAATCCGGAAACGACTAAGTTTCTAAAAAATGCCCAAAAACAAAATGCATTAACTTGTAATGGAATAGGGATGTTGCATGCACAGGCAGAAAAATCCTGGCAGATCTGGAACGAAAATCAATAATTTTCAGGTTATTGAGTACTAGGAACATAGGGCAAAAATTGTAAAATATTTTGGGTGTGCCATGAATGAGCAGAAAATTCAGACTATACATCAACATTGTACAAATTGAAATGAGAAAAATACTATTCAAGTTAATCTGCTCCCTGAAGAAAGAAAAAGAATTTTTGTTGTTGACAAATCTAGATGTATTGTCGTTACTCCTAATTTTTTTTGAAGTAAACATAGTATTTAAAATTTGTTTTATACTAATATTTTTTATATATTTGCCTCTATAATAAATTTAAAACCAGATAAACTATGAAAAAATTAACTCTTATTGTTTTATTATTTACTGTTTTTAGTTTAAAAGCACAAATTGTATTAGACGCTAATGATTTTCCTGCGCCAAGTTTATTAAGAACATATCATGGTGTAACCGATTCAAGTGGGTCTTTAAACAGTATTGTATCGCTTGGAAATGCCGGTGCTAATGGTGTTTACACCCTTGGCAATATTGCCTCCCTGGCTACAGAAGTATCAACCACCAGTTGTCTGTCGCCTTCAGCTACACCTTTTGCTGCACAACACACCAATTCGGATATGGCACTTTACTGGCGTACTTTTTTTATTATGGGCGACACCTGTGCATGGCTCTGGACATATTATGATTTAAATGCCAACAGCGTTCTTCTGAATGGCGTTTCTGCTATTGTTGATACCTCGTATTTTATGAACCTGCAACACGGACCTCATGTTTCTTACACCCCCCCCTTATCTAAAAACCTTGAAATGTTAAGTACCAATTACGCACTTGGCTATACCTATAAAGACAGTGCTACGTCAAATATATATATGGATTTGCAATGGCCTCTGGTGGTTGCTGCCAAACTTACTATTGATGTTAACGTTGATGGCTGGGGTACACTTACTACTCCTATAGGTAATTATCAGGTACTAAGAGTTAAACAAATATGGAAACAAGCTGACGACTTCATCCAACCGGACGATACCCTTGGCGTAATTCAATACCCCGAATATGAAATTTATCATCAGTATATATTTTATGCCAAACATATTGGCACACCTGTGGCTTATGTTACTATGGACTCTACATTTACAAATATTGTGGGTGTAAAATATACAGATTACATTTATACATCTATTAATGAAAATCAAAGCAATAACCTCGTAGTAACAGGTGATAATAGCTCTTTTCTAAAAATCTGGAACCCCGATAATACCTGTGATTTTGACCTAAAAATTTACGACATAAGCGGAAAAGAAATCTTGATACAATACAATCTATCTGATTACGAAATAAATATAAACACCGAACATTTCAATGCGGGAGTGTATCTCATATGCCTTTCAAACAATAATAGCGTTTACAGATCCAAATATCTTATCAGATAAAATTTTTCTTATCCCCTTTGGTATTCTGAAAGGGAAAACTAAGGTTTCACAGAGGATCGGTATATACCAAACAACCAACAAGACAATAAAAATAAGGAGGGTTGGTATCGTTTGAAAATGGATATTTTCAATTAAACATATGCTTCAGGAGATGAAAAGTCTCTAAGAAATAATACATAGTTGCATAGCTCTTATGCCTTGTTTAGAGTATATAACAGGGAGTATTAGAAATTATTAAGAAACAGAAAAGTCAGGTATATACAAATCAGTAGCGACTAAGTTTTCAAAAAATGCCCAAGTACAAAATGAATTACCCGAATTCAGCATTAGAAAATGCTGAATCGATAAAGATTTATTTCCAATGCCTTTCAAAAAAGCCATTGGATAAATCATATCGGGGTTACTCTAATGGAATCATTAGTTCGTTTTTTATTGTTCATCAAAAAAGTCTTCGTCAATTTGCTTGATGTCATAAGTCGTTTTTACTTGAATTCCAACATTAAATTCGTGCATAAGAGAAACCAATTTTTGTCCATCAATGCAAATTATTTTATGATGTGCTGAACGAGCTTTCTCAATAGCTTTGTCGTCAAATTCAGATGTCGTAACGAAAACACCTTTATTTGTGTCTCCACTCATTGCTCCGATAAAATTTCTGATGTCTTTTTCTCTTACTTTTCCTTCATTAAAGCGTTTCGCTTGAATATAAATTTTGTCTAGCCCAAGTTTATCTTCGTTAATAATTCCGTCAATTCCACCGTCATTGGATTTTGATGTTTCAATAAATTCACCATAACCCATTTTTTTAAGAAGCCTCAGCACAACCTTTTCAAAAAAATAGGGGTCAATGCTTTTTAGTTTTTGCAGAAGTTCACTTTTAACCTCACTTTCAATTCTATTAAAACCTTCATCAATTAAGTCTTGCGGTGTTGAAATGTCAATTTGATTAATTTGTGTTTTTTTGCCTGAAGTGTCAACTGAAATTGATTGCTTTTCTGTCTTGTAAAACTCAAATAAACTCGCTTCGTTTTCTAAATCTCTTACATTCAAAGCTGCTGTATGATTTTTACCTTTTTCAGTAATTTGAACAAATCCACGTTGTGGTGATTCAACGTAACCACCCTTTTTCAAATATGTTTTACCCCATCCAATTCTGTTATCAATAAGCAAGTCACCAGATTTGGTTTCTTGTTTTAGTTGTTCCTCTGTCAATTTAGAATAGAATTTCGATTTTACTGCTTCAATAAGCTCTCTATACTTATAAACTTTTCCATCTTTAAGTACTTCAAGTATTGGAATAAATGTTTGATCAAATTTTGGTATTTCCATATTGTCTTGTTGTCATTTTGTTTGTAAAATGTTGATTGTTGCACTGTCATTATAAAAATAATCACTTACTATAGTGTTTGTTTAACTCCATGGCTTTTTGATAATATAAATTGGCTTTTTTAGGCTGATTGAAGCTTGTATAATAATCTCCTGCCAGTTCATAAATCGAAGGTAATAAGGGGTTCAGAGAAACAAATAACTCAATCAATTTATCATCAATTTGATTGCAATCTTCACAATTAGTTTCATTTATAAGAATTTGTTTAAAGCGCTTATATCTTTCAAAATTTACATATTCTTGGCTAAGCAGAAATGAGTCTGCTGGAATCTCAAAAGCCGTTTCATAAATTTCTGAATTATCTTCACGAACAAACCGGTTGTTGAATATTTTATTTAAGTCGTAAGCCACATAACGGCCCAATTGGTAAGGGTTTGTTGACACCCATACCATTAACCGGGACGGTTCAAAAATAACAGAATGGTGAGCAATGAGCTGATTGATGGCGTAAGGATTTCCCATTCCTATGTTCTGATTCCCCGGTCCTTCTCTGTCGCGCAATATAGTAGCAACTTTCAGATAATTTAAAGGAGTCATACTTGCTAAAAGCTCATCAACTCTCTTTTTTCGGTAAGGAGAATCGCTTATTTCTATACTTTCTGCATTAAGAGGATCGGTTTGAAAAGGTTCGGTTTGAAAATGATTCACACAGCTTAGATTGCTGACATCTGATTCAAAAACACCGAGTGTTTCTCCCGATTTTTCAATTATTACAGCTTTATTATCCTGAGCCGAACCTATTAGAAAAGATTCAGCCACAAAGGTTTCATGAGCTCTGGATATTTCTATTGCTTCTTCGATGTTCTGGGCATACTGTAAAATTTCTCTGGTTAGAATTGAGACAGGTGTTTTGGCGCTGGTTGGAATACCGGAGGGAGCAGCATTAATAGTGACACACAGCCCTTTTTCATTCATGCCGGAAACAACCCCAATCATTCCACCCCATGTAACAGACATAAATTTATATCCTTGGTCGGGATTGTAAAAAGCAACGATTTTTTCTTTAGAAAAATCATCTCCCACATAAAAATCGAAATTACGTCCAATGATTAAAGTGCTGTCTTCACTTTTTCCATCCCATGCAGCAAAAGAAGTACAGCCAACCATTCCCATATTCTGAAGTGTGTGTCCAATATCGTGTGCGGCATGGTAGTTCAGCATTCTCAGATAAGGGGGGCCTACAAAAGAAAATTCCTCGGAAGCAGCTTTCGACACACCGTAAATTTCGAGTTGATATTCTCTGCTAATATGTTCATCCAAATTTCTGTTGAACCAAGCAATGAAATATTTTAAAAATCGGAGGTAAAAATCTGCGGGAATCAATCTTCTTATTTCATTCACAAAAGCTTTTTCCTGGTTGTAAATCAAATCCTTTGCAAGTATGCCATAGATGGCACCTCTTTCAAAAGCCTCACCTTCAATATACATTTCCCATAAGCCACTATCACTTCTTTTTAACCAGTTTCTTCCGCAGGAAAAGTAGTCGGGACCTAAAACGGTTCTGACATTATTTAATACTTCAAGATTATCCGGAACCGGAGGTTTAATTAAAACAAAAAAATTAAAATATAACAAAAAACCGACAATGAGAATGAGAAGTACCAGAAAAACCCGCAGCAGAATTTTTAAGAACCTCATGCTATTTCATATTATTTAATTTGTCATAAATATACCTTGTTCCCAAAAACTGAGCACAAGTGATAAATGCACCCATTGATACACCAAGAACACCATGTAAATTGATGTTCTGTCCGGTAAGATAGAGGTTTGGGATTCGTGTTTTTGGTGACACCATTGTTTTAAGGGCGTTGTTGCAATCTCGCATATTGCCATAAACAGAGCCATTAAGGGTGGATGTATAATCTCTATAGGTAAGAGGTGTTGATGTGTAGTATTTTTTTATGTGAGTTCTGAATCCGGGGAAACGCTTTTCTATCAAATCCAGTAATAATTCTGCCTTTTGCGTTTTGAAGTCCTTGTAAGACTGACCTCTTTTTTCAATAGTTGTGTTGTCCCACTGTTTGAGTTCTTCGTAGCTCATATATGTGATAACATTTACACTTTCGGCATAAGTACCTGTGTTTGATGAAGCCGGTGTGTAAAGCATATACCCAGATGGCCATTTGTATTTGCTGTAAATATCTGCACCCCAAACGTTTGGATTTTCAAAGTGGTAGTAATTATAGTTAAAATACTTAAATGAATTTTCTTTTAGAACAATATACATTGAAAAGACCGACATGGTTTGTTCTATATTGTTAATTCTTTTGAGGTATGCTTTCCTTATGAGTTTTGAATCAATAATCTCAAAGGTTTTAACCGGATGAATATTTGATATAAATTGATGTCCGAAAATTCGTTCCCCATTGTCAAGTTCAACAGCTTCCACCAATGTATCAGAATTGTTCATAACAAAACGGTTAACGTTTGCATTTTTACGGACATCTCCGCCTTGGGATTTTATAGATTGAGCTAAAGCATCTGCAATTTGTCCACCTCCATCAACAAAGCGCCATGCACTTTCCAGCAAGGAGTTGTTAATTACAGCATGTACATATAAAGGTGTTTTTTCAGAAGTCCCGAAATACAAGGGATTTGTAGCAGCTAAAACATCCTGTAAGCGAGGATTGGACGTAACAGATTTGATAAAATCAAAGGCATTTTCTTCAAAATATTTCATTGTGGGCATATTTTGCTCATCATCGCTTTCCCCAATAAAACTGCTTATAGCAGAACGTATTTCTTTAAATTTGTTGATGTATTTATTAAGCCCATTTTCCTCATCTGGAAAATATTGAAGCATTGTAGAAATAAAATTGTCGTAGCCCTGGGCATATTTATATTCATCACCGGCAATATGTATAAGGTCGAAAACATCTTCGTCCAGCTTTCGGAGTTTCACTTTTCCGAGCAAATCAAAGTACTTGAAAAAACGCCACAAAATCTGGCCTTCATTCATTGAGCCTACATAGTGCATCCCTGTGTCGAAGACACAATTTTGCCTTGTGAAAGATTGCAGACAGCCCCCTAATTGATGATTTTTCTCAAGTACCAGTACTTTTTTACCTTCCTTACTGAGTAAATAACCACAAAGCAGACCACCAAGCCCACTGCCTACAATAACGATATCATACATAAACTGTCAGTTGTCTCTTAAAAAATATTAAACCCCATAGGTTTTTTCCCATGCCTTAAATTTGGTTTTTTGAATTGCAACGAGTATATTGTAAATTGCACCGGCCCAGTAATTGCGTAATCCAATACCTCGGGCTTTGCCAACCATTTTTTCTGAGAATAATATGTTTTTTGTTGCAATATCAAAAAAAGTGACATATACTGTTGCTTCCTGATTGGCCTTATGAAAAGTTTCAACAATAAAAACCAAACCGATTCCCTCTTGTTTTTCCCCATTTGTATAACCGCTTACAATATTCTCAACTATAGCTGCAGGGTTTTCAAAACTGTATTCGTTATACGAAATGATAAAATCTTCATTTACACTACTGTTACTTCTTTCAACAACACCCAAGTCGTTATATACCACTGCTTTTTTAAAAGTTTTTCTTAAATCATACTTGTTGGGTTCGCTTACAATCAGGTTATTCCATGCAGGAATGTACTGAGATTTAATATCATTTCCGGTTGCAGGAGCCACACCAACAGCCTGATCAAATTGTCCTATAAGCTTTGCTTTGGAAAAGTCAAGGCCATACCAAACTAATTCTTCTGATGAAAACACTTCTCTGGAGGTATTTTGAGCTTTTAAAAGTGAAACCGCACTAAGAACGGTTAATAATAAGATTATTTTTTTCATAAACACAAAAATTTTGAGTTAAACATTAATTAAACTATTTTTGTTAATAACAGGATTTGCGTACATCTCAAGGTATAATTTTTTTAAAATAGCCTTATCACCGTCAATTTTTTCAATTTCTTCAATTACAAAATTATTAAAATTTTGTTTTTCTAACGAGTCATATTTATCAGAATAATATTCCGAATTGTTTAATAGATCATAAGCAATATAATTGACAGGCCATAATTTATAATTTTCATAAATAGTATGGTCAATTATCCCTGCGAGTTCCTTTATGTTCTGATTGTTACAAACTTCATTATCAAGGTTCTTAATCTTGTTGTTAATAGGAATACCGGCACTTAAGTGGATTCTGCCTTTAGGTTGTTGAAATCCAGTAATGATACTGTTAAGGTCTTCACCTTTCTTTTTAATGTACGGTTCATTTCTGGAGAGATATAATTCCCTTACTTTTAATAGACCGCAAGGTTCGTATTCATAAGAAATACTCAGAGGAACGATGTTAAGCTCTTCGAAGTTGCTTGAAAAATTTTTTGTTCCACTGAGGTTTAACATTTTAAGAAGAGCCTCTTCTGTTTTATCTGATCCGTTTTTGGTTCTGCCATTTCGTTGTGCAATCCAGAGGGAATGCTTTTTCATGGTAATGGAATACCTCATATATAAGGAAAGTAATTTTGAATTATTAAGAAATTCAATCTTGGTACCTCCTCTGTAAACAACAAACATTTTATTGACCTTTGCAAAATCAACAATAAATGGAGAAATCATTAAATTATCGCCAAGAGATATCTCAGAAGTGGGCATATTGTGTTCAACAAGCAGAACCTGAAGAATAGCAGAATCAAGGACAATATCCCTGTGATTGGTCAAAAAAAGATAGGGCGTTTGTGGGTCTAACTTATCGAAGCCATCAAAGGTAAGTCCTCCGGAGCTTACTTCTATCACCCTTCGAACAGCTCTGTGCATAAACTTTCGTTGAAATTCATCAGCCGTTTTTATTGAATGTAAGAGGTCTCTGATTTCCTCAATTTTTTTATCGGGAAAAACAAAGGGCGCAACATAAAGAAACTCATTTGCCGTTGACATCCTGATTAAAGCAGGATTAATTTCCTCATCCTTATAAGGTTCAAGAGTCTTAAAATCGTCAAAATTAATATCCATAAGAAAAAAGTCAAAAAATTGAGATGCAAAATTACAAAAAGAATGAAGCTGTCAGCTTAATAATTCTAATGTTGGGTTAAGTTAGTAAATGATTTCACATCTGTAGAAATATAAATAAAAAAGATGGTATTGTTGGTCTGATATAACGTTTGAATGTTATCTTAATTCAACAGCAGTTTGACCGATTTCGTAATTATCTATAAAAAGAGAGACACTGTAGTTGCCTTTTTCAAGAGCTGCAGTTTTACTCCAATAAATACAAATAATTTCGGCTCTGCCTTCATAATTAATGGTCTTTTTCTCTGAAAACTGAAGCAGTTGTCCGTTACATTCGAATGCAAACTCATCGCCACTGCCTTTTGTAAGAATGACATTATCTGGCCCTGCAATACGCACATATACGGTTTTGGGACCATGAGAAATAATCGGGTTTTCACTTATGGTAAAACATATTTTAATTTTATCTGCTCTTCGAGCCCTGTCTGTAACTTCTTCCCTGTTATCTCCTCTCATTCTGATGCCTTCTGCGCTTATCTGATAGGCTTTGAGTAAAGATGCCATTTCAACTTTTTCTGTCAGCTCTTCTGTTACCTGAGTCAGTTCTGTTGTCCGTCTTGCTTCATTTTCAAAGTTTGTTTGAATGCGAACATTTTCCTCTTTAAGAACAGCGTTTACCTGATGTAAGGAATCAATTTGAAGGACATAACTTTGTGTAACTCGTCTGAGGTGATCCAATTGTCTTCTGATACGCCTGTAATCAGCCTGAGAATCAATCAACTTTTGAATTTCCTCTGCATTGGCTAAAATGATACTGTCTTTTTCAGTCAGAACACTATCATATTCATTTTTCACGGTGTTATAAGCTTCAATGATAGAGTCAAGCTCAAGTTTTAAATCATAATTTTTGCGTTCCATTTCTGTCTTTTCGATAAAAATGTAATCCACTTTAGCTCTTGTAACCCAAAGCTGCCATGCCAGCAGCGCAACTGCTATTGTTAATAAAATAATAACTATTTTATAAATGGTGTTGCCTTTTACTTTGCTATCTTTTAATTCCTCTGTCATAAATAATTAAATTAAACGGGCTCAATGAATAAACTATAAAAATTAAATTAAATTTCATTATTCATTTGCAAAATTATTAAAATTTGTTTTATACCATTGTAAAAGATGGTATTAATTTTTTTTGATATTAAAAACTTTATAAAAATTATATTAAGTACAATATTTATTTACACATTATTCAATCCGTTTTTTATAGTCCGTAGGACTTTAATATTAATAAAAAATGTAAGTTCATTTTTTTTATTGTCCGTATGGACATTAACAAAAGCAAGACTATAGTTCCCAATGTTAATTCCCTGACGGGAAATATTTAAAGTTTTGGTGTTATTTTATTAATATTAATGCCCATACGGGCAAATTTTCAGTAGTAATGTGTAAATATTTAATAGGTTTTAAATAATGTAATTGAATGTTTAAAGATGATAATCTTTACCCTTACAATAACTACTCAGGTCTAATATATCAAGACGGCATTTTCTTATCCTCTAACAGCAATTCATTTGTTGGGTATTCTGTCAGATGTTTAAAGGAATAGACAATGAAAAAAAAATAAATTTATTCTTTTACTTTTTATTAACAAAAAAAGTATCCAGTTGTTTTTTGAAATAATCAACATCTTCGTTATTCGCAGTTGTTGTTTTAGGTTTCTCAGGTTCTTTTCCCATATAAATGGTTTGTGTCGGATAAGCAAAACGTATTTTAAGAAAATCAGCCAAATTGATTATTTTTAAGATGATTTCTTCTCTGCATCTGAGCTCATCTTCCCACGTAGGAACATCAAAAAATGTGTAAAAAAGTATATTGAGCGAAGATGGGGCAAAGTCGTTCAACCTGACAATGTGAAAATCCTTTCTGGTATTTGGATGTTCAACAATAATTCTGTTAAGCCCTTCTACAAATGCTTCAATAAGAGGAGTGGGCGTATCATAAGTAATGCTTATGGTGGTTGAAAATCGTCTGTAATTACGAAGCCCATGATTATCAATGGTTGCATCAGCAAGTTTTCCATTGGGTACATACGTTAAAGAATTTCTGAATGTTCGAACACGTGTTGAACGAAATCCTACTTCTTCTACAGTCCCGTCTATATCTCCGGAAGTAATCCAATGGCCAATTTGAAAAGGTTTGTCAAGAAAAATCATAAGAGAGCCAAAGAAATTTTTAAGAGTGTCTTGAGCAGCCAAAGCAAAAGCAAGGCCACCTATCGAAATACCTGCAAGTAACGCTGTTATGTTAACATTAAGATTTTGCAGAATAAAAAGACTTCCGATAATCACAACAACAACTTTAAGCACTTTTCTTATTAATGGCACCAATTGGTCATCGAGTCCGGTATCTGATTTCCCTGCCAGATTGTCAAGATAAAGGCATAACACATCAACCATCTTATAAAAAACCAATGTGGCAAAAACAGGCATGAGTATTTTTATTCCTATATTGATGTAATGATACATACCGACAGGTAATTGCAAAGCGGGTAGTAGAGCGATGAATATTAAAAAAATAATCAAAATGCTTATAGGTCTGGCAATTGGCAAATAATAACTGTTGGCCAGTTCAGGATATCCCATTCTATTGGCAGACTTATGAATAAATTTTTCTATGATAAAACTGAGTAATTTGTGAAAAACCACAGATAAAAAAATATAAATAAGAAGAGCAATTATTTGCCATAAAAAAAGACCTAAATATTTTTCTTCACCAAATTTTGGTAATACCTCCAATAATTTTTCAGTGCCAAAAGGATAAACATGGTTATGAAAAGCAATTATATGTGGGAAGGTATTTTCAGGAAAAACCCAACGCCTTCCAACCAATTCAATGTATATTTCAGGAATATCCTTTGATAAAATATAAATATGTTTTTGTGCGATGGTATCGAAGTAACGGGAGTTTCGGGGTAAATCGTCAATTTTTATAAAAACGCCCTTGCCATCTAAGGCTTGTTTGAGTTTAATTGCATAGTCAATGGCTTCTTCCTCGCTGATGTTGCGCTGATCAAAGGCTTTGGCTGCAATTTTTGGGTGGTAATTATCTTCTTGCAGGTATTTTAAAAACGTAATTATGCTGTGATAAGGGGATGATAAATTATATTTTACATTTTGCCTCGGGGTTATGGTATCCTCGCTGAATGATGTTAATGTACAAAATATAATTAAACATGAAAATAGAATACGTTTCATTATTTATTTTTTTTGTTCAATAGTGCAAATATAAACAATTGTTAAAGAAAGAGATTATTAATTATAAAAAAGTGACCCTATTAAGAAGTCCAACCATTAAAAAACTGATTTCATTTTTTCCTGAATATTCAAGAATCAATATCTTTGCAAAAAGCATTACAAATAGCTAATAGATATTTAAAGAGGGAAAAAGAAAAATTTAATATACTACAAATGAAAATAGATTTTGTTGATATCATTTCAAAAGAGCTGGGATTAAGCAAAGTTCAGGTTAATAACACCCTAAAGCTATTAGAAGGAGGAGCTACAGTACCATTTTTAGCAAGATACCGAAAAGAGGTAACAGGCAGTCTCGACGAAGTACAGATTACCCATATCCGCAATCGCAATGACCAACTTAAAGAGCTTGAAAAAAGGAGAGAGGCCATTTTAAGCTCTATTAAAGAGCAGGAGAAAATGACTCCCGAACTTGAAGAAAAGATAAATTCCTGCACTACTATATCTGAATTGGAAGACGTTTATTTACCCTTTAAACCCAAAAAGAAAACAAGGGCTACAGAAGCAAAAGCGAAAGGACTTGAACCACTGGCTATTAAAATCATGCAGCAGGAGTTGTTTTCAATTGAACAAGAAGCTAAAAAATATGTTGATGCATCAAAAAATGTCACCACAATTGAAGATGCATTAAGCGGCGCAAGGGATATTATTGCAGAGTGGATTAATGAAGACAGTAATATTCGTGGCAAAATCAGATATTTGTTTTCTAAAGAAGCAGCAATTTCATCTCATGTTGCTAAAGGGAAACAGGCAGAGGCACGTAAATATGAAGATTATTTTGATTATACGGAATCTTTTCAGAAAGCGCCTTCTCATCGTATAATGGCCATGTTGCGTGGAGAAAGAGAAGGGTTCTTAAAAATTTCTATTGAACCGAATGAGTCTGAAGCTATGTCTCTTATTTTTAAAATTGTTTTGCGTGCTTATAATGACGCCGCTCAACAGGTGAAAATTGCTGCAGAAGACTGTTATAAAAGACTCCTATGCCCTTCAATGGTAAATGAGTTCAGACAGATAGCCAAAGAAAGGGCAGATATTAAAGCCGTTGAATTCTTTGCTGATAATCTCAGGCAATTACTGTTGGCACCTCCTCTTGGCGAAAAAAATGTTTTGGCCATTGATCCGGGTTTCCGCACAGGTTGTAAAGTTGTGTGTCTTGATAAACAGGGAAATTTACTGCATAACGAAACCATTTATCCACATCCACCGGAAGTTAAAGTTAAAGAAGCTGTTAAAAAGATACAATATCTTGTAAGTGCCTATAAAATTGAAGCTATAGCCATAGGAAATGGAACAGCAAGTCGAGAAACAGAGCGTTTTATAAAAAGCATCCGTTTTGAAAAAGACATTATTGCAGTAATGGTTAATGAGAGTGGTGCTTCAATCTATTCTGCATCAGCATTAGCGAGAGAAGAGTTCCCCGATTACGATATTACAGTAAGGGGAGCCGTTTCAATTGGACGCCGCTTGATGGACCCCCTTGCAGAATTGGTTAAAATTGACCCAAAATCAATTGGTGTAGGACAGTACCAACACGATGTTGACCAGAATCTGCTTCAAAAAAATCTTGAAGATGTGGTGGTCAGTTGTGTGAATCAGGTTGGCGTAGAGTTAAATACTGCAAGTAAAGAACTGCTTACTTATGTCTCTGGAGTAGGACCTGTTCTGGCCCAAAATATAGTTTCGTATCGCAAAGAAAATGGCCCTTTTACCTCGCGAAAAGATCTTAAAAAGGTAAAACGATTAGGAGAAAAAGTATTTGAACAGGCTGCAGGATTCTTACGGTTACGTAATGGAAAGAATCCTCTTGATAATTGTGCCATACACCCTGAAAGCTATCCCATAGTAGAAAAAATGGCCAGTTCCATTGGTTGTAAAACAGAAGAATTATTAAAAAATGAAGAAGCACGAAAAAGAATAGATATTAAAAATTTTGTAACTACTGATATTGGCATTCCAACACTTGAAGACATTATGAAAGAATTAGCTAAGCCAGGGCTTGATCCGCGCAAGAAATTTGATGTTTTTGAGTTTTCAAATGAAGTGCACAGCATGAAAGATCTTAAAATTGGCATGAAGCTGCCGGGGATTATAACCAATATTACTGCTTTCGGGGCATTTGTTGATATTGGTGTGCATCAGGATGGGCTGGTACATATAAGCCAAATGGCTGACAAATTCATTCAAAATCCAAATGATGTTGTAAAACTTAATCAAAAAGTTATGGTAAAAGTTTTAGAAATTGATACAGAAAGGAAAAGAATTTCTTTAAGTATGAAATCAGATTAAAAAAAAATGAAAAAAAAGTATATTTATAAAATTATTATTATTAATTTTGTCATCGTAATAAACCGGATTATTAATTAAAAAAAATCAATTATGAAAAAAATCAACAACATTTTAGCTTTTGCATTGGTTGTCATTTTTGCATTACCAATGTTAAGTTCATGTGGAAAAAAAGGTGAAGGTGACCCAGGTCTGAGCTTCAAATCAAGAGAATCAAGACTTATGAGAGCATGGAAATTAACAAAAATTGAAGGCACAGAACAATATCAGGATTTTAATAACAACACAGTTATTTTGACCTATTCTTATGATGGCACAATTTACACAATGTCAGGTGGCGGTCAATCAGTTTCAGGAACAGGTACGTTTGAAGTTGAGTATTTAGAATATGGCAACCTTACAGTAAATGAAACATTTACTGCAAACGGCAACACAGATGTTTATTCAGCTACAGGAACATGGCAATGGTTAGGTTCTGACGGTGAACAAAACTATCTTCTCACAGATGGTGGCAATAATATCTTTAATGGTGGTCTTTACTATATTTACAGACTTGCTTCTAAAGAATTAATTTTGAAACAATCATACAACCAAAATGATAATGGTGATGTATCAAAAGGTGACTATACATACACTTTTGAAGCAAAATAAACTGATTTAATTTTTTTAAAGAGGTTGGTTTTTTTAATCAACCTCTTTTTTTTATCTATCCCATGAATTATATTTACACATATCCCCGCCCATCGGCAACAGTCGATATCATTGTTGTCAGGGAAAAGAGTTACGGAATAAGTGAAATATTGCTCATCAAACGTAAATTTCCTCCCTTTCAGCACATGTGGGCCTTACCCGGTGGATTTGTGGATGAAAATGAAAATCTCTCTGATGCTGCCCAAAGGGAACTTCTGGAAGAAACCAACATTAAGGAAATTATTCTTGAACAATTTTATACTTTTGGTGATAAGGGCAGAGACCCTAGAGGTCATACAATCTCCGTTGTCTTTTACGGCTTTCTTCCCGATTGCATTCCTCCTCCATTAGCTGGAGATGATGCAGCCGAAATAAAATGGTTTCAAGTTGAAGAATTACCTCCTATGGCCTTTGATCATAGAGACATAATCTGTTTATTCAGAAAAAGTCTCAAATCTTCAAATAAAATTACTTAAACAATATGTTTTCATATCTCCATAATATTTTCTTAATGCAATAACATAATATATTGAGCCCATTTATTATTTACACAAATCTCTAGTTTTATATAGTCCGAAAGACTTTTTTCTTTTTTTTAAAACTTACCTTTGGCATTGAGTATAACATATCTTTCTTTAAGTTGCTTTTCAATAATTTGTGAAAATTTATATTGAACAACAGTGAAAACAATAAATAAATTGAGGCTTTAATATGTCTTTTATTATTAACACTTATTTTTGTGTATAAAAAAATGAGGTTAGCAACCGTTTTATTGTATTTGTTAGTATTGCCATTAATCATGCATTCTCAAAGGTATGCTTACAAAATAACCAACCAAGGAACAACAGACAAAATTGTTGATTTAACTTCTTTCGATTTTTTTTCAGAGCAGAGGCATCTTATCGATTTTATTAATCAAAAATATCATGATGAAAAATATGGAGAAGACTATCAACGGGCATGGCATTTTTTGATTGATTATACATGGTCTTCTGGTTTGCCTTTACCGGATAATATTTGGAAAGGCAATATCACACTTTTTCTTAATTCCTTCGGTTGGGGCTTCTGCGATACAAAAGCCAAAATATTGGCTAAGATATGGAGCGATATGGGGTATGAGTCAAGAGTATGGAATCTTGAAGGGCATTTTGTTCCTGAAGTATTAGTAAACAACAAATGGTTGGTTTTTGATCCCACATATCACGTATTTTATAGTATTCCCTCATATGGAATTGCAGGCGTTGAGGAGCTTTCAGCATATACTAAGAGCTTCGACTGTATAATTGATAATGATTCTCCACAGAATATCTGGACAAAAATGATGGGAGGTGGTAAAAAAACAGCCAGATATTACAGGACCACTGAGAATAACAGTATTTGTGAGGTTCCTTCAAAAACAGTAGTTCTCCCTTGGTTTCTTTTTCCTGCAAACGCATCACTTACCTTTCCAATATATCCCGGTTTTCCACTAATTACTGAAAATAAAGAAGGAAGTTCTGTTTTAAAAAATTATGCCGCATTAAAGTTGCATATTCCTTCAACCTGGACAGGAGAATTTTCATTACCTTTAGTTTGTTTTGCTTTAAAAGCAGAAAATGCTTCTTTAGAGATGAACGACAAGATGTATATTTTTGAAAAAGAAGCACTTAAAACAATAAATCATTTTAATGCAGATAACATCTTTAAAATAAATTCAAATACTTCTGGTATTGATCTGTATTTTCTGATTAATCCCTTGCTTTTTGTTCATAAGCTTGGGAATGACCCAAAACCAATAAATTTTACAGATAATAATCTGGTATGCGAAATTGTTTCCCTGCCAATTTCACAAAGACACCAATTATTGTTTTTGGTTGACTTAAACAAGCGGGGTTTGTTAAGAAAAATAGGACTCAATTTAATTTATAAAACTTTAAAATATTAAACCTTTAATATTTTTCAATAAATTTACAAAGAAATTATTTTCTTATTCAAATGAATTTACTTTTTCTTAATTATGAATACCCTCCGCTTGGTGGTGGTGCAGGTGTGTGTACAAAAGCTCAGGCCGAGGGATTAGCTGGTTTGGGACATAAAGTTACTGTTGTTACCTGTTATTTCAATGGAGAAAAAGAGTTGGATGTTTTTGAGAATCTGACTATAATCCGACTTCATGCGAAAAGAAAATACTTACATAAATCCGGTGTTTTTGAGATGATTTCTTGGATTATTAAATGTAAAACTTTTCTAAAATCTTATTGTCGTAAGGAGAAATTTGATTTTTGTTTGTGCCATTTTGCATTACCGGGGGGAGTTGTAGCACTGATGCTTAAAAAGAGATTTAACATCCCCTTTGTTGTTATATCACATGGGCATGATATTCCGTGGTTTTTTCCCCGACAAATGTTTTTGTACCACTTGGTTTTATATCCTTATATTAGATGCATCCTGAATAATGCCGTCCAGGTTGTGGTTCTTAATAAAAATCTAAAGGATAATGCTCAGCGCATTGTAAGAAATAAACCAAAAGTTATTGTTATTCCTAATGGATGCAGACCCATTGAATTTACAAAAAGAGAGAACCCAAACACTCTTCCTCTTAAGATTCTGTTTTGTGGCAGATTTGTTACACAAAAAGACCCCTTTACTTTTTTAAAAGGAATTTTGCTCTTTTCAAAAACAGGTGCCAATTTTATTGTAGAACTGATAGGTGATGGACCCTTACGCTCTAAAATGGAATTGTATGTCAAGAAAAACAATTTAAATCATTTAGTAAGATTTAGAGGGTGGGTTAACAAAGCTGAAATGAATAAGGCCTACAACGAAGGACATTTGCTCGTTATGACATCTCTGACCGAAGCTATGTCGGTGGTGGCTCTCGAAGCTCTCTCTGCCGGTTTATTTCTCATAAGTACAGATGTAGGTGTAAATGCAGAGTATATTGAAAACGACATAAACGGGCTGATTATCCCCAAAAATAATGCTTTCCTTATTGCTGAAAAACTTAAATACTTTTATTATGAAAAGTATATGAAAGACTATACCATACCGGAAGAAACTGTTCTTAGGGTTATAAATAAATGCCAATGGGGAAATATTGTTGAACAATATAACTTTATGCTTAAAAATCTTTCTTAGTAAATATCATTTTTTATTTTTGTCAGATGAAAATCTGTTTTATCAGCCTAAAATCTTACCCACTTTTTAAACCTGCAATAAATGGGATGCATGGTGGGGCTGAAGTACAAATTAGCCTTCTGGCAAAACACCTTGCAGAAAATACCACCTTTGATGTCAGTCTTATGTGTGCCGACTATGGACAAAAGAAAATAGAACTTCATGGCAAACTGAAAATTTTTAAAACTTTTCCCTTTAATCTTTTCACCCCATTCAAATATGCTGTTTTTTTATTCGTTTTTTTTAAAATCAATGCAAATGTTTACATACAACGGACATTAACCCCATACTCATTTATCATTGCCCTGTTGTGCAAATTATCCGGTAAAAAATTTGTTTACATGGTAGCTCACGACAGTGAACTTAATGGCAAAGATATGTTATATGGTTCCTTAACAGGGCGCTTTCTGACTCACAAATTATTTGTGTTTTCCTCTTTAGTTGTTGTTCAAAATAGTTTTCAAAAGGAAATATTTGAAGTCCTTTTTAAGGGAACACCATGTGTGGTGTTAAAAAAAGCTGTAGAAACTCCTGAATTGAAAGTTGACAAAAAGAAATATGACTGCATCTGGCTGGGAAGAGCAGAGCACTGGAAACACCCTGAGCTTTTTTTAAAACTTGCAGCGATGAATCCCGAAAATAATTTCTTAATGGTATGCCCACATCTATCATTGTCCTACAGCCGAAAAGCTTATAAAAGTTTACAGTCCGCCGCAAAGGCCATCCCCAATCTCACTTTTATCACACATCTGACACATAATCTTGTTTTTGAAAAGCTCTCCGAAAGTCGAATTTTTTGCTCAACATCCGATTGTGAAGGAGATTTGCCAATGAGTACTCTTGAGGCTGCGGCAATGGGGTTGCCGGTTTTACTTTTATCTATAGATAACTATGTTGATGATCCTGATAAAAATGGGATAGGTCTGCATTTCAAAGGTTCAGTAGAAAAACTGAATACACAACTCTGCCTTTTACTTAAAGATCAGCAAATGTATCATGAATACAGACTAAAATCAGAAGATTATATCCATTTGCATCACAACAAAACCAAGATTTATAATAAATTTGAAGACATTCTTAAAGATCTAACAAAAAAATTAAAATAATGGAAAGTTTTTATCATAAATTATTAGAAGCAGAACAAGGCGAAAAACAAGCAGTCATCTGCATTGTTACAAAAATACATGGCTCCGCACCGGGAAAACCGGGCATGAAAATGCTTGTATATGAAGATGGCAGTATAACAGGTACTGTTGGCGGAGGAGCCATAGAAAAAGATGTTATTGATAAAGCCCTGAGCATGATGCAAACAAGTACGCCTCTTTACTTTTCATTCAATCTGAAAACAGACTTAAATATGGATTGCGGCGGTGGTGCTGACGTTTATATCGAACCCGTTAATCAAAAGAAAAAACTATACATTTTTGGTGGCGGACACATTGGTAAAGCTCTTTCTGAATTTGCATTTACGCTAGGATTTGATGTTATTGTTATTGATGAACGCGAAGGAATTTTTAATGATTATAAAAATGAAAAGCTGTTATTAATCAACAAGCATTTCACTGAGGTCATTCATGATATAAAATTTGATAAAAAATCTTATTTTGTCATAGTAACGCATAAACACATCCACGATGCTGATATTCTTAAATTGCTCTGTAACAAGACCAGTGCTTATCTTGGTATGATTGGAAGCAGAACAAAAGTAGAGAAAATTATCAAAGACCTGGTAGATCATAATTATCTTACAGAAGAGGCATCAAAACTAATAGACTCTCCAATCGGTATAAAATTCAAGGCTATTACCCCCAATGAAATAGCTATAAGTATTTTAGCCAAATTAATTGATGTGAGAAATTCTTTGTAAAATTTAATTCAGCTATTTTGAGTAAATTTGTTGAAAAAAATCATGTTCCTTCCTATTTTGTAAATTGAATCTAATTATTAAACGCATAAAATGGCTATAAAGAACCAAACCATATCGTTTGTTTTAGACGGTAAAATTGCAGAAATCGATTTTGGTCGTGTCGGTTTAAAACCCACTCACACCTTGTTACATTATCTGCGCTCACTTCCCAATCATAAAGGCACCAAAGAAGGCTGTGGTGAAGGTGATTGCGGGGCCTGTACGGTAGTTGTAGGCGAAGCAACCGGTAATCAAATAGAATACAGGGCTGTGGATTCCTGTCTTGTATTTTTACCCATGATACATGGAAAGCAAATTGTTACTGTCGAAAACCTTGAAACGATAGTTAATGGGAAAGTAAAATTACATCCTGTTCAACAGGCAGTTGTTGAAGAAAACGGTACCCAGTGTGGTTTCTGTACACCTGGAGTTGTCATGTCGTTATACGCATTACACTTGAATAAAAGTAAGCCCCTTGTCAAGGACATCAAGGATGCCTTGTCTGGAAACTTGTGCAGGTGCACAGGATATAATGCTATTGTTAAAGCGGCTCAAAAAGCATCTGTTCTAAAGGAAAGTATCACCATTCCTGTAAAAGAAAACAATAACACGCTTAAAATGCTGCATCTGATCAATAAAAACAAAAGTACCATTCATATCGAAACCGAGTCAAAGAATTATTATAAAGTATTTTCAACAGATGAGGCTCTGGTATTAAAAAAGAAATTCCCGGAAGCACTTATTATTTCAGGTGCTACCGATTGCGCCCTGAGGGTTACAAAAAAACATGAGGTCATCCCATTAATAATTGACATTTCAGATATTGAGGAACTTAAAAAAATTAAAAAGCAAAAGGAAGGCTATTTAATAGGAGCATCGGTACATATAGAAGAAGTTAAAAATGCGGTTAAAAAAAATTTCCCTGCTTTGTTCGATATGTTGTCTGTTTTTGGCTCAAAACAGATTCGCAACATGGCCACCTTAGGCGGTAATATTGGCTCAGCCTCACCTATTGGAGATACTTTACCTGTATTTTTTGCCTATGATGGAAAAATTGTACTGAAAAATTTAGAAAGTGAGCGGACTTTGCCTCTGAGAACTTTTATTGAGTCGTACAGAAAAACCAAAATACGCTCTGATGAAATTATCACACACATTTATTTACCTCTGCCAAAAGATGGCGTTTTTTTTAAATCTTACAAGATATCCAAACGCAAAGAACTTGACATTTCTACCGTAAGTGCTGGTTTTAAACTGGAACTCGACAAAAAGAACAAGGTGAAGGAAATTGTATTAGCCTATGGAGGTATGGCAGCTTATACAAAACGTGCAGTAGCCACCGAAGCGTTTCTTGTTGGTAAAACATGGACTGAATCAAATATTATGAAAGCCTCTCTCATATTGGAAAAGGAATTTGCGCCCATTTCCGATGCCCGTGCAGGTGATGAAATGAGAAGAATTGCAGCAAAAAATTTGTTGTTGAAATTCTGGTTAGATGTTCAAGTTTGATTTTTATTACCATTAAAGGGTAATGTGAAAAATCTGCTTTTTTTTTACTAATTTTATCTTTTTGTAAAATATACATTTTATTCAATCATGCATATTCTTTATGTTTCATACGATGGTATGACCGATCCTCTTGGGCAATCACAGGTGTTGCCCTACATTATTGGACTGTCAGGAAAAGGACATCAAATATGTATAATAAGTGCCGAGAAGAAAGATAATTTTAACCTCAATAAAGATAAGGTTGAATCACTGATAAAAAACAAAAACATTGATTGGGTACCTCTTACATACACTTCAAAGCCCCCCGTTTTGTCAACAATGTATGATTTATCCCGCATGAAACAACTTGCTTGGAGACTTCATCAGAAAAAAAAATTTGAGGCGGTTCATTGCCGGAGTTATATTGCTGCACTTGTAGGACTTTACTTTAAGAGAAAATCTAATGTGCCCTTTATTTTTGACATGCGCGGGTTTTGGGCTGATGAGAGAATAGACGGCAAAATCTGGAATATCAGAAATCCGGTTTTTAAGCTTATTTATAATTATTTTAAAAAGAAAGAAAAACTTTTTATTAAAGAAGCGGCACATATTGTATGCCTTACAAATCAGGGAAAAGAAATTGTTGATTCATGGCAAAACACACTCATTAAAACACCCATAAGTGTTATTCCGTGTTGTGTGGATACTGATTTTTTTTCGAGAGAGCATATGGATGGTCAAAAAATCGGGGAGCTTAAATCTCAACTTAAAATTGAAGATTCCGACAAGATACTCTGTTATTTAGGGTCTATTGGCACATGGTACATGGCTGACGAGATGATGATTTTTTTCAGACATCTTTCTGCCAGATATGATCATTATAAATACCTGTTTATCACCTACGAACCAAAGGACCTCATATTAAAACTTGCCCAAAAGCATGGTGTAAATCCTGAGAAAATTATTGTTTTTAAAGCGGCAAGGCACGAAATTCCTCCATTACTTTGCCTTGTAGATATTTCTATCTTCTTCATTAAGCCCGTTTTCTCTAAAAAAGCTTCATCTCCGACAAAACAAGGAGAAATAATGAGCATGGGGATTCCTCTTATTTGCAACGATGGTATTGGAGATACAACCGAAATTATTGCCCCAAACAAAGCAGGCCTTGTTTTAAGTGATTTTAATGAGGAATCATATACAAAAGCCGTTGAGAATATTGAATCTCTTAGTGGCATTTCTCCTGCACACATCAGAAGTTTGGCCATGCATTATTTTTCACTCGAAAAAGGCATTGAACGCTACAATTTTATTTATGAAAGTTTAATTAATAAGTCATGAACAGAAAAGATATTCTTATATCCTATAATCAAATAAATAATCATCTGATTAACAACAAGATAATTAAAGCTATAAAAGCCTTACGAAAAAATATCAACACCCGTACAGATGATGTGCTTTTGAGTTCCCTTGAAAACATTGAAACCACCTACAGTCTTGTTTTGGACTATGCCATCAGGGGGGTGAAAGATCCAAAAAGAACTGAAATATACAATAAATTGGTTAAATCTCTATTAGAACTTAATGACAGAACAAAAAATCAATTACTCGATGCACAATTTTCCCAGTTTTATCATCAAAAGAAAAGCATTCTTTCAAAGAGCACCTATTTTCATCACAAAATAAAGGAAATCAGCGAACATGCTTCTGTTTCAGATGAATTAAGCAACCTTCTGGAAGGAATGAAAATTGAAAAACCGGCAGATGAACAAGTTGACATGCATGCTGTTATTGAAGAACTTTTTTTATATGTGTGGTTCACCGAAATGTTATCAGATGCCGACATAGAGATGCTTAAGCTCATGTTTGAAAGCGATGTTTTTACAACCCAACACAAAGACCTGATTGTAAGCAGTTTAACCCTAGGTTTACTTGATAATTTTGATGCTCGTAAATTAATTTGGCTTGCAGAAATGATGATCAACTCAAATTTTCAGTCAAGGGAAAGGGTATTCGCAGGACTGATGTTTGCGCTTTATAAATATGATTACCGCTTGCATTTTTATCCCGAAATAGAAAATATTTTGAAAACATTAGCTTTAAATTCTGAAATAAAGTCTTTTTCGGAGTTTTTGTTGATTCAGCTTATCAAGGCAAAAGATACAGAGAAGTTTACCAAAAAATTGAGAGATGAGATTATGCCTGATATTATTAAACATGCCCCTAAAATTCAGGAACGGCTTGACCTTGACAACATACTGCCTGAAGATGAAGATAAAAATCCAAATTGGGAAAGCATTCTCGAAGATGCTCCCGACCTTATGAAAAAACTCGAAGAACTTTCGAGATTGCAGCTTGAAGGTACCGATGTATTTATGGGAACCTTTGCCATGTTAAAAAATTTCCCCTTTTTCCATAAGGCATCCAATTGGTTCATGCCTTTTTATCCTGAAAACCCTGAAATCTCAACAGTCCTTGATTATGAGGGAGATGATTTTAAAAGGACATTCCTTCATTTACTTGAAAGATCTACACATATGTGTAACTCAGATAAGTATTCTTTTTGCTTAAACATCACCGCAATGCCCGAAGCACAGAAGAAAATGATGCTTCAAATGTTTAAAGCTGAACTCGAAAGTATAAATGAAATCAATCAGGAGGACAGTAAAATTGATAAAACCCTGTCATCAAAAATTATTTTTACACAATACATTCAGGATTTATACCGGTTTTTCAAGTTGTTTCCACTAAAAAATGAATTTGAAGATATTTTTGAACAAGATCTTGACTTTTATAACAAGTCTTTTTTTATCTCATTTTTCTCAGATAATGCCATTCTGGTGAAACTAAGTGATTTTTACTTCGAAAGCGGACATTATAAACATGCAGCAATTGTCTATGAACAGCTTATCGGGAAGGGTCTTAATACGCAGGTTGTTTTTGAAAAAGCGGCCTTTGCATACCAACAGCTCAACCAATTTGATAAGGCCATTGATATGTACAAAAAAGCAGAACTATTTGAAACAACAGTATGGATTTTAAGTAAAATTGCACACTGCTGCATTAAAACAGGAGATTTTAAGCAAGCTTTGGAGTATTTCTCTGAAGCTGAAAGACTTGAACCGGATAATTTAAAAATTCAGCTTCAGATAGCCAACTGTTACCTCAATCTCGATCAGGTCGAAACAGCATTAAATCACTATTATAAACTGGAACTCCTTGCCGATTCTAATGTAAGGGTGCTTAGACCAATCACATGGTGCCTTTTTATTTTGGGACTTCACAACGATGCAGAAAAATATTTTGAAATGTTGATGAAAAGCACTGAAGTCAATAAATTCGACCTGATGAATTATGGCCATTGGCTCTGGTGTACCGGTCAGAGCTCTAAAGCTGCTGAATTTTATATTAAAAGCATTAATCAAAAAAATAATGGGTTTGATGCTTTCCTTATCAGTTTTAAACAAGACGAGAAATACTTACTGCAAAACAATATTCAGGAAGACGACATTGCTTTAATGTTGGATTATTTGGAAATGAAATACACAACACTTTTATAGCTGATTATCAATTAGATTGTAAATTGCGATGCATTGAGCAGGACGAAATGTAATTGCTTCGCACATTGTAACCCTGTCTGCCGACAGGAAAAAATTAATTTATAAACAAAAACACAAATTTAAAATTTCAAATTTAAAATTTCCAATTTCCAATATTATTCTTTCATAAACTTCTTCACAATCACCCCTTTTTCTGTTTGTAAGTAAATAAAGTAAATCCCTTTCCCAAGTTTGCTCACATCTATACTGAAATTCTTCTCAAAAACCTCCTGCCGCCAAACCTCCTGCCCCAGCAGGTTGCTGATGCAAAGGGTAGCGTTTGTTACAGGACTTTCTATGGTAAGCACGTTGGTGGCGGGATTGGGATACACCCTAAACCCACGGGTTAACCCGTGGGTTCCCTCAGCCATCCCCGTTCCATACACGCTCACCGTTACCGTATCCCACTTCACATTACCGCAAATAGTTTGCTGCACCATATAAGTTGTTGTACTGTCCGGCCACACCCACAGCCCTGCCACGGTATCTATGGACACGCCGTTTACAAACCAAATACAATCCTCATCGAGCCCTATTTCCGGCTGGCGGCCTATAAACACACTATCGCCTGAATAAATAAGGGTATCGTTGCCGGCGTAGGCGGGTAAACTTGTATCTATAACACTTATATCATCAATGTAATAATAAGCAAACCAAACTGGTGGAGAACCTATTAAGCCTATTTCCGAACTCGAATCTGTAAAAAAATTACCAATAGTAATATATGTTTCATTACCTGTTGCAGTAAAAGAGCCTTCAATCTTCATCCAATTTGTTGTATCATTTAATAACTGTGTCGTGTTATAAACTTGTGGTGTAGCTGCTGCTAAGCCATAAGATGTAAGTGCAGAGATACTGCCATTATCAAAATATGCACCCAATGGTTTAATATAAGCGTGGCTTTGATCTGATAAGCTCGCATAAAATTTTACACAATAAGCATGACCTGCCGAAAGTCCCTTTTTTAATCTGCTTTGAATATATTCCCTCCAATTATCTATATTGTAACTACCTACGACTTCAATTCCACTATACCCATTACCTAAATGAGCGTATTGAAATGTAGAATTACCAATATTAAAAGGGACACCACATATAAAGGGGTCTGTACAACATACATTAAATAGGTCTGGTGTACCACCACCATTAACAAGAATATTCCAACCTGTTGCAAAATAAATTTGTGCTTGATTGGATGGGCATGAACTCAAATCTTCAAAACTTGAGTTTGAAACTAGATTAACCTGAGCTAAAGAAACTGTATGTGCTATCAATAAGATAGCACATACAGTGGTTTTTCTAAGAACTTTTATTTTCATTTGATTACAATAATTTTTTCAGAATTGTAAATGTTACCCTTTGAATCTTTTACAGAAATAAAATAAATACCGTTATTTAGGCCTGCATCAAAGTTACCCATATTATCACGTAATTGCAAATTAAACTCATTCATTTTATCTCCCAAAATATTATAAATGCTCACGACAGCACTTTCGGTTACTGAATTACTTCCAAACAGTGAGATTGTGAATATGCCGGTATTAGGATTGGGAAAAACCTGTAATGATAAATTTGCCGGATTTGATTTTTCAATATTTACCTGAGACAGCATTTTAGCCGAATTATTGTCAATACAAATATACATTCAATAAAATCAATTCCCAAATTATTTTTTAAAAAACCGGTTGATTTTTATTGATAAATGGTTGGTTTGTACTTTGGATAAGAGAATGAAATGTTTTTAAAATTTACATTCATAAAAATTAAAAAAAAGCTGTTCTAATCTAAATATTATTCTTATATTTGTAAAGAATTGAAAATAACATAAGTAATTGATTATGAGTGATTTAGAAAAGGCGGAAAATGCACAATCTTACAGTGCGGATAATATTCAGGTATTAGAGGGTTTAGAGGCAGTAAGAAAACGTCCTGCCATGTATATTGGAGACATTGGACAAAGAGGTTTACATCATTTGGTGTATGAAGTTGTTGATAATTCCATTGACGAAGCAATGGGAGGTTATTGTGACAGAATTGATGTGATTATCAATGAAGACAATTCAATAAGCGTTACCGATAATGGACGCGGAATTCCGGTAGATATGCACGAAAAAGAACATAAATCGGCTTTGGAAGTTGTAATGACTGTATTGCATGCCGGTGGGAAATTTGACAAAGGTTCTTACAAAGTATCAGGAGGTTTGCATGGGGTTGGTGTTTCATGTGTTAATGCTTTATCGGAACATTTGACAGCCAAAGTATTCCGTGATGGTAAAGTATATCAGCAGGAATACGAAAAAGGCATACCATTGTACGATGTAAAAGTCGTAGGGGAAAGTGATAGAACAGGCACACAGATTATTTTTAAACCCGATTCTTCAATTTTTATTACCACAAGCTATATTTATGAAATTTTGGCTTCCCGCATGAGGGAATTGTCTTTTCTGAACAGAGGTGTTACTATTTCAATAATTGATGAACGCCCAACAGAAAACGGTAATGGTAAGAATGAAGATGTATTTCATTCAAAAGAAGGTTTAAAAGAATTTGTACGCTATCTGGATGCAACTAGGGAAAAAATAATTGATGAGATCATTTATATTGAAGGTGAAAAAAACAGCGTGCCTGTAGAATTATCGATGCAGTACAATTCATCATTTTCTGAGAATCTCCATTCTTTTGTAAACAACATCAACACCCATGAAGGAGGTACTCATTTATCGGGTTTCAGGCGTGCTCTTACACGTACCCTTAAAAGCTATGCAGAAAAAACAGGCATGTTGTCGAAGCTTAAATTCGATATCAATGGTGATGATTTCAGGGAAGGACTTACAGCTGTTATTTCCATTAAAGTGCAGGAACCACAGTTCGAAGGTCAGACAAAAACCAAATTAGGCAACTCAGAAGTAATGGGTATTGTCGAACAGATTGTGAGCGAATCTCTTGCTTATTATTTGGAAGAGCACCCCAAAGATGCAAGAACCATTGTAAACAAGGTTATACTGGCAGCTACTGCACGCCATGCAGCCCGTAAAGCAAGAGAGCTTGTACAACGAAAAAATATATTGACAGGTTCCGGACTACCCGGAAAATTATCAGATTGTTCTGATAATGACCCTGAAAAATGCGAAATTTACCTCGTTGAGGGCGATTCTGCAGGTGGCACGGCTAAACAAGGACGCGACAGAAAATTTCAGGCGATTTTGCCCCTCAGAGGTAAGATTCTCAACGTAGAAAAAGCCATGCAGCATAAAATATTTGATAATGAAGAGATAAAAAATATTTTTACAGCTTTAGGTGTTTCAATCGGAACGGAAGAAGACAGCAAAGCCCTTAATTTGACAAAACTACGCTATCATAAAGTCATTATTATGACCGATGCTGACGTTGATGGAAGTCATATTGCAACGCTCATTCTCACTTTCTTTTTCAGATATATGCGCGAACTTATTGATATGGGTTATGTTTATATAGCTACTCCCCCACTCTATCTTATAAAATCAGGAAAAAAAGAAAGTTATTGCTGGACCGAAGAAGACAGACAAACTTATATCAAAACGCTTGTTGATGAGGATGGTGTTAAAGAAGCCAATATTCACATTCAGAGATATAAGGGTCTTGGAGAAATGAATGCGGAACAGCTATGGTCAACAACAATGAACCCTGAATTCCGCACGCTGCGTCAGGTTACTGCTGAAAATGCCGTTGAAGCCGATCGTATTTTTTCTATGCTTATGGGTGATGATGTGCCCCCACGTAGAGAATTTATCGAAAAAAATGCCAAGTACGCCAACATTGACGTATAAAAAAATGAAGCTTTGGCTGTCTCAAAACTCGCTTTAGGTGAAAATCAAAATGATAGTTTTGAAACAGCCTCGTTTATCCCAAAAGAGATTTACTCTTTCTAAATTATTCCTTTATCAAAGAACCGGTCAACAGTTTTGTGTCTGTATATGCTTTGAAGAAGTACAAACCAGATTTCATGTTTGACACATTTATAACACTCTCGGAAGTTGTTTTACGATAGACCAATCTGCTGTTAATATCATATATTTCCATAGAAAATGGACTGTTGTTAAAGGCTTCAAAATGAAGAACATCTTTAACCGGATTGGGATAATATTTAAAACACTGGCTTTCTAATTCATCTGTGTTGGTTATCAGACCGGCAAAGTAAACGGGTGCAGACCAAATATAATCACTGTCGGACTGGATGCCCCTTACAAAAAGATAATCATCTGTGAAAAGGGGTAATGTGATAATTGTGTCCAAACTGCCTTGAGAAGGAAAAGTGAGTACCACACCGTTGTTTGAAACCAGCTCAATTTGTTGCCATGTTTCATTATCAGTGTCCTGAAGATTGATGTGAAATGGCATATTTGTATATCGTTGCACGGTTTCTCCAAAAGGAGTTCCGCTAATATCTAACCAAATACTTGCATTTTTATCCATAGTTGCAAATGTTCTTCCAGCTCCTATAGCATCGAATAGAGCACTTCTGGTTAGAGATGTTGCCCAAATACCGGCCCTGCCATCATTTTTTGTACCCCAGTTCGCAGAATGATTGTCCTGATTCCATACGGGACTTAAGTGCCAGCCTTTGTTTAGAGCATATTCGTAATAATCCGTTGCTTGTTGAACAGTTTGAACCTCAATTAAAGGAAATGCATTATCGGTTATGGTATCAATGTATGTAAAATCATTCCAGTTTGTAAAATAGGATTCTTCTCCGGGATGGTTAAATTGTGCCATCGCAGGGGCATGATCTAAAACCCAGTCAATAAATGCAGGCAAATCGGTTGTGTACCATAAATTTACGGCATCGGAAATGATGCTGCTGGTATTAAAAACATTGACATGTCCATGTAAAGGAGAGCCCCATTCCCAAGCTGCAATAGCGACAAAAGTACCATTAACGGTAGCATTATCAGCTTCGTCCTTTACCAAGTACCATTCCAGCGGATCTATTTGTTCAAGATGGTCGGAAACTGCCAAAAAATCCAAACCGGCAGTATATCTTGCATAGTTATAAGCATCTTCAGGTTCACTTTCTCCATCTGAATTGCTTGTGTGGGAATGCAAATTCCCGAAATACACCTGATAGGGCTGTTGGGCATTTGTACCAATAAAACAAAAAATCAAAAAACAGAGGAAGATATAATTTTTAATCATAGGGTTTTTATTTCAAAAATAATAATTTTTTATGATGTTTCAATTCATAATATGTTTTTTTTCTGTCCTTTAATCACAACAAAACTTCCTTTTCCAAATCCCTCAATTGGGTTTTCCGGTCTCTTGTTGTTTAAGTCAATTAATGTTTGTAAAACCTTGGTTATTTTGAATTTAGTTGTTTCAATCAGCGAAATCATATCTTTTGCGGAATAGAGATTTGCAGTTTTGAAAAATTTACTGTCTTCTTTCTTTATAGTTAATTTCTGTCCCAGGGTGCTATCTTTGTCAATAAATGCAATAATCAAATCACCTCCATTTTTAATAACCCGATAAGCTTCGTCGAGCGCTTTTGATGGGTTATTGATAAAGCAAATAGATGTTATAAAAACTGCATAATCAAAGCTGCTGTCGGGGTAGGGTAAGCTTTCGGCAAAACCCTGAACAACATTAATTTGTCTTTTTCGTGCATAGTTCAGCATATTTTCAGATATGTCGATGCCAAATTTTATATCCAGCTTTTCGGCAAAAATACCGCTTCCGACGCCAATTTCTAATCCTTTTTTTTCTACCGGAATCACTTGCTTTAGAGCAAGCAGTTCAGATTGAAAAAGGGAATAATTCTCTTTGAACCAATTTTCATAATCGTTGGTATAGTTATCAAACGGATTCTTATCCATTATAAAAAAAGTAAAAAATGATAATTATTCTCAGCTTATATTGATGTAAAAATAATTTATTTGTTTTTTGATCTTAGAAAAATCATTGCTATTGCTGTTGTCACAAATCCCATAATCACTGCTCCCATTGCTCCTTGTATTGCGTAATTTAAGTAGTTGAAATTTGCTTGGGCTTCTTCGGTTGTTTTGTAATAACCAATTTCTACTGAACGTTTTATCACATTCGGAAAATATTCGGGTGTGATCACATAAGATGTAATCCACTGTGTTAAGGGGCTTAATAAAGCAATAATTATTGACATTATAATACCTGTAATTAAGCCTTGTTTGTAAGTAATATGGCCATTGAAAAAATTTTTCTTTTTGTCTTTAAGAGCCAACACCATAACCCAAATTGCCGGTATAGCAAAAAGATTGGTCAGGTAGGGATGATAATCAATATAAGTACTATGTAATCCGCATAGCTTCTCAAGAAGCATCCAAAGCAATCCCATTACAGAAAAGATGATTGCCCATTTGATTTCAATTTTGAAGTTGTGTCTCATAATAATGTTTATTAAATTAGCATGTATTAAAATTGAAAGATCTGCATTACTTATACTTGTCGTTCAATCCAATACCTTTAAGAATCATTGGTTTAATTTTTTCGAGCCTTTTAAGTTTTGTGGCTTCCTGTTTGGCTTCGTTAAGGTACTCAATATATTCCTTCTGTTTTCCGAGAGTGAGTTTATTGAATGCATATTGAAAGTCGTCCTTATGGGTCAGCGCATCAGCTAATAGTTCAGGGATATCAACAGGTTTATTCCTTTCGGGTTTTATTTTTAATCCCTTTTTCTCAATTTCTATGGCCTCGTTAATATATTCAAAGATGAGTCTTTCATCAATTTCCGCAATGGAATAAAATCGCCATTGACGTAAAGATTTTGTTATTCCTTCCTGAGCATTTACAAGAACTTTATGTTTATCTGTAAGAAAAACACCATTGTAAAACCACAAAGCAAAATAATGTTTAAATCCACCATAGCTTAAGACATTTTTTCCATTATAAGTAAAAACTTCAGCTCCCCATTTAATGGTTTTTTCTAATGGTGCTTTGAGTATGATTGAGGCCAGAAGGTCAAGCTCCTTGCTCCATCTGTCATTACTTTGCACAGGGGTATTTGCGCTATTGCTTTCCATACTTTTTTTCTAAAAAATCAATAGTGGCTTTCATTAGTGTTTTAAGTGCATCCGTATTGATGTCCGATAATTTTTTTATGTAAATACAGGCTTTCCCTATTTTAAATTTTCCCAAGTTTTTGAGTAAATGCTCGTGCTCTGTACTTCCATTATAAACATAGAGAGAAATAGCAGCTTTACGAGGTGAAAAACCAATAAGTGGCCAAACCCCTTCCTGCCGGCTTCGGTCTGATTTGTAATGATAGCTTCCAAACCCAATAATACTTTGTCCCCACATTTTGGGCTCAAAGCCTGTAAAATCACCCATCAGTTTTAAAAGTTCAAAACTGTCTTTCCTTTTTTGTTCAGTATCGGCAAACGAGTTTATAAATTCGTGTACGTCTGCATTGTTTTTTTTTGTTTTTAGTTCTGCCATAAATGTTGAATTTAAGTTTTAATTAAAGCAGGGTTAACCAACTCAAAGATGTTAAAATCAAAAATACAAATTTATTTTGGGAAATCAGTTGGCATTTACTGCTTGTAGCTCCTCAAAAATGTACTTTTACCTTGAATTATTTTTTAATTGTTGTTCATTAAGCAATATTTGTTGGGTGTTGATAGCAAACTGACTATTTGGATAATTTTCAATTAATAACTCAGAAACAGCAAAAGCTTTATCCCATTTGTCAGTGCTATAAAAGTATATGACAAGATTTGCAAGGTAATACTCAGGAGGTAAAAACAGCATCCCAATTTTTTGAGACGTTTTCTCAAAGTGTTCTTTTATCACTTCTTTTATAGATAAGGGACTATCATCGGATTTAAAAATATACCGGAGTTTTTGAAGATTGTACCAATCAAAAATATTTTTGAAGGCATCATATTCTGCAATTAGAGGCACGCTTCCATGATATTCATCAGGATAATATTTCCAAGTAAAACTAAAAGATGAACGATTTTTTCTAAACATATCTGCAGCTTCCATAATATTCCGCATATGTCTGGAATCTGTAGTGGTATCTTTTATTGTTTCATTTGTATCAGTTCCCATTTTCATAGTCTGGGCCATAGCTAAAAAAATTGATTTATTGGATAAGTCTGCTTCCTCAATTCGAAGGATAGAATTGTTGTACCATTGGTTATCATAATGACCTATACTAGGGTCTATTACAACATAAGCATTAAACAATTGGGTGTTGTATGCGATTATGTTCATTGCTTTTAAACCACCCAATGAATATCCTATAAGTATTCGGTATGGCAGTGTGTGAAAATTTGCTTCAACATATGGTTGCAACTCCTTTTCAATGAATTCAGTAAATTTATCGTGGATTAAACTATTACTTGTCAAATTTCCTTCAATGTCATGCTCCAAGCCGAGATCTTTTTCCCTGTCATTATGATTAATTCCAACAACAATCATCTTTGGGCAAATTTCATCCCCTAAAGATGTACTTAATCGATTCATTAAATCAACAATGGATAAAAATTGAGAAGAACCATCAAACACATAAACCACCGGATAATGAACAGTATCGAAGTCGGTTCTATCTTCAATAGGAACATGAATGAATATTTCTCTATTTTCTCCAAGAACTTCTGAATGTATCATGTGTCTTTTCCCAATTACAATATCAGTTGTGTCCAATTGATTATTATACAATTCTATCTGGCTTAGAAGCTTGTTTCCATAAAGAAAGAAGAGCGTTGTCGCAATAATTAAAAAATATTTAGTTTTTTTCATAATTCCTATCATTTAGTTTTTTCTGAATATCGAAAAGTTTAAAGACTTTGATAATGTGATTAACTGTTTTCTTCTACAAATGTACAAAAGCTTGCTTTCAAAAACCAAAATAGTCGACTTATCTTTCTAAAGGCATAAAGCACACGATTGTTATTAACTCCTTATTATGTCAATACTATGACTCTCTTAGATCAATATGATTATCTCTCTCTTAATATTAAACTTGTAAAAAGTGTAATATGCTGTAGTTAGAAAATATAAATATTTACATTTTTTATCTAAATTTAAATATATTTGTATCATTGCTTTCTTTTTCATTACAGATTTAAACAGGTACATATTTGTAACTAAACAACACTTTAAAAATTAAATTCTTCAGTATAAAAATTTGTGTCATTCAAACCCTATGAGCGAGATTTTAATACGGTTGTTATTAGTAATGGCATCATTTTTTTGTTTTGTCATTCATCCGCTTTTTTCTCAGAATCTAAGCCCAAGCGTTGCTGCCTCCTGTATCCAAAAAACTTGTTTGAATGACAGTTCATTCAGCAATGCTGACGGGCTAAAAATTTCAAATGAAACTGATTCTCTTATTACTTTAATGTTTGATTTTGAAAAACATGGTTTCTTTGATGAAAGTACTCTAATTGATAGAATTTTAAAAGATATTGACACCCTAGAAACAGAAGAAGAAAAGCAATTACAAATACTCGACAATATTGCTGCTTTAATCAAGTCTCCCAATCACAGAAATTTTCATTTGTTATTTGTATCTAATGAACCTGGTATCAGACGAAAAATGTATTCCCCTATGGTCATGCTGACCTCCTTCTACGATATGCAATGTCACCATTTTCAACGACTTGCTGCTCAAATTGCTGTTCTTACCCCCTATTTCGAGAAAGAAGATTTTGAGAATTATTATATGGTCAGACACAATGTTCTGGGTGTAAGAATAGGAAATAAGTTTGTTTTTCACGACTTCGATCCCGGACAACCGGGCTATCGTTTTAGATTAAATGACTCTACAGGACGAAATAATGTATATGCGGGTATTTATGATTTGTCCGAAAACAGAGAACTCATCAGTGATAATCAATTCTATCTCTATAAAAACAAGTCATTGTGTCCATGGATCAGCCAAGCATATTATAAAAGTTCTTTTGAAAAAGTATATCGTAAAGTGATTTATAATGACCTTAATAGTGTTTTTGGTTTTATCCCCCAATGGACGATACCGCCAAAAGCAGCTTTAACATTTAATTTTCCTGACACTACAGAGCTTATACAATTTGGGGTCCAAATTCAGCTCAACCGCAATGATTCTGTACTGACAGAAATCTTCAAAGCTTATGACGTATATGCTCAATCAAAAAGTGAAGATGACAGTCTTATTGTTTGTAACTTGTTTCATAATTATTTAAAGACTAACTTTCATTTTGAGTATGACATTAATTACCTCTATCTTTTCAACAATGGTTTAATCTCATTAGGAGATTCATCTTTTGCAGAACCAATTTTAAAGAATTTTTTATTAAAAGTTGACGTTGAAACAGGTGCTGACACCCTTTTCTTTCTAAAAGATTTTTTTATACCTCTGCCTTTACACAAGGTTATTATTGAGAAGGGAGGAATTTATATTCAGGAGCAGGAATTTACAAGAACCGGTTTACAGAAATTTGAATATGAAATTACAGATTCCTTGTCGTTTGATCTTTACAATCTGCAACCACCAATATTTACAAGCGACAGCATTCGAAAACCTTTTACATTCAATGATAAACCCTTGATATTCGGACCGTCTGATGGTTATATCAAACCACACACAAAATCAAGTTTATATTTTTACTACAATCCATTTTATTATAGTTTCCAGGACAGGACTTTCAATATAAGGTACATTTCAACATGTGACAAAAAAGTTACAATAAGGCCGGAATAATAGGTCTGTTTACAAATAAAAAACCTCTGGCTGAAAGTCAGAGGTTTTTTTGATTTTTTTAATTATTTACTGAAGAACAAATCTGATTGGCATATTAAATTGAACACGAACAGCCTGACCTCTTTGTTTTCCGGGTACCCATCTAGGCATGATACTGACAACTCTGATTGCTTCTTCATCGCAACCTCCACCAATACCTCTAAGAACTCGGATATTCGTAAGAGACCCATTTGGTTCAACAACAAAGGTAACATATGCTGTACCTTGAATACCCATTTCACGTGCAATCTGAGGATAGCGAATATTTTCCTGAAGGAATCTCATTCTGGCAGGTTCACCACCGGGAAACGTTGCAGGATCTTCAACAACGAGAAAAATCTCAGCTTCAACAACAGCTTCTTCTTCAACAACAATTGGTACATATTCAACAATTTCAGTAGTTTCAGTAGCTTCAGCATCAATATCAAGCTCTTGTTCAATTTCAACATCATCATCAACGATATTTAAAATAGTCGTAGGTGTTGGGGGTGCTGGTGGGGGTGGAGTTTCCTGACGTGTGATAGGAATTTCTTCTTCTTCAATATGCATAACCTCAGATTCGCCTAATTCCATTAACACTTGATCATATGTTTTCCATTCAAATGCAACTAAAATAATAGTTAAGGATAGGACCAAGCCTATTTGTGTAAATATTCCCCTTTTACTTTCCAAGTCAGCTTTGGGATTCTTTTTTCTGTCCATAATTTTATTTTTTTTGTGACTGCTAAATTAATATGTTTTTTTTATATACAGTTTAAATTTACTTAGTTTTTTTATTTTTTTTAATTTCTCGAATTATACAATATTTATTATTAGGTTGATTATGAGACTATTAAACTTATCTTAACTCAAATTTAATAGGCATTCTTGCTTTAAATCTGACGGGTTTTCCTCTTTGTTTTGCAGGTATCCATTTAGGCATTAACTGAGCTACACGGAGAGCTTCTTCATCACAACCACCTCCAATTCCCCTAATGATTTTTATGTCTGTTAAAGAGCCATCGCGTTCCACAATAAATTCGACATAAACAGTTCCCTGTATTTGTAGTCTTCTTGCCATCATTGGATAAGTTATATGTTGTCGGAGAAAAGCCAATCGCGCACCCTCACCGCCCTGAAATTCAGCCATGACTTCAGCCCAGTCAACAGGTATTTCCTCAATAACTTCCGGCTCAATATAAACAATTCTTTCAACAGGCTTAACCTCAACAATGACTTGTAATTCATTTGAAAACTGAATTTCATTCTTGATTTCCACATTATCATCTTTAATGTCAAGAATGGAGGAAACTTTTTGTATCGGCTCAGGTTTTGGGAGCTCGGGAATAATGACGGGAAGTTCGTCCTGTTCAATTATTGTAACGGGAATGTTGTCCAGCATTATGGACAAGCGGTCAGTTGTTTTCCACTCAAAAGCCAATAAAGCTATGGATAGTGCTACAACAAAACCAATTTGTGTAAATACAGGCCTTTTACTTTCCAAATCGGCCCGACTTGTTTTTTTTCTATTCATGGTTTTAAGGATTAAGGTTTATAATTTTCAGCTGATAGTAAGATATCATTTCATAATTAATTCCATAATTTATTTTCAAACGGTTTAAAGTTCTATGTTATTACAAAATTAGATGCTAAACGGGTGTGAATACTTACGTAAAAAAGTTATTGGTCGATATTGATATTTAAATGTCTGTATTTAAATAAGTTTACGGTAAAAAATCATTTTTTATTTGAAATATTGAATATTCAATATAAATTATATTTGTTTTAACGATAATATTTTGGTGTTAATGAAAATTTAAACTTAAAATTTCTTAAATATGGAATCTTTTCTTAAAAAAAAATGTACTTTTGTCAATTCTTTTTTAAATATGATGTTTAGAAAAGACTAAGACCTTAAATTTGAGTTAGAAAAAATTTATTAATGCAAATGAGTTATATAAAATTTGACAAATTAAAACTGATAAACTTAGAATACTCCCTTAACAAGGAGATTTTGCGTTCAAATAGGTCTGGAGCCTATGCCAGCACCACAATAATAGGATGTAATACTAGGAAATATCACGGTTTGCTTATTTCTCCACAGCCTTATATCGACAACGAAAATCATGTTTTATTATCAACTTTGCACGAAACCGTTATTCAGCGTGAAGCAGAATTTAATTTGGGTATTATGAAATACCCTGGAGCTAATTTTAATCCTAAAGGGCATAAATATATTAAAGACCTGACTGCTGATTCAATTCCCAAGATAACATACCGAGTTGGAGGAGTAATACTTACCAAAGAGCTTTTGCTCACTCACGAAGACCATCGTACACTGCTTCGTTACACACTTATAGATGCACATTCTCCAACAAAACTAAGGTTCAGTCCTTTTCTGGCATTTCGAAATATTCATGCACTCAGCAAAGCGAATTTATACGTTAATAAATACTACGAACCAGTTACTAACGGTGCTGCTTTTAAAATGTATAACGGTTTTTCTCCGTTGGTTATTCAATTCTCAAAAGCTGTTGAGTACGTACATGTACCACAGTGGTACTACAATATTGAGTACATTGAGGAACTAAACAGGGGTTATGAATGCCAGGAAGATCTATTTGTTCCCGGTTTTTTCGAATTAGAAATTAACAAAGACGAAAGCATTGTTGTTTCAGCAGGACTTGAGGAGCTCACTCCACACTCACTGGTAAGGCGTTTCAATAAAGAGGTAAAGATTCGTGTTCCTCGAAACAGTTTTGAAAATTGTCTTATAAACTCTGCCCAGCAATTCATAAAAAAGAAAGGGAAAAAAGTTGAAATAATTGCAGGTTTTCCATGGTACGACAGGAGAGGCAGAGATGTTTTTATGGCATTACCCGGTCTAACGTTGGCCGTTAATGAGCCCAAACTGTGTAAAATGATATTAAACAGCATGGTTGAAGATTTAGACAAGGGATTATTTCCAAATATTGGATATGGGCAAAAAGCCCTTTATAATGCACCTGATGCTTCTCTCTGGTTTATCTGGGCTCTTCAGCAATATTCAGATTACACAAAAACCAGGGGTCAGATATGGCGAGAATATAAAAAACCTGTTCTTGAAATTATAAACACATTCAGAAATTCTGAATTGTCACATTTGCAAATGCAAGAAAACTCTTTGCTGTTCATTAAAGAACAGGGGGTTGCACTCACTTGGATGGATGCTTATGTTAATGGCAAGCCAGTTTTACCAAGATATGGTATGACTGTAGAAGTGAATGCCCTCTGGTACAATGCTGTATGTTTCGCTATTGAAGTTGCTGCAATTGCAAACGATACAGGATTTGTCGATGAGTGGATCCCCATAAAGGAAAAGATTAATAATTCTTTTAACATGTCTTTTGTTATTAAGGGGAAAAAGCATTTAGCTGACAGTATCAATGGGGAAGAAATAGATGTAAGTATTAGACCCAATCAGATACTCGCCGTATCATTACCATATTCTCCACTAAGCGAGGATAAAAAGATAGATGTCATTGATGTTGTAAAAAAAGAACTTCTCACAAAAAGAGGGTTAAGAACTTTATCACCACAGGACTTTCAATATAAAGGTGTATATGAAGGAGATGTCATACAAAGAGAGAAAGCTGCATTTATGGGTTCTGTTTATCCGTGGCTTTTCGGTCATTATGCTTTTGCTTTTTATTCTGTTTACGGTAAGTCATCCCTTGAAAACATTGAGGAATTTCTTTCTGAATTGGAAGAAGTTGTATGGGAGCATGGAATTGGAAGCATATCTGAGCTTTACGACGGAGATCCTCCACACAGGCCAAATGGTTCCATTTCGCATGCCACAAGTGTAGCAGAGATTTTAAGGGTAATTAAATTAATTAAAGACAATAAAAAATAACGGGGATATTATGAAGGTACTAATGTTTGGATGGGAGTTTCCCCCACACATATCTGGAGGTTTGGGTACAGCATGCTATGGTCTAACAAAGGCTTTGCTCAAACAAGGGGTTGATGTTTTATTTGTTGTGCCAAAGCTGCATGGTGATGAAGACCGGATGAGCATGAAAATGTTTAACGCCAGTGATGTAACAATAAATTTCAAGGATATTTTACTAAGAGAGTACTGGGAAAAATTCAGCTATCTTGAAGTAGGTTCAAGGCTTGTTCCATATACTTCTCCTGAAGCTTTTGAGAAGTCAATTGAATCAGAAGCCAGACATGAAGCTGTATCAGAAAATACTATTTATTCAAAGCAGTATAGTTTTTCAGGCAAATATGGGCCAAATCTCATGGAGGAAGTGGCACGCTATGCCCTGGTAGCATCTCAAATTGCCATGGAAAATGATTTTGATGTCATTCATGCCCACGATTGGCTGACATATCCGGCAGGGATAGCGGCAAAAAAGATATCCGGCAAACCATTAGTTGTTCACATGCATGCTACAGAATTTGACCGTTCAGGAGAAAACATCAATGAAATAGTCTATAATATTGAAAAAGATGGGATGATGGCTGCAGACGCAGTAATAACTGTCAGTCATTTTACAAGAAACATTGTCCTGTCACGCTATGGAATTGAGC
>JAQVVM010000016.1 GCA_028698995.1 Bacteroidales bacterium
AACTATTTATAAAGTAAAAGCCACATCAGAAGCAGGCGTAGTATCACATATCATTTTAATTACCGAAGAACAGAAATACTTATCAAATCTGTTTCAATTTGGGTGACCCAGTGTCGAAGTCAGGAGCACTATAAAAACCTTTACAAAAAATAAATTTATTGTTTAATGACTGAAATGGTTTCTCTTACAGAATTTCCATTAAAAAGGTCTTTTACAATAGTCCATTCTTGTTTTTTCTTATTATAGTCCTTTACGGTAAATATATAATCAACCCATGTTGATTCTAAAATTGAAATGATAAGCATTTCTTTGTTGTCGTCATGCACTTCGTAGGTGGCTCCATAATCTTTGGTAAGAAATGCGGAGGAATAATTTATCAACACATAAGCTTTGCTTGGAGTGCCATGATAAAAGTTAAAGTACCCAAGGGTATCAGATGAATAAGTAATTGTAGAGTCGGAAGTCGCATCGTAATTTTTATAATAGGCAATTTCAACATCTGTTATTTTCCATGGCCCTGAGCGCTTTTCAAGGTAATAATCCTCTCCGCATGACATCATTAAAAAGAGAGACACAAAAATTGCAGTTAATGCTGCACTATTAAAGAATGATTTTTTCATAAATAAAATTTTATTATTCACCTAAAAACAGGCCTAAACTAAATTGTATAATTGATTGACGGTTGGATGAAGACATATATGCGCCCTGATAGTCCCAACTATTTCCTGAGGTAAAAGAGGACCAATCCAGACCAATTTCTGTGTAACCATTATCATTAGGTTTACTAAGATCAGAAATTGAGGCTGTAGGTAAAACTGAATAAGCCTGAGAAAAACCAATAGATGCATATAGAGGAGCATAGGTAAAATTAACTTTAAATCCAAGTCCTATAAGCATATTCATACCCGAGAAAGTTCCGTCAAGTAAATAGTTGCCATAAGATTTATATTTCCCAAAATAGTTGATATAAGCATCAAGATCTAGGCTATTAATGCCACATACAACAAAAGTACTGAAGCTTAAAGGACTTTCTCCAAAAGTAAAACCAATATTTGAAATGTAGTTATTCAGTCTTAAATCAAATTGTCTGGCCGAAAAATCAGTGAGCTTAACAGGGTCTGTTGAAACAGTTAATTTATTAAAGTAAAATCCAAAGTGAAACATCTCGTAAAGAAGGTCTCCGCCATACATATAACCTAAGCCGGATCCCGGAAGCTTTAAATTACTGCTATTCAAGCCATTATAACTCTCAGCAAAAGTATTGAAATCTTTATATTTAATAAATGAATAGCTTGGACCTCCATAAAAGGACAGGCCAATAGGCTGCGCTTTAGCAGAAAACGCAACAATAAATAATAACAAAGAGAGGATACATATTTTTTTCATGGTTATTTATTTGTGTTTAATAAAACAAAAAGCGACAAACCAAAATTAGATGGTTTAAATGAATAAAAACTAAGTGTGTTATCATCCGCAAACTCTTCTGTTCCTATTGGAATAGCATAATATGCTCGGAGTCCCAAAAAACCGGGCATGTAGTCAAAGTATATTATAACACCTCCTGTTATGTTCATCAAGTCGGAAAAAACAATTTTATTGCCGTATAAAGTGCCCTTATTTTTGCTCCATTTAGTACTTTTATAAACTCCAACAGGTGTTCTTTTTGTAAAAAGCTTAAAACTGCCAATATCAAGACCTGCGCCAATAGCAAATTTGTTCAACTTAATGGCATTTCCCCAAAAGATGGTGTTGTATCTGGTTTTAATACCCAATTTCCATTCCTCGTTTGAAAGTGGTTCGGTAAAGGTTGATTCATTTTTAGAATGTCTGAAAAGCCATTCAAAATCCATTTGCCATAACCCCGAAAAAGATCTGAAGCCAATAGCCGGTCCATGTAAAATATCTCTGTATTTGAAATCGGCCCCGTATTGCTGATCGTATAAGTACATGGTTGATTTCAAATTTCCCAAACCCGGTGAATATTTTCCCATGCCGTATCCAAAATAAAAGCTGGAGCCATTATCTCCCTTTTGAGAAAATGCTGCAAAGGAAAAAATAAAAATAAAATAAAAGAGAAGTGTATGTCTTTTCATGATGATTTTCTGTGTTTTTTTTACAAATATTGTTGTGTTTATTGTTCTATTAATATAAAAAAGACGATGTAACTAATGTCTCTTTACTTCAATAGAAATACTTATGTAAAATTACAAAAAAAAGGAAATATCTAAAACCACATTATCAAATTTCTCCAAAAAAATTAAATTATTATCTTTGCTTCAATGATTTGAAAAGACAAATTAAAATTATTTATGTGTGGCATTTTTGGTTTTTATAATTTTTCATTAAATAACTTTAAAGTAAATAGCAAGGCTTTTCATATTTTATTTAAAGAATCCCATTCCAGAGGAAAAGAAGCTTCAGGATTTGCTGCTATAAGTAATAAAGACCAGATTTTTTGTATAAAATCTGATTTGGATGGAAGAAAGCTTTCAAAAACAGAAGATTACAAAAAAATCATTAAAGCACTTGAAAATGAATTTATTCTTGCTGCAATTGGTCATTCGCGCATTGCAACACATGGTTCACAACTTTCGCATGGTAATAATCAACCTGTTTTTTCTCAGGACAATGAAATCTTTGCTGTTCATAATGGCATTATTACAAATGCTGACGTAATTTGGAAAGCCAGTGGGAAGGAAAGCCCTTCTCCGGAATTGGATTCCATTTCTTTAATTGAATATTACAGGCATTTGCTTATAAAATACTCAAAAACACAAGCCTTATATCAAATTTACAATGAAATCGAAGGTGCAGCAAGTATTGCTGTTTTGGATACTAGTGACAACAGTTTAGTACTGGCAACCAACACAGGCTCTTTATATTGTCTCATTCATAAAAAAACGAATACCCTATACTTTGCATCAGAAAAAATTTTCTTCAAACCCTTACTTAAATTGTTTAAAATTCCTAACGATGAGGTAAAACATGTTATTCCAAAATCCGCTATAATAGTAGAAAACAATACGTTTCATTGTGCAGATATTGGTTCATACTCTTGTGATAATGCACCTTTTATAAGGCGACAGCCAAATCAATCAATAAAAATTATTGATTTCAGTTCTCCGAAATTACAATCAGATGCAAAAAGTTTATACGTTATTAAAAACGACATTGAAAAGCTAAAGCAGCATGACTTTGATTACGAAAAAATCTACAGTTTAAAAAGGTGTACAAGATGTATCCTTCCTGAAACAACCCCATTTATTAAATTTGATGAAAATGGGGTATGCAATTATTGTCATGAGCAAAAACCCATCAAATACAAAGGTATTGAAGAGCTTAAAAAACTAGTTGAAAAATACCGTAAAACGAATGGAGAACCTGACTGTTTGGCGGCTTTCAGTGGTGGAAAAGACAGTTCTTACGGTCTTCATTTTTTAAAGAATGAGCTGGGGTTACAGCCATTGGCTTATACTTACGACTGGGGAATGATTACTGATATAGCCCGAAGAAATCAGGCAAGAATTTTGGGAAAACTTGGTATAGAACACATTATTGTATCTGCTGATATAACCAAGAAACGAAAACATATCAGGCAAAACATACGCGCATGGCTTAAAGACCCACACCCGGGCATGGTAACACTATTTATGGAAGGAGATAAACAATGTGAATTTTACGCAGATCGCCTCAAGAAAAAATACGATATAAAACTGATGTTTTTTTTCAGGGGAAATGAGCTTGAAATAGATGAATTTAAAACAGGACATTGTGGGGTAAAAGACGCAGATCCCGGAGGCGTAATCCATCATCTCGAAGCATGGAAAAAATTAAAACTGCTGACTTTTTACAGTTTAAAATATTTTCAAAATCCCTCCTATTTTAACGCGTCTTTTTTTGATACCTCTTTAGCCTTTTATACAACCTACATAAAAAAACACCATTATGTTTTTCTGTGGCATTATATCCCCTGGGTTGAAAGCGAGATATTATCAACTCTTAAACATTCCTATAATTTTGAATTACCGAAGGAAACTCTTCAAACCTGGCGTACAGATGATGGCACTTCAGCTTTCTATAATTACATTTATTATCATGTGCAGGGATTTACCGAGAATGATTCATTTCGGTCCCGTCAGATAAGAGCAGGAATAATGGATAGGGCAACAGCTTTGGAATTAGTACACAAGGAAAACAAACCCCGTTACGAAGCCCTGCGATGGTATTTTGATGTGGTTGGCCTTGATGGTGATATGGTTTTGAGTAAGGTTGACAAGATGGAAAAAATGTATTAAGCCCAATGTCTTGTTATTTCCATCATTAAAGGTTTTATAAATAGAAAACACGCAAGACGGATTTGACAGGTTTCAGCGTCTTTACAACATTAAAGTTTTTGCTTCGGATTCAGTAAATTTATGTGCCAAAAACATTGACATTCATTCTTTCGGTGGAAATAAAAAAGTTGTTACAACAGCTACAAGCATCGAAAACACAAACGTCATTACTAAGCACGATACCCATTTCTCAAGCCCTGATTCAATCCAAAAAACAGTAAAGATAATGCCACCAATAATGGTACAAAGAGCTGCTTTGGCATGAAATCTTTTCCAAAAGAGTGTGAGCATAATGACCACCGAAAAAGTGTCGCCAATACCTGCCCAAACATATTTTACAATATTATAAATCAGATTTTCTTTAAAAATAAGGGCAAAAACAAAAGCTGCAACAGCAAGTACCGTTGTTAAAATCCTTGAAATCAGAAGTTTCGAAATTTTAACTTTCCTTTTAAACAAATCGGGGGTGATAATATTTTCACTCATTTCTGTAGCGACTAAAATGAGAAGAGAATTTGCAGTTGATACGATAGCTGCAAAAACACCTGTTATAAGTATGGCAGCAATAATATTTGGAAATATCTTAAACAAGACTGCCGGCATTATAGCTTCTCTGTCTTTAAGGGCAGCTGATTCGGGACCGAAAATAGCAATGCCAATCCATCCAAGCATTAAAGCACCTGTATAAGCTGCTACTGTCCATAAAACGGCAATATTTCTGGCTTTTCTTGCTTCTTTCTCATTTTCAATAGCCATAAACCTTACAGCTAGTTGTGGCATACCCCCAAGATAACCAAACATCCAACTGAACCCACTGATAATAATGACACCGGTACCAAATCCTTTTGTTAGACCAGTAATCTGATAATAGGCAGGACCTGCTTTTTGCAAAGCCTCAGTGATGGAAGCAGCGTAAACATCGGGGTTATTACTTATGTACCAAATTCCAATAATAGGAGCTATAACAAGTGTTATAACCATAAGTAAAGCCTGAATTACATCGGTGTAAACCACACTCTGAAAACCTCCGTAGATAGTATATGGAACAACCAAAAGCACAACAATCACAATAGACCAATGAATATCAATATCAATAATCTGAGTGAATGTCTTACCTCCCCCTATAAACTGTGCTCCGATATAAAAGAAAAAGAAAAATGCAACAACCAGACTTCCTACAATTTTTATATAAACACCTAATTGGCCATGTCGCTTTGAAATATAATCCATGAATGTATTGGCGTTATACTTTTGAGCTTCTTTTCTTAATTTACGAGCAATAAAAATCCATCCCAAAATGATTCCTGAAGCACAACCCAGCGCAGTCCACGCCTCTGCAATTCCCAATGCATAGGCTGCACCCGGCAGACCTAGCAATGCCCAGGCTGATTCTCCTGTTGCACGTTCTGAAAGTGCTGCTGCCCATCCAGGCAAATGTCGTCCGGCAATGGCATAGTCTTCTGAATTTTTAACTTTCCTCCCTATGTAAAAGCCATAGGAAACTATTAAAACCATATAGGCTATCATGACAATAATGAGCTCTAACTGATTCGCTTCCATTCAAGTAAGTTTTAGTTTATTTCATCATCATTTTCAATTGAAGTCATAGACCGGATTGTGTCAGAAAGTGCTTCAAACAAAATATCAGAAGCAAGTTTATGCCCATCTGTATTGAAATGGGGATCAATCTCGAAATAAAGTGTTTTTTTTGTTTGAATATATGTATTTCTGAAAGTTTCAAGCATATCAATACATATTATTTGATTTTCCAGACAATATTGTTTCAAAATTTTATTGGGTTTATAAATATCAATGTTTTCGGGTAAATACCCCAGTTGTTTTAATGCTTTTTCTCTACGCTCATCATCAACCTGCTCACGTGTTGGTACAATGAGAATAACGATGTTTTCAACTTTGGTTCTCACACTGTCTAATACCCTAAAAGTTTCTGCCCATTTTAATTCATAATCATGGGTGTAATCCTTTTTTAGAATATCAATGACATAGCTTCCAATAAGCCCAGAAGCAATACCATTTTTCTGAAGGAAAGTTTGTATAACGGGTATAGATTTTAAACGGTCCACTATAAAGGAATAAAGATGTACGTGTCTTCTTAAAAAATCTTTATAATGAGTTGTTGATTTATTTTCTACAGATTGATTCTCTTTTATTTCTGAAACGGGTTGTTCATTGTTTTCGGCAGAGGTGGTATCAACATTATGCTGTGGTTTAAGCTCTATATCATCAATATCGTTTCCCACGAAAAAACTTAATATTACCATATCAGGGTCATACTTCATGCCTTCTTCAGTGAGCACCTCAAGGAATTTTTGTGGTCCAGTACCGGGGATTCCGGCTTTGATAATTTCAATTTCAGGACTGACTCTTTCATTTAATAATTTTTCAAAAATTGACAGATAAGACTCTTCCAATTCGACACCGTGGCCAAAAGGAAAGGAATCTCCCAATCCCAAAATTCTGAATTTCCCATTTTTCTCATAAGGTCGTTCAGTATCTCTAAGACCTTTGGAATTGATTTTAATTACCCCTTTCAGTTCTGATTTTGGAAATGCTCCCTCAAAATTTGGGCTCATAAGTGTTACCCTTGAGTTATCAAACATCTCTTTAGGGTATTGAGCCAAAGTGTACATGCCCTGGTTACCAAAAATTCGCAATCCTACTTCAAGAAGGACCAAGATAATAATAAAAGTAAGTAATAAAACAGAAATATTAATTACAAAATTTTTAAGTTTTTTTTTCATTCAAAATAAAATTTTTCTATTTACTTACAGTTCTTTTGTATTTCTTCATAAGCTTGAGTATAACCAAGCTCTCCTGCTCTGCTTAAGCTCAGGCAGCCTTCTTCAATCTGTCCGAGTTTAATTTTTGCCATCCCCATTCTGTAATGAGAATTGGGATAATCTGGATTTATCTCCAACGCTTTTGTATAATCGAGAATGGCACCCCTATAATCTTCTAAAAAGAATTTGCACAACCCTCGATTATGATAGCCACCAATTTCTCGTGGATCAATTTCGATGACTTTATTGAAAAAACGTATTGCTTCAGTATAATTTTCTTTATAATAATTGCAATTCCCCTTTAGAAGATAAGAATATACAAAGTCGGGAAATTCATTAATGAGCCTGTCTGCATAAATCAGAGCCTCATCGTATTTGCCTTCTTTGGTAAGAAGCCACCCTTTACAATACAAAGCATATTTAGATTCCGGATCCATATTTATAATAGTATTGCGCATCTCTTTAGCTTTATCCAGTTCCAGATCAAATGATTGAAGAAATAATTCCTCAACTGTTGCCTGTGCATTAACATAATGTAAAGTCAGAATAAAAAGCGCAAAAAACAGAATAACTTTTTTCATGATTAAAAATTTAAAATTAATACTTCAATTTATTATATTTCAGCAAAATAAACCTGTTGAAAGCTATTGCAAATTTAATTTATTTTCTTTACATCAGAGGTATTTTATAATTTTACAAAATTGTAAAATTTAGGACATGAAAAAATGGTGGCTGTTAATATTTTATGTTGTTGTTGTTTTAAACATCCTGAAGGCACAATCCGATAGTACTGAAACATCTGTTGAATTAAATACAAGCTGTGGTTCCTATATCAAATCTTATATAAGCGACAGCAGAGATATCGTTAGATCTTTAGCTTTAAGTCAGCCCAAAGAATGGCTTTTTTACAGTGGTTTAGGAATAGGATGTGCTGTTTCGTATAAGTATGAATATGAAATAAATGATTATTTTCAAAAAAACCAGCATAAGTCAATAAGTCTCTTTACACAAAATGTTATTGATCCCTATTTTGGGAAGGAACTTCTTGGAGGTGTTTTAATTTTTACGGGTGTTTCTGCCATCTTAAAGAAAAACGAAGCAACCGAAACCGGATTAAATGCACTTAAAGCAGGGCTGTTAACCGGCGCTATTGTTTTTGGAGCCAAAATGTCCATTCAAAGAGCAAGGCCTTATATGTACGAAACATTTCCGTATAAAAGGAATCCGTTTTCAGACGATTTTCAATCATTCCCATCCGGTCACTCTGCCAATGCTTTCTCTATTGCTACTGTTTTTTCAGAAGCTTATAAAGATGAATACAGGGCTGTGCCATATATCTGCTATTCACTTGCGGGACTTATTGCCATTTCAAGGGTTTACGACAATAAACATCATATATCGGATATCATAACAGGTAGTGCAATTGGATATTTTGTAGGCAGGCTTGTTTCACATAAAAAAAACTGGCATAAGTCATACAAACAAAAAATAAAGGTATTGTAATTCATACAATACCTTTACATCATGTATTAAAATCAAACTAAACACTAATCATTTATTTTTTTCCAAGGTAGCTCGCAACACCATCGTGTGTAGGCTTCATGGCCTCTTCTCCCTTTTTCCAGTTGGCAGGGCAAACTTCGCCATTTGCTTCAAAATACTGAAGCGCATCAACGATGCGTATGGCTTCATCAACACTTCTTCCCAAAGGTAAATCGTTAACTAATTGATGGCGGACAATACCTTCCTTATCAATTAAGAATAAACCACGGTAAGCTACTGGTGCTCCTCTAAATATCATTTCACCATTTTCATTGTAATCATATTCTCCCGCCAGAACACCATAATTTTCGGCTATCGCTTTGGTTAAATCTGAAACTATAGGAAATTTTACACCCTTAATTCCTCCTTCTTTTAACTCTGTATTAAGCCAAGCCCAATGAGAAAACTTTGAATCAATTGAGCAGCCGATTACAGCGACATTTCTTTTCTCAAACTCATCAATTTTATCCTGAAAAGCTAAAATTTCTGTAGGACAAACAAAAGTAAAATCTAAGGGATAGAAAAAGAAAATTACATGTTTTTTCCCAAGAAACTGTTCCAATGAAAAATTTTCAACAAACTCACCCCCATTTGTAACTGCATCGGCATGAAACAATGGAGCCTTTTTACCAACTAATACTGACATAATTCTAATATTTTTAAATTTTATTATTCTTAACTATTTTTTACAAAAATAAATAATAGTTTTTATTTAGAATAAATAAAAAAAGGATAAAATTTGTTAAACTGTGTTAAAAGTGTGCTATGGCAGCGAATGCACCTGCCACCATGGTGATGAATTTAATAAAGTTAAACCTGTGATTTTCATCGGTTTCGAAGAGAATCGTTGTTGAAATATGCAGGAAAATACCAACAACAACAGCCATAATATAATTAAAGAAAATGGATGCATTATCAGTTATTAAGGTTCCGGTAATATGAGTTGTAAGTGCTCCTGCAGGTGCTGATAGGGCAAAAATGAACAAGAATGATATGGCTTTAAATTTTGGCACATTGCTTTGTATCATAAGCGACACAAGAACAATTGAGATTGGGATATTATGAATGATGATACCTGTGAGCAATCTGTTTTGTAGTTCATAACTACTCAGTCCGTTAGCCAATGGCATCCCTTCAAGGAATGAGTGTAGAAAAAGGCCAATAAGGACGGGTATAAAGGCTATTGATTTTTCGGAATGACCGATTTCGTGGTTGTGATTGGTAGCGCGATGATGGTGACTTGTATGCCCGTGCTCTATACCTTTTGTGAGATAATCGAGAACGAGCTGAAAGAAGAAACCGGCCAAAATTAGAAGTCCAATAACATGGGACATCATGCTGTTTTGGTTTTGATGAAATTGCTCATCGTGGGCACAAGCATCGTGGGGGGCTTGAGTAACAATAGAGCTGTAAATCTGCGGTACAAGTTCATTGAACACGAGAGATATAAGGTAGGCTCCACTGAAAGCCACTAAAAGTTTAAGAAATTTTTCATTAAGCTTTAAGTAAAAAACACTGATACCGGCTATTATGACAGGAAGAAATAAGCCAAAAAAAATTTCGATTCTCATTATAAAAAGATTGTAATTGTGTAAATCTCAATTAAGTGATATAATACAAAGTTATATTATTTAGTTTTTATATTTAGAATTTTTCTAAATAATTTATTCTATTCTAAAATCATCTGGAATTTCATTTTCCCTTCTTCTCCGCCTTCTTTCTTTTTCTTTTTCTGTTTCAAAGCGGCTGATTGTATCATTTTGAGAAGAAGAAAACTCCTCCCTGATTTTTTCAATGGTATTTTTTACGTCTGTTGTAAAATTGGTTGTTACATTTGAAACTGCAGATCTTGAATCATAACTCACTACGGGATTATCCACATTTCCGAGAATCTTAAGGAAGAGGGTTAAACCACCAAGACCATCATCCTGAACAACACCAAAATCTTCGTTTTCTCGGTTTTCACGCCTTGCCTTATTCCCTAGTAGTTCTGATAAACGAACTTCAAGCCGGTAATCAATACGATTATCAAAATGATGTGTACCTCTGGCAGAAATATTTACTGCATCAGATTTAATATCCATGTGAGGGATAGTAATACAGCTATTGCTGATATCAATAGTATTTTCCAATGTTTCGAAGCGAATATGGTTTAAATCGCTAACCCTGACATACCGTGAAAGCTCTTTGATTGGTCCGTAACCGAGCAGTTCCCCGTTTTCAATGACCAGTTGTGCCTGCGTTATTATGCTTGGCATATTAACTTCAAGACCGTTACTCCATGAGCCCGAAAAATCAACCGAGGCCGATAAAAAGCCTTTCAAGTTTTTATCTGTCAGATTTTCTTGTCCAAAATTATTTAACTGTATAAATAGTTTTGTAATATTACATCTGTTCAAAAGCGCCTTGCATTGAGTTAAAAGCACTGTTTCATTTCTCCCATCTACGCTTCCCGACAGGGATACATCCCCATCTAGGGCATTAAAACTTATGTTTTCAGCTGTAAGGACTTTATTGCTGAGGGTAAAATTTCCTGAAAAATTTGTGGTTTTAAATTTTTCAAAGCTTAAGTTGTCCGCAAAAATTCGAAATTTAAAATGAATTTTATCCGAAAAAGACAATTTATAAGAGGCGCTGTCTTCGTTATTTTGTTGGTCATTTTTTAGGATCTCATCAATCACCAGATTGGTACTAAAAAGAGAGGCATCAATCATAACCTTTTCGTCAGGGATAAAAAGATAGGCCAAGGCATTGCGGAAATACCCCTTAAAACTCATGTCGGATGAGCCATAGCGAGCACTTAATGAGTCAATTACAATATCATTATTATTGAATTTCAACTCAGAGTTTACATCTGAAAACCCTCGGTTGTTGATCGAAAAACCGACATTCAGAAGTTTAAGCTGACCCTCGCATGTGCTATTGATAAAATCATCGTGTGTGAAGGAATTAAAGCTGTTTAATTTTCCATTAAAAACAATGTCGGCAGAAAGCCCCCCCTCCACGTTTTCAAAAAAAGAAGGATAAACCAAATCTGTCAACTCCTTGATATCTGCATTAACATTCACATTGAAATCAAGCTGTGGTTTGATGAAATTTTGAACCCTGGCTTGCCCCCTTATTTGTCCTTGCTTAAGCTTTGCTGAAAAATTTTCAAATGTTAAAGAAAAACTCTCAAATGTTTTCTCCAACCCATTGTTAAAAGAACCCTTAACACTAAGTTCAGAAAGATTGACATCAGTAGTTTTCTGTGTGAGAGATCCATCCTGCAATTCAAAATTAAGGTTGACATAAGGAGTAAAACCCTCTCCCATATCTCCCACAATTTTTGTGTCAAAAATAACAATGCCTGAAGCATCATAATTATCGAGATATTTACGGTATTGATCCGGCCATTCCTTAATAAAGTCCTGAAGCTTTAATCTGTTCGATGCAATAGTAAGGTTTAAATCAGTTGTATGTTCCTCAATAACAACTTTTCCTGTTACATTGAACACCATTTCACCCACTTTCAGTGAGCCGTCTTTAATATTGTACGATTCCTTGTCGGTGTTGACTTCTAATAAAAGATTGATATCAGCTTTCTTTTGAGGTAAAAAACTTATGTCATCAATAATTAATTTATTTACAAATGCAGACGCATCTACATCCAAAGTAAAATTGTCACTATGAAATTTACCTTTCAAAGTGCCTTCGCCCACATAGAAGTCATAATGTTGGTGTAATGGGGCATGGTTGTATCTGAGCCTGAGTTTGTTGCATTTGATTTTTTCGAGATTTATCTCAAAAGCATCATTTATGGTATCTTCTGAGCTTTTCCAGAAAGTATAATTATTGGAATAATCGTCGTAAACACGAATATTCAGACTTGCATCGGACACATTGATGCCTTTAATGCTATAGCGTTGCAGAAAAATATTGAAAATATTGAAATTCAAATCCACCCTCTTTGCAAACAACAATGTGTCTTTGTTTTCGTTTAATATGGCATCTTTAGCGAACACATTTTGAATACTCAGCGTGGCATACGGAAAATTTTTCAACAAACTCAAATCAGTTTCTCCAATAATAATTTCAGTTTGAACATTTTTATTTAATTCAGCGACAAAAAATTCTTTAACTTCTTCGTTATAGTAGGTTGAAACAATAAATGCAAAAAGAAGAAAACCCAAAACCAATGTCCCGAAAACAATCAGAAAATATTTAACAATTTTAATAATTCTGTTATGAGAAATCTGGTTTTTCATAATATGAATATATATGCTGCAAAAGTATAACTTATTTTATTTTAAATTATTCTTAAAAAACTGTAAATTTGCATTAAAATTACACAAGCACTATTATTCGGTGAAACGACAGTAAATATAAACTTATGAAAAAATATATCTTGTTTTTTTATATAATCGCTTTTAGCAATATTTGTTTTGCTCAGGGTTCTGATGATTTTTTTTATAAGCGCGCCATAGAAAACAAAACAGCCGGAAAATATGAAGAGAGCTTGCAAGACCTTACCAAAGCGGTTTCAATAAACCCCAATAATGCTGAAGCCTATATTGAAAAGGGCTTTATAAATTTTCTTCTTTCAAATAACAACGATGCCCTAAGAGATTTTGACAGAGGCCTTGATTTGCTTCCTGCCAATGCTTTTGCCTACTTTGGTCGTGCAGAGCTTAAGATGGCCATGTACAATTACAGTGGAGCAGTTGTAGATTATACCAAAGCCCTTAAATATGATGAAACTTTGCTTGAAGCTTATATCAAAAGAGCGGATGCAAAAGCCATACTGTGTGATTACAGTGGTTCAATTCAGGATTACAGCACTTACATATCCCATTTTCCCAATCATTATGACAGTTTTTTTAAAAGGGCCGGTGTTAAAATAGATCTTAGGGATATGGCCGGAGCTATTGAAGATTTGACTTTTTTTCTGGCTCAAAATCCCGAAAACAGTCTTGCTTACACTAAAAGGGGATATGCCAACAGTGCCATAAACAAACAGGAAGAGGCCCTGGCTGATTTTAACAATGCCTTGTTATACGACCCTGAAAATAATGAAGCTTTTTACCACAGAGGGCTGCTTCATCATAAAATGGGGCAAAAAGATGAGGCTTGTCGTGATTTGAGCAGATCCGGAGAATTAGGACACCGCCTGGCTTACAGTGCCATAAGAATTTTATGCAGAGAATAAATGCTTGTCAATTATTACAATATACTTGGCATCACCCACAATGCTTCTATTTCCGAAATAAAAAAGGCATTTCGCATTAAAGCCAAATTGTGTCACCCTGACGTTAATAAAAGCTTCAATGCAAAAGCAGCTTTTCAACTCATTAATGAAGCCTATCAGATTTTAGTGGATGTTGAAAAAAGAAAACAGTACGACTATAAATGGAAAACCAGATACGGAAACACATTCCAAAATAAAGCATATGGAGGACAAAAGACCCAGAACACTAATTATTACAAGGCTTATACAAATTCAAACATTCATAATACAAAATCAGAGACCCCAATTGAAAGAACTCAAATTGATCGTTTTTTATTTATAACTCTTTTTATCTTGGGTGGAGTTTCTGTTATAATGGGTATTTTAAGTCTTATTTACAGAGAATATAAAGGAATCGATAATCTGAGTGGACTATTGATGGGTATTTGGATGTTGATTCTTCTTTTTGCAGGGTGGAATTTTATCATAAAGGAAAATAAAAAGTAATTTTTAATGCTTATTTCACTTCAATAAATCAAATTTAACTATTTTTGTTGTTTGTATAAAAAAATGAATCATCACAATTTTTAATTATTTAAACCTTCAAGCATGAAAAACCTTATTAAAAACATTTTATTTGTATTGCCGTTATTTATGATTATAACTGTAACACAAGCACAAAGACCCTTTAGCGGAATTGTTGAATACGAAATTTCTTATGCCGGTGAATTGGATCCTGCAACATTGGCCATGTTACCTCAAACTGTAAGTGTTGAAATTTTAGGACAAAAATCAAAGCTCGCACAACAACAAGGAGTTTTAAATATTATTAAAATCAGCAACGCTGAAACATTTACCTCAATTGTATTGATGGATATTATGGGTCAGAAATATTGCATTAAAACAGAAAAAGACGAAATTGAAGAATCCTTGAAGGATTTTCCTGTGCCAACAATTACAATTACTGAAGAAACAAAAACAATTGCCGGTTATGAAGCCAAGAAAGCTCTTTTTTCCTATTTAGATGCTGACACCGGTGAAGAAGTGGTTGAGGAAATCTATTTTACACCCGAAATTGGAGGTGAAAACTTTAATTTTGACACACCTTACAGAGGCATACCAGGTCTTTTACTTGAATATTCAACAAATGCCGGTACTTTTACTCAAAAGATGGTGGCTAAAGACATCAAAAAGAAGAAAATTAAACCTACTTCTTTTATGATTCCAACAGATTATCAAACAGTTACTGCTGACGAACTGCGTGAAATTTTTGAAGGGATGTAGTTTTTAAGATTTACTACAAGCCTTTTCTTAATCAAAATATATTGTCTTTTTACGGTTATTCAATTATTGTTTTGTGCAATAAGGCATGTCTTTTATGCCTACTGAGGTTTGCCAACCGTCTTTTTCCCTTCCTCACTCCATCTTAAAAATACCCCATAAAAACATCAAATTATTATTTTACATATTAAAATATTAATTAGTTTTGGGAAATTATATTTACCAGCAAACATTAAACATGTACAAAAACATTTTTGCTTATCATTAACTTGGTTAATCTTTCTTTGTTTTATGGTAATGGGATAAACAAGTTATAAACCAATTTTAAAATATATGAATATGAGAAATTTTAAACTGATTTTTACCATTCTAATAATTCTAAATACAGATGGTTTATTTGCGCAACAGGGAAACTTAGATATTACTTTTGGTACAGGTGGTAAAGTAACTACTGACTTTAATGGAGTCGATGATGGAGTCAATTCTATAGCAGTACAAAGTGATGGAAAAATTGTAGCTACTGGAATTTCAGGATATTATCCATATAATTGGATCCAAATGGGTCTAGCAAGATATAATATTGATGGGACATTAGATAGCAGTTTCGCTTTAAATGGCAAATATGAACTACCTAGTAATCCCAATTTTTCATATGGAAATAGTGTAGCTATACAAACTGATGGTAAAATTGTTGTAACAGGAAATCAAACTGCGTATGGCTATTTTTTAATGCGGTTTAATACCAATGGCACATTAGACAATGGGTTTGGAACAAGTGGTATAATATATGATAACTATGTTACGGGTAGCAATAATAGTTATAGTTCATCATTAGTGATACAACCTGACCAAAAAATTATTATTATTGGTACTGTAATAACCCATCCTGACGATAGTATTTATTTCGCTTTAGCTCGTTATAATACTGATGGTAGCTTAGATAATAGCTTTGGCGCAAATGGCCATATTCATACGCGTATAAATGTTAATGATTGGGGTTATTCAGTTGCATTACAGTCTGATGGAAAAATTCTCGTTGCTGGCACTTCAGGTAATACTCCAAATTATGATTTCGCATTAGCCCGTTACAATACAAATGGTACTTTGGATAATACTTTCGGTATAGGTGGTAAATTAACTACTGCAATTGGCATAGATAAAGAAGAAGCATTATCAGTTGCTACACAATCAAATGGTAAAATAGTATTAGCAGGATATTCATTCAATGGCACAAATGATGACTTCGCTTTAGTTCGATATAATCTAGATGGTTCTTTAGATAACAGTTTTGGAACAGGTGGCAAATTGACCACTGACTTTTTTAATGGTAAAGATCGAGCACTTTCTGTTACCATTCAACCCGATGGAAAAATATTAGCAGCTGGTAGCTCTTATGACATTTCGAATACCGACTTTGCTTTAGTTCGGTATAATACTGACGGCACATTGGATACCAACTTTGGAATGGGCGGTAAATTAACTACCGACTTTTATAATGGCAATGATGGAGCTTCTTCTTTAGCTATACAACCCGATGGTAAAATAGTATTAGCAGGAAGTGCCTATAACGGTACATATAGAGATTTTGCTTTAGCCCGATATGTATCAGGATTAGTAATAGGAATCATTGATTTCTCTAATATAAAAAATGAAATTTTAATTTATCCCAATCCAATTACACAATCTGCTACTTTGGAATACACATTAAATACCTCAGAAAAAATTTCTCTATATCTAATGGATATACAAGGTAAAACAATAAAGACTTTTGTTGAAAATGAAAATCAAGAATCGGGTAAGCATGAACAAAATATTATATTTCCTACAGACCTAGTGTCAGGTTGCTATTTTCTAATTATATCATCAGCAAATGGTCGGGTAAAAATAAAAATAATTAAGTAAAACTGGTTTTAATTTAGTGGATGGCTCTCCTATCTTCCGATAGCAGAGTGCACCCCTCACACCACTGTACCCCGACATTTTAAAAATGAAGTGACAGGCTTCCGAATCACGTACCTGCCAGTTGGCAGGCTGGTACAGCGGTTATACTAAAAATTATACCTTTGTATTGTGGTATCTTTTAAGCAAACCCATTTATCTGAATAAAAGACGAAATCATGCCTATGTGTTTGCAACAGATATAATCAGAAAAGGCAATAAAAAATCGAAGATTCGGCAAAACCAAAGCAAAGCTTTAGTGTCAAAGCAAAGTAACAAGAAATAAAAAATCTTTTTTTCTAATCCATTTATGGAAGCGCCTTATGGGTAGGTTTTGATACCACGGTTTTGTCATGGAATTTGCATTGCTTCGCTGCAATTTCACACGCCAAAACCATCCCCCCAATCTTTATCGCCACGGGTTGGAACCCCTGGCTATTAACATTGTTCCCCGCTGGGGAACTTTGGGTTCATCACTGTAATAATTGCACGCCAGAACCAATAATCTTATTTATTATACCACGTGTTTCGCTTCGCTTCAGCCGTGGCAACAAATTTAGCAGTTCTCCGAACTGCTTTTTAGCACACTACAAATCTAAAAAGACAGAAAGAAGCATTTGGCATTCACGTTTACGAAGCGCGAAAACGGCCTTTTAAAAATTTGCTTAAAAATTGAGGGTTTCATTACACAACATAAAAATCATTTTCAGGCAATTAAAGCAACCAACGAGTGAGGGTGTTGTATCTAAATTCAACAAAGATTTCATCCCGAACGGCTTTGGTTGCGCCGGTAATGAAAACCGACTATTTTAGCAAATTTTTAAGCAGCCTTGATTTTTGAGTTACTTTGGATCAAGCCAAAGTAACAAGAAATAAAAAATCTTTTATTCTAATCCATTTATGGAAGCGCCTTATGGGTAGGTTTTGATACCACGGTTTTGTCATGGAATTTGCATGTTTTGCGGCAAATTCACACGCCAAAACCATCCCCCAAATCCTTATAGCCACGGGTTGGAACCCGTGGCTATTAACATTGTTCCCCGCTGGGGAACTTTGGTTTCATTACTGCAATAATTGCACGCCAAAACATGAATCATTTAGCGCACATGTTTACGAAGCGCGAGAACGGCCTTTTAAAAATTTGCGTTAAAATGGGGGGTTTCATTACACATCTAGAAAATCATTTTTTAGGTAATTAAAGCAACCAACGAGTGAGGGTGTTGTATCTAAATTCAACAAAGATTTCATCCCGAACGGCTTTGGTTGCGCCGGTAATGAAATCCGATGATTTTAGCAAATTTTTAAGCAGCCTTGATTTTTGAGTTACTTTGGATCAAGCCAAAGTAACAAGAAATAAAAAAATAACAGCTCTCACTTCTTGCCGGCAAACTCCGATACATTTTTGAAACACTCACTTATGCTCCGGTTTTGTCATGGAATTTGCATGCTTTGCGGCAAATTCACACGCCAAAACCACCCCCCAATCCTTATAGCCACGGGTTGGAACCCGTGGCTATTAACATTGTTCCCCTCTGGGGAACTTTGGGTTCATCACTGTAATAATTGCACGCCAAAACATGAATCATTTAGCGCACATGTTTACGAAGACCGAGAACGGCCTTTTAAAAATTTGAGTTACTTTACTCACTAAACTTCTATTTTATAGGTGTTCGTGAAAGCAAAGCTTTAGTGTCAAGGCAAAGTAACAAGAAATTAAAAAAATCAATGTTTCTCTGCTATTTCTTGGTTATAACCAAATCAGTAATATCAAATGTAAAATCACTGCTTTTTAACTGTTCGTTTGTAAATTCACCCGGCTCAAAAACAAGACCGGCCATTGCTCCTTTTTTTGTTTTTCGGGGTTTAATACATAATTCAACAGTTTCTGATTCTGCGTTCAATATTGACTGCCAAAAGAAAGTCAAAGTAAATTTTACATGAATGGCTTCAGATGTTTTATTTTTAATTTGCAAAACCAATTGAAGGGGGCTGTCTTTATTAAAAAACCGAGATCTTTTCCAACGGTATGAAGCCTCCACCTCATCGGAGTTACTAAAAACCGTAAACGATCTTTGTCCAAACATGTTCAGACTAAGAAGCAAAGCGATAAGAATTAAGAGTCTCATAATAACATAATTAATAAAAAAAAGGTAAAAAGCAATTGCCCTTTACCTTTTAATAAAAAACCAAAACAAGTGATTATTCAATATTGTCAACGATATAAACCCTAGTCATTTTAATATCAGTATTGGGTTTATCCATTCTGTTTCTTGGCACTTCAGCCATTTGAAAAATAACTTCGATACCTTCAACAACTTGACCGAAAATAGCATGTTTGCCGTCGAGCCAAGGTGTAGGCACATGGGTGATAAAAAATTGACTGCCACCGGTATTAGGTCCTGCATTGGCCATAGATAAAACGCCGGCTTTGTCATGTTTTAATCCCGGTGCAAATTCATCAGGAATTGTGTAACCAGGACCACCGGTACCTGTTCCCTGTGGACATCCGGCCTGAACCATAAAATTAGGGATAATTCTGTGAAAAATTAGACCGTTGTAAAATCCTTCTTCAACTAATTTGATAAAATTTGCTGTTGTAATGGGTGCTTGATCTTCATAAAGAACAGCTTTAATAGTACCCATAGTAGTTTCAAAAACTACAAATCTGTTTGCTTTTTGGGGTTCTTGCATTGTTGTTGTCTCCTCTGTTTTTGAATTTTGTTGCTCTTCTGTTTTTGAATTGGCCAATTGGCACGAAAACAGAAAAACTAACGACATTAATAGTACACTCATTTTTTTCATCTTTATTTTTTTTTGTTTTAAGTATTTAAATTTATTTCCATTGCAAAAATAAAAGATTTTTTGCGAATGTTGAAATGTTTTTTTGGGGAAATTCTTTTGTTTTCAACAAGAACTAAATTTTATAGATGTTCATGATTCAAATTTTTGAACAGATTTATAATTTGAAGTCAATTTTTTTATTTTAAATTTAATTTGGTTTTACTATTTTTACAGCAGAAAAAAATGTAAATTTACCTTAAAAATAAACATATGAAGAATATTACAATTTTGGTGTTTTCATTATTATTCTGTCAATACATATTTTCGCAGCATGTGATTGAAACTTATAATAATGTAAAGGTTTATTCTGAAGTTCAACCCGACGATACAGGCACTGTCATAAAGCAGGAACAATCAGCTAAGGCAGATTTTACAAGATGGTATAATTATGGCGAAACCATGCAGTTATTTCATGGTTTAACATCAGTCGTCAACAGCGATTACTTGTTTTCAGATACCACCATATTAGGTATAACCGGCTATGCGGGTGTAAAAATCCACAATCTAGGGGATGTATTGGATGTAAGCTCCCCTATGTTTAACAATAACACATTATACCCTAACGCCCTTAAATTAGATGCTTTGAGTCGTTATTATTTGGATTCTCTGGCTTTTCATTGTGTTTATCAAAGAGGTATCACCGACACTACGATTGTTGACACCCTGATTTTTGAACTATCTGTCAATGCCGGCTTGGGAACTGTTTATTTTGCACCGGCAACACCTGTACCCGTTAATCTTGGTACCGACACAGTTTATATAAAAAACCTGCCCTATACCTATCAAAGTAACACCTTAAATATTGCAAATAAACAAGTTTATAAAATTCCATTAACCTATCAGGACTATATAGCAGCTCAACCTACAGGGAATCTGATTGTTCAGTTTGCTACGACAAACCTTCCCGAAGTACAACCCGGCAGATTTGTTGTTTCTACTGTGAGTTTTAAGCCCGGATATACATGGATACCCTTTCAGGACAATATAACTGCAAAGAACAGCATAATGTTTAAAACGCGTAAACAGTTGCAAAATCAATTCCCACACTATATCAAGCGTGATTTTAATGTATCCTATACAATCCCGACTGATGTCCGTTATAACTTTGCAGGAAGCTGGAACGGCTTGTTTATTCCTTCTTATGCCTATATGGGAGGCACCACATCCACTTATCCATACGAACATCATTTGATATATTATAAAATAAGAAGCCGTTTTAATATCACAGCCAATTATACAGCGAGCTTTCAGTGTTACGGACAAAATGACGGTTATATCAATCTGAATGTAGCAGGAGGCACACCTCCCTATAATTTTTTATGGAGTAATGGTCAAACAACCCAAAATCTACAGAATTTAACTGCCGGTAATTACAGGGTAACCATTACAGATGCAGACAGTGTTCAAGCTATAAGAGCTTATGGTATTACACAACCTGCAAGCTCTATTCAATCAACAATAACCTCCATTCCCACAAGCAGTTGCGGTGCAAGTGACGGGGAAATAGTCTTTTCGGGAACACAGGGAGGAACGCCTCCTTACTCTGTTTTGATTTTGGATTCTGATTCTGTAACTCAGGCTCCCAACGGCTTACCTGCCGGAATTTATACAGTTAAAATTATTGATGCAAATGGTTGCACACTCATCAAACAAGTTGGCATCAGCGAAACCGGAAGTGCAGCTCTAAATGACAATATTACCCCTATTTCATGCTACGGAGAAAGTGATGGCTCAATTAGTTTATCCCTTGTCAACCCTCCCGGTACACCTAGCTATTTATGGAGTAATGGTCAGACAACTTCGAACATACAAAATCTCTCTGAAGGTACTTACTCGGTAAGTATTTCAGATGGTAACTGTATGATTTTTGAGACTTTTGTTATCAGTGAACCTGATTCTTTAAATATTACAGCTTCAATAATCAACCCAACGGGAGGATTGAACAATGGTATGATTGTTTTAACCGTTAGTGGTGGTACTCCCAATTATTCCTACTCATGGAGCTCTGGACAGACAACTAAAAACATCAGCAATCTTGATGCAGGAACTTATACTGTTACAGTTACCGACTCAAGATCTTGTGTAAAAATGAAAAGTTTCACCTTAACAACAACAAGCATTGAAAACAGCAACAATGACTTAAAGCTGGAATTTTTCCCAAATCCTGTTTCCGACAATCTTTCTGTTGTAATAAATGGATTGAACACAAGCACCTCGGGAGCGTATAAGTTATTAAACATACATGGACAATTGCTTAAATCTGGTGAGTTCTCTATAAGTAATAACAGCAATGTTTTTAATTTGAATTTTTCGGACTATGCTTCAGGTTTCTATTTAGTTGAAATTAGTATTGGGGACCTACGAAAAACCGTTAAAATTTTTAAATAAGTCCGTATTCATTTTCCATTGTTTTTAAGCCTACATGCTTCTTTTTTAAAAAGAAAGCTTAAGCATGTTCCTCATGTTCTTATTTGTAATTATTTATTAATTTTGAGCCCATAAAAGAACAACATGAGCACACAGAATCCGATTAAAAAACTTATCATAACAGGCTTTTTTTTGTTATTGTGTTTTTCAGGTTCTGCTCAAGCTATCAGCGAAACAAATAATGACACCATTTTTTTTCGTTATTTTAATTTTATAGATTTTGAAAATCCCTACGATAGGCCTGAAACCTATGTCGACACTATTCTTGATAATTTTCAACTGTATGAACCTGCACGCTTTGGCCAAGGACTTGGAAATACGGGCAAAGCATTTAAAAATTATTATTTTATAACAAAACAAACAGAAGGTTTTTTGGCTTACGATAATGTCTTCAACAGCTATATGCCTCAGCCTGAAAACATCGTATATTATAATGTAAGTTCACCTTTTACAGATCTTTACTACGTGATGGGAGGTAAAAAGGAACAAATACTTAAGGTAACCCATTCACAAAATATCAATAGAAATTTTAACGTAGGAATAAATTACAACATTATTAATTCTCCGGGTAGTTTCAGACGCCAACACAGCGATATCAGCAATTTTATTGTCAGCAGTCACTTTACAGGTAATAAAAAGAGATACAGAGTTATTGGTAATATTATTTTCAACAAATGCAACAATCAGGAAAACGGTGGACTTGATAATATAGAGGAGTTTAAAGAAGATTTGTTGGGCCGTCCCGAATTGTATGAGGTCAGGCTTATAAATACTCAAAACAAACTGAAAGAAAGGGGCATTTTTGTAAAACAATACCTGCATTTTGCCGGTAAAAATATCAAGGACAGTCTTGATCAAATCGTAAAGAAAGTCTTCCGAACCACATTAAGTCACACCATTTATGCAAAACGTGAAAGTTTGATTTACATTGATAATAATCCAAACCCATGGTACTATCCTTTAACACAATTTGACAACACTTATACAGGCGATTCCACACGATACAATATTCTTAAAAACGAACTTGACATATCCCATATTTTTGCTTTCAGAAACGACTCAGTTCCCATGCTTACCCTAAGAATAGGTTTGGCACATCAGTACATTGACTTCAGACAGTTTATCAGCCTTAACACCGACTCTGTTATTCCCATCTTAAAAGAAAAATATTTTTTTAATCAATACATTCCAAAAGTAAATTTAGTTTTCAATCCTTCAAAAAAGCTCAAAACCACATTACAGGCATATACAGTGTCGGGAGACTACAACAACAAGGACTTAGGCTTTTCAGGAAATCTTAACTACTCTATTAACAGCCAACATAATTTAGGCTTAGATGTTTCTTTTTCACATGTTCAACCAGCATTTATGAACAATCGTTTTATATCCAATCATTTTATCTGGGACTATGACTTTAATAAAACAGATATTCTGCATTTTGGATTGGATTACTTTTTTAAAGGCTATACTGCAAAAGCTGAATTTATTAGAGCTTCCGATATCATTTATTATGATGCTTATGCCCGTCCCAAACAGTATGCAGGAGATATTGATATTATCCAAGTGGTTCTTAATAAAAATTTCCGTATCTATAAGTTCAATTTCAGCAACAATTTATTTTTTCAAAAAAACAGCAACAGCAAGGTTTTACCCATGCCCTTATTTGCAGCCCACCATAGTTTGTACTGGAATACACATGTGTTCAAAAAAGCCTTGTTTGCCCAAATAGGGATTGATTTATGTTATAATACTTCTTACTACGGTTATAGTTATTTACCTGCTACGCGTTCTTTTTATATTCAGAACCATACTTTAACAGGTAACTACCCTGTCATTGATGTATTTCTAAATATGGAAATTAAAAATGCACGGATTTTCATAAAAGCCTACCATCTGAATGAACGATTAACAGGGACTGAAATGTACACTACGACAGACTATCCATTGCAAGGACTGGCATTCAAACTTGGCCTATCATGGATGTTTAGGGATTAAGTGTGTTCAAAACAAAATCAATTTTTTTATTATCGTTCCAAAGTCCATTAATCCAATGTATTTTGATTCCATTTTTTTCCATACGTCTAAACCATGTCATCTGACGTTTGGCAAATTGATGAATGGCGGTATTTAACAAACGAAACATGTCGTCATAAGATAAATCATTAGTCAGATACATGCTGACAAATTTATATTCCAAACCATAGTATTTAAGGACATCAGGAGTAACACCTTTTTTCAACAAATTTTCTACCTCTTCTATCATGCCATTCCTGAGCCTTTCTTCAAGTCTTATGGTAATCCGCTCTCGAACAAGTTCCCGTGGTAAATCCAACCCAAAAACAACACTCTCAAATTTGGTTGGGTTGGGAAGATTAGCTTTGTTTTTCTTATAGTATGTTTCAATCTCCAACGCTCTTAGCATGCGTTCTTTGTCACTTATATCGGTTTTATTATGGAGGGTTTTCATTGTTTTTAGCATCCGAATAATTTCTCCATCCGGTTTATCAGCCATTTCGTTTCTGAATTCTTCATTGAAAGGAACATCAATAAGGGTATACCCTTTAAGCACTGATTCTATATACATACCTGTGCCGCCACACATCACAATATTTTTGCCCCGTGATTTAATGTCCCTGAATATTTGCTCAAAATCTTTTACAAAAAGGTGGACATTATAGGTAGTGCCTGCCTCAACAATATTGATAAGATGGTAAGGAATAATTTTATCATGAATGGTGTACTCGTTTAAATCTTTTCCCGTTCCAATATCCATATCTTTATAAACCTGTCTTGAATCAGCACTTATTATTTCGGCATCGAGCTTATCTGCTATCAAGACGGCCAATTTGGTTTTCCCTGTAGCAGTAGGTCCTAAGAGGGTTATTAAAGGAATTTTTTTTAACATTCTTTTTCTTTAGTAAATCAAAAGTAAATAATTTGAAAGAAATTCTGCAAATAATAACAAGAAATTGGATAGATTCACTTAATCATATTTTCCCTATATTTGTAATATAAAAACAATAAAACAAAATTTCTTATGAAAAAATTTGCGCTCATTTTATCAGGTTGTGGTGTTTATGATGGTACAGAAATACACGAAACAACAATGACCATGCTTGCTATCAAAAAATTTGGTGCCGATTATCAGATTTTTGCTCCCGACATTGATCAGTTCCACGTAATTAATCATGTTACCGGAAAAGAAATGAACGAAAAAAGAAATGTGCTGGTAGAATCTGCTCGTATAGCAAGGGGAAAAATCAAACCTTTGGAAGATTATAACCCATTAGATTTTGATGCATTAATTATCCCCGGAGGTTTTGGAGCTGCCAAAAACCTGTCAACTTATGCCATAGAGGGTACTCAAATGAAAGTAAATGAATTGCTTGCCGAGAAAATTCTGAATACTATTACTGCCAATAAAGCTATTGGTGCTTTATGTATAGCACCGGTCATTATTGCAAAAGTTGTTAAAGGGGCAGAAATTACTATTGGTTCTGATAAAGAAACCATAAGTGCTATTGAAAAAATTGGAGGGAAACATACCACTGCCGAAAAAGGCAATGTGATTTTTGATAAAAAAACAAAAATATTTACGACTCCTTGTTACATGCTTGACGGAAACATCTATGAAGTAGCTCTGAGTTGTGAAAATATCGTTAAGGCTATGCTTGAAGTCATATAATTTTTTGTTTTTTTAACTATTAATGAAATTGTTTTTATACTTTTGCAATTCAAATTACTACAAATTGCCACCATTTTGTAATTAACAGAAATTTGATTTAGACAATACATTGTAATACAAAAGACTTAAGAAATGAAAAAAATTTTATTACCAATTTTAGCTTTGGCCATTGTTGCAAGTTTTTCTGTGTCATGCAATATTTTTCGTAAACAAAGTAACTCTTCAGAAGTAGTTTATCAAGGAAAATCTTTTGACGACTACATCAGAAGCGGAGACCGAAAACTTACAGCGCGAAATTACCAAGGAGCTCTTGAAGATTTTGACAAAGCAGTAGAAATGGATTCCTATAGTCCGGATGCATATAACTATCGAGGTATTGTCAGATATTACATGGACGATTTCGCCGGAGCTTTAATTGACTTCAATAAAGCCATCGAACTGCAACCCGATTATGCAGAAGCTTACAACTTAAGAGGTATAGTAAAAGGAGAACTCAAAGACGAAAAGGGTGCTTGTGAAGATTGGGAAAGGGCATTTGAACTTGGTTTCTCTCACGCTTTTATGCTTCTCAAAAAGTTTTGTACTGAAGAATAAATCATTCTTAATTCTTATTCCTTAAAAATAAGCCCTTAGCTGAACATTCCCAAAATGTATGGTTTTATCTTTGTACGGCTTTCTCCCGTCATATATTAAACTCAGTTGCATATTATTTTTTAAATTTCTCTGATACATTACATTCCATGTGATATTATTCCCTGTTTTTAAGCCTTCCAGCATTTCATAGGCAAGGGGTGTGTTATCAGGTGCATTATATAAAAGCTTTAAATAACTGACTTTAAAGTTAAAACTACCCTTTTCTAAATGACTGTATCTTAACTCATTACTAAAAATATAAGAAATTGCTTTTTCATGAAATAGCCCCGATAAATTCTCCTTAACCTCATTTTTAAAAGACAAACTATTTCTGAACCTGCTACTTTCCTGAAAGCTTATTACCGGTTCAATGGACATGAGCTCTAATTTAAAATCGCGAGCAGGAAAATATGCTGAAAGGGACTTTTTTATGCCATTTTCGGCTGTGATATTAAAAAACATTTTTCTAAGAAAATGCCATCTCAGTTTTATACTGTTTTTAATGAGGGCTCTGGATTCAAAACCATTGACCATTAAGATTTTTGAGTTGTTGCTTTGGTGCTGATAATCAATACTCCAAACAGGCGAGTTTGAATTCACTGAAAAATTATTGCGAAATACAGAATTCATTGAAATTAATGCACTGTCATTAGTATTTGTTCCAATAGGATTAAATGCATCAAAGCCAAACAAGGTTGTTTTTTTTTGAATCTGGTAATTGGTGCGGTTTGAAAAATTTGATGCAAACTTTTTAAACCCTTTTTCATTGCGCCAGATGGCTGCAGGTAATATATTTAAAATTTGATTATAGCTACTCGAAAAAGCTTTTATATATTCGTTTGTTGGCATATAGATGCGAATATAATTGGCCTGATCCTGAAATGCTGCCACTTCAAATTCATCAAGATCTTTCAGGTTGTTGTTGTTATAATCTGTCCATGTGTAAACTCCCTGGCCGGCTTGAACTTCTACATAGGAAAATTCTTTTTTTACTTCCATCCCTGTTCCATATTCGTAAAAAGAGTTTAATGACAACAAGCCTTTCCATATATTCCCATTGTACTCCACACGACCCAATACTGTATTATCAGCATTTATTCCCTGTTGTATAAGTTGATTGCTTAAATGATACAAACGTCTGTAAGCGGTATTAAAAAGAAAGTGGTGTGCAGGATTTTTATCTATATTTAACGAAATCCCTGATTCTTCAGCCTTGGAAGCAAGTTTAAAACGATTTTCCCCGACCATAAAGTCATTTCGTATCTTATAAAACAAGCGGTACTTATTTGTAGCAGTATCAGGGCTCTGAACAAAAATCTCATACTGTTCAAATTTTAACCCCCCCGGCATTAATGTGTCGGCTGCATTATTTATAAAGCGATTATCTTCAAATTGGTTTTCAAAACCCAATGTAAGATACCTGAACCTCTTTCCGAGCGTTGTTGTGTTTCTCAAGTATTCGGTATTATAAACAGGCATTTGTGTTTGGGTCAACACGCTGTTTTGAATAATAAAGAAACCCATATAATGCCAATCCGCATTCAACTGATTTTGGTAAGCACTATAGTTTTTCTCCCTAAAGAAAACATTAAAACCATATCCGAAATGCCTGTTTTTTGTATCATAAAGAGAAATCTTAACTGAAGACAGGTGTTCATCGGCATCTTTAAGGTCAGAAATATTCCAGTTTCTGTTAAATTCAGTTTCTCTGTATCGTTCAATTGGGTTGAATGTCTTTTGAGTCCACTCATGAGAAAGAGAGGATTTTAGTTTCCAGATTTTCAAGCTGTCTTTGCCCAAAGGTTTTATAGTGTTGAAAAGAAATTTCAGTCCTATACCTTCATTGTCTTTTTTATCTATGGAAGAAAATGTATTAATGTCTTCATTGCTAATCGCCAATTCTAATGACACATTTGAGTTTGGGTTTATGTTGTATAGAAATGAAGAAGTGAGCATTTGTTTTTTTTGCGGAGCAATTAGCAAAATCACAGGTTCATAAGCACCCTGTTTAAGTCCATTTTCAGGGGCAACCCATTCATAAACCCGCCCATTGAGAGTGCTTTGTTTTTGGTTGTAATTACCATTGCCTGCACCCACAAATGAAAACCTTAATCTATAATGGGCACTGTCGGGGTTAACAGAAAACACATAAACTGTATCATATGAAAGGCCTGCCACAGTCGTATCTACAAGTTTATACATGATATAGTTGTCATCATAAGACATGCTTTCAACCCCTGATGATAACGCAAGTTGAAGACTGTCACCAATACCCGATAAAAGCGACTCATCTGCAGGTGATAATTCCTGAAATAAGGTCTGATTTTTCATATCATGTTCAGAGAAAAAATTGAGACTGAATGACAATTTATCATTTTCGATAGTATTTCCCGAGTACACCATAGCCCGGGCATAATTTTTATCAGCATACTCAAATTCAACAACAATCCTGCTGTCTTTTGTAATAAGCTGTCCCGGCATAAAAGTTATTTCAGCAGTATTGTAGTTTATTATATAATCGTATTCCTGCCCCCTACTTAGCAACCTGCCATTAATAAAAACTCTTTCTGTTCCTGCCAGTATGATGATAAAAAGCTCATTATTATCCCCTTTTAATTTATATGGTCCCTGATTGCCTTCAATGGGAATTATGGAATTACGGGTATATTTCCCTTTTGAAATAGCAGCTCCGGATGTTGAGCTAATACGGTATAATTCATGTTCCTCAGCATTTTTTCTTGAGTAATTAACACCTAATAACCCTCCTTGCGCTTTTTTGTTAAACCGCATGAAATACCCGTTTCGATTATCAATTTCAAAGTCTCCTGCGGTTAGTTTTATATTATTATTATAAATCTGAATAAATACTTTCTCGAAGTCCTGAATTTGTTGGGTATTACCATCTGGTTGAACTGGAATATTATTATCGGTAATAGCTGCAGCAATGTATAAATCGTCTGACAGTTGACCTGATAACTGAAGGTTGAGGGTAGAACTAACGACCACATCTTGCTGATTACCAATAGAAATACCACGCGAAATACTCCCACTTGAACTGATATTTCCCAAACCGAAAATATCTCCCTGTGTTTTAGGTGAAGAATAAATATAAAAACTATTCTCACCATCCTGTCGTTTTTGCAATAATCCTTCTTCTTTTAATCTAATCATTTCAGGAATGTAATGTCTTAATACCCTGTACCTTATATTGATATAACTGTGATTTTCCCTGAATAAACGATCACATATAAGCAGTGCACGCGGATAGTCAATACCCAGCAAACTATCGGGAAGTGCGACTCCATTGGCATCAAAAAAAATAACAGAACCGGGTATAATGCTTAATGTGTCAATTCTGATAGTGTCTTGACAAAGGTCAAGGCTTTTAGCACGCCGGTTGTCCCATGATTGACTCCATAGAGTATCAATGCCTGAAAAACAAAAAAAAACACTTATGAATAGAAAGGCTTTCAATATTATTTTCTTCTTTATATTGTAAAATTATTTAAAAAATAACATCAACAGAAAAGATGGTAAAATATTTATTCTAAAGAAGGGATGTACACATCTCCTATAAAATGTTGAAAAAGCCACATTTTTGTTTCATGTTGTTCTATTTTTCAATCTTTTTCTTTATTATCTTTGAAAACAAAAACAATAATAAAAATGGATAATTTTAAAGTTTACAACCCCACTAGTTTGTTTTTCGGCAGAAATGTTATTGAAAAACTTAACAGCTGTATTGATGAAACAGGAAAAAGAATTTTGCTTATCTATGGTCAAGGTTCCGTAAAGAAAAACGGTGTTTATGATGCCGTAAGAAAGCAAATAGAAATGGCCGGTGCAACCGTTTTTGAATACTCCGGCATCAAATCAAATCCTGTTTACACAGATGTTGATGCTGCTGCTGATATGGCAAAAAAAAATAATGTTGACCTCATTATCGCTTTAGGAGGCGGCAGTGTTATTGATTCTGCAAAAATGACCGCCCTGACAGCTTGCGTCAATCATTCATCATGGGAATTTTTCATCAGAAAAACTACTGTTGAAAAAGCCTTGCCGCTCATCTGTGTTCTCACATTGGCTGCTACCGGAAGTGAAATGAACCCCTATGCTGTGATTCAGAATGATGCTGTCGGGCAAAAATTAAGTTACGGGCATCCTTTGATTTTTCCAAAATATGCTTTCCTCGACCCATCCTACACCATCAGCGTTCCATACAATTATACAGCCTATGGAATTGCAGATGTTGTTGCCCATGCTCTCGAAGCTTATTTTGGTAAAGGACAGGCTGATCTTACAGACAACATTGTTGTTGAAATTATTAAAGAAAGCATACATAAAGGGCAGATGCTTTTAAACGACTTGAATAATTATGAATTAAGGGCAGATATAATGTTGGCCGCCACAATGGCTCTTAATGGCATTACAATGTACGGACGGTCTTTTGGAGATTGGGGAACCCACAGTATTGGACATGTGTTATCATCATTGTACGGGCTGCCCCATGGCGCCTCTCTGACAATTGCTTTTCCTGCATGGATGAAGCTGCATAAAAACAAATTAGACAAACAAATTGCTGTCCTGGGCAAAAAAGTATTCAATTCAAATTCAGCAGAAGATACAATTTATGAATTTGAAGGCTTCTTTAAGAAAATTAAAACACCCACAAGGCTTTATGATTTTGTGCCTCAATTTGATAAAGACAATATTATCATAGAGTTATCTAAAAATAAAGTAAATGGGAATTACCACAACATCAGTGAGAGTGATTACAAGGTTTTAGTTGAACTTATGACAGCCCATTAAAAAGCTGTTTCCTGCGTAGAACAACACAAAATATTACAATGTTTTAAAAGAACCCCTGAAGTTGCAAAATTTTTTATCGCCATAGGATACCTGTACGCTGACATCGTAAAAGTCTGATGTAGATTTGTTTTTAATATCAATCTCAAGTATGTTATTTTCAAGAGGATTGACAGGTAACTGAAATTTAATAGATTGGCAATTGAACATCATTAATGGTTTTTCAACAGCAGCAATCATAACTGATTTAATAATATGAACAAGACATACACCCGGCAAAACAGGGTTTTCGGGAAAATGTCCCTTAAAAATATCATGATCAGGGTCTAAAGTAATAACTGCAAAAGAATTGCATCCATCTTCACTTATTTCGAGTGATTTAATATTGAACAATGTATCAATTTTCATAATTTTATTTCCTTCCAAAATCAGCAGGAATTTCTCCCCATGCCTTGGTTTCCCATTTTAATATTTTATTGTCGTAAGAATTATTTGTCAGCCAGTTTTCAGCTCTTAGAATAAGTTCAAATACATATTTGTTAATTGCATTTACTTCCTGTTTGGTGGCGGCTTTCTTTTGTTTAACCCACTTAATGGCAACTTTACTATCAGAATATATCGGCAAAATGATATTTTCTTTTTTGCAAAATGCAAGTGCATGAACAAGAGCCAGAAATTCGCCAATATTATTCGTGGCACTATCAAAGGGTCCTTTTTTAAAAATGAGTTCTTTATTATATGTGTAAACGCCTTGATATTCCATTTCGCCTGTTTTCATATTACAAGCTGCATCAACAGAAATGCTCTTTAAAATGGGATCGCTGTAAAGCTCAAACAATGCATCTTGTTTCCCTTCATTAACACTATGCTGATTTTTAATAAAGCATGCATGGCCTTCCAAAAAGGCCTTCTCTGCTATCTGCTTGTTTTCAAAACTTTTAAATAAAGCATCGGGAAATCCCTTCACTGCTTTTTCACATAAAGCCCATGAGTCAAAAATACCAGTTTTATGTCCTTTCCAAACAACATAAAATTTCTTTTTTAATTTACCCATTGCATGAAGAACATTAACTTAATCGGATTTTTCTGCCTATACGCAAAATGGTTGTGCTTTTCATATTGTTTAAACGGCATAGGGCTCTTACGGATGTTCCATTTCTGCGAGCTATTGTAGAAAGAGTGTCTCCGCTTCGAATCGTATAATAATGTACTTTTCGAGCTTCTACAAGGTATTCAAAATGTTTTTGTTCAAGGAATAAGGTATCTTGTTTTAAACAAAACGAACCAAAATCAATAATATCATTTGGGTTTATGGGTTCTCCGAAATACCTTACTTCAAAATGAAGATGACTGCCATAAGAGCGTCCTGTATTGCCACCCAAACCTAAAACTTCACCTGACCGCACAGGTGTGTTTGGTTCAACAAATTTTTGTGATAAATGTGCATACAAGGTTTCAAGCCCATTGAAGTGTCTCACAACAACTACATGACCGTAAGATCTACTATAAGTAGATATCCTTACAATACCATCAAATGCATTATAAACACTATCTCCTGTATAAAGCTTTACATCCACGCCATAATGGTATCTGCTTCTTCTGAAGCCAAATTGTGAAGTCACATTTCCGCAAAAGGGATGGGAATAACAACACATATTTTCATTATCGTTAAGAACGAGAATTGTTGTATCTTCTTTCTTTGTAAAATCATATCTTCTGATATGAATTGTATCATTACACCATCCAAACCTAAACAAAGTATCGGAATGAAGAAAAAGAAGTGATGTGTCTTCGAGGTTAAAAATGGATGAAAAAGAAACTCCTTTTAAAAAGTCGGAGCTTTCAGAATAAAATTCCTCTTCAACATCTCCTCCTTCTTCAAGAATTTCTTCTTGAGAAAACAAGATGTTTGGAATAATTTGAAGAAAAAGAAAAAAAAGAAAAGAAATAAATAAACGCTTTTGCATAATTTGATTTAAAGTAAAACAAGCTACAAAAATATTAAAATTGTTTTAGAACTGCAAAAACATGGAAAGCTTTATTAGAATTGTTATAAAAAATTTTAACTAAACATTTTTTTAATTATGGTATGGAATATTTTTAATGATTGTGAAAGCTCTATATAACTGCTCAGTAAGAAAAAGCCTTACCATCTGATGTGTAAAAGTCATTTGCGACAACGCAATTTTTTCTTTATACAAATTATGAATATTTTCAGAAAATCCATACGCCCCTCCAATGACAAGAGTAAGTGTTTTACAGCCCGAATTTTGTTTTTTCTCAACATATCGGCTGAATTCAGTAGAATTAAATAAAAGCCCTTTTTCGTCAAGCAAAACAACATGAGTGTGCTGATATAATATTTTCAAAAGCAATTCTTCTTCTTTTTTTAATAAAAACTCTTTATTGTTTGTACTGGAATTTTTTACTTCAGGAAGCTCTATAATATTTATACCACAAAAATGTTTAATTCTACTTAGATATAAGGAGATACCTTCTTTGACAAACGCATCCGTTGTCTTACCAATACATATGATATTAATATTCATACATATAAATTATTATTGATATTAACAAAAATTGAGAATGTTTAACGTTGCAAAATAATAAAAAAATTATAGATTTGCCAATATTAATTTTGGCTTAGTTATTGAGCTTTTCCCTTTGCAAACAGTAAATATACATGATATTACAAAACAAATTAAGATGAAAACAGTAATAAAGTTAATTCTTCCACTTATATTTTTCAGCACAATTTCAATTAGTTTTTCACAGGAAGATGTGTCTTCAAAGGTTATTACTGCTATCAGGGCGGGTAACGCAAGGGCACTTTCAGGTCATTTTCATGCTACAATTGATTTAACGTTATCAGACAACGATGGTACTTACAGTAAATCGCAAGCAGAGATGATTGTAAAGGATTTTTTTGAAAAAAACCCTCCTGCAAGTTTTTCCGTTAGCCACCAAGGCTCATCACGTGATGAATCTCATTTTTATATAGGCACTTATGTTTCGAGAACACAAGATCAGTTCAGAATCTATTTCCTCTTAAAGTCTTTTTCAGATAAATTGTTAATACAACAATTACAAATACTGTCTCAATAGGCTCTACCGACAAATTCTCTTCATAACAAAAAAATAACATTTGTTTTAAAAAAACCTTAATTTTGCAATTTGACTTGCATCATTAATCAATGATTATAAATAAACTTATGTTAATACATTTTAATTTCAGGCAAATTCTGTTTTGTATTTTAATAATTTTTTTTTCAATAGCTCTTTCATCTTGCACACCCAGAAAAAAATTACTTTATCTTCAAGGGCTTGAAAGCAGCCAGGAAAATAACATTCCCAACGTTTTAAGCAAATACAAACTAAGACAAGGGGATATGCTATATGTAAAAGTCCAGACAATGGATGATAAGACTTTCAAATTATTTAACTCCGACTGGCAAAATGGAAACTCAACGTCTGAGCTTTCACTTTTTGTAGAAAGTTATATTGTTGATGAAAGTGGAAGCATAGAATTACCTATTGCAGGAAAAATCAATGTTGCAGGTTTAAATTTAATTGAGGCTCAAAATCAAATTCAGGACAGCATTGAAGGATATCTCGTTGATGCAAGTGTTGTAGTAAAACTCATTAATTATAAAGTTACAGTTTTAGGAGAAGTAACCCGACCGGGAACATTTAAAGTTTATGACACACACATTAATTTACTCGAAGCTCTCAGTATGGCAGGAGATCTTACAGTATTTGGAAATAGGGAGAATATTAAAGTATTAAGAAAGTCCGATAACAATAAAATTGAAGTACTTGATATTACTAAGGCCAATGTTATTAATTCCGATTTTTTTTATCTTATGCCTTATGACGTGGTTTATGTAGAGCCTCTGAAAGCAAAATCATTAGGATTTAAAGAGTTTCCTTTCACAATACTTTTTTCCAGCATCACAACAGTAATAGTTCTCATTAATTTTTTTACTAAATAAACAATTATAAGGTGACAAATAATTTTGACAATAATAGTGTTTTTGAAAAAGAAGAAAATGTTGATATTAAATATTATATCTTCAAATTCATAAGTTATTGGTATTATTTTCTTATCTGCATACTTTTGTCTTTAATAGTAGCCTACGCTATAAACAAATACTCCTCAACAATATATAGGGGAAAGGTAACGATATTAGTAAAAGATGATGAAAGATGGAATCTCGGAGGTCAAAATTTTCTTGAAAGTTTGGACATGTTTAAATCAAAAAAGAATTTTAACAATGAACTCAAAGTTTTAAGTTCTTTTTCTCTCACGGAGCGAACCTTGAATAAACTTGACTTTTTAATAACTTATAATAAAAAAGGGAAATTCAGATATAAGGAAATTTATGGTAAGTCACCATTCTCAGTAGTCATTGATTCTAACCACAATCAAATAATCGGACATCCCTTTCTAATTGAAATAATAAACAGGGACAAATACCGACTTAAGATTGAAAAAGAAAAGAATTTAAGTGTTATTAATCTTAGAAATAAAGATTTTATTGAACTTGCAGACATTAAAAAAACAGTTAATCAAGAATTATTTTTTGGGCAAGAATATGAAACAGAATTTTTTAGTTTTAAAGTTTTTCTGAATGAGTTATTTACTGAACAAGATTTAAATGAAGACTTTAGCTTTATCATTAACAACCCAAACTCTTTACTCAGATTTTATAATTCAAACACAGAGGTAAAAGCTATCGATCCCAGAGGTGGTGCAACTGTAGTTGAAGTGATTTTCTCACATTCCAGCCCCTTGAAAATAATTAATTACTTAAATACTCTGGCAAGCGAGTATATCAACATAGATCTCGATGATAAAAATTTAAGAGCCGATAACACGGTAAATTTTATCAATAATCAGCTATATGAGGTTCGCGATTCATTATATGTTGACGAAAACCGTTTGTTAAATTTCCGAACAGAAAACAATATCATGGATGTAGCCATGCAAACAACAATTTTGTTTACGCAGCTTCAGGAGTATGATAAGGTGAGGGCTCAGGAAGATATGAAATTAAAGTACTATAAGTACTTATATGAATATCTGCACAGCCATTCGGATTATAATGATGTTCTTGCCCCATCAACAATGGATATCAATGATGTAAATTTAAATGGTCTTGTTGCCCAGTTGAGTGATCTCTCAAAAGAAAGACACATGTTGACAATGAGTTCCACATCAAGAAACCCTTATATAACAGTTTTAGAAGGCCAGATTGAGAATACAAAACAAGCCATTCTGGAAAATGTTAACAATATCGTTAATCTTACAGAATTAAAGATGCGTGAAATTGAGGGAAAATATCAGGAACTTGAAACTCAGATAAGCAGATTACCGCAAAGAGAAAAAGAATATGTGGGCATCATTCGAAAATTTTCTGTTAGTGAAGAAATGTACAATTTTCTGTTACAAAAACGAGCCGAGTCGGCCATAGCAAAAGCATCTATATTACCAGATCATAAAATCCTTGATAAAACTGTATTGGAAAAAGGAGGACAGCCAATCTCCCCCAGAAAAAAATTAAATTATATCATATCGCTCATTCTTGGCCTATTTATTCCAGCTTTTATCATTTTGATAATTGATTTCTTTAACAATAAAATAACTGATAAACAAGACATTGAATCGAGGACAAATGTTCCAATACTTGGTGTAATCACTCAAAGTGATCTTGGTATTACAAAAGTTGTGGCTGAAAAACCGAAATCAATTATTGCAGAATCATTCAGGGCCATAAGAATTAACTTACAATTTTTCCTTAAGGAAGAGAAAAAAAATGTAATAGCAGTTACATCTACCATTTCAGGGGAAGGGAAAACATTTTGTTCCATAAATATTGCTTCTACTTTTGCTTTAGCTAACAATAAGGTAATAATTCTCGGTTGTGATTTAAGGAAACCAAGAATTTACAATGATTTTGATGTTACTAATAATATTGGAATTTCAACATATCTTATAGGTAAAAGCCTCTTAGAGGATATAATAATAAAAACAAATGTCCCCAATCTTGATATAATTACCTCAGGGCCTGTTCCTCCAAATCCCGCAGAACTTTTAGAGACAAAGAAAATGTCGGACTTGTTGCAATATTTAAAAACTATTTATGATTATGTAATCATTGATACCCCCCCTGTTGGCTTTGTGGCTGATGCTTTTGTAATGACAAAAGACATAGATGCTTATGTTTTCGTTATGCGTCAGAAAATGACCTTAAAAAAAGCAGTTGAAAATTTAAATGCCATAAAACAAAACATTGAAATTCCAAACCTTAGCATTTTGTTAAATGGTGTTTCTTTCGAATTTTCAAAATACGGATATGCCGGTTATGGATACGGTTATGGCTATGGCTATGGGTATGGGTATTATGAGGACGATGAACACAAGAACGATAGCAATAAAAAGAAAAAGAAAAGAAGTTTAATTAATAGACTTTATCGCACCTAATTTCTTCTCAAGATTTTTTCACTACTCTATTTTATGAAAAAGAGTTCCGGTTCGAAATTTATACCATTATCCGACTGGCTGGGAGATATTAAGAAACCAGTTGTTATTGCAGGTCCGTGCAGTGCCGAAAGTGAAGAGCAAGTTTTTAAAACAGCCAAAGCTTTGGCCAAAATTCCAGGTGTGAAAATCTTCAGGTCTGGTGTATGGAAACCAAGAACCAGTCCCCATTCATTTAAAGGACATGGTGTTGAGGCCTTAAAATGGTTACAAAATGTAAAAAGAGAAACCGGTCTATTAACTGCTGTTGAAGTAGCTTCTCCAAAACATGTCGAACTTTGTTTAAAATTCAATATAGATATTATCTGGGTTGGTGCAAGAACAACGGTAAGTCCTTTTTCAATAGAAGAATTGACAAGGTCACTTGAAGGAATTGATATACCGGTTATGGTAAAAAATCCATTAAATCCTGATCTGGAATTATGGGCAGGAGCCATTGAAAGATTTTTTATATCGGGGCATAAAAAAATTATTGCCATTCACAGGGGGTTTCACACCTATGAAAAAACACCATACCGCAACAATCCTATCTGGGAAATTCCCATAGAACTTAAACGGCGTTATCCGCAATTGCCTTTTTTCTGTGATCCCAGTCATATTACCGGAAATCCTGATTTTATTGAAGATATTTCCCAAAAAGCACTTAATCTAGATATGTGCGGTTTGATGATTGAAACACATATAAATCCGGACAGTGCTATTTCAGATGCTTTTCAACAAATTACACCTGCTCGGTTAAAAATTCTGTTAAAAAAACTTTCGATACCTCAGAAAAACGAAGATTTTAAAATTGTCAAGCAACTTGAAGACTTACGGAATGGAATTGATATTGTAGATAATCAAATTTTGAACTTATTGAAACAAAGAATGGACATAGTCGAAAAGATTGGTCTCTACAAGAAAGAACACAAAATCACTGTTTTACAAATTAAAAGATGGAATAGTATTATCAATGAAAGACTGACTTTAGCTGAGAAACTTGGATTAAACAAAGACTATATTGAAAAAATGCTTAAAATTTTGCATGAAGCATCAATCCTTCTACAACATCAGATAATTAACAAGAAATAAAAATAATCTGTAATTTTACAAAAAATATTTTTAATGCTTCAACACGAAAAAAACGCTTCATATAAACGCATAAAGGTATATTATACTTTTAAAATTACCTCTGAGGAACACCGACAGCTTAAATCTTTTATTAAAGAACACAAGCTGCCATGTAAAAAAAGATATAAAATCAACTTCAAAATTAACACTAATGTTATAATTGCCTTAGCTTTGGCGATTATATTAATCATTCTTATAATTTTATTTACAAAGATGTTCTTATAATTTATTTTCACCGAACTTTATTCCCAAACCATTTTATAGTGTACTATACCGGCTTCAATAAAGGCATCACCCTCAATTTTAAACCCATGGCGTTTATAAAAATTTACAGCTTTATCTTGTGAGTGAAGATAAATTGGTTGATTATTTTTTAGAACATCTGCCATCACAGCTTTTAATAAATGAACGCCCAAGCCTTGATTGCGAAAAAGCTTCAACATGGCAAAACGTTCCAATTTAATCCCCGCAGAAGTATTTCTCCACCGGGCTGTAGCTATTGCTTTTTTGTTATAGAATAGCAAATAATGCTTTGCATCTTTGTCTTTTCCATCATACTCTAATTTAATATCAACATGCTGTTCCTCAACAAAAACTTCTTTTCTTATAGCAGATGACAAAGCAATCAATGCTTTATCGTCAAAATTAAAACTAACAACTTCAGTCATATTTACTTACTCCCTTTTGAACAAAGATAATTCAAATTATTTTTTCAGCTTTATTTAATGTCAATTTGAATATATTTAAAAAATCATGTATTCATTTCCAATAATTTTTAGGTACTTTTACAAACATAAATTTAAAAAAATAAATCATGCAAAATATTGCTCAACGAGTGATGAAAATTATCTTCTTCACGTGCTTCACAATGGCTTTTATTTCTTTTTCCGGACATAAAGTTTATGGACAGCAGTCTGATTCTTACTACCCTCACGATGACGGTTTCAAAGCCGGCATTATGTCCAAAAGAAGTATTCAGAGCCCAAATGCTCTATTATATCAGTATGACGTTATTTTTTACCACCTTGATATTGCCGTTGAAAGAACATCGGTTGATGTTGAGGGCAATGTAAAAATTAAATCAAAGGTTGTCAGCAGCCAGTTAGATACTTTTGCTTTTGAACTGGTGCCTGAATTAAACATTGATTCTGTGTTAATAGATGGCACATTGCGTAATTTTACACGTTCGGGAGATGAAGTTTTTGTAGAAATAGTACCACCACTGGCTCAAAATGTTGTTTTTGATGCCGTCATTTATTATGGAGGAACACCTCAGAGCGGTGGTTTCTTTTCCGGAATATCAAATGCCACATCTCCTTCGTGGGGCAATCAAATTACATGGACTTTATCAGAACCATTTAATGCAAAATCATGGTTTCCCGTTAAGCAGGTTCTGAGCGATAAAGCTGATTCGGTATATATTTTTGTTACAACAGATGCTTCAAACAAAGTAGGTTCAAATGGATTACTTACAGCAATTGATTCACTTGGTAATAATAAAGTATGTTATAAATGGATTTCACATTACCCGATTGCATATTACCTGATTTCTGTTACAGTTGGGGAATATATTGATTACAGCTTTTATGCACATCCGGCCAACTTTGCTGATTCTATTTTAGTTCAAAATTTCATTTATGATAATCCAGCAACACTGCCATATTTTAAACAACAAATTGACTTGACTGGCGATTTTATAGAACTCTACTCTGAATTATTTGATTTATACCCTTTTTGGGAAGAAAAATACGGACATTGTATGGCTCCTTTCAGTGGTGGCATGGAGCATCAAACCATGACATCTCTAGGCTCCTTTAGTTTTACACTGACTTCTCACGAACTTGGGCATCAATGGTTTGGCGATTATGTAACCTGTGCCACATGGAATGATATCTGGATCAATGAAGGTTTTGCAAGTTATGGCGAATATCTGGCCTTAGAGCATTTAGACAGCGGTTCTGAAGTTCAATGGCTTGCTGATTGTCATAATAATGTAAAATCTGCTCAAGGGGGGAGTGTATATGTCCCTTTAACTGAGTCTGAAAATGTAAACCGTATTTTTGATTCCAGACTTTCTTATAAAAAAGGAGCTGCCATTATTCATATGATACGCCATGAGTTACAAAACGACAGCCTTTTTTTTGAAACACTAAAGACCTTTCTAAGTATTTATAAAGACAGTGTAGCCACAGGCAATGATTTCAGAATAGTTCTTGAGGATATTTCGGGGAAAAGTTTTGTCAATTATTTTAACCAATGGTACTTTGGGGAAGGTTATCCTATTTTTGATATCGTATGGTCAACTTTTAATGACAGCTTGTACATTTCTTGCAATCAGACCACATCCTCTTCTGTAACTCCATTTTTTAATGTACTGTTGCCTTTTCATATACAAACAACCAATGGAGATACTTTGATTCTTTTACAACAGAACCAACCAACTGAGGTTTTTGCTTTAGCATTTCCTGATAATATCACAGCACTTGAATTCGACAGCGAAAACTGGATTCTGAAGGATGTGAACAGCATAACCCAAGGTATTAAGAATAATGATGCCATTTCAGCATTTGCCATGTATCCAAACCCGTCATCAAGACTTATCAATGTGCAATTTGACAAACCTATGAACAGGATTATTGAAATTATGGATTTTTCTGGTAGGAAGCTTATTGAAAAAACCTGTTCCGAAGCGCTTTCGGTAATTGACATCAACCAACTTGAGAGTGGTGTTTATTTTATCAGGGTTTTAGATTCTGAAGGTTTACAAACACAGCGAAAATTTATAAAATATTAGGTTGTGTTATCGAATAAAAATTTATCTGTCTTTTTGATAGTTTTTATTTTTCTCCCCCATGTTTTAAAGGGACAATCTCACCTTATTCAGGCATACAAAATCGCAACTATCAGCAAATCATCTCTTAATTATATTCCGGGGGTTCCTGCACAATTTGATGTTGACATGTATTACATTTCTTATCATACAACAGATGCTCATGGACATACAACTCTTGCTTCCGGAGCTTTTATGCTGCCGGTAACAGACAGTTGTAATTTTTTTCCTTTAATGTCTTTTCAGCATGGAACGGTTTTAAAGAAAAATGATGTTCCTTCCCGCAATAATGGAGAAGCGATGGTGGGACAGATTTTTGCATCTCTTGGTTATATTGCTTGCATGCCTGATTATCTTGGTTTGGGTGATGGTATTGGTTTACACCCCTATCTTCATGCTGAGACGCAAGCAAATGCAACAATTGATTTGATGAGAGCTTGCAGAGAGTATATTAATGACAGTTTGGAAATATATGACAACGGTCAAGTTTTCCTTGCCGGTTATTCACAGGGTGGTCATGCCACCATGGCAGCACACAAGAAAATACAGGATGCCCAGTTGGAACAGGAATTTAATATTATTGCTTCAGCCCCGGGCTCAGGACCCTATTACCTATCGGGTGCTCAATCGGAAATGGTATTTCTTGCTCCTGATTATTCAAGGCCGGGTTATATTGTTTTTCTGATTTGTGCTTATAATGACGCCTATCAAAACTTGTTCAATCATCCTTCTGAAATTTTTAAATCGCCTTATGACTCTTTGATTCCGATTTATCTTAATGGCAATTATTCCATGTCTCAGCTCAATAATATACTGCCTGATTCTTTGCATAAATTTTTACAGGACTCTGTTTATCAAGCAATTATAAATGATTTTGACAATAAAACTTTACCTTTTTGGCAAAATATGGTTGCCAATGACAACTATAACTGGAATCCTCAGGCACCAATTAAAATGTATTACTGTGAGGCCGATGAACAAGTAAGTTACTTAAATGCAACCAATGCATTTCAAGCCATGACAGACAGTGGTTCAACAACAGTGGAAGCCATAAATTTGAATCCTTCTTATAATCATGGAAGTTGTTCGAATCCTTACATATATATGACTGTTTTGTGGTTCAATTCCTTGAAAATACCGTGTACAAACACCAATCATATAAATGCTGATGCAGAAAGAAACATTAGAATCCATCCAAACCCAATTACAAATTTTATTTCAATCTCAGGGCATCAGGTGCATGATAAAATTTTAATTTACAATGCTTTGGGGCAGCCTATTTACAGTGCTGAAGCTTTTAGTACTGATGACTTAATTATTCGTACAGAACACTTGAGTGCGGGGCTTTATTTTATATCAATAATTAATACTTCAGGTTTGTTTGTTACTCAGAAAATAGTAAAATAATTTTGAGATTACTGTCCGCTTTCAGACAAAAATAAAGTACTCAAATAAAGTTTTGGTATTACTTCATTCGAGAACCAAATCTTATTGTTTCTTTTTTTATGAGCTTTCTAAGTTTCAATTGTGTCATTACAATAAAGATTGTTCTGTAAATTAATTCGTATGTTCCTCTTTTTAGTTTTTTAATTTTTTTGAAATAAAACAAAGTATTTCTAAAAATGTCTAAAAATCTATAAGCTGTTATATTATATTTAAAAATTTTGATATAATCTTCATTGGTTAAAACTGAAAGGTTTACATTACTGATATTTGTTTTCTGGTCAATAAGATTTCCTTGAGACTTCATAAGATCAAAAAAAGAAGTACCCTCTAAAGCCTGAATGGGAGAAAGCACTGGCAAAATATGATGTTTTCTGCAAAATTCAATGGTTTCAATAATTGATTTATGTGAATCGTGCTGCAAACCTATTGTAAACCATGCAGATATAAGGATGCCATTATTCGTAATGAATTTAACATTTTCGCTGATATCAGCCATAAAATTTGACTTGTCTTTAATACCCATTTTGGGAGCAGTAGCCATATTTTTCATGTCATCTGGGTTCAGGGTTTCAAAACCTATAAAGGCATGAGTTAATCCTCCTTCGGAAGCATGTTTAATAACTTCTTTTCCTTTATCATGTGCAGCAGCATCAAGATTTGCCTGTCCCGACCAAAATCTTTTCTCAGGTAATTTTGCAATTTTCGGATACAATTCCAAATAATAATCATAAGAGCCATGGCGTCCAAAAACAGTATCATCCAACAGATAATACATTTTGCCCAGTGTATTAATTTCAGCAACGACATCCTCTGTTTTTTTAAATCGCATTCTGGTTCCAAACAAAGTACTAACGGCACAGAAGTTACAGTTTATGGGACAACCCCTTGAAGTAAAAACCATATCAAAAGCATATTTTCCTTTGTAGAGCTGCCTAAGAGGGACAGGAAAGGAAGTAATGTCGGGAAGCACAGAAAGATAGTAATTTTTGAAATTGCTTAAATCCAGGTTTTCATTGGGAGATGTGATGTAAAAGTCTTTAAGTTCATTATTCTGAAAATCGTTTAATAACACAGGCCATAATTTTTCGCCTTCACCCACCACAACAGCGTTGGCGTGTTCTTTTGTACGCTGAGGAATAACAGAAGCCTGCGGGCCTCCCATGATTACAATTTTTCCTAGTGTTCTGAATTTATCTGCAATTTTAAAAGCTGTTTCTGTGGCAGGCGCTCTAAAACTTATGCCGATAAGGTCATAATCTCCCTGAAAATCAATAGATGAAAAATCTTCCCAGAGAAGGTCGGTGAATGTATAATCATGCTCCGGTGCACATGAAGCCAATATGGGCAAAGCCAAAGGCTGCATAAATGGTTTTTTCGTTTTTAAAGGGTCGTTCTCGGAGGCTGCAAGAATTAGGTAAATTTTCATCTGTAATAAAATTTTATGATTGGTCAGATGCTTTACTTCATAAGCTTAAAAATCAGAGAAGCATTATGCCCTCCAAAACCGAATGAATTGCTCATGGCATAATTTATTGTATGATGGCGGCTTTGAGTCACAAAGTTCAAATCAAGTTCAGGATCGGGTACATCAATATTAATTGAAGGGTGAATTTTTTGTTCTAAAATACTTTTAACGGTAATAGCTGCTTCAATAGCTCCGGCAGCTCCAATAGTATGTCCTATCATAGATTTTGATGAAACCACAGGAATATCGGAACAATTAGCACCAAAGAGTTTTTTTATGGCTTTGGTTTCATAAAGGTCATTTAGTGTTGTGCTCGTGCCATGCGCATTTATATGATTAATTTGCTTTGGGGAAATTCCGGCATGCTCAAGTGCTTTACGCATCGTGATAAACATACCCTCTCCGTCTTCTTTCGGTGAGACAATATTGTAAGCTTCACTGGTTAGTGCATAACCGGATAGCTCAGCCAAGATTGCAGCGCCTCTTTTTCGAGCATTTTCTTCAGCTTCCAGAATCAATACTCCTGCTCCTTCGCCAATAACGAAACCGCTGCGGTTTTTTGAAAAGGGACAAGATGCTTTTTGTGGATTCTCATTTTCGGTTGAGAGGGCGTAAATGGCGTTAAAACCTTTGATTTCTTCAGGATTAATAATAGAATCGGCACCACCGGTAATGACCAAATCAGCTTTTCCGGAGCTTATCAAATCATAGCCTAAAGCAAGAGCATAAGCAGAAGAAGCACAGGCAGTTGCAACTGTATAGTTCGGTCCTTCAAATCCATATTCTAAGGAAATCCATGCGCTTATGGAATTATTCATGCCCTTTAAAATCATGGTTTTTATGTCCTGGTCTTTTTCTACTGAAGAGTTTCCTGTGTTGACAACGCCCAAAATAACGGCACATTTATCCTTTTCATAAAAATCCATGTTTATCTGATGCCTTTCAACAGCTTCTTTAGCACATACTAAAGCCATTTGAGTTACCCTTGTCATCTGACGCGCTATTCTCTTTTTAATATAATTCTGAGCATACACCTCAAATTCCGAAGATACTTCAGCGGCAATTTGTGTTTCAAGTTCAGACGGTTCAAAGAGCGTAATCCTTCCAACACCCGATTTCCCTTTAAGAAGAGCCTGCCATGTATCCTCGATATTTAAACCCAGTGCTGTGATAGCATTTATTGCGGTAACGACTACTTTTCTTTGCATATTCTATTTTAGCTATAAGGATTAAATTCCTGATGAGTAAAGACTGCTGTAACAGCCATTAATTCCTCTTTTGTAAATAACTTTTTATCCCTGTATTCCATTGCAAATTTATTAAATATATTCCTGACATAAGAAATAATTTGACTGCGGAACTCAAGAGTGGTAGAAACTTCGACACTGGGGTATGTATGGAAACCTTTACCCGTTTTAACACCCATAATACCTTTTGCAGAATTTTCAGTAAGAAACAGAAGCAAAGGTTTTATTTGCTCCGGATTTTCATGTAAATACATGTAGTTGTTGATTGCATATATCAAGGTGTCAAAACCAATGTAATCCATCAACATAAAAATTCCCATTGGAAAAAGTTCTTCTCTGATTACATTATCAGCCACATCAAAAGGAATATTATTTGCAACACAATAATTAAAAAAGGTTGATTGAATCTCAAGGAAATAACGATTAGCCGCAAATGCAGTGTTTGTGTTTTGCAAAATAAATTGTTTTTCAATTGAAGTAATAAACGATTTTAAGGTGTTTACATATCCTTCATTAAAATGTGAAGATAAAATTATTTCGGTGATATTTGTTGTTTCAACAGGAAAGAAAAAATGCAGTCCTGCAAATCTATCCTTAAAAGAGTTGGGAATTGAAAACCTGTCGGGTATGATAGAGGAACTGTTACTAACGATAATAGCATCTTTATTAATAATATTTTCCAAGGATTTGAAAAGAATGTTCTTATTATTTAAATCTTCAGAAATGGTTTCAATAATTAAAGAGCATAAGCTTAGATTTTCAAAATTATCGGTAATTCTAACCCTGTCAATCTTTTGCTGTACTTCTTCATCAGAAGTTATTAAAAGTTGACGTTCTCTTTCATTTTTTTTTAGAAATTTCCTTTGTTCATAATAGGCGTTGGACCTATTAAACCATACTATTTCAAACGGATACTTAATAAGGTGGTTAAAAAGGCTCTTCCCCATTTTTCCACCTCCGATAATACCTACAAATTTAATATCCTGCTCCATTTAATTTGCTTTATTGAGTAGAATCATTCCATGCTGTAATCCGTTATAATGATTATAGATTAAAATATTATTTATTTCTTTCTGTGGCTTCACTTTTATTACCTTATCGGGAATGGGGTAAGTGTTGATAATATAAGTTGCCAGCCAAAGAGCAAAAGCAGAAGCAGTAGGAAATTCACCACACAAATTTTTAAAACAGAAAGCAGCTTTGCCTTTAAACATACTGTTGTAAAAGTCATTGTACAAACTATCTGTTCTGGCGTCTCCATTATAACCCAACATAATAGCATCCACATCAGAAGGCTTCATGTTATTTTTTTTCAAGAAATTTCTCAAGAGTTCAAATATTTCAGCAGGGTTTTCTGTTGTAATTTGTCCTACATCTTTTATCTGAGCTAACACATTTCTTTGTGTAGCTTCAATCACAAACATAAAGGCTCCTTCACCGCAAACTGTGCCGATAGTTCCTGATTCGAGCAACGATTCCGGATTGCAATTTTCTTTTTTAAACCTTCCTTTCAAAAGATTAATATTAAAATTCCAGTCAGAAATTTCTTCAGCAGCACCAAGAAGAACTTTTGTTTTATTTGATTCAAGGAACATCTGAGCATCAAGCAGCGCATTTTCAAAAGCCAAACCTTCATGCACATGAGTATTGTTATATCCCTTATTATTACACATCATAGAAAGTGTTCCTGCCAATGAATTCGGGGTGCTTTGAACAAAATTTGTGGGTGTTAATGTTCCTTCCTGATATTTCTCAATCTGGTTTAAAAATTTCATACTGTCATCAACACCTCCATTAGCTGTTGCTAAAATAATCCCTTCAACACCAATATGTTTTTGAAGCATTGGTAAACCTGTTCCAACTCCCATGCGCATAAATTTTCCCATGCGCCTTAGTGTTGAAGCAGGGATAAGGCTTGTGTAATCGGGTTCTAAAGCAAAATACTTAATACCTTCATTGTAAATGGGGCCATTATTGAACAAATCCAAATCATAGGTCTTTTGATGAGAAATACATAAAAGGTCGCTGATAAACATCGTTTTTAAATTTTGGAAAAAATTAAACTGGTACAGTTACTTCCAAACCCAAAAGAATTAGATAAAACATGTTTAATGTCAACATTATTCTGATACTTTTTCAGGGGCGGAGTTTGTTCGTCAATAGGGTTTTCGCAATAAAGGCTGGGATACAGCTCCTTATAGTTTAAACTCAACAATGCAATAATGGCCTCCATACTTCCGGCTGCACCAAGAGAATGACCGGTATATGATTTTGTTGCGTTATACGGGGGAATTAAACCAAACACTTTAGATAAGCCGAGAAGCTCAACTTTGTCATTGTTTTCTGTACCTGTGCCATGTGTATTAATATAATCAATCATACCGGGTTTAAGTCCGGCTGAAGTCAAAGCTTTTTCAATGGCCATTTTTACGCCTTCAGCTTCTTCGGATAAACTGGAAAGATGGAAGGCATCACTGGTGTTTGAGAAACCACTAATCCTTGCATATTTTTTTTTCACAAAGGTTTGTTCTTCTGCTTCGAGAACTAAATAAGCTGCTCCTTCTCCAAGAGATAATCCCTTCCGGTTTGTATCAAAAGGTCTGCATGGATCATCAGAAAGAATACGAAGGGCATTAAACCCATTCGCTGTATATTTTGACAGGCTGTCTGCTCCGCCCACAATTGCTCTTTTAACACGACCTGATTGAATTAGTTTTGTCCCCATCGTTATAGCATTTGCAGAAGAAGAGCATGCAGTATTTATGGTATTGCTGATACCTCTGATTTTAAATTCTTCAATAATTTTTAAAGCATGTGCAGCAAAGGGGTATGAAAACAAATAGACAGAGGGCTTTTCAGGAAGCTGAGCATCAGCAAAAAGTTCATCATGAGCACACATACCACCCACTGTGCTGGCTGAAATAAAAGCCGTGTCGAAGGAAGAAATTTCTTCAGGCGCCAAGCCGGCATCATGTATGGCTTCATTAAAAGCAATCATTGCAAGAATATCAGTGCGCGTCAGTCCCAATTTACTCGTAAGTTTTATACTTTCAATCAGAGTTTCAGTACTTTTGTTCACTTCTCCGAAAAAGTGTGTTTCAGCATATTTTGAAGCAAAAAACCGGGATTTTTTAATACCAGTTTGACCTGAGCGAAGACCTTTTAAATTTTCATTAACGTTTGAGCCTAAAGCAGAGACCAAACCCATGCCGGTTACAAAAACATTAATCATGCTGCTTCTGTTTTTCTATAATAAAGTCGGCCATTGTATTAATATTAATCAATATTTTGCGTCCCTCTGTTGTGCTGTTAATCTTAATACCATATTCTCTTTCAAGAAGTACTATTAGTTCTAAAGAATCTATTGAGTCCAGTCCCAGAGAACCCCCGAAAAAAAGTTCATCATCTTTGATGTCTTCAGGTTTTTTATCTAATAAGTTAAGATATTCAATTATCTGTATTTTAAGTTGTAGTTTTAAATCTTCCCTATTCATACATTATAACTTTCTAATAAAACAAGTTGCAAAATTACAAAAAATTAGCCAGGCAAAATCATAAGAATTGATGGTTTTTTGTACCAAGTCATTTTTTTATATAATTTTGAAAATAAAACCATAAAAATTGAAGAAGCATCATCTGTCATACTTTTTTTGGGGCTTAATGTTTTCATTTTGTTTGATATTTTTATCAATCCTTATTTATAACAAACAATTAAATAAAGAGAAACAAGCGAGACACATAGAAAAAAAAATCCATCTATTTGAAAAGGAGATGCAAACTGATATTGGTTTGCTTGAAGATATTTTCCTTGACACCCTAAAATCATCAAAAGAAAAGTATAAAGAAGCCCTCAATCTAAAAGACAAGGGTATAATTTTGTTTGTCTCCCACAGAGATTCTTTAATTTTTTGGTCGCACAATACCGTACTTTTTACTAATGCTGTGCTCCTTAATGATAGTAATAGAATGATTAAATCTGATAACGGATGGTTTTTGAAAAAAGTTAAAGAGCAGGATGATTGGATTTTTACAGCCTTACTCCTTATAAAAAATGAATATAATTACGAAAACAAATTCCTTGAAAACAACTTAAATACTGATCTGGGAATGAATTTCGATAAAATTAAATTGCTTTTTGATAATTCGGAACCACTTGTTAAAGATTTATCTGAAAATTATTTATTTTCATTAGAAGTTGAAGATTCCCATGTACTTTCTGAAGCTGAACAAATTATCATTTTTGTTCTTTTTTTAATCCTTTTGTACCTGCTTATCTTTACACTGGGAAAGATTTTTAACAAATTTGTCCTGAGAGGAAGAAGTATTATAATCGGCTTTGTTTTTCAAACTTCCATCTTGTTGATTTTCAGATGGTTGATGTTTGAGTTTAAATGGCCTGATTTTATATATTCTCTTGAAATTTTTTCCCCAAAATACTTTGCCAGCTCTGAACTGTTACCTTCTTTAGGTGACCTAACCTTAAATACTTTTTTCCTCTTCATTATTGTTTATTTGGGTTGCTATAAAAGTGTAACCGAGTCAAACGCTCATGAAACAAAATTCAGACTCTTTTCCTTGATAGTTGTATATACTTTAGCAATGATTTTTTGCTATGCATTAATAATATTTATTATTAAAAGCCTTGTTGTTGATTCGAATATTTATCTTTTATTTAATAACTTTTACGAAATCACGGTTTTAAGTATTGTTTCAATAGGGCTAATCGCCATCCTCTTTTTTGTTTATTATTTTATTATACGGAGTTTTATTCAGCAGTTTTATCGTTTTAATAAATCTTACTTATTGTATTTTTTGATTTCATTAGTTATTTCATTCATTCAATTTTTTATTATAAAAGAAGTTTGGTTATCCGTGTTCTTTCTTATTGTGCTACTTCTATCGGGATATTATGGTTATAAAAAAGTAAATTTTTTCTCCAAAACAGTTTATATAATGCTATTTATTTTGATATTTGCTATAATAACCACATATCAAATTAATAAAAATGCTCATGAAAAAGAAAAAAATATACGCACACTGTTTGCAGTAAATCTTTCATTTGATAAAGACCCTCTGGCTGAATTTTTATTTATTGATATTGCAGATCGTCTCCCTTTGGATTCAGTACTCATAACATTGGCAAAAGACCATGTAAAAAATGAAGAGGAATTAAAAAAACATTTAAAGAAAAATTATTTTTCGGAATATCTTGATAAATATGAAATGCAACTCACTATTTGCGATTCAGATGACAAACTTTTTTTGAAGCCCGGAAATATTGAAGTAAATTGCAGAAGTTTTTTTGACGAAATGATAACAACTTATGGAAAACCAACAGGTACACCCTATTTTTATCAACTACAATATACATCAGGACAAAATGCATATTTGGTAGATTTTCCGATATATTATGCCGAAAATAATAGTCATAAAAGTTTTTATATTGAATTGTTTTCAAAATTTATTCCCAAGGAATTAGGTTATCCCGAACTATTAATTGATAAGAATGTACGGATTAATACTACTGCATTTGATTATAATTATGCAAGATACCTTAACTCGCAGCTCATACAACAATTTGGACAGTATGCCTATTTTACAGATATAAATGATTATAAAAGTGATTCCTCAAGCTTATTTTTTTTCGATCAAAATGCTTACAGTCATTTGTATTACCGTGCCGATGATAATATTGAACTTATAATTAGTAAAAAGAAAACAAGTGCCATTGATTATTTTGCAGGTTTATCTTTTATTTTCTTCCTTTTCAGTATTGTATGGTTTATTATTAAAATTGTCCTTCTGCAAAATTTGTCGTTCAGCAAGTCCATGTTTAATTTCAGTAACAGGGTCAAATTTGCAATGGTTTTTATTGTCATTATTTCTTTTGTTGTAATAGGGGTGGTAACACTACGCTATATCATTACAACTTATAACAACAAAAACAATGATGTACTGAGTGAAAAAGCACACTCCATTCTTATTGAACTAGAAAACAAATTGATACAAGCCGAAGAAATCAGTCCCGATATGCAGGATTATGTTAAAGACCTGCTCGTGAAATTTTCAAATATCTTTTTTACTGATATAAACATGTATGATATTTCGGGAAATTTAATAGCATCTTCTCGTGAAAAAATATTTGATGAAGGTCTTGTTTCAAGGAAAATGAACAGCTCGGCTTATTATCACATGACTTTTGAACGGAAAACTTTTTTTGCTCATAACGAAAACATAGGTGGACTGAACTATTTGTCTGCTTACATACCTTTTAGAAATTTTGAAGACAAAACAATAGCCTATGTTAACCTGCCTTATTTCGCCAAGGAAAGTGATCAGAGAAGAGAAATTGCATCCTTTCTTGCTGCTTTTATAAACATTTATATTTTACTCATTCTGTTGTCAATAGGTGTAGCTTTGCTATTGTCAAATTATGTTTCAAAACCATTGTACATGATTAGAGAAAAGTTAAGCCATTTTGAGCTGGGCAAGTCGAACGAAAAAATTAAATGGACCAAAGAAGATGAAATTGGCAGCCTTGTAAGCGAATACAACCGCCTGATTGATGAACTTTCTGATAGTGCTACAAAACTTGCACAGTCCGAACGTGAGTCCGCATGGCGTGAAATGGCAAAACAGGTTGCCCATGAAATAAAAAACCCTCTGACACCGATGAAGTTAAGTGTCCAGCACTTACTGAAAACATGGCATAATAAGTCAGATGACTTTGATGACAGAATTGAGAAGTTCTGCAAAATGATGACCGATCAGATTGATACACTTTCAGATATTGCAGGCAGTTTCTCAGATTTTGCAAACATGCCTGTGGCTCATAATAAAAGCATTGATCTTAAAGATATTTTGACAGATGTGGCGCTATTTTATGAAAATATCGTTGAAACTGAAATCTCATTAGTCATTGATAAAAGCAAAAGGTATATCATCACAGCAGATGAAAAACAACTCAAAAGAGCCTTAAGCAACCTTGTTAAAAATGCGTTACAGGCTACGGAGAAAGTTAATCATCCAAAAATTGAAATAGGCCTTTCTGAAACAGAATCTGAATATGTTGTTTATGTTAAAGACAATGGTATAGGGGTGCCAAAGGAACTGGCTTTAAAAATATTTACACCCAGTTTTACAACAAAAAACTCGGGAATGGGTTTGGGCTTAGCCATTGTTAAAAGCATCACCGAAAGCTTTAATGGCAAAGTTTATTTTGAATCTCAGGAAAATGAAGGGTCTTGTTTTTATCTGGCTTTTAAAAGGTGATACTATTTTTAAACCTATTGGTTTTTTAGAAAATGTGTGGTATAATATATAAAACCTATTAAATATTTACACATTACTACTAAAAATTTGCCCGTATGGGCATTAATATTAATAAAATAACACCAAAACTTTAAATATTTCCCGTCAGGGAATTAACATTGGGAACTATAGTCTTGCTTTTGTTAATGTCCATACGGACAATAAAAAAAATGAACTTACATTTTTTATTAATATTAAAGTCCTACGGACTATAAAAAAACGGATTGAATAATGTGTAAATAAATATTGTACTTAATATAAAAATCTAAAATAGATTTACTTGCCAATTCTACCTGCAGCGGTTTTGGTGCTGGCGATTCATTCAAACCACCATCTCAGAAAACCAAAAAGTATTATTTTTTTCATGTGAATAAAAATTTCTAAATTAATAAACTAAAAGTTTTAGAGTTTTTAAACTCTTTTCATGCTGGATCCTAATGAAATACAGACCGCTGCTCTTAAAATCACTTCTGTGTAATTCAATTTCATTATGTTGCAAAGCGTTAAATTGCATAACACTATATCCTCGAATATCATAAACATCAATAATTGTTTCTTTTAAGTCTTTAAAATCCGAAAATATTATTTTTGTTGAGAAAGTGAAAGGATTCGGATTAATTTCTACACTATAGTTATTATCGTAGTAATTTATTTTAGTGTAAATAATTACGCCTTTATGATAACAAGTATTAAAATAGGCCGTATCAATAAAAATACCCCAAAGGTAATTTCCGTCAAATTTATAATGTACAGTGTCATTTATAGTTAAACACTTAAGAACAGTGGCGTTATCAACCATATTAAAATTCTTAAAAAGACCTCTCATATTGCCAATTCCTTCAAACAATGTATGAAAACTAAATGGTGTATTATATGTTTTGATAGAAAAAGCCCTTTTCATTACACCATCTACTAAAAGCATATCTATACCAATACACCATGCTTTTACTTCATAACCTAATTCGTTATATACAAAAAATGTATCCCCTACATTAATATTGAAATCATAAAGAATAAGTTCATTAATGCTGTCTTTTGGTATAAAATAAACTTTCCTTAAAAGAGTATCCTGTCGTATGGCACAAAGATATGATGTGTTAGAACTTGCTATCTGAATAGTTGAATCAATCAAACCATCGTTGTAATAAAGCTTATTATAATTTATTGTGTTAATAATGGTATCATCAATTAATCCATAAAGTTTTGTTTGGTATTGCGTACTGTCAGGATAAAAACCAGTAAACTCTAAAACACTCCAGACCGCATTAGAGTCAGGGAAAGGGTGGTAGGCTTGCCCAATGCATATATTATGGCTTGTAAAAAATATTATAATAATAATGTGAAAACGGATGATGAGTTTTTTCATGGTAATTTATTTTAATATTATTGTATTTAATCCGTCAACACCATTCTTTTATATTATTAAAACACAAATGAAGGGAAAAACACATAATTAAAATTTTATTTTCTTCTCTATTGCTTTTTATTGAATAATAAATTTTATTGTTATAACTTTATTTTCGTCATGAATTAAAAGTAAATAAATACCTGGCTTATAATTCGATTTATTTATGCAAATTTCTTTATCATATAATGATTCTTTACTTGATATTAATTTACCCTGACAACTATATATTTCAATAAAGATTTTATTGTTTAAAAAAAAATCAGGTAATGTTACATAAGAAATATCAGTAACAGGATTGGGAGAAATATTTATTTTAACATTTTCAATACTGGGACTTAGATTTGTGATAATATTATTATGATAACATCCATGGAAGTATATTGTATCCCAGTATGGATTTGAAGTTGGAATTTTATCTATTCTATAAATCAAACTGTCATTTTGCCAAAAACATAAAATTTGGTTCCATTGGGCAGGAGGTGCAAGGGGATAAAAGTGAAAAAAAAGACCTTTATTATTTCCAATACCTTCAATCCACCATTGCCAATACGTAAATGGCCACACGTTATCGGTCATATTATACGCACTTCGAATTTGATTATTGTCCATTGTAGCACTATCAATGCCCCAACACTCAAATAATATTGAATAACCATTTACATTTTGTAAATAAATAGTATCATTAATATTCAAATCAAAATCATATAACAATATTTCATTAATAGAATCTTTTGGCACAAAATATATTTTTTTAAAAACAATATCTTGTCTTAACGCCCCATGATAATAGGTATTAGGACTATTTTGCAAAATTACGGTATCTAATTCGTTTGAGAAAATTTTACTGTATGCCATTGAGTCGATAATTGTATCGCCAAATAAACCGTAATGAATTGTATAATACTGTAAATCATTTTGTTGTACCGATGTAAAATGTAAAACACTCCAGACCGCATTAGAGTCAGGGAAAGGGTGGTAGGCTTGCCCAATGCATATATTATGGCTTGTAAAAAATATTATAATAATAATGTGAAAACGGATTATGAGTTTTTTCATGATAATTTATTTTAATATTATTGTATTTAATCCGTCAACACCATTCTTTTTACATCAATTTAAATTCCATCAATGAAAGATTCCAATTACTAATATGATTTACAGTAGATTGAACAACTTTTAACTTAATATAATTATTAGGCGATGGTGTTTCCTGTATAGCTACATTCCCTTCCGAGTCCATTTTTAATTGTGCATTTATACTAAGATTTATTACCGTTAGAATAATTAATAATACATAAAATTTTCTCAGAGGTAATGTGTTTTAAGTTAATAAGAATGTACTTTGTAAATTAAAACAAATCTAATATTGAAATGGTAAAAATGCAAATAATAATTTGTTAACGAATATTAATAAATGTTAAGTATTAATTTATTTTATAGTTATTCGGCTCTTTTGTCGATTAAATTTATTAAGTAAAAGGTAGTTGTTGAATTAATTCTTTGCATATCTCTGTAGAAGCTGGGCGCCTTATCGCTTGCACCTAATTAATAGCTTCCGTTCCATTTTCGGGTAAACCATTCAATGCTAAGCAATAAAGCTATAAAGAACAAAAGCCCGTAAAGATTAATCAGCTCAGACATATCAATTTTTTCATAGATGACAGGCTTAATTTCTTCATTTTCAAGGATTTTGTTATACAAGGCGTCTAAGTTATTGGGGTAAAACAATTCTGCATTGTTTTTTACCGACATATTGTATAAAATCCTGTGGTCGGCAATTGTATTGAGCGATTCAATATTGAGCGGTGCTACAATAAAAGAGCCTGTACGTTGTAATATATTATTTCCGTTTTTTACCTGTGCCTGATAGGTATAATGCCCTACCGGTAACCTTCCTGCATCAAGCGTATAGGAGTCGGATGTTTTTGAAAACACAAATGTAAAGACCTTGTTATTCTCATCTTTAACAGCCAAGTTGATATCTTCGGAATTAACAGGCTCAAAGCTTTCATTATACACTTCTGCATCAAAAAGAATATTTTCATTTTCATAAAAAATGTCTTTTGTAATAATCCTGAAGTTATCCTTGTTAAGTTTCAGAGCAAGATACTGAACGGTTTTGTTTATAATTTCGTTGGTGGCATCCTGATTGCCGTTACGTGCAAAATCTACAAGCCGCCATCTCCAATAACCCTCACCGGTCATCACAGCTGTTTTCTTTCCATTCATTTCATTAAACATCAGCATAGGCTGTCTGGTAATAACTTGACCGATTTTTTGAAAAAAAACAATGTTAACAGAAGGCATAAAATTGTATTGTCCAAAGAAGCTGTTTAAAGGTGGCAATGACCCTAATGTTATTTTTGTTTTGTCGTCAAGGGTAAAAAGATTAAAATCCCTGTTGAATGCAGGCATGGCCTCGTTAACATTACCCCTGACATTGGATATGGTCAGTCCTGTATTCATGGTGTTAAATAAATTAATATTGCTTTGGTTACCGAGAATATAAAAGACAGGGACATCTGAGGTGTTTAATTTTGTAAAAAAATGATTGGCTGCATTTGTTTGAGATGGGAGGTTGTGTAAAATAACCAGATTATACGACTCAAAATTGCCCCTGAAGCTTCCGGCTTCTTGGCTTATAACTTCATAATTGACATTGTTTTCAATAGCACTTTTTATGGCTGCTACATCTGGGTGTGGTGCATTGAACAGTAATAAAATTTTACTTCGGTTGTCGATGACATCAAAAAAGACCGTTGCAGCATTGTTTACAGTATTAATCTCTCCTTCAATTGGAGACAAGGATACAGAAATTTTCCTTTTACCGGGTTTATCGGCATCAAAAACCAGACTTATTGTCTGAATAAAATCCTCATCATTAAAATTAAGCCTTTGATTATGGACTGTTTTGTCGTCAATATTTACAATAAGGTTGCAGGATTGACCTTTAGCTTTATGAGCACTGATATTTATTTCGAGGGGAAATTTATTATTCAGAAAAACGACTTTATTGAAATGAAGTTTTTCGAGAATTGCATCTTTATACACATTGGTATCTCCTAAAGCCAGTGTATAAATGGGATATGTGATATTATTAAGACTGTAAACAGGATTTATGCCTTTATTATACAAACCATCAGAGGCCAGAACCATGGCACCCACATTGCGATTATAAAATGTACTTCGTGAATAATCTAACATTTTTCCAATATCGGTAAGTTTTTCGTTGAAATTAAAACCAAGATTCTCACTCACATTTTCGCCAAAACTAAATTGGAACACATGAAAGTCCGCTTCGAGTTTCTTCAAAAAATCATTTATTAGAGCAGGGTAGGTTTCGGAATAAAATGCAGAATCGGGATTAAATCTAATTGATTCTGAATTATCCTGAGCAAAGATGATAATTGGTTTTTCAGTTTGTCTGACCATCATTCTAAGAAGGGGATTCAAAAGAAAAAAAGCAATAAAGCTGAAACAGATAAGTCTGATAAAAAAAAGCAAATAACGCGTTTTTTGGGGAAAATCTTCCTTGTTATTTCGGATGTAAAGAATATAAGCCAGTCCTCCTCCTAATAATAAAAAGAGTAAAAGATACCAAGCCGAATAGTCGAAAATAATTTTCAAATCACGAATATATTAAAGGTTAAGCCATATACAAAACTAATGTTTTTTTTAATGTTTACTTAATTTTCACACTTCGCCAGTTGTATTTGTAGAAATACAATGCAGACAGTATGCCCAGAATAAAAAAGTAAATAACCTCGACACTCCATACCCAACGAATCGGGAGATTAAGAACAAGACCCATATAATACACACCAAAGATATAAATTGAAATGGTAACAACTTCGATTAAAAGAGCCAGCATTGTTTTTCCTGTTCCTGAAATCCCGTTAAATATGATTGATGATACAGACAATAAGATAAGTGCAAAAGTAATAATGTGTAGAACAGGAATAGTGGCTTCAATTAGTCCGGTATCTGGAGTGTAAAGCCCAATTACCTTTTCAGGAATAAAGATATACCCTAAAACAATGAGCAATGTAATTGACAGACTCAGAAAAGCAATTTTTTTAATTACAGGAATTATTTTTTCGTACTCCCCGCTTCCCATAAGATTACTTACCATTGAACTTGCAGCTGAGCTTAACCCCCAAACAGGAATCATCAGAACCATATAAATGCTTCTGATAATATTTGAAACTGCAAGTTCATGTGCACCAATTTTTTCAATTATGAGAAAGAAAATAAACCAGGCGCCAAAAGAAACAAAATTCTGTATCATTACAGGGCCCGAAAGACGCACAAGGCTTTTAGCTAATTCAAAATTAGGTTTCACGAATTTAAAAAGCGCATATTTTCTGTTATCAATTTTTAAAACGGACCATATCATTAAAAAAACAGTGGCAGAAATTTCAGCAAAAACCGAAGCCAGAGCCGCGCCGGCTATTCCTATTTCGGGCATACCCAATGCCCCAAAAATGAGTCCGTAATCAAAAATAATATTGATTATAGTCATTAATAGGGTACTGTAAATCAATATACGGGTTCGTAAAACACCCACAAAAAAGGCTCTGAACACGATATTAACGTATGCAAACAAGATACCCCAGCGACGGTATGCCATAAAATGTTTGGTTTCAGAACCTAAAGTTTCGTTGTTTATTATCGTATCGAGAATATTATCAGACAAGAAAATCAGCAAAGAAAAAAGGAGCAGTCCCATTATCAACATAATGTAAATACTATGGGAAAATATCTTGCCTATTTCTGAATAATTTTCTTCTCCATTGCGCCTTCCAATCATTATTTGGACACCGGTTCCAAAACCAAAACCAAAAATAATAAACACAAAGTAATAAAGTCCTCCCAGTGCACCTACTCCCAATGCTATTTCTCCGACATGTGCCAAAAAAATGGTATCTACAACATTGATGATGTTTTGAGCAACTAAACCCAGAATAATTGGCAGGGCAATCTTTCTGATATTTTTATATGATATATCGAAAGTGTTAAGCATTTTTATTCAATATAAAGAACCAGACCTTTCAGATATTCACTTTCAGGGTGAAAAGCGTTAACAGGATGATCGGGAGCTTGTGTTAACTGGTGAATTATTCTTGTTTTACGTCCTGTTTTAATAGCAGCAGCTATGACCGTTGATTTAAACAGGTTCATATCAACAACCTGAGAACATGAAAAAGTGAAAAGTATTCCTCCACTGTTTATTTTTTCAATAGCCTCGGCATTTAATCTTTTATAACCCTGTACTGCATTGTGTTTCACCTCTCTATGTTTGGCATAGGCAGGTGGGTCGAGGATGATGACATCATATTTTTCTTCTGTGTTTTTAATAAAATCAAGGGTATCCGAAACAAATGATTTATGATTCAAACCTTGCATTTCGTTTAACAGAATATTATCCTCGGTGAGCTGAATCGCTTTTTTAGAGCTATCTACAGAATGAACAAGAGCAGCACCTGCTTTAAGTGCATAAATACTGAATCCACCGGAGTAGCAAAAAGTATTAAGAACATTTTTCCCTTTTACATAATGATTAAGCAATCTGCGATTTTCGCGCTGGTCGATAAAGAAGCCTGTTTTTTGACCTTCAATAAAGTCAATATTGAAATGGTGTCCATATTCACTAACTATACATTTATCAATTCTTTGGTAAATAAAGGAATTTTGTGTTTCGTAAAAACGAGGTAAAGTGTCATTGCTTTTATCATAAACCGACTTCAATTCTTCACCATAAATTTCCTTAAGAGCTTGAGAAAAAACCTGTATTTGTCTGTGCATACCTATACTATGTGCCTGAATAACAGCATGTCCGTTGTAAAAATCAACGATAAGTCCCGGCAATCCATCGCTTTCGGCATGAATAAGGCGATACACATTAAAATCTTGATTATTAATAATGCCACAATTTTGCCTGTACGTGTAGGCATCCTGAATTTTTTTTAACCAGAAATTATAGTCGAAATTTGTTTGTTCAAAGGATACAATACGAACAGCAATAGACCCATCCTGATAATGTCCGGATCCAAGAAAATTATCCTTGTTATCGAAAACCTCAACCATGTCGCCTTCAGCAGGTGTGCCATATATTTTTTTTACCGCACCCGAAAAAATCCAAGGATGAAAACGTCTTGCAGCTTCATCTTTTCCAGATTTTAATATGATTTTTACCATCTTTCCAAATTTTTGCAAAGGTAGAATTTGTTTCTTGATATTATGAATGGATTTATACAAAGAAGCGCAAAAAAACAAACACGCCTTTGCTTACAATAAGAATGATACATTTATAACTTTGGGGATAATCTCAAGTATCATTCAAAGGTGTAACAAATCTTATTAAACCTCAATAAATAACTTAGAAAAAAGGGTTTTATCTTATTCTATTAAAAGCTTTCCTGTAAAAATGCCATCCGATAAGGTTAGTTTGTAGAAATATAGCCCTTTTGATACTAATGCTAAAGAATTTTCAGTATGGTTATTTGTAATCTGATTGAAAACGGTTTTCCCGTTTATATCAAACAATTCAAGAAGGAAATCGTCATCAGTGTCACTGACATTGAAAACAACGGTTTCAGAACTTGGGTTGGGGTAATATGAAATGTGCTTTGTTAAAACCTCATCAAAACCTGTTGTACAACTGTAAAGGCAATAAGTAATTGTAAGGTCAACAGTACCAGTGTTGAGGTCTAAATTACCTCCCGAAAGATCACAAAAATCAAAAGTACCAGTCATTAGACCTGTGTTATTAGTGTTGTGGGCAATACAGAATCTTCCGGTACCATTAATTTCATCGTCATTTTTCCAATCGTTTCCAACCCTTACCATGCCATCATTTTGACATACAGCAGGTGTTGCCAAAGTGTCTTTATTAAGAAAATCGTGGTTAACAATCAATTCGGCACTTGCAGAATTGATAAAACTTTTTGAATTCAGAAAATCATTGGTTTGAATATTAAGATTATTAGTAAAGCTGGCAAGATTAAGTACGTTTGAAGCCAGAACAGAACCGGAGTTAATAAATACACCGGATACATCATTCATAAGCTGGTCAGCATTCAAGATGGCATTCGCATTGTTTGTGAAAGAAGCATTATTATAAAGGCTGTCGCTTGTGAAGGTACCGTTATTGATTATTGTTCCTGCTCCCAGAGCAACCCTTGGAATATTAAAATTTCCTGTTACAGTTAATGCACCACCATAAAGAGCAAGTGCCCTCATAGGAGAGTTACCAATCAATGAACCTGTGGAATTAACAGTTATTGAACCTGTGGTATAAGCATAACTGGTGTCAAGAGTTACAGTGTGGTTTATTATTACAGTACTCCCTGGTAAAGGGGGTATACCTCCCCATGTTAAAGGGTTTGTCCAGTTGCCATTGGCAATCGAGGTTATTTGCGCATTGACAGTATCTGTAAAAGAAATTACCAAGAATGCAATAAGTACTGTTAATATTTTTTTCATTTTTTTAGGTTTTAGGTTATAATTTAGTTAAGAGAAATATCTGGCAAAAATATGCTTTATATTAGACAATTTATAATTTATTTAGTTTTAAATGAAAATAATTTGAGCCGAATATACTTATTACATGATTTATCATTATTTATTTTATAACATAAGTCTAATTAGGTTTTTAATATTTTTCAAAAAACTCTTTTTTCTCGTAATATTATGTTTTAAAAGGAGGTTTCCAATAAAAGACCAATCGGGAATTGCGTTTTTATTTATTTTATTTTTTCGCCACTCTTCATTCATAAGATGAACAACATACCAGTTTTTATTAACTTTATATTGAAAAGTGATCAGTAATTTTACAAAGAGCCATCTGTCAGGGTTGCTGATTTCTTTGATAAAATGATTTAAGTTCTGTTTTTCAATATGATTGTTCAGAATTGCTATCGGTAGGTGCCAATCTGTATTGTTTGCTTTTACTGTAGCCAGAGATTCGTTGTAGCAATCAAGCATTAAGTGGCTTTTTTCAGGGCATTTCATGATATTGCCCACAACAGGAAAATTATGATGCGTTCGAAAAAGGTATGGCTCAGAAAAATCGAGTGTTTTTAAGCAAATAACATCCATATCTGTCCACCAGCCACCTTTTTCGTAAAGTAACCGATAGCGGAATATATCTGAGAATCCTGCGTAACTGCCTTTCCCGTGTCCAAATTGATTGGTGCTGGAATAGGAAAAAATTGCCGAAGCAGGTATAATTTGCGAAGCATCTTCAATAATTGTTTCAAGGGGTAAAGCCGTCTCTAATTTATCATACAACCACAAATGAAATTCATGTCCTTGTGCAATGAAAGAATGGATACATAAAAGTTCAACAGGTGATAAATGCTTACCTATCCATAAGCCATGAACAATTTTGTTGCTTTCTTGGAGCATCTGGTATAATTATATGGTACAAAATTAGAAATTAATTTGATAAAATTAAGCCCACTAAAAATAAACAAAAAAAGCAAGACAAGCTTCCAAAAGGGAAGAAGAGATATATTCTTAAAGTTTTTGAACAATCCATTTTAATTTTGGCTTTAGAATGCCGGGGTCAGGCGGGTAGTATTTTCGCCATTCTGAGTTTAATTCCTCATCACTGAATTCAATCTTAAATGAAAGCACATAAGATAAATTCATAATATTATCAATTTTATTTTTTGCCACAAAAATGCTTAATGTGTAAACTGAACTGTTAAGCATATTGCATGGAATTATTGCTTTGGAGCAGTAATGACCTATTTCTTTGTGACTGTCAGGATGAACAATATCTCTTGTGTTACTGATAAAAACCAAAACACCTGATTTATCTGTAAGTCCTATTCCCATATCAATAAAAACGTCAGAAGTTCTTTTAAAAAAATCAATACTCACCTCAATATCATCATCAATAACAATTTTTTCATCTGTGTTTTTATTGATAGCTTTTACCTGAATTTTTCGGATATAAAAAAACTCGTTCCCTGGTGTATCTAATTCAGAAGACCATTCAATAATAGGCAACGGAAGTTTCTGCATCGTGTCATCTTCACCGTAATACCTTTCCCAAACTTTATCTTTAGTATCATTTTCATCATAAAATTTTGTATCATCCGAATAGGAGATAACATCTTTTTGTGTTAATGATTCTGAAATTGATTCCTCTATATAATCATTAAGAATATCAAATGTCTGACCGTAAGCTTTTACTTTACCATTTTTAAGCAACAAACTTCTTGTGCAGATATTTGCCACATCATTAAGGTTATGGCTTACAAGAATAATTGTTTTCCCTGAATTTACAAGTTCATTGATTTTTTTCTGACACTTGAATCTGAAGGCAGCATCGCCAACGGATAAAACCTCATCGAAGAGAAAAACATCTGCATTAACATGGGCAATAACAGCAAAAGCCAACCTCATATACATGCCACTTGAATAATTTTTAACGGGGGTGTCCATAAAATTTTCAAGGCCGCAAAAATTCACAATATCTTCATAAACAGCGCGAATTTCTTCTGTTTTCATACCCAGAATAGAACCACTCAGATAAACATTTTCTGTGCCGCTTAATTCAGGGTGGAAACCCATGCCTATTTCCAATACTGCTGCAACTTTGCCGTTAATTTCAACAGTGCCTTCAGTAGGGTCAGTGATTTCAGCAAGAATTTTCAACAAGGTGCTTTTCCCTGCTCCATTTCTACCAACTATACCGAGAGCTTCCCCCTTTTTTATTTCAAAACTGACATCTTTTAATGCCCATAGGCTTTTGCCTTGGTTATTTTGGCGTTTTTTGTTGAAAAGTGACTTTAAAGCCAAACCAACAGCTTCTTTAAAAGTATCGCCCTGTGGTTTTCCCAAACGGTAAAATTTTGATATGTTTTGTGCTTTTATTACTACTTCCGTCATTTTTTTACACCAAATCGGCAATTTTGGTCTCCATTTTTCGAAAATAATAGAGTCCTGTTATAAAAATTACAATTACAATTACAAAAGAAAACAAATAATAAACAGATGGTGGTGCTCCCCCAAATAATGACCATCTGAAGCCTGAAATAACACCTGCCATGGGGTTAAAATAAATTAAAAATTTAAGCCTTTCAGGAATAAGAGTGGCAGGATAAAAAACGGGAGTAAGCCATATGCCAAAGTTAACAAGATAGGGAATAATGTAATAAAAATCACGATACCTTATTGTCAGAGCACTAAGCCATATACCAACAGAAAGGCCTGTAATAAGGTTAAGTAAAATAAATACAGGGAGAAAAAGTATGTTGATCCCTGGATAATAACCCATGATTAACATTATGAAAAAGAGCAATAAAAATGAAATAATAAATTCAGCAAAACAAGTCAATGATTTCGAAATAGGTAAGATAAGTTTTGGAAAATAAATTTTGCGAATAAGATATTGCGACTGCATTAGAGATGTCCCTGCCTGACCCATCAGTGAAGAGAAAAAATACCAGCAAATCAGCCCGCTGAAAGCAAAAAGAGGGTATGGAACGCCTCCTAATTCCTCGGGGTTGACCTTGATGACATAACTGAAAATAAAAGTAAAAATCAATAAACCGGTAAGAGGTTGTATCATGGACCATAGAATGCCTAAAAATGTTTGATAATACTGCACCTTAAGGTCTCTTGAGGCAAACACATATATTAATGCCCTGTAAGAAAAAAGCTTTTTTAAGTCAAGACTTAAAACATTTTTACGGGAACTGATTATTTTTTTTGTCATGGATTAGATAAACAATCACAAAAATAATGTTTTATCCTAATTTGAATTAATAAATAAATTTTACATATTCATTAAAAAGAATTATTTATTAAAATCAAATAAGCAATACAAATATTAATTCAGAAATTATCATTTATAAAATTTTATATCTTTGAATTTTCAAATAACCAATAATGTACAATTTCCACACCCATACCACCTTTTGCGATGGTAAAGCCGCTCCTGAAGCATTCGTAAAAAAAGCTCTTGATAATAAAATGAAAGTTCTTGGATTTTCGGCACATGCCCCTTTACCATTCTCAAATGCATGGTCGCTGAAAACAGAAAACCTGAATGCCTACTTTGAGAGCATAGAAATTCTTAAAGCAGAAAATGCAGACAACATCTGTATTCTTAAAGCATTAGAAGCTGATTTTATTCCCGATATAAGCACTGCATTCAGTTATTGGCGCACCCACTACAAAGTTGATTATATTATTGGTTCTATCCATCTTGTAAAAATCGATAATTCTGAGAAACTTTGGTTTATTGATGGTCCGGCAAAAGATTTTGATTCAGGCATCAACAATCTTTTTAACGGCAATGTTCAAAAAGCCGTTCAATGTTTTTTTGATCAGGAAAAAGCCATGATTCTTCAAGAGAAGCCTGATATTGTGGGACATATGGATAAGATTAAAATGCATAATAAAGGCCGTTTTTTTAATGAGACAGAAAAATGGTATATAAATGCCATTGAAGACACTCTGGATGTTATTGCTAAAAAGGACGTTGTTGTGGAAGTAAATTCGAGGGGTGTTTACACGGGAAAGTGCCCTGATTTCTATCCCGGAATCAAAACTTTGGAGTTATGTCTGAAGAAAAATATTGCCATAACTCTTAATTCTGACGCCCATCGCCCCGAGGAGCTTTTGGGCAAATATTCTGAAGCCATTTCCATGTTAAAAGATATTGGATTTAAAAAACTGACAATTTTCACTACAAACGGAAGAGGCACAATAACTTGCGATGAATACATGAATAAAATTTTTTAATTTTTAACAAAAAAATCATTTCCTTTTTACCAAAAATCCCATAACTCGCATAAAGCCCTTAAAGAGGTTATATATTTGATATTTGTTGGTTGTTTTGGTAATGAGTTTAAAAATGATGAGAGGATGAAAATAAAACCTGAGCCAGAATTTTTTAAAAAAATCATTTATTTCTTTGGAGCTAAGTCCTTCAAGTCTTACCAAGGGGGTGCTTCCAGTATATAAATCCCATTGTTTTGAGAGAATGCGTCCTTCTCTATCAGCCCACTCAAAAAAAGGTGTACCTGGTCCCGGAGTGGCTATAAGTACGTTGATAAAATCCGGTTTTAATCGCAAAACTTCTTTTAGAGTAAGTTCGAGACTTTCTTTGGTGTCTCCCCTATTGCCCACCATTAAAGAAAGGCGACAACTGATGCCGGCATTTTTTGTTATCACTACGGCTTTTTCAATAAGTTGTGGTGTAATATTTTTATTAATTAAATTTAATACTTCCGGTGAAAAAGACTCAACACCATACATAAGCTGGTGGCAACCCGCTTTTTTCATTATCTGCAATAATTCAGCATCCACATGGTCAACGCGTGTGTAACAGTGCCAAGAAATATTAATATTTTCATCTTTTAGCAGTTGGCAAAAACGTATAACATTTCCTCTATTTGTTGTGAAAGTATCATCAACAAAAACAAAGTCAACAACCCCATAATTTTTATAAAGAAATTTAACTTCCTCAAGAATTTTCTCCGGCGATTTCTGCAAATGATTTTTTCCCAATGTTTTGGTGCAAAAAGAACAGTTATTCGGACATCCCCTTGAAAAGGTGAGCATGAATGATGGAAGTCGTTTGAAAGCACCTATCGGGGGTCGATATTTAGTTATTTTCAACAGATCGTAAGCCGGCATTGGCAAAATATTAATATCTGTAATACGCTCCCGTGGCAGAGTCTTTACGATTTCATTATTTTTATCCTTAAAAGCAATACCAGAGATAGATTCAATGGGTTTTTGCAAAACTATTTCTTCTAAGGACAATTCACTTTCACCAATTAAAACAATATCTATAGGTGCTTCATTAAGGACTTCATTAAAAACAAAAGTTGCATGAGGTCCACCGGCCACAAGAACAGCATCAGGAAAAATATTACGGCTTATTTTTGCAAGCTCATAGCATTGATATGCTGTGGGCGTGCATATATAAAAACCAATGACAAATTTTCTTCCTTGATGTTTTTCTTTGTAAACTGATAATTGTTTACCAAAAGACATCAAATCAGGAGCATCAAGCGCACAATCCAGAATGGCTACTTCAACGCCTTTCTGCCTTACCCACGCTGCCAACATTGCAAGATTTAGAGGAGGATCCTGTTCTCTGACCATCATTAATAAATTGGCCTTCCCCGGGTTAAAAACCGGAGAAACAAGCAAGCAAAAAACCTCGTTGGAATTAGTAATACTCACCTTATTTTCATTTCATTGTTACAAAACTACACTTTTGATTTTTCTTAAACATCAGTTGATGTTATTATTTTTGATATTTTTGCACAGTTTTTTAATAAGATACAATATATACCATCAAGAATCGTTAAAAAGATTTAAAATTTACATCAATGATTGAATACATTGAAGGAAAAATGGTTGAAAAAAAACCAGCTTTTATTGTTATTGACTGTGGTGGAATAGCCTATTTTATTAATGTTTCGTTAAATACTTTTTCCAATATCAAAGATGTTGAAAAAGTTAAGCTTTATATTCATCAGATTATCAGAGAGGACAGCCACCAATTATATGGTTTTTATAATCAGGAAGAGCGTCAATTTTTCAGGCTTTTAATAACAGTTTCGGGTATAGGGGCCAATACTGCAAGAATGATATTGTCTTCATTAACTGTAGGGGAAGTTCAAAAAGCCATTTTATCTGGTAATGCTGCTGTTTTGCAATCTATAAAAGGAATCGGAGCTAAATCAGCATTGCGAATTATTGTTGACTTAAAGGATAAAATTGGCAAACAAGATATTGGTACAGATTTGAATGTTACAGATTTTTCAAATCTCAGGGAAGAAGCTGTGATGGCTTTATCTATGCTTGGGTTCAACAAGTCTGCTTCTGAAAAGGCCATAGATAATATTTTACGTAACCAGAAAACCCATTATACAGTAGAAGAATTAATTAAACAAGCATTAAAAAACATTTAATAGTTTACTTTTGGAGAGGTTTATTAAAATTATATTAAAGATTTCGTTTTTTTCATTTTTACTGACTATTATTTTCAGTTCAAATGCAGGATTTATCAATCATCCTTTATCAGTTTACCACCAACCACCCGATTCTACTCAGCAAGATTCTGGATCTGCATTGCCCTATCCTTTTACAAATGAAACAGGAGGTTTGTATCTTAACAACCCTCCTAATGTTACAACAAATGTTGAATACAACCCGGAAACCAACGAATACACCATCACTGAACAGGTTGGCGATAATCCCATCTCACCACCCCAAACGATGTCCTTTGAAGAATACCAGCAATATGACATTGACAATGCCTTAAAAAATTACTGGAGAGAAAAAAATCGTACTACTGGGGATCAGCAAAGACAAGGACTAATACCACAAATCCATGTCGGGGGTGAAGTTTTTGATAAAATTTTTGGCAGCAGCACTATTGATATTCGCCCACAGGGCTCTTTTGAGTTGATTTTCGGCATTAATTCAGTTAAAAGAGAAGACCCATCCCTTGATGTCCGACAGCGAAAAACAACAAATTTCGACTTCGACATGAAAATTCAGATGAATGTTACTGCCAAAATTGGTGACAAAATTGATTTTGGCGTCAATTATAATACTGAAGCCATGTTTGATTTTGAAAACAAAATGAAACTTGCTTATGAAGGTGAAGAAGATGATATTATTAAATTGATCGAAGCAGGTGATGTTACTTTACCCTTACCTGGTTCTCTGATTACAGGAAGCCAGACTCTTTTCGGGATAAAAACACAACTGCAATTCGGTAGGGCAACCGTTACAAGTGTTTTCTCTCAGCAAAAAAGCGAAACATCTACGATCGAAGTTTCTGGTGGTGCTCAGGTTACCAATTATGAGGTTAAAGCTGATCAGTACGAAGAAAACAGACATTATTTTATATCCCATTTTTTCAGAGATAATTTTAATACTGCCTTAAATAAATTACCGATAATAGGTTCTAATATAATAATCAACAAAATAGAAGTCTGGCGCACCAATATAGGACCTGCAACAACCGAAAACAGAAACATTGTTGCATTTATGGATTTAGGTGAAAGCAATCCTCACAACCCTACTATAACCCCCTATCAGATTCCACTTTATCCCGATAATAATAAAAATAGCCTGTACGGTACTGTAAATAATCCAACTGTACGTGATATAAACCTTGTTAGCAGTTATCTTTCAGGTGGTACAAATAATTTTGTTGCAGGAGAGGATTTTGAAAAAGTAGAAAATGCAAGATTATTATCTGCAAACGAATACACTTTCAACAGCAAACTTGGATTCATTTCACTCAATTCATCACTCAATGCCGATGAGGTCTTAGCTGTTGCATTTCAATACACTGTACTAGGTGATACCACAACTTATCAGGTTGGAGATTTTTCAAACCAAGGTATTGATGCTCCTCAGGCCCTGGTTCTAAAACTCCTTAAAAGTACGGCTGTAAATACGTCTCTTCCGATGTGGGATTTGATGATGAAAAACGTTTATGCCATCGGTGCATTCAGAGTAAACCCTGAAGAATTCCGTTTACATATATTATATACCAGCGACGAGGCAGGTATTCCTACAAACTATATATCTGAAAGCAATATCAGCGGTCAACCACTTATCAGAGTACTAAATCTTGACAACCTCAACACACAATTAGATCCTATTTCTGATGGTGTATTCGACTTTATTGACAATGCTGCAACCAATGGCGGTACAATCGAATCAAGAAACGGAAGAATTTATTTCCCAATTCTGGAGCCCTTTGGAAATGATTTAAGGACTGTCTTTGGCAGTGATACTGTTATGGCTAATAAATACGTTTACGAAGAACTTTATCGTAAAACCAAAACCGAAGCACAGCAATTTCCAGATAAAAACAGATTCCTACTTGGTGGATATTACAAATCGGATGCGGGTTCAGAAATATCTCTGAATGCTATGAATGTGCCTCAAGGCTCGGTTAAGGTTACATCAGGAGGTATTATGCTTACTGAAAATGTGGATTATACCGTTGATTATACTTTAGGACGGGTAAAAATTATCAACGAAGGTATTCTCAATTCAGGTGCGCCCATTCAAATTTCTTTGGAAAGTCAGTCAATGTTCAACTTGCAGACCAAAACCCTTACTGGTACTCATGTTGACTATGTTATAAATAAGAATTTCAATGTGGGAGCCACTATCATGAATTTAAGGGAGCGTCCACTGACTCAAAAAGTTAACTACGGCAGTGAACCTATATCCAATACCATCTGGGGACTGAATTTGAACTACGAAACAGAATCCCGATTTATCACAACTATGGTTGATAAACTTCCTTTTATCAGCACCAAAGCCCCATCTCGAATTTCTTTCATGGGTGAGTTTGCACATTTAATTCCCGGCCACTCGAAAGCTATTGGAAAAACCGGAACATCCTATGTTGATGATTTTGAAGGTAGTAAATCAACAGTAGATTTAAAAAATGTAGGTGCATGGTTTTTAGCCAGTACACCCCAAAATCAAACCGAAGCTTCCATGTTTCCGGAAGCTGCACCAGCTTCTGGTCTCAGATACGGCTTCAATAGAGCACATCTCGCATGGTATGTAATTGACCCTTTATTTTTCAGGAATAACAACCTCACTCCCCAACACATTAAAGACGATATAAATCAACAGTCGAATCATTTTGTGAGAGAGATACTTGAAACTGAGGTCTTTCCTAATAAGGAAACACCTCATGGTCAACCCATGAATATCGCCGTTCTTAATATGGCTTATTACCCAAGCGACAGGGGTATGTATAATTTTGATGCAGCAGGTGTTCCGGGTGTGTCAAGGGGTATTAATGCCGATGGAACCCTTAAAGATCCGAACACACGTTGGGGAGGCATTATGAGATCTTTGCAGACAACAGATTTTGAAGCTACAAATGTGGAACACATAGAGTTCTGGCTTATGGACCCCTTTGTGTATGACCCAAACCACACCGGAGGTCAATTATATTTTAATCTTGGTGATGTTTCTGAAGATGTTCTCAGAGACGGCAGAAAAAGTTTTGAAAACGGATTGCCTACTTCTGATGTTCTTGTAAATGTGGATTCTACAATATGGGGACTTGTTCCTGCCATGCAGGCATTGGTAAATACATTTGACAACAATCCGGCTTCCAGAGAATTTCAAGATGTGGGTCTGGATGGCTTGAGAGATGAGGTTGAAATAGGTTATCATGCACCAAATGAGCCAACTTATCTTGAACTTGTTGAAACTTTGTTTGGTACGAGCTCTGCAGCATACCAGAATGCCCAGAACGACCCTTCAGGTGATAATTACAGTTACTTCAGAGGAACAGACCATGACCAGAATGAAACCAGTATTCTCAACCGCTACAAAAGATTCAACGGCGTTGATGGAAATTCCCCAACCGCAGACCAGTCTCCTGAAAGCTATCCAACATCTGCCACAACATTGCCTAATACAGAAGATATAAACAGAGATAACACGCTCAGTGAAACTGAAAGATATTATCAGTACATAATTGACTTACATCCTAACAGAATGAATGTAGGAGAAAATTATATCACCGATGTATATCCGGCCGTTGTAACTCTCAAAAATGGAGACACTGAAACTATAAACTGGTATCAGTTTAAAATTCCTGTTAGAAGTCCTGATAAGGTCGTGGGAAATATTGAAGGATTCAATTCAATCCGATTTATGAGGGTATTTTTCAAAGGTTTTACAGAGCCTATTTTCTGTCGCTTTGCGACTCTTGAACTTGTCAGAGGACAATGGAGAAAATATAACAAATCCCTTCTTTCCGCCGGCGAATACGTTCCTTCGGATGGATTTAATGAAACCTCTTTTGATGTTTCAACCGTAAATATTGAAGAAAACGGAAAGAGAACGCCTGTACCTTATGTTATACCTCCGGGTATTGAAAGAGAAATAAATCTGGCCACTACAAATTTACAGAAACTTAATGAACAAGCACTTTCTCTTAACCTTTGCAATTTACAGGACGGAGATGCCAGAGCTGTTTATAAAACTGCCGATCTGGATGTGAGAATGTACAAAAGATTCAGAATGTTTGTACACGCTGAAAAAGGTAAAGCAGATGAAGCATTGAATGATGGTGAAGTTACTGTTTTTGTTCGTTTGGGAACAGATTTCAATAAAAATTACTATGAATATGAAATCCCACTAAAACTTACACCATGGTACACCAGTGCCACCGAATTAGAAGCTATTTGGCCTTTAGAAAATGAATTTGATTTCCCCTTTACTGTTTTTCAGGAAGCAAAAATTGAAAGAAACACTTTGATGAGACTTCCCAATTCAGAAGTTTTGTTAACGACTCCTTTTACTGTCATGCATGGAGAAAACAAAGTGATTATTGTTGGTAACCCTACCTTAAGCAATGTTAAAACGATAATGATTGGTGTGAGAAATCCAAAGAAATCAACTGTAGGCGATGGGGATGACGGGCAGCCCAAGTGTGTTGAAGTATGGGTAAATGAAATGCGGCTTACAGATTTTGATGATCAGGGAGGATGGGCTGCCAATGCAAGGCTGCAAACAGGCCTTGCTGATTTGGGAACATTTACTGTTGCCGGTTTCATTAGTACTCCTGGCTTTGGAAGCATTGATAAAAAAGTGGCTGAAAGACAAAAAGAAACTATAACCCAGTATGATTTTGCCACAAATCTTGAACTTGGCAAGTTCTTCCCCGAGAGTACAGGTATCAGAATTCCAATGCACTTCGACTACTCAAAAATGATTAGCACACCTCAGTATAATCCTCTGAATCCTGATATTATTTTTGCCGATGACCTTGAGACATATCCTTCTGAAGAAGACAGGGACTCTATCAAGGCTATTAGCAGGGAGCTTACCCAACGCAGATCTATTAATTTCATGAACGTCAGAAAGGATCGTGTCGGAAGCACAAAAACAAGATTGTACGACATTGAGAACTTCGATTTTACTTATGCCTATACTGAAATTAATCACAGCAGTTTCGATGTCATTTTCGACAATAAGAAAACCTATAAAGGGGCTTTAGGTTATAATTTTTCCACAAATCCAAAAAATGTATCACCCTTTTCAAGATCTGCATTCTTAAGAAAATACAAATTTTTAGCACTTATAAGGGATTTTAATTTTTATTATATGCCTAAAACACTGTCTTTTAGAACAGATTTAGACAGACTATACAATGAAACTTTACTTCGAGATAAAACTCAAGCTAAGCTCATTATTGAGCCTAATTATGTTAAGGCATTCGACTGGAATCGCTCGTATAATATGCGTTTTGACCTCACACGCTCCCTTAATTTTGATTTTGCAGCCATGGCTACGGCAAGGATTGATGAGCCACAAGGCAGAATAGACAAAGACGATGACGACTATAATCAAAAACGCGACACCATTATTTCCAACATCAAAGATTTTGGTCGAATTACCTCTTACAATCAAACTTTGAATGCAAACTACAATATTCCTATTAACAAATTACCACTCCTTAACTGGGTATCAGCAAATGCTCGTTACACAGGTACTTTTAATTGGGCAGCAGCACCACTTTCAACTATTGAACTGGGTAACACAATTCAGAATTCCAACAATAAACAGTTGAACCTGAATGCCAACATGACCTCTCTTTACAACATGGTTCCATACCTCAAGAAATTAAATCAACCGGTACGGACACAACAACCCGGAAGGGTTCCCATTCAACCTCAAGAAGTTGAAAACAGTGATTCAACCCAAAAAGAATCGATTGCAAAAATAATTATTGATAATACACTTAAAATCCTCATGGCTGTTAAAAATGCCAGCATCAATTATTCCGAAAATAACGGTACACTTATGCCCGGCTTTTTGCCTTCACCGGTTGCCTTAGGACAAGATTGGAACATCATGGCTCCTGGTTCAGAATTCGTTTTCGGAGGACAAAGGGACATTAGGGGTGATGCTGTCAAAGGAGGGTGGCTTACAGCTGATACCCTTTTCAATTCTCCTTTCGTAACAACCCACACCAAAACTCTTTCCGCCCGCAGTACTATTGAGCCATTACCTGGTTTCCGGATTGAGCTGACTGCAAACAGAAACGAATCTGTTAACAAAACGGAGTATTTTAAAGCAGATGCAACCGGAGAATTTAAAACTTTTTCTCCGATGGAAACAGGAAACTTCAGCATTTCATATATTACTTGGAACACAGCATGGGATTCCGAGGATAAAGAAACCCATGCTTCTGAAACTTTTGAAGCATTTAAAAACTACCGTATTGAAATTGCAAACAGACTGGCTCAGGAAAATCCAAACTGGGACGGACAATATGTTGATACAACTGGATTTCCAACCGGATATGGTCCAACATCACAAGAAGTGCTTATTCCCGCATTTCTTGCTGCTTATACCGGTGCCAATCCAAAATCATCTGACTTGAGTACATTCCCGAAGATTCCTTTACCAAACTGGAGAATTACTTATGATGGACTGACTAAAATTAAATTTATTGCAAAATATCTGCAAACATTAAGGCTTTCACATGCATACAGGTCTTCGTACAACGTTGGGTCATTCACATCAAATATTCAGTATAGAGAAGATGAATTCGGCCATCCCACAGCAAAAGACCTTATTGATAACTTCATTGCTAAGTCAGAAATCAATCAGATTTCAATTTCTGAACAGTATAGTCCCCTTATAAGTTTTGATATGACATGGCACAACAGTCTTATTACCAAATTTGAAATAAAGAAAAGTCGTAATTTGGCTATGAGTTTTGCCAATAACCAATTGACAGAAACCAAAAGTGATGAGTATGTTATTGGTGCTGGCTACCGTATTCCCGATGTTGAGTTTTCAATCAATACCGGTAACCGGTCTCGCAATATGAAAAGTGACTTGAACATGAGAGCCGATTTATCAATAAGAGAAAACAAAACAGTTCTACGAAAGCTTGTTGAAAATTTTGATCAGATTTCTACAGGACAAAGAATCATTTCCATTAACGTATCTGTAGATTATATGATAGATACCAACTTGATGGTTCGGTTGTTTTATGACAGAATTATTACCGACCCGTTTGTATCTACTATATTTCCAAACTCAAATACAAATGCCGGTTTTAGCCTGAGATTTACTTTAGCTCCTTAGCCTTTTTTAAACCCCTTTTTGTAAAGCTGTTGGGATATTAATCTGTACCTTGTTCAAGAAATCGATAGATGCTTGTATATGTGTGTACATCACATCATCGTTTTTAAGAAATGGGACATTCTTGCGGTATTCAGAAACAAAGTTTTCAATAAAAGGGGACGATTTCATGGGTCTTCTAAATTCAAGCGCCTGGGCAGCATTGAAAAGTTCAATTGCAAGAATCCTTTCTAGATTCATCACTACTTTATACGCTTTGGTTGCAGCATTGGCTCCCATGCTTACATGGTCTTCTTGTCCCTGTGAAGACTCTATTGAATCAACGGATGAAGGTGTACATAGCTGTTTATTCTGGCTTACTATGGATGCCGAAGTATATTGAGGAATCATAAACCCTGAGTTGAGTCCCGGATGAGCAACCAAAAAAGCAGGAAGTCCTCTTTTCCCTGACAATAATTGATATGTGCGTCTTTCGGAAATATTTCCCAGTTCTGAAAGAGCAATACATAGATTGTCGAAAGCTAATGCAAGAGGCTGTCCATGAAAATTACCGGCTGAAATTATTAAATCTTCATCAGGAAATATGGTTGGATTGTCTGTTACTGCATTTATCTCATTAGAAAAGACATAGGCCACATAATTTATGGAGTCTTTTGAGGCCCCATGAACCTGTGGTACACACCTGAATGAGTAAGGATCTTGTACATGAATTTTTTTGGAATGTATCAACTGACTTCCTTCCAGTAATTTGTTTATTCGTTGGGCTGTTTGCATCTGCCCCTTATGATGCCTAATTTTTTGAATCAATTCATTGAATGGTTCTATCCTTCCATCAAAAGCATCTAATGATAAGGATGCAATAATATCCGCTAATTGAGACAACTTAAATGTTTTCAAAAGACAGAAAACACCATAAGCACTCATAAACTGTGTGCCATTGAGAAGAGCAAGACCTTCTTTTGATTGAAGGTCAATAGGCTCCCAACCAAATTTATCACAGATAATACTTGCAGGATATTTTTCCCCTTCATAAATTACTTCTCCCAGATTTAGAAGAGGTAAGGACATGTGTGCTAATGGAGATAAATCTCCTGAAGCTCCCAGTGAACCTAATTGATAGACCACAGGAATAACATCATGATTAAACATATCTATCAGACGCTGAACAGTTTTAAGTTGGACACCCGAATAGCCATAAGAAAGAGATTGTACTTTTAATAATAACATTAATTTAACAATGTCAGCAGGAACCTCATCCCCAGTACCACAGGCATGAGAAACAACTAAATTTCTTTGCAACAAACCTAAGTCTTCTTTTGATATGGAATGGTTGCACAAAGCACCAAACCCAGTTGTAACTCCATATATTGGTTCAATCTGAGAGGAAATTTTCTTATCGAGGTATTGACGACATTTAATAATTCTGTCCTCCGAATCCTTTGAAAGTTCGATTTTTAATCCCTGTTGCAAAATAGTCCTTACCTGATCAAAAACCAACTTTTCACTGCTTATAATGTGCTTTCCCATAATATATTTTAAATGATTTAATTTGCAAAATTAAAAAGAATAATGAAACAAAAATTTCCTTATTGTTAAGATAGTTTACACTTTTGGCAATAGGCTTTTTCTTTATTTGATGTGCTAAGATAAGAATTGAGATAATCTGAAGTAGAAAAAATCTAAATTTCTTGAACCTCTGTTATTTCTTAAGAAAGTTTGAATGATGTTATTGTTTCCTTCAGCA